>DASTCT010000001.1:0-9106 GCA_035710845.1 Candidatus Angelobacter sp.
TAAGGTCAGCAGAATGGCCAATTCATCGTCAACCAGAAGGATGCGGCGTTTCATGGGGAACTCCACGGAGAATATAGAAAACACTTTGTCGCGCAATTTAAGATGCAGGCAGCAGCTCACAAGGTTGTTAGCTTACCTGCAACGTACCTTGCCCGAACTTCAAATTATAATACTTGTTCATGCCTCGCGTTTTCATTCAAAGCTTTGGTTGCAGGGCCACACAGGCGGATAGCGCCGCTTTGGAACGCCAACTTACGACAAATGGCTTTGCTCCTGCCAATTCAGCTCTGGATGCCGAGGTTGTCGTGCTCAACACCTGTACCGTCACAGCCGCGGCTGACCAGGATGCCCGTGCTGCTATTCGCCGGATCCATCGTGAGAACCCGGACGCAAAAATCATGGTCACAGGGTGCTACGCCCAGCGTGCGCCGCAGGAAGTGGCTAATCTTTCCGGTGTAACGTGGGTAGTAGGCAATTCACACAAACACCAAGTTGCGGAGATTGTTGCGGCTGACGCCAGCCAAAATGACTTAGCCCACCTTAGTGCTGCGCAAAATAATGCTACGCAGAATTTTTTGCCGCTGGAAACCGTCGCCCTCTCTGCACCGGCTTTCACATTGGTAGGCGATATCTTTGCACACACAGAGCTGATTGCCGCGCCCGTGTTTGCCGGCGAGAGCATTGCAGAAAAAACGCGCCCGAATCTGAAAGTCCAGGACGGCTGCGACAATCGTTGCTCTTTCTGCATTATTCCCAGCGTTCGCGGCCAAAGCCGTTCGATGAAGCTTGAGCGCGTGATTGCCGAGGCCAACGCGCTCGTGGCCGCAGGGTATCGTGAGGTTGTTCTCAGCGGCATCAACCTGGGCCGCTGGGGCCGCGACTTTGAGCCGCAGCAAAGATTTGAGCAGTTGGTGCGCGAGCTGCTGGAGCACACCGATATCGAGAAAATTCGCATCAGTTCCGTCGAGCCGATGGACTGGAGCGATGAGTTGATTGCGCTGGTCGCCGGCTCGCCGCGAATTGCCAAGCACGCCCATGTTCCTCTGCAATCTGGCAGTGACCGCATTCTGCGCCGGATGCATCGCAAATACCGTCCCTGGCACTATGCGGAGAAGATCAGAAAGATCCATGAAGCCATGCCGGATGCTGCGATCGGCGCGGACGTAATGACCGGCTTCCCCGGCGAGACCGACGAGTTGTTTGAAGAGAGCCGCAGCTTCATCGAGCATCTGCCATTTACTTACCTGCACGTGTTTACGTACTCGTCACGCCCCGGAACGCCTTCAGCGGCCATGCCGGGCCAGGTGCCGGTGCACGTTGCGCGAGAGCGGAATCGCATGTTGCGGGAACTGGCGGCAGAGAAGAATCTGGAGTTTCGCAAAAAATTCATTGGCCAGAGTCTTGATGTGATCACATTGCAGACGGGCGATGAAGACTCGACCGAAGCGCTGAGCGACAATTACCTGAAGGTAAGAGTCGCAGGCAGGCACTCAGCCAATCAAGTCCTGTCCGCAGAGATCATCGAGGTTGAAGATGAAGGGTTGGTGGCCCTGGCACAAAACGAAGCCGTTGCTCACGCTGTTTAGTAAACGTGTGCCTTGGCTGGATGAGACGCAGGACTGGGGACCGCCAGCCCTGGCTTCACTCGACCCGCGTCCCGACCAACCTCATCCTAAAAATGCTCCTGGCGATTTTTATGTTCTCAATGGTGAATGTATAGCGTGTGGAATGCCTCATTGTGCGGCGCCAGAGTTGATTGAATGGGACGTGAATTCACAGGGCGATCTCACGCACTGTTTTTTTCGAAAGCAGCCAGAAACGGCTCTTGAACTTGTCCACGCAGTCAAAGCGATTGAAGGAAGCTGCTGCGGCGCAGTTCGCTATCGCGGTTCCGACCCGGCAGCCATAGAAAAGCTCAGATGGGCCGGATGTGAGAATGCAATTGATCGTTCCTGAGGCTTCTCTAATCGATGTCAAATTACGCTGCCAAGCGTACATGGCCAACCTGAATTCAGCAACCCACATCTAGCTCACATGTCCCTCGTTCTTATCCAGCCCCATCATCCCTGGCACTGAAGGGCAAGCAAGAATTTTTATCTGACAAGCGCGGGCTACCGCTTCGTCCTTGAGGTGTCATGAAAGGAATCAGCAATCGTCTTTTCAATCTCTGCTTTTTATGCGCGATTTTTGGCTTCTGCGTTGCCGCAACGTCGCAGTGCAAGTACACCACTTTGAACATCCCCGGAGCAGTCACCAGCACCGCTCTTGGGATCAATGACCAGGGCGCCATCGTAGGCGCGTTCACCACCAGCACCACGGACGATCGCGGCTTCCTGTTGTTTCAGGGCCAGTTCAGTCATTTCAACTTCCCCGGCGCCGAGAGCACGGAGGCTGAAGACATCAATAACAACGGCCAGATTGTCGGCGACTATCTGAACGTCAAAACCGGGCAGCACGGTTTCCTGGTTCACAACGGTGTCTTTAGTTCCTTCTCTGATCCTTCCGCGCCCTCCCAGACGCAAGCGCTGGGAATCAACAATTTCGGCACAATCGTGGGTATGGCGGGCGTGAATGGCTTCCACCTGAGCGGCGGAAAATTCACGACCATCCGCTTTCCCGGATCGACCAGGACCGTTGCGCACGGCATCAACGATTCCGGAATCATCGTCGGCACGTATGGAGACGCCAAAAACTTCAATCATGGCTTCATGCTGAAAAACGGCGTGTATACGACCATCGATTTTCCCGGCGCTACCGACACCGCGGTGAACCGGATCGACAATGAGGGCGACATCGTGGGCTCGTATGACATCAACGGCGGCGACGTTCATGGTTTTTCGCTGGATAAAGGGCGTTTTCTGACCCATGATGACCCGAATGCCGGTCCTTCCAGCTTTATTTTCGATGTCAATAAGTTTGACACGATTGTCGGAGGGTATGTCGATGTTGGCGGGCACAACCATTCCTTCCGCGCCAACTGCGCAGGCGTGTTCTAAACCCGGTGGTTGATTTATCGGATGCAGCGGTCCGGCAACGGCTTTTCAGCCTTGCCGGACCATATCTTGAGCACCGTATTCCAAAAGCACCGTATTCCAAAATGAAACTCCAGTGAACAATCTACCGCTTTCGGGCCAACCTCCCATCCAGCAGCCCACATCTAGCCGACCAAGTCCCAATACCAGAGTTAAACACCATCATCCCTTGGCTCTGATGGCTGCCTAATTACGTTCGAATCGCGCGGCGTGAGAGCTGTCGCTTCTGAGGTATCTATGAGAACAGTTCTTCAATCCATGAAAGAAATTGTCCTATTGTGTGGCATCATCGGCTTCTCTGTTGTCGCATCCGCACAATGCAAGTTCACCACCTTGAATATCCCGGGAGAGATCAGCAGCTTCGCCACCGGGATCAACGACCAGGGCGCCATCGTTGGCACTTTCAGCCCCACCTTTGGCAGCAGCGGGTTCCTGTTGTTCCGGGGAAGTTTCACCCATTTCAGCTTTCCTGGCGCCACAACCACAGAAACAGAAGCCGAGGACATCAACAATGTTGGCCAGATTGTGGGTGACTATTTCAACAGCACGGGCCAGCACGGCTTCGTGGTGCATAACGGCGCGTTTCACTCGATCTCTGATCCCGCCGCGCCTTCGCAAACGCAGGCGCTAAGCATCAACAATTTCGGCACGATTGTGGGCTCGGCCGGGGTTTTTGGATTCCGTCTGAGCCGCGGCCATTTCACCACCATTCGTTTTCCCGGCTCCACGCACACGGTGGCGGCTGGCATCAATGATTTTGGCGTGATCGTTGGGACCTACATAAACAACGGCGACCACGGCTTTATGTTGAAGAACGGAACGTACACCGCCATCAACTTCCCCGGCGCGGACGGCACCTCGGTGTCTCGCATCAATAACGAGGGTGACATCGTCGGCACTTACCACATCCACGGCGACCTTCATGGCTTCTCGCTCGATAAGGGCCGGTTCCTGACGCACGACGACCCGAGCGGTATGACGACAATCATTATCGGTGTCAACAAATTTGACACTATGGTCGGCGCCTTTGTCGACAACACTGGGCATGAGCATTCCTTCCGGGCCAGTTGCGTGGGAGTGTTCTGATTTGGGGCGGGTGATCGACTGGAACGCAAAGAGGAGATCATCCATCCGACTAGCCATGCTATAATTTTGGTCTGCCGGTGCATCGGCTTCCCTGCAATTTCTGCTCTAAAAGCGGCCTGCCGGGACACTTCAGGAGGTTTGTATAGACAAGCGTTTTATTCGCATGAATGAGCGTATCCGCGCCCGCGAAATTCGCGTGATCGGCGCAGATGGTGAACAGCTCGGCATCATGACACCGCAGGATGCGACCAGAAAGGCCCGCGAACAGAATTTTGATCTGGTAGAGATCTCGCCTACTGCCGTACCCCCAGTTTGCCGAATTATGGATTACGGCAAATTCCTGTATGAACAGGAAAAGAAAGAACGGGCGGCGAAGAAGAACCAGAAACAGATCGTCCTGAAGGAAGTAAAGTTTAGCGTCAACGTGGACGAGCACGATTACGTGACCAAGCGGAACCATGTGCTGCGTTTCCTCTCTGAGGGCGACAAGGTAAAAGCCAGCCTGCGCTTCCGCGGACGCGAAATGGCCCACCAGAACCTGGGACGCAAGGTGCTGGAACGCCTGGTGACCGAGGTCGGCGATAAAGGGATTGTAGAGTTCAGGCCACGCATGGAAGGCAATACCGTGCATGTAATCCTGGCTCCGCCGCGCCAGGTGCCCGGCGGCAAGAAGCCGGAGAAACCGCCGCATCAACAGGCGGCCTCAGGTGGACAACAGCAGAGCAGCTCTTAGCTTTTAGCCCTTGGCTTTTAGCTAATGTTTGGGTAAGGGCAAGAGCAATGATGAGGCCCTCTGTTTGCAGCTCTTGAATTAAAAGAGCAGCGTCCGTTGATGGTCATTCCTCACTGCGATCATCAGAATTTTTATTGTCAGCCAAAGCTAAGAGCTAAAGGCTAAGAGCTAATGAACGAGGCGGTGCAGCCGCCGAGAGAAAATATGCCTAAAATGAAAACACACAAAGGCGCAGCTAAACGCTTTAAGAAAACCGCGACCGGCAAGATCAAGCGCGGCAAAGCGTTCAAGCGCCATATCCTTACCTCTAAGGACACCAAGCGCAAACGCCAGCTCGATACCGATACACTGGTGAGCAAGGCGGACGCACCTAAAGTCCATAGAATGATCCCGTATTAAATATCCGGGACAGAGTTCGGCCCGCCTGATAAATCAGCGCTGAGGCTGACCTGAAATAAAGCGAGCATCGATATAACGCGATGTTCACCGCGTGTGAAGAGGGACCTAAAACCTTCCCTCCAGCCGCGATAACCGCCGGAAAATCGGTAACAAAAAGGGAGCTACTCATGCCTCGCGTAAAACGTGGTACCAAGCGCCGCCAGCGCCGCAAAAAAATATTAGAGCGCGCTAGTGGTTATTTTCTGACAAAATCAAAACTTTATCGCGCCGCCAAAGAGTCGGTGGAGCGCGGATTAAAGTTCGCCTACACCGGCCGCAAACAAAAGAAGCGCCAGTATAGGTCAATCTGGATCGTACGCATTGGCGCTGCAGCTCGCGCCCAGGGCATCAGCTATAACCAGTTCATCAGCGGCCTCAAAAAGGCCGGCGTGGAATTGGATCGCAAAATCCTGGCTGACATCGCTGCGAATGATTCAGCCGGCTTCAACGCGCTGGTGGAGACTGCCAAGCGCGCGAACGGTAAAGCGGCGTAAGATCTTTACCACAGAGGACACAGAGAAACACAGAGGGATCTGAGCATGAGAGCTGCATCTCTGTGTCCCATTGTGTCCTCTGTGGTTTATCTGCTAGAAATTTTTTTGCCGCCCAGAGTACAATCCCTGCCATGCTCTCCCGCAGATCTTTTTTCAAGACCGCTGGTTTGGGTGCTGCCGCTGTTGCCACCACAAGTTTTCCCGCTGAGCTTTTCACCTGGGCTGAACCACAACGCACGTCACGTCCAGGCGGCCCAATCCTGCTTGATAGCAATGAGAACGCTTATGGGCCCTTTCCCAGTGTTTTGGCCATCAAGAATCCATTTCTTGATGCCAATCGATATCCAGATCGTGCTGCTGATGCGCTGAAGAACCGTCTGGCCGCTGTGCACAAGGTAAAGCGTGAACAGGTTCTTCTGGGTACGGGATCAACTGAAATATTGCGCATGGCAGCGTGTGCGTTTACCGGCCCCGGCAAGAAACTGGTGATGGCATCGCCCACGTTTGAGGCCATTGAGTTTTACGCGAAGGCCGTAAAGGCGGATGTTGTGAAGATCCAATTGGCCTCCAGTTATGCGCATCAGCTTGCGCAAATGGCTGAGGCGGTGGGCAAAGAGGGCGGGCTGATTTATGTTTGCAATCCCAACAATCCAACGGCAAGCCTGACGCCGCGGCGCAGCCTGGAAAATTTTATTCGCAATCTTCCGCCCAATACTTATGTGTTGATGGATGAGGCTTATCACGACTTTGTCCCCGTCTCCGCCGACTACATCTCATTCCTGCAAACGCCGGTGGATATGGACCGGGTGATTGTGGCCCGAACGTTTTCCAAGGTTTACGGCATGGCAGGATTACGGCTGGGATTCGGCGTTGCTTCTGCCAACACCATCAAGCTTCTGCAGCAATACAAGACTGAAGACAATGCCAACATTCTGGCCTTGCACTCAGCGATCACATCTCTGGACCACGATGACGAACTGGAAGAGGCAGTGAGGCGCAATGCCAACGATCGCGAAGAATTTCTGCGCCAGGCCGCCTCACGCAAACTGCAGGTCATCCCTTCCTGGACCAACTTTGTCATGATCAACACGCAGCGGCCGGTGCGCACAGTGATCGATTATTTCAAGAGCAACAATGTCCGCATTGGCCGGCCTTTTCCGCCCATGGATACATTCGCGCGAGTCTCACTGGGCAAGCCTGATGAAATGAAGACGTTCTGGCAGGTTTGGGACAAGATGAAAACTTAGTAAGCTTCGGGATTCATTTTTGCTTTGTCCAAAAAAGAAAATTCTTACCACTGAGGAACACTGATAAGAAAAATCAATTTGTCAGTGGATACATGCACGAAGCGTTGAGTTGATCAATGTTATCAGCAGTGGTAAATGCATTTTAGGCAAAACCATTCATTGTGCTCAAATATTCAAGCGCTGCTGATCGCCTACATCTTGGCTTTAACAGGCCATGCTTTTACGCAGAGGCCGCAGCTACTCTCTGCTTCAGTTTGCCGAATCTCCGGATTACGAACCGGATCGCCAACGTAGTGATAAAGGTAAACAGATATCCAACCACTACAGCGATTGGGCCGTAATAAGGCCCCAGGATTTCAGTTCCCATCGGCGGATTAGGGAAACCCGCCAGGTTGATTCCTTCGCCGCTCACAAACACGCCGACGTTGTGGGGAAAGAACGTCTTGAGCAGCGCGGTTATGTAGAAGCAAGCTGCAACGGTGTATCCCATCATTGCCAATACGAAAACTATGTAGCCCTGAATACCGGTGAGGGTCCAGCGGAAAAGTGTGCGCAACATTTTCCAGGGAGAGATGCGCCATGCGGAACGGTTCAAGAGCAGTTCCATACGATACTGGCGCGCAATCTCTTCCGGCGTTCCCATTGCTTTCAGCACCGTCCGGCAATCATCGTCGCTCGGCACGGTCACCTGCTCCAGCCGGTCAAAGACGTGCGCTCTCAGTTCGCGTATCACCTCTTCCCGCCTGGGCTGGGCCAGGTCAGAAAGTTGTGTGGAAAGCGCATCAAAATAACTTTCAATCATTGGATTGGATGTCATGGTCTCAACGTCCTTTCCCGTTCAATACCGGTTTTAATAAGCTGTTTAGGTTGGCGGCAAAAACGTTCCAGAAGTGGGCCATGGAGACCACTCGCTGCCGCCCTGCTGCTGTGAGCCAGTAATATTTCCTGGGATGGCCGGCATCCGCCTCCACCCATTCTGATTGCAACAAACCTTCTTCTTTGAGCCGCGCCAGAATCGGATAAACGGTGCCTTCAGCCAGGACAAGGTTTGAATGCTCTTCCAGGCCGCGCAGGATCTCCAGGCCATAAAGCCGCTTCTCCCATAGGCAGGCAAGGATGGCAAGATCCAGGCAGCCCTTGCGCAACTGCGCTTCCCACTTCTCTGCAGGCTCTGATTTTGGTTCTTTCCGTAGTAAAGCCATATACCTTGTATAGCTATGTATGCTGCACTGCCAAGCTTTGGTTGTCAAGCAGAATTTGGGGATTGTGTTTCCTGTCTTCGCGAACTCGGCTCGCCGATCGCCACCAGTTTGCCTGTCTTGCGAATAACTTTTTGCCTGTCTTCGCCAAATAACTTAAAGACAACTCCGCCTGTCTCTCCTACCTCTGACCAAGGTTGGAAATTTTTTAATATTTTTTGAGAGGTGCTCTTATGCCGATCCTCGCCCAAACCGCCAGATGGGCCACTGACAAAATGCCCAAGGTGATTGAACCGAAAGCCCACGCCATTATTGATTACGCCATGGCTGCTTCATTCTTTGGCATGGCTGCATTTTTCTGGAGACGCAATAAGCGCGCTGCTATCAGCTCTCTGGTTTGCGGCGCCGCAGAAACTGTTACCGCGCTCTGCACAGATTATCCCGGTGGAGTGGTCCGCGAAATTTCTTTTGAGACCCATGGCGCCATCGATTTTGGCCTATGCGGCATGGTGGCTAGCCTGCCCGGCATGCTTCGCTTCAGTGATGAGCCAGAATCTCGCTTCTTCCGCATACAGGGGATCGCAATGGCCGCGGTCACCGGTCTTACCGACTTTACCGGCAGCGGCAAAGGCGGACAGCTCAAGGAAGTTGATGAGCACGCAGCGTGAGAAAGAAGCAATCAGCTATCAGCAATCAGCATTCAGCCCTCAAGCTGAGTTTTACTGCAATTCCGAGCAAAGCTAGGAATCCATATCGCCACGATAAATTTTCAGGTTCTGGTGATTAGCCGGTTTGCTGCAGAGGTCGTAGTACGCTTACAGTTTCTTTCAAAAATCTTTCATCAGAAATGTGCGTGTCCCAATGCTCATTGCGACGA
>DASTCT010000002.1:0-12706 GCA_035710845.1 Candidatus Angelobacter sp.
TTAGCGGCGGCTTGCGCCGTAATCTGCTGCTGGGCTATTGTAGCCTGCCGTTTATCGTGTTCTTCCCAAGCCGAAATACCTTTATTGACGAAATGAAAGCCAAAAATAGCAAGAACGACAATTATTGTCAGTTTTTCATGCGACCGTATAAATTTTACATAGTTTTCTATGGCTTTTTCCACTGATTGGGCCGTCATCTATGCCTCTTTCTACGCTTCGCTTGCCTGTAAGAAAGGTTCGGGTTATACCGCCATTTTATTTTGCTTTTCCTTCGCTTTTTTAATGAATTGACGGTGCTTTTTGGTGCCGATGCGCCCGGCATAACCAAAGATAGATTTTCCAAGGATGCCAGAAGCAGGAGGGTCTTTAAGGTAGGCAAAAATCATTCCAACAATGTGTATTATGTTTGTTTCCTTGGGATAGGCTCGCTCAATTCGCCCTAGCAGGCGATTACACACCGAACACAGGAGTCCTCGGAACATTCCGTCGAGGTGCCGATGGTCTGAATTTAACCGCTTACCAGACTTGGAAGGGCGGGAGCAAATCCAACAAACGCCTTTTTGTGCGGTATTGACCGTTTCCCATTGTTCTATCGTTAGGCCATAACTGTCCCACAACCGCTTAGCTCGCGCTCGTTCTCTTGCATCTGGCTTTCCCATGAGAACGGTTTGAGTTGTACCGCCATTTTCTCTGGCCCTTTGTTTTCATAGGTAATTGTAAAACGCTCGATTGGCCGTCTAGTTTTCATTTCCGTACCCGAACCAACTAATTGAAAATTGCCTTGACTCCACTGCTTGACGTTTCCGGCCCAACTATCGTCAGGCGGTATTATAGACAGTATTCCAGCGTCTATATTATACAACGTCACCGACTCGCCGTGCATCCTGACGGTGCCTAGTTTTGGAGGAAACAAAAGCCCTAAGAGGCGGAGCACTATTCCACCTCCAAGTACGCGCTCCTCATTGTTTGACTTATAGAGCCGTTAGGAAACAAATTAAAGAACTGGCAGACTTTTACCTCTGGCCCGTCGTCTGCTGAATCATATTCATAAATATCGGGGCACATAACCGCCGCACCCCACATATCATACGCCCTATTAAAACAACGTTCTTTGTGAACTGACATCTTATTAGGTTGAGTAGTCATCTGTCTCCTTAAGAGTCTGGCTGGCGTTTTTAACTCGCAATGCCAGATAGATTAGTTCATTGCTGTCCCGTTCACGCGTTTGCTCGACACGCTGACGGTGCGACTTTATCGTACCATCTTTAACCTGAATCAATTGCATTTCAACTGTTTTGCTCATCTCCTGCCTCTCTGATGTCTCTAAACTGTTTCGGTTGAGGATATGGTTTCATTACGCAATTCTGGCACGCATCGAAGAAAGGCCCACGAGGACTGGAATCTTCGGCACGCTCAAACCCGGCGTGGTCTTTATGGCAGCCGGGAAAATTGAAATGACACTTGACGTTTTCGTAGCCTACTGAGTCAGACATTTTACTCCTTTTTTGCAACGATTTGCAACGAAATCGCTAATACTTACGTATGCCAGTTACGCATCGCCCAGAAAAATTTTATACCGCGACGGTCGGCGCAATATGTTAAATTATATATCAAGCCGACCGGACGGAATTGATTTTTAAATCCGTGATTCTACGGCCCAAAGATTTTAAACGTTTTCAAGAATCGCTCGATAGACGACTCAAAATAAATAATCAAAGCCAGACCAACTATTACGAAAAGAGCCAGCCATGACATCAATAGTCGTACTAGTACTTTCATAGTTTTTGCCTTTTATTCGCCTACCGCCAAAAAACCAAAGTATCGCCCGGCAAAAAGTGTCGCCCGGTGATGTGGTAGACGCCAATACTGCCGTTTGGCGCAGAGTACTTTTCTAAGTCTTCAATTTCAACCCAAGGCCAGACGCCATCTTCGTAGGCGAGCCAGCTACAAAGGTACGGAGTCTTCCCTTCATGAATATACTTTCCAGCTAAAGACTCTGGCGTGCTCGCAGCGACAAAGTAGTCTAATAGAGACGTGATTTTCTTGCCACTAAAAATATAGTCTCTGCTGCGGTTAAAGTCTGGACTATTCACATCAAAATCGCTTTGCTTCACATAACCTGTACGCATGTGTCCTCCCTATTGTGGTATGGTTTCTAGTTCCTCTACTGCCGTATGTGCCCTGCTATCGGCGCTTGCCTGCCCCTTCCCTTTGCCTGTCGCTGCCATCGGTGCTCCCCTATCGTCGCTATTGGTGCGTAGTGCCAGTTAATCCGCGAATCCCGCCACGCTCTTTCCCGATTCGCCGCAACGCAGCGGTTACGTGCTTCAATGGCTGTCCCGCACCATGCACGATCAGGAATGTCCGTTGCGAAACCGTCATCGGTCAGGTAAAACTTGACGCCACAAAGCACGCTGCTATCGCTTGCGACGTACCAAGTAGACTCAGTACTCATCGCGTCACCGCATCTCTAACCACGCGATTAGCCGACAACGCCGTTCACAGCGACGCCTTCTGCCTCCAAACAAACTTCGGATACGTCAGCGGCTCATGTACCATCGGATTCCATACGGTGCTGTTATTCTCATGCTTCGGATCAGGCCATCCAATCCACGCGTCCGGCGTCTCTGTCTTGACCATGATGCGCGTCTCATACCCCGGCCGCATCGCGTGCGCTTCCGTCGATACCAGCGTTACTAGCGGATACTGCAACTCCGCCGTGATGGACGCGCGCACTTCGTCCGCTTCATCTGGCAATCCATTCGTCGCCGTCTCCACGATGTTCGACGCGACTTGATAACTTTCACCAGTCACGACACGTACGCCATCACGTTCGATACCCCATAAACCATTACCCTCATTGATTAACTTCATCGTCCTTCTCGTTTCCCCCGCGCATCCGTCCCCGTGCTCACGGCTTGCGCGGTCCGTCTCAATCTTCGTCAGGTGTTTGATCTGGCTCTAAAGCGCACGCGTTATCGTGTGCCGCGGCTTGTGCCTGGAACGCTTGCTCCAGCGTGTCGAATTCCGTCACAAGCGCGTCAGTTTGTTGCTCGCCTTTTTCATCTACTACGCAAACCTGGACATAAAACATTGTTGCTGTCTCCGTTTGTTGCGCCGTCCGCAATCGTGACGCGGATTCGGCCACCTACTTCGGTCTAGTATTCTTCTGCCTCTTTACGAGTAATGAAAAAATGAATGCCATGCGAGCACTCTACACGCGCGTCTCCGTCCCACTTATCCGGCACGATGACCGTACCAGGCACGTATTTGAAAAAGGCGTCATGTGAGCTAGTACCTTCGCCTTCTAGGACGATAGCCTTAGATGCGCGGCATTTTCTGCCGATGAATCCGCCTACACGTTCGGCATCTTCTGGTATCTGCAGTTTGGCGATAACGCCATTGGATAGCTTTTTGAATCCGATGAATGCGCCTACCTCCGGCACAATGGGGTAAAGACCGTTCGCGCTGCGCAAGTTCGCGCCGTGCAAGTCCGCGCTGCGCAAGTTCGCGCTGCGCAAGTCCGCGCCGGACAAGTTCGCGCTGCGCAAGTTCGCGCCGTACAAGTTCGCGCCGTACAAGTCCGCGCCGTACAAGTCCGCGCTGCGCAAGTCCGCGCCGTACAAGTCCGCTCTGCGCAAGTTCGCGCCGTACAAGTCCGCTCTGCGCAAGTTCGCGCTGGACAAGTTCGCGCCTGCTTTAACTGCAGCGGAAACTAACGCCACGAGGCTTTCCGCCTCGTCTGCATAAATCGTTTTGCCGTCCCATCTGTTTTTAATTTCGTATCGCATCGTTATCGCTCCTATTTTGTATTAACTTTACCTAATAATCGTGTATTTTCCATCCGCGCTTAATTCTACAGCACGCGTTAATGTGTATTCGTACGTCTGGTACAGGTAAGATAAAATATCGTTGCGGTTACGTCCAGTAATTCGCAGATTGATGCCACTAAAAGCAGGCGTGACTATAATTTTATGGCTTGTCCAGCCGTCATAAAACCCGTTTTCGTTCATGTGATGAAAATCCGCATAGAGTACAATCTTACTGGCGTGCGACGCGTCTACATCAATACTTGTTCCGTGGTCTATTCCCGCTCCAGATGGCAGTAGCTTGACAAACTGATTAATTCTTTCGCTCCATTTATCAAACCATTCTGTATTGTTAGATTCTTGACAATTCTTACGTGCCTGAATTGCTCTTGATATTGCGCTAACGAGTGTACTTGTCATATATCCCTCCGCTGTAACGGTAGCGTGCCGTTTTGATTACTTCATTAACTACGAATAGTCAATCGCTGCAAACTACATGCTTGCTTCTAATTTTGCCGCGCAAACCGGACAATACGCTTCGCTATCATCTTCGCGAGCGCACAACTTGCCGATTTCCGGTTGCTCGCCTTGTGCTAGTATTTTGTTCGGGATATCTTTAAGGTCTGGTTCATCGGAGAATGACTGCGAGTATCCCGGCTCAATACTCCACCCGTGGCGCTTTTCCCCTGTACAAATGATAGAAGCGCGAGCATTGTCAAAAATTGAGGGATACCAATCTGTAGAGTAACGAAAAACGCGCGGCTTAGTGTAGCCTCCGCGTACATCGCATCCGCCGTGAATAGATAGTACGACTACGCCCTCGTCTTCGCCTACCATTACATACTGCAAAACTTGCGAAAGAAAATCTTCGCCGTTGTATGTGTTAACGGTATTAACAGGCGGTTTAGATTCTTGCTGGTCAGCATAATGCTGCGCGAATGCCTCCGCGATACTAAGCCATGGTTCGTTTTCAAATTCAACGCGGCGAGCGAAACTCTGCAATTGTCTGTCTATCTTCGGTGAATATTCCAAAGCTTCGGAAAGAAAATGGAAAACGGAAACCACGGGGCTTAATTCAACCGTATCCTCTTTCCAATAATCCCTGGCGCGATGCGTGAATATGTCCAATAACGCGCTAGGTTCCTTTTGAAACTTGCGCGCCTGATTCCTTTCCCAGTTACGGCCATACGCGCTGCCTGAATCGCACATCGCGCGGCCTGTATTTTCCTTCAGCATTTTGATAAGGATTTTTTCAGTATCTGTGAGTGCCATGTTGTCCTTTCACCGTGTTTAGAGTGCTGGCTCCGCACTAGAATTACTACGTTAATTCAACCTAGTTTGAATTTTCAAACAAAAGCAGAGCGACCGCTTCGCAAAACCATGCCATATGCTTTACATTGTCAAACATCTGGCAAGTATCGGCGCAAACTTCCCAACTTGCCTCCTCGCCTGTTGATTCGTCGCTAGAAGCCTTTTCGATATCGTCATCTGCAAGCGCAAGGTACCGCTTGGCGATGGCTTCTACGTCATCGACATGCGTCATGTGCGGATTGTTTTCACCGTACTCCGCCATTATCTCCGCCGCGAAGCGCGTCTTAAACGGCCCTATAGCGGCAAAAAATCCCTTTGACTCGCCGTATGTTTCAATCTCGTCTGGCGCGGATGTTGACGGCATCATTATCACAACCCGGCTTGGGGATTCGCGACGACAAAATATGTAAGGCGATTGTTTCGGTGTCTCTGTATTGCCTCCATGAATACGAGACTATCACGAATCGAAATTAGAACCTATAGTACTAACGATTCATTTTGACCAGTACCAATAGGCTGGAACTTATAAATAGCCTTAATACGGCGGCGCGGAACGTCCGCAAACGAATCCATTATTTTGTTATCCACAACCGCGAAGACGTGACCTGATACCCGGATTATCCATCGCCCGGATATTTCGCCGCGCTTACACGCGTTGACTAGCTCACCGAACGTAGGATACCAGACTCCAGAAGAATACACGCGCCGAAGCGACAAGCCGTTTATTGACGCATTGGATGTACGCATGTAATTAACAAACTCCTCGAAAACAAAACCCTTACCCGGTTTACGGCCTAGCATCGCCATCGTATCGTGCGCTTGCTCATAAGGTATGCTAGCGGCTAGACTCAAGGCGCGGACGGTACAATCACGCTTTTCGTTCTTCGGGCTATTGGCCGTATTCTTTTCGAACACTGTCGAAGCGCACAATTCCTGTTGGAATTTGTAGATTTTTGCGCGTCGCGCCTGTCTTTTTCGCAAGGCGAGATGTTCAAGGGCAGTACAGCTAGCTAGCCAAAATATGTTAGTTTCCGGCGCGTTAGGATGACTAGCCTTAATATAAACAATCTTGTCGTAGAACAAATCCAAAAATTGCTCAACGTCTTTCTTGGCGAGTTTCACGACCTTAGCTCCAATTCTTGACGTACAGCGTCCGCTCTCTTAGCCCATCGAAAATACTTCGGGCTATTCTTGCGAGTATCGCCGCAGTAAACGCAATTCCCTTCCGCTTGGTCTAAGGCAATTTTCAATTGCTCGGTTGTGCTAGCCTTAAGCCATTCAATAGACCATTTCTTCATACCGTCATCCTAACAGACTTCCAGAATAGAACCAATAGTACTAAAGACACATTCTGATTAGTACTAAAGCCTCCGTAGAAAATTTTCGATTACAGGCGCGCTGGATTGGACGAAATACGCCAATAAGACGGTTACGGCTAGAGCGGCGAAAGAGATTAGTACGCGCATTAGTCCTCCGCTCGCATGAAAAACACTTCTTTATCTTTATTGAATACAGACGCGGCGTTTTCAATTGCGTAGCGTTCATGCCACAACCATATGTTGCGTTTCTTGTCCGCTAAGCCAAGCGTGCAAGACGTAAGGCCGTGCTTCGATGGATTGATGCGGACAAAATGATAACCTTGCGCGTTGAGTAACCGTTTCATATAATAGCCTACGGTACTCTCATGGCTAATAGCTTTGTCTCCCAGTTCACGATATAGAGTACACCCGCTATCGGTTAGTATGGCTTTCATTGTTTTTTCTTTCCGTTGATTGTTTTAGAAAAATCTGGCGGCGTGGTTAGGTCAATGGTTGCGACTCGAAACGAATGGAAGCCGTCTTTAGAGGCTAGTGCTTTTACCTTTTCGATTGTTTCCGGCGTCCCGTTTGTGAGCAATAGAACCTCGTCGTATCGCTCTGTAGAGCCTTTCGGGATTCCGTAGAGAACTATTTCCTTGCGATTCATATAACGAGTCTACCTTAGTTCAAGATTAGAACCAATAGTACGAAAGATACATTCTGACTGGTACTACCCTTCCGTGATATATTGCAGCGCGTCACGCTTGCGAGCGAAATTGTATGCGCTGATAAACCGATAGACTTCGCGGCTATCGTGCATGGCGTCCGTACGCTCGAACCGCGTTGCTGTCCAAAATCTACCGTTGCGCTCAATCGCGCCTATCGTCTTAAGGACGCATGACGGTTGTTCCTTGACTACGACAGGTTCGCCGTAGACGTTGCGATATTCGCCGGATGGCAGAAGAACGTGGAAGATGTCGTATATTGCTTTCATGTAATCATCCTATCACAGCATCAGAATAGAACCAATAGTACGAAAGGTTCAATTTCAATAGTACTATTTGCCTTCCGCTTTTGCGATTGCGGCTTCTAAAGCTTCCGCATCTTGCGTCAAAATGATTCCCTGACCGTCCTCGAACCTTGCATTACGGAGTAGTTCTTTAGCTTCTGCTAGCAATTCGGGTGCTGCAGCGATAAGGCGGGCATTGGCCTCTGTGTTTTCACGTCCGTCCGGCAACTCTGCTATAACTCCATAGGTGTCTGAATCGGAAGGCAATTCAGATTCCACAAACCAACCTCGTTTAAGTTCGTTATTAGTCCGTGTGCTCCAGTTCGAAACCCAAGGGCCGGGTGTGTGTTCTGTAATAACCTTGCTCTTGGGAGTTTTAATTCCATAAATCTCTAAGGCTCGTTTAGTATAGTGGTTTTTACGTGCCATCTGATTGTCTCCTATTGTGGATTTGTTAGGCATTAGAGCCTATTAGAGCGATTTATTCGGCTCGTCGGACTACAATCCCGCGTATTCGATAATGCTGCTTACCGTGTCCTCGCCAAGCGTGATTCCAGAAAGCATTTCCATGCGTGCATCTAAGTCTGTCCAATTTCGACACCACAGTTGCGGGGTGTAGTTGTAAGGCGAGTAATTGCCAAGAATTTCGTCGCCGATGCCGATAATAGACAGGTGAAAGGCAAAACCATATCCTTCGCCTTCCCGAACCTTTTCTTCCGTGATATACAAGTCTACTCCGATAGTTTTGTCTTTATTGCTTTTGACTGACGCGGAAAACTGCCAAGCGTACTCCTCGTCAGACCAATCGTCAATATTGGTTACTTCGAATCCCAAACCACGAAATTCTTCGCGCAGAGATTCCAGACAAGCAATGATTTTGTCTGCATATTTGGCCTTGACGTTTTCGGCGCTAAATAGCATTCGTTTCCTCGTTTAACGTCCTGAGACGATTTGACGTGTTGAGTCTATCAGAAGCCTAGTTTTCAGTCAATAGTACTTTTCGCTAGTACCTAGTCGGTGTCTCCGTTTGATAAGAAGCAAGGCATCGAACCTTGAGCTATCGGGTAGGGCAGAGCCTTGACTTGCTTCAGGACAGGCTCGCCATCGCTTCCAGAGCCTATTAGACGGCCTGTAACTGAAAATGCGAGTCTGCCTATTACCGCGCGGCATACTTCCATCTCGTCAGACAGATAGACAATTCCATCTATCAATCTGGCCGGGTAGACCGATACACCTTTTTCGTATTCGCCTGTAGCAAAATTCTTAGAACGACCAGACCAGCGGCCAAAGCGAATGTAGACCTCAGACGGCGCGATGCGTGGCCTGATTGGTTTAGGTAGTTCAATCATGCCATCAGCTTATCAGGATAATAGTTTTGCGTCAATAGTACTTTGGTTCCAATACCATTATATACCGTTCTACGGGTAATTTAGTTACATCTATATGCGGCATAATCGGTTCGGACACGACAGGCGGGGTATTTCGGGTGTTTGGAATGGTGCGATTTTGAATGACAATTTTTGTCACTTTGATATTTTGCAATCTTCGCCAATTATTCGCCTTTTTGGGTGTGGTGACACAATAAATTAGGCCTAAAATCGTGCTATAGTGTCACCAAATATACTGTCACCAGACTCTCAGAGCCGAGGGGGTAACTAGAAAAATAACATAGCTAGTAACCAGAAAAATAACACTTAATTATAACTTATGTGTTTTCAATAACATGTGAAATCAACGATTTGATGTGGGTATATTATGTTAAGTAATTTTAAGTTCAATGATTTCATATAGATAGAATTTATTGTAGAGGTGACTAGAAAAATAACACCCTCGTAACTAGAAAAATAACAGTAAATATTAAGTTGTTTATTATCAACGTGTTGTAATTTCAAATCTATAAGAATGGTCGTCGAAGGACATTTTTGGGTCTAAAATAATTGTTTCGCCAATTATTCGCTATTTATTCGCCTTTCAATTATAAGTCCTTTAGAATCAATAAAAAAGAAAACTAGATGATATTTAAAGACTAAAAACATCAAAAACACCCCGCGTTCCTTGGTGACACTATTTTGGTGACAGAATAGCGCGATCAATTTGGTGACACTATGGTGACACAATAGCGCGATGCCCGATTCGGTTAGGTTTTAGGCTCGCCGACACCCTCGAAAATGAATGACAAATTTTGTCACTCTGAATTCGTTGGCGAATAAAAGGCGAAGCCGTGGTGACACAAACAATATACTGTATTCAATATGATAAATCATATGTGCGGAGAATAGCAGGCTCAATCTACGCAAGCCAATCGAACATAGACCTGAGACCGCATCGCGGCGCGTTCGCTCGTCTGGAGCGTTCCTATTGCGTTTGACGCTGGTCTCACGATGATTTGCGAGTAGTTTGCCTGTCAAACCGCATATTACTCGTGGAATGTAACACAAGATGTTGATAACAAAGCAAATACACGCAAAAAACAGATATTGGCGGTATCACTCAAACCATTTATAGCACCTCTGTGTGACGCTGCCTCGGGCGAGCCGAAGGCCGTTGATTCTGTCACCAATTAAGGTAAATATAAGAAAACAAACCAATTATTTCATAGATTGACAAATCGAGCCATTGACCGAGCAATTCAGATGAAGTCTTGGAGAGTGTAATTTTTATATAATCGTGTAAATTTTACACTGTTTCGATAAAAGCGCATTGAAATAGACAGTTACAATACGGTTCGTGCAACGAAATAAGTGCAACGATTTGAATGACTTACAGGCATCGCAGCGGTTTGGCTCTTGATTTGTTAGTCTGGTGAGTACTAGGACAAAAGTCCGTGTCAGATAATATACAATTTCTCTAAGTACTTTAGAATCAATTGCATATCCCCGCCATGCCATATCCCGTGACAACCCCCTAAGCCGGAGAGGCTCACGGTACCGTTATCGTGGGTAATTTGACACAATGATAAAATCGTGACGTGACGGGACGCATACCCGGCACCCGCCATCGCCCATGCCGTACCACCCCGTGGCGCAGTCGCCCAGACGGTACGATATATAGAAGGGAGGCCCAATGTTCTTCGAACCCAAAGAGCTTACACCCGAGCGCAGGGAAGAACTGAAGACTAAGAACTGGGCGCAATTTTGCCGCGAGGCAGGAAAGACCAAAGCAAGTTGTAAGGATTGCGGATGGCCCCTCGACGATTCGCCAACCGATAGGATAGTATTTGAGCGCTGTCTCGTGTGCATTAGCCTTGAGGCTATCGAGATGGCTAGTCCGAAGACAACTATATTTCAGCGGGAAGCAAGAGAGCGAAGGCAGAGAATGGGTTTATGAGCAAAGCCAACATCATCAATACCGAAAAACTTGCTAATGGCCGAGTCCGAATATCCTTCGACGCAGCCGATGGTATTAGAGTTTATGAATACCAGAACTCAAGCGTTCGCGCTCTAAATCGTGGTAAAGACCCAGCGGATTTATCCGGGCGTCTTGTAGAGCATAAGAAAGTAAAGAAGTAACAGAGGCTTAAAATGGAAGTACCTGAAAAGACACACAGCGGCAATCTTAACCGCTCAAAAGTAGTCGCCCAACCAGATGCGGGCGCACGCCAAATGGCGGGCAAGACTTGCAATGCCGACTCGGCTATTACGGACGCAAAGAAGTACAAGCCCGAAGCGGTAAGGCAGGTTGACCCAAACGCCAACAAAGGTGTGGTAGCGAAGTGCGTTGAGCAGCAGGGTGGTACACAGAACAATCCGAAACGACGCACGGACAACGTGTGGGGAGGCCCAACCGTTAAGGGCACGGGCAAGGAGAATTAATGCTGGCAATTCTTATACTCATGTTCACCTGTGGTTTAGTTGGCTTTGGATTTGGACGTGTCAAGAATGCTAAAAAGCTAGCCGCAGCACACGCCGAATTGAACAGCCTAGAAGCCAAGGCAACAGCGGACGCCAAAACGGTTATCGCAGCCATCCGAAGCAAACTGTAATATTTTTAAAATAAAGCTTGACAAATTCCAGAAGCAATGGTACTATTCTCTACGGTGATTTTAGTGTAACGGCAGCACGGTGGTCTGTGAAACCACAAGTCAGGGTTCGATACCCGATTTCACCCCAAGTTTATAATGAGTCAGAGCGTCTACGCTTTCGTAGACTCCGGGCCACCGGGGCCGTGAGGTGGGTGGCAAGTTTATTTAGTAGACGTAGCTCGTACAAGGGGCCGTCTTATATAATTTAGTCGGCCCCTAGGGAGGGGTGATTAGTTAGCTTATCTATGAAAAAAGTTCAACGCCCCAAAGAAATTTGGGAGTTTATACATAAGCCTACTGGAAAAATAGATAAGGGTATTTTACCGTCCGAGTTCGGCTGCAGTAATGATTTTGCTTTTTGGGAAAAACATAATAACTATTCTAACGGTGGTTATTGGCGTTCTAGGAAATTTAGAAGGGCCAAACTTAGACGTAGACAAAGTGGGAATAATAGGAATGGTATAAGAGCTAGATTTACTGCTTTGTTACACGGTATAAAAACTAAATCTAGGCTTTTAAAATACGCACTCCCTAATTTTGGCGTAGATAAAATGCTTTATGATTGGGAGACTCAAAAAGGCCGTTGCGCGGCGTGCAAAGGTGCTATAATACCTAAGGAAGAAGGTGGCCTTAGTGCTAGTTACGACCACAGCCATTTTACAGGCGAAGGCCGAGGATTTTTACACAGGGGATGTAATTTGACAGAAGGGCATTTGTCTAAAATGACGAACGAAGAGTTTAATAATTATTTAAATTGGATTTTAAAAATCCAAGATAGAAATTTTGCTTAATTAAGCCCCTTCAGAAAGGTATTATGGCTAGTCGGTATCAAATGACCAATAAGGATTTGAAGAAACTATTCCTTCACCTTAATGAGCGTTTTTATCAAAACCGAATTCCGAAGTCCTATCATCTAAGGTTCGATGACTTAGAAGAAGGCACGCAGGGCGAATGCTCTGTCGAAGACGAAGAAATCCTGATTGACAATCGCTTTAGAAAAGACATTGATTTCGTAACGATTATTTTGCACCACGAAATGACGCACGCCGACAATCCCGAGTACATCGGAAATATAGATGACGAAACACACGGAACGATGTTTCAGGGCGGCATAGCAAGATTGATTCGTATGGGTGCTTACGATGGATTATTGTAATTTCGGAAAGTAGGCGGGTAAACGGAAGCCCTCTAGTTTTGGAAACTAGCACCTAATGGTCTTGCGAGTTCGAGTCTCGCCTTTCCGACCAATTTTGGAGAC
>DASTCT010000003.1:0-29335 GCA_035710845.1 Candidatus Angelobacter sp.
ATAGCAACTGCTGAACACCGTGCACTCCGAAGGCCCATACCCGTTCACCACTCGCAGTCCGGGCAATTCTTCTTTCACTCGCCGGATATGCCTCACCGAGGCCGCTTCGCCCCCGGTCATCAGATACTTCAACCCTTCCAAACACCTCACATCGCTTTCCACAATCGCGTTGAACTGCGCCGCCGTCAGCCACAACGTATTAACTCCGGCTTCCTGCACATACTTCCGAATGTCTTCTGCACTCAACACTCGCTGGTAAGCCAGCACGCTCCGTCCGCCCCGCAAGAGTGCCGGCCACAACTCCAGCATCAGGGGGTCCCAACTCACTGAGGAATGCTGCAACAGAACTGTCTCTTCATCGAAACGGACATAATCTGTTCTTAAAAAAAATCCGGGAATACTGCGGTGCGGAATCTCACTGCCCTTCGGTTCGCCAGTTGATCCCGATGTGTAGATCACACAGGCTAAGCACTCAGGATCAACACCCGTCTCAGCGCGATCCAGGTTCGTCTCCGGCAGATCCTCAAACATAAAATCACTGCTCAAATCGATAACGTGTACACGTTCGTCAATTCCGCGCAGCAAGCCCTGCAAGTCATTGCGTGCCAAAAGCGCCACCGGAGCACTGTCTTCTAAAATGAAGCGCAAGCGTTCTTCGGGATACGAGAGGTCCAGTGGCACATATGCCCCGCCTGCTTTCAGGACAGCCATCATCCCCACCACCATCTCCAAGCTACGCTCTAAGCCAATCGCGACTCGAGTATCCGGCTTCACTCCAACACTTCGCAGGTAACGCGCTAACTGGTTTGCTCGGCGATTCAGCTCCCCGTATGTTAAAGAATCATCGCCGAACACAATCGCTCTCGCTTGCGGGCTTCTTCCCACCTGGTCTTCAAATAACTCATGCACGCACTTCCGCTCGCATTGAGTCTCTGCCGGGTTCCACTCCACCAGGAGCTGCCGTGTTTCCTCTTCAGTTAATATTGGCAAATCCCAAATCCCAAGCTCAGGTTCTGTTATGCCGGAAGCAAGTAAAACCCCAAAGTGATGAAGCATGCGCACAATTGTGTCTGCTTCAAACAATCCGGTGTCGTAGTTAAACATCAGTTTGGGAATTTCACTATCGACCGCAAAGAGCGACAAATCGTACTTGGAGGTGGGAGTTTCCTGCCCAATCGCACACATTTCTACGCCGGGGAGTTCAAGCGGTACAGCCTTGCCACTCATGAATGTAAACATCACCTGAAACAGGGGCGAGCCGCTGATCTGCCGCTCCGGTGACAATTCCTCAACCAGCTTTTCCAGAGGCAAATCCTGATGATCGAATGCTTCCAGCGTCGCTTTTCTTGTTCGCGCAAGCGCTTCCCTGAAAGTCGGTTCGCGCCTCAGATCAGCCCGCATGATCAGGGTATTCACACAGAATCCGATCATGCCTTCCGTTCGCACATGACTGCGGTTTGTTATCGGCGTTCCTACCCCGAAGTCCGTCTGTCCGCTATACCTCATCAGCAGCACCTGGTAGATCGTCAGCACTGTCATAAAGACGCTGGCGGACTCCTGCCGGCTGAACAGCTTCATTTTTTCCCAATAGCCCCCGTCGAGGAGCGCCCCCGCCACGCTGCCACGATGTTCAGGTATGGCAGGACGCGGCTTGTCCGTGGGTAAATTTAAAACCTCCGGCATTCCAGCCAGCTGTTTTGTCCAGTACTCCATCTGACGGGCATAAACTTCGCCTTTGAACCATTGCACCTGCCACAGCGTGTATTCCGCGTATTGCAGTGGCATCTCCTTGAGCGGTGATTCTTGCCCTCGCACATAGGCGGTGTAGAGCAATATCATTTCCTGCTGCAACACTCCCATTGACCACTCATCCACTACGATGTGGTGCATGCTCAATATCAGAATGTATTCGCGCTCGTCGAACCAGATCAGCACTCCGCGCAATAAAGGTGCGATTCCCAGATCAAATGGTTTTGCTGTTTCCTGCGCCATGATCTCCAGCGCCTGTTTCTTTCTAATTTCAGTGTTCTCTTGATCACGTAAATCCACCTGTTGCAGCCGGAACTCTACAAATTCCTCGACTTTCTGCACTGGCTCGCCGTCCTCAACCACAAACCTGGTTCGCAGTGCCCCGTGCCGCCGAACAATCTCGGCGAAACTTCGCTCGAGAGCCGGCACATTCAAATCTCCCAGCAGCTCAAGCGCCATCACGACATTGTAGAAGTCGCTACCCGGTCGCAGACGATCGAGAAACCAGAGACGCTTTTGCGCCCAGGAAAGCGGCAGCCGCTCGCGAGTTTCTCCCGAGGTAATTTCCCAATCCTGTAAATCAAGACCTTCTTTCTCCAGCAGAAGACGTAGCAATTCCCGCTCTTCTTCCGTCTGATCTTTTTTCAATACAGTTCTTTCAGGAGACATTGTTATAAAGCTCTAATTTTTTTGTGAAGACTCTAATATTTTAATAGCTCAAACTCAGAGCTCCCTGATTGGGAGATGAAAATATTTTGGCCATGATGGAGGCGGACCAAAAACGTACAAGTCTGAGCCTGATTTTATGACCTGCTTGCGTCACCCACCCGTTTTAAGGACACTTATTCTAAAGGCCTTCTTGGCTGATTTTTACAAGAATCCAGCTCTCGGAATGGAAAGATCGTTGAATACATATTACTGATTCACAGTGTCATATGCGAGGCACTTGTTTTATGTAATCCTGGTAGATAGTGATGAAGTAGCTTATTAGACCATAATGAAAAAATTGCCATGTTTATAAAGATCGAGTGAAAGTTCTCTAATACATGGTAAAGGCTAGGCGCAATCCAGAAAAGGATTTGAAAATCTTTTTTCGAACTTTTCGGGATAGGATGGTACCGATTCTTGTCCTGGTTCTCTTTTGAAACCTCGTCTTTAACTCAATTTTGGATTAATTAAGCTTTTGAACTCAGTACCCGCAATTACATTCTCCATAGCTGCATTTACTTCGTTCAGGCCATAAACTTTCAAAGGAATCGATGACCATGCAGCGGAACGTGAGGGATCTGTCATCATCCGCACGGATTTGTAAAAGTGTGAAAAGTCAGCGCCCCAACAGCCACGCACATCGAGGTGCTTTTTGTTCAAGTCCAAATGTGGGTTGAAACTTACGTCGCCTACATTTGTATATTGACCAACAATCACCACTCGTCCTGCATCACGCGTATACCGCATTGCATCTACTGCAGCACTAGGATTGCCGGTGGCTTCGATTGTCACGTCCGCTCCTCTTCCTTCAGTAAGATCACGGATCCACTCCAATCTTTCGGCCTCTGTACAAGTTGAGAAGTCCTTGGTTTTATGCGCTCCTACTTGCCTGGCGACCTGCAGACGAGTTTCCGGCGCTCCAATGCAAAAAACACGATGTGCACCGCGCAGCAATGCACAAATAATGGCGGATAAACCAACGGGCCCACTCCCGAGTATCAATACCATGTCCCCGAGTGATATCTCCGCGCGCTCCACTGCATGCACTGCTGTAGGCAGTGAACAACCACCCGCCATGAATCTTTGCGGATCCACACCACTCAGGCTTAAGCAGCGTGTATTCGGCTTAAGATAAATCGATTGTGCCCAGCCTCCGGCGAGGCCATCCCTTACTCCATATGTAACCCCGTAAACTTTTCTCTCAGGGCAGCGCGTACTTGCTTTTGCTACGGAGCAATACCAACACACACCGCAAGTTCCATGAACATCAAGAAACGTGACTTCATCTCCCTCGCGAAACTTGCGCTCCTCTGAGTCAACTAAATTGCCGCGTATTTTGCTTAGAACTCCCACGGAGACGTGCCCTGGAATGATCGGATAAGGAACATCAGCCAGATGGCCGGCATGCAAGTGGATATCCGTGCCACAAACTTCACTTAAGCGAACATCCATCATCGCTGAATTCATTTCCAGTTCTGGCTCTTCAAACTCGCGTACCTCAATAGGGAGAAACGGCTTTTGCATGACGGCCGCTAAGATTTTTTGCAAGATTACCTCAGCTTTCTATGAATTTACCGGTGAGTGTAGATTCCCAAAATGGAAAAGACTTGCTGTAGGCCGGGCTAAATACAATTATTTAGATTCTGATATTCCGAATAAGCTTCCCAATATTATCTTTAAATCAACCATAACTCGCCCGACGCTACATTTCCAAAATAAAATATAAGTTCACATTTGCGTGTACATTTTGTCAGGAGGCCTGACAATAGCACAAAGGACTTTATGGGCACTGCAATCACGCCGAGCGCTTCTACCCCTAAGGTTGAGCATCCGCTGCGCAATCCTCGCTATCGCCTTTGGCTGATCGGCGCCTCAATCTCGCTTTTCGGCGATCAGTTCTACATAGTGGCGTTACCGTGGCTGATCTTACAGCATACGGGATCGGCTGCGGCCATGGGCGGGATTATGACGGCAGGCTCTATTCCGAGAGCCCTGCTAATGCTAATGGGCGGCGTTGTGAGTGACCGTGTGTCCGCGCGCAAAATCATGATGACCACAGCCACCACGCGTACTATCTGTGTGGCCATGATCGGAGTTCTCATTTGGTACAACATTCTTCAGACGTGGGAACTCTACGTCTTGGCAATTATCTTTGGCGTGGCGGATGCATTTGCCGCTCCTGCAGGGTCAGCATACTTGCCTTTTCTTGTGGAGCCTGAGCAACTGGTGGCTGCTTCTTCGGTCGGCCAAACCGTAGGACAAGTCACGAGCATTGCTGGCCCAGCTCCGGCAGGATTTGTGGTCAAAGCCCTTGGGATGGCGTGGGCCTTTTTTATAGACGCATTCAGTTTCCTGTTTATCATTGGCGCACTTTGGAAGCTGCCCGACCCGCCTAAATCTGAGACTGGCAATAAGGCTATATGGCACTCGATGGTAGAGGGCATTTCCTATGTGATTAAAGATGTGCCTCTGCGCTCATTGATGGTATTGGCCATGACTATGAATTTTTGTTTTATAGGGCCGGTTTCAATTGGTCTCACCTACATGATCAAGACTCGATTCGGTTCACCTGCAACATTGGGAACTTTGATGTCGGCTGTTGCCGTAGGAAGTCTGTTGGGCGCGTTGCTGGCAGGCGTGTGGAAGGTTCGCAGGCGCGGCATAATGATGCTTGTAGTAGCAGCAGCATTGTCTCCTTGCCTGGGATACATCGGCTTCGTTGGCAATGTGTGGTCTCTTGGCGGGGTGCTATCTGTGGTCGGCGTTTTGTCGGCGTTCATGAATGTCCATATCGGCGCCTGGGTGCTGCAACGGATCGATGCAGCGGTACGGGGACGAGTGTCAAGTGTGCTCATGCTCGCCAGCGTCGGAATTATCCCTATCTCCTTCGCTCTTGCCGGCGTCATGATTGCGTGGAACCTGAAATTCACATTTTTGTTCGCAGGTGTGGCAATGCTCCTGGCCACTGCCGCAGCCTCATTCCAGAAATCTGTGCGAGAGATTGCGTAGGAAAGACATTTCCAAGCGATCCTGGAAATCTGGATTGGCGAAACTGATCGGGGTCAACTATCCGCGCGCTGAAAATACAAAGTCAATTCATGATTTAAGGCAGTACTCTGCCTGAAGCTGCATCCCAAAACGCGCACTTGTGATCGATAGCAAACGTAGTCTCGTTCTGTGGCGTAGGCGGCACAAATGACTGCATCTCCTGCCCTACGATGTTGAACGCTGGCCAAGCCGGTGTGCTCTGTTGGTTGGGATTCGCATTGGAAGCGAATGCTGTCCAATAATCCACCATATTGCCGGCGAGCTGCTGCTGGTCAGCGTTGAGCGGAGGCGCCGGAATAGAAGGACGCAGAGCAAACAGGTACTGGAGTTCTGACGCGTGCGCTGCGCCATAAGGAAAACCCGCAAAGGGCAAAAAATTCTGCGGGGCATTCTTGTCATTAAACTCGTAGGCAAACGTCGGGACAAATCTTGATGTAAGCTCGTCTACAAAATGTGCCGGGCATGCAAAGATTGCATCCGTTCCCAGCGATCCAAGTTCCAACTCTGTGCTTTCAGTGGTGGTTCCCGGCGGATACAGTGCAACGATCGGCCCGGTTGCTGCCACAGGAATCCCAAGCGTCGCGGCGATCACCTGCGGGTAATTGCTGGGCGTAGGAATAATCCCGGCAAATACATCGTTGAGAGCGACAAACAGCCGCCATTCGTCATGATTGCTGCCATTGATCACCGGCACATGATTGAACTCGCCGCTGGCAAGCGCCGTATCAATGGACTGCGGAAGCACTCTTCCATCTACATTTGTTACGTATCCAGCAGGATTTTCCTGCGCCAGGACTTGTGCAACAGTGAGAGCTCGCAGGCACGCAGCGGTTTGGTCAGTGCAGCCTTCAGCCGTAGCGTATGCCGTTCCTTGTGCTTCAGCCGTGGCAAGGCTTGGCAAATTAAGACGGTATGCGCCGCTTTCCACAATCGCTCTCTCAAACAGGCCGTTGGCTGATGATGAAACCAGATTGCTGAAGGTACTGAGCCCACCAGCCGATTCGCCAAAGATCGTCACATTGTGCGGATCTCCGCCAAATGCCGCGATGTTGCGTTTCACCCATCTAAGCGCTAATTGCTGGTCCATGATGCCGTAATTGCCGGAAGACGGAGCGCGATCTATATCGTTGTCGTTGTCCGGATCAGCAGCTTCTGCACTCAATGCAGGATGAGCCAGGAAACCCAGCGCCCCGAGCCTGTAGTTGATGGTAACTACAATTACTCCCTGCTCGACCAAACGCTGCGGATTGTAGTCATCGCTTTCGCCAACTACCAGCGCACCGCCATGAATCCAGAACATCACTGGCAGAGGACCGCCGTGGTCGCGATTCCCATCGTTCCCGGAATTCTTTCGCCCAGGAGTAAATACATTGAGGAAAAGACAATCCTCATTAAGGCTGGGAAGACCAAATGGCGAGGCCGGCTGAGGACAATGATTGCCAAACTGCGTTGCATCCTGGATACCCTGTGCGCGCTCTGGCCGGCGTGGTGGTCTCCAGCGAAGATCTCCTACCGGGGCCTGCGCATAACGGATTCCCAGAAATTCGTTCACGGTGGGTGTCGCTTCACCACGAAAGATTCCGTCTTCAGTGATTGCCAAAGGGCTCGATTGTGCCATCGCACTGCTTGCAACCGCCGTCAGAACACAAGCCATCGCAACGATCCAGACCAACCGTAATGATAGATTTCCATTTGTTGATTTTCCCGCGAAGATCATGACGCTTCCCTTTCTATCTGGATTGCTTCTATGCTGCGTGGAGTAGTGGGGCAGCTTGCAAAAAGCGTCGCTAATTATAGTTCTGGGCAGTACTAAAGAGATCTTCAAAATTGGAATTGAACATCATTCCTTCTATTTATATGAATCGAGCTCTGCCGCGGATCTCCCAGGAAGGAAGGCATAGCCAAGGCCTAGCAGGTAGCGAAATTGGAGTAAAAGCCAAGAATAATTCTGTCGCCTTGCTTGATCCTTATGATGCGCGGACGTGCACCGAATCGGATGCCGCTTGTTTGTTTTCACCAGCATTATCTTCAGTCGCATGGCTCTCCGGGATCTCCAGTGGTAGGCGCCAATCTCGCGCGGAAGCACTCCCCGCGCCGACCCACCCGAAGCGAGTAAGAAGTGATCCCAGCACGCCGCAAGTGGCGGCGGCTCGGCGAAGATTTTGGGATTTGGTTCCATTCGTGGCGGAAGCCAGCAAACGCAATACCAGCGCACCTGGTCCAGAAAGCAATCCACCAGCACGGGTAGTCCATCCACTCAAGCCACGCTTGAGCGGCCTTAATTCCTCTCCACCGCGCGTTTCCAGGTGAGCGCCTTCCCAGCTTTCCCAGAGTGCGCTGCCAATACCCAGCAGGTTGAGTGCGCGGCTGTTGCTGTGCCCCATCAGTTCAAGCAAAGAGACACCGGCCTGCACTCCTGAAGCGCCAAAGTGAATCGGCAACGTCTGAATATTCTTGTTCCATACCGGAATCGCGGTAGCTCCAATCAGCACGCCGGTGTAATTGTGCAGTGGAAGGCCCAGCAACGCAGAAAAAAATTGGCCCATATTGCCAATTACGTTTACAGGAAATCTGCTGCCGAAACGCCGTTCAGCAGCTTTGGCAAAGAGTGAAGCTGTGGCGCTCCCGCCGAATGCGGCCAGTGTCCATGCGCCTACTGACATTGGACTTTGGATTTTGAAGACGCGCAGCATGTTCATGAACCGCTCAGGCTTGCCTAAATCGTGAACCAGCAACGCGCTTGATACGAGCACGCCGCCAAAAGCGATCCAGCGGGCGCTGCGGGCCAACTCAGGATCGTTGCCAATCCAATCTGCCATGGCGCCGATCACCGCCGCCGAGCCTGCTGCTCCTCCAGTAAAAAAATACAAAGGAATGTCAGGGGTCCACTGCGGCTCTTTCAGAAGATGGATACCGTAGTAGCCGGTTTCAGGAGACGCAACAGGAAACGGCGCGCCTTGAGGATGAATGCCGTGATCTTTAACTTTTCCTTGTCGTTCCGCCTCTCTGCGGATCTCTAACAGTCGTGCTTCGCTGGCGGCATCGGGCGTGCGTGGCTGATGGCTAATTAGAGGATCGGCACTCATCGGCGTCCACTCCTTCCTTTGCCAGGTGAACTTAAGAAGGCAAGCAGCGCTCCGGCTACAAGTAGTCCCGATCCAATCGCTGAAGCCTTCCAGCCATCGCGCAGGTAGACGGTCGGAACTTCTGGTTTCGGAGGAAGGTTGTATTGTTTCGGATCGCCGCGCACGATGAAAAAGGCATGGATACCACCAACGCTGGTTTCCTTGGGATCGTAAAGTTGGGCATCTGTCATTCCCCGGCTATGTAGCTCACGCAACCTTTCCTGAGCATCAAGACGCAGAGATTCAATCTCACCGAATTGAATCGATTCCGTTGGACACGCTTTAGCACACGCCGGCTTTAGGCCATCCTTCTGGCGGTCATAGCAGAAGGTGCATTTGAAAGCTCGTCCATCGTCTTTATTTTTTTGCACTACGCCGAATGGACAAGCTACTACGCAGTAGGCGCAGCCATTGCATACATCCGGCTGCACGTAAACGCCGCCAAATTCTGTGCGCACGATTGCGCCTGTGGGACATGCTTCAAGGCATCCCGCCACTTCACAATGCTTGCAGACATCTGAAGAAAAGGCCCACGAATTCAGGTCGGCGGCATTGCCGCCCAAGCCTGCGATTGGCTCGTGCTCTACAAACTTGACGTGCCGCCAGGTTGAAGCTCCGACCGCTCCGGTGTTGTCATACGAGTGGCCGGACCATTCCAAACCATCGGCATCAATTCCATTCCACTCTTTGCACGCAACCTCGCACGCTTTGCAGCCAATGCACAACGTTGAATCGGTAAGAAACGCTGTTGTTCGATGCCCATTCACTTCCGGCAATCCATTTCCCATGCTCATGCCGCTTGCTCCAATTTCGATTTCAGTTCTGCCAATGCTCGTTTGCCCTGTGCCCTGCGGCCCGGACGGATATCACACAACAATGCTTTGGTTTCCATGATGCGCACGTTTGGTTCTTCAGAAATGACCAACAAATCATTCACAACGTCGCCTTTCACAAGACCATTCGTTCCATAATGGTAAGGAAGTGCTATTTGGTGAACCGTGCGGCCGGCAACCTGAAGCGGCTTAATGCGATCAGTGACCATTACCCGCGCTTCCACAATGCCGCGCACCGTGGTGATGGTTGCGTACTCACCATGATGCAAACCAAGCTCTGCTGCCAGCACAGGAGAAACTTCACAGAACAATTCCGGCTGCAACTCCGCCAGATGGCTGAGCGTGCGCGACATGCCGCCAGCCGTGTGATGCTCGGTTAAGCGGTAGGTGGTAAGCACGTACGGGAACCGAGGGTCGTTAAATGATGCGTACGGATTATCCGGACGTTCATGCTTGAGAGCCGCCGGGTTTATATCGCAATTGGGATAGAGCGGATTGGAAAACATCGATTCCAATGGTTCGTAGTGCGTGGGCAAAGGACCATCTTTTAGTCCGCTGCTGACGTAAATCCAACCTACGCCGTCAGGGTGCATAATGAACGGCTTGTCTCCGCCAAGGGCGGCATCCCCTTCCGCTCCAGGTTCGGGCTTGTAATCCGGCGCTTTGTCTTTTGTGAAATCCGGTGTATCCAGTCCTGTCCACTCTTTTTTGTTCTCGTCCCACCAAACCAGTTTCTTGCGCTCACTCCATGGTTTGCCATCAGGCCGTGCAGAGGCCCGGTTGTAAATAATGCGCCGGTCAGATGGCCAGGCATAGCCCCAGCCATGTCCATACAAACCATGTGGCTCACGCATGTTTGCTTTGTTCTTATTTTTATCTGGGAAACAACCGGAGTAGATCCATGCGCCACTCGCAGTAGACCCGTTAGCCTTTAAGTCTCTGTACCCGCCAACCAGCTTATGATCGGCCACAGTCCATCCGTTGATCTCCATCATCACTTCTTCTGCGCTGGGCTCTGCGATTGCGCCTTCAGTGGAGTAATCCCACGTAAGCGCGTTGAGTGGCGCATTTCGCGGCGATGGATCTTTAGCGGCCTTTGCTTTCAATCTGCGGCCAAGGTGATACATGAACCACGTCTCACTGCGCGAGTCGCCAATCGGTTCCGGGCCTTTATTGTGGAACTGCAGGAGACGCTGTGTATTGACGAAGGTCCCGTTTTTTTCCGCGCTGCCCGCGGCAGGCATCAGGAAAACTTCTGTTGCGATGGTATCTGGATCAAGTTCTCCTCGCTCGACCTCTGGCGAGTTATACCAGAACGATGCCGATTCAACTTCCACCATGTCGCGCACAACAAGCCATTTGAGCTTGGCCAGCGCTTTGCGTTCCAACCGTCCGTTAGGTGCGCCAACCGCCGGGTTCTGGCCCATGATGAATAGGCCTTCAAGTTTTCCATCCGCCATGTCGAGCCAGAAACCGAACTCCGAGTGGTCACCCGTCACGCGCGGTAGCCAATTAAACCTAAAGTCGTTTTCTTTGTTGGCCGCCTCGCCGTAATATGCCTTGAGAAAGCTGATAATGTACTTATCAAAGTTGGCCCACCAGCCAGTGTGGCACCGATGTTTGTTGATGTAATCCTTCAGGCTGTCTGCATCTTTATTGAACATTGGCGTAGGAAGATAGCCGGGTAAAATGTCATACAGAGTAGCCACGTCCGTTGATCCCTGGATGGAAGCGTGGCCACGCAATGCAAGAATCCCGCCGCCCGGCCGTCCCATATTCCCCAACAACAGTTGCAGGATTGAGGCGGCGCGAATGATCTGTACGCCATTTGAGTGTTGCGTCCATCCCACGGCGTAACAAACAGCGCCAGTTTTCTCCGGACCTGAGGCCGAGCAATAGGCTTCTGCCACCTTGAAAAACAGGTCTTTAGGAACACCGCAATGCTGCTCAACCATCTCAGGCGTATAGCGTGAAAAATGTTTCTTTAAGACCTGATAAACGCAGCGCGGATGCTGCAATGTGGGATCAGATTCATGTTCTCCCGGATCGCCGGCTTCCCCGCCCCGATCTTTCCCGTGACCACCGCCATGCTCTTCATGCCCGCTTCCTGCCTCCTTTTCAGGCGATCCCTGGTAAAGCCAGGTCTTGGGATGGTATTTCTTCTTCTCAGGGTCCCAACCTGAAAAGAAACCACCGAGGTCTTCCGTATCACGAAAATCTTCGCGCAAAATCGTTGATGCATTGGTATAGGCAACTACATACTCGCGAAAATCTTTACCTTCGGTCAGCACATAATTGATAAGCGCGCCCAGGAACAGCACATCGGCACCAGCGCGCAAAGGCACCCAGATATCAGCCATTGCAGAAGTCCGGGTGAAACGTGGATCAACATGAATGATCTTAGCCTGGTTTTTTTCCCTGGCCTCCATCACCCATTGGAACCCTACAGGATGGTTTTCTGCCATGTTAGATCCCATGATCAGAATTGCATCAGCATTGATCAGGTCTTGCTGTGCAGTGGTGGCTCCGCCACGGCCGAATGATGTGCCCAGACCGGGCACAGTTGAGCTATGTCATATTCGGGCCTGATTGCTGATGCAATTCATGCCCAGCCCGCCAGTGAACATCTTGCGGATCAGATAATTTTCTTCCACGTCCAGCGTCGCGCCGCCAAGATGCGCCATTCCCAGCGTGTGCATCACTGTAGCGCCGTCTTGCTGCTCCACAAACGTCCGTTCTCGCGTCTCCCAGACGCGTTCGGCAATCATGTCCATTGCCGCTTCAAGCGAAATCTCTTCCCACTTTCGGGAAAAAGGACGGCGATATTTCACCTTGGTAAGGCGACCGGGATGAGTGTGCAACTGGTAAGTATCTGAACCTTTGGGACACAATCGTCCCCGAGAGATAGGGGAATCAGGATCGCCTTCGATTGAGACCAGCTTGCCTTCCTTGTGAAAAATCAATTGTCCACACCCAACGCCGCAGTACGGGCAAATCGAGCGGCTCACTTCAGTTCCTTGATTTTTAGGAGCAAGCCGCTTTGTATCCTCGCTCATCACCTCACTGCCGGTGCCTCTCCATGCTCCTGAACGGATTTGTTTGAAGACCGGCCATTCATTGAAGAAATGGTTGGACATTAGAACCTCTTGGGAAGGAATTCAACGCTGGCAGAAAAGCCAACCCTTTACTCAGACTTTAAGCTGCAAGAGAAGGTTGCCAATATGTGAAATGCCAAATTGAGCGCAAGAAAATAATTGTCGTCCTGTCTTGTTCAGCACTGAATAGGTTATAAGTTTGAGTACTGCTGAACATCAAAGTCAGGCCCTAAAAAGATAATCATCGTAGCACGATATAACCAAGACAACCCGCAGGCAAACTGCCGCTTCCGTCTTAAATAGGACAAAAATCCCCCGCAGCTGATCCATATTGAATCAACTTGCGCTCGCGCCTAGGTTTGGGGTTAGAGACGCGCGGGGACTTGTGTGTTTCTCGTAACAGCAGAAAGGAGTTTGGCAATGAGTACTAATCCAATTAATCCGATTAATCCAATCAATACAGTTCGGCAAATGCCACCGAGACTGGAGCAACAGGAGCTTGTGCCACAGACAAATATATGGCTTCAGCCGCTTGCAGCGCCTTCTATTCTCGGTTTATACGGCTTTGCCGGCGCCACGTTTATGGTGGCTGCGCACATGGCGCATTGGTTTGGAACTTCTCAAACAGACATGGTGCTTTGGCCATTTGCCGCATTTTTTGGCGGCCTTGCACAATTCCTGGCCGGCATGTGGGCCTTTAAGGCCCGTGACGGCGTAGCCACTGCCATGCACGGCACGTGGGGTTCATTCTGGATGGCCTTTGGAATATTGCAGATCCTGGTGGGGATTGGAAAAGTTACAGTTCCTACAAATGGCGCAGCGTTCCAGGCATTGGGTTTCTGGTTCATCGTTCTGGCAGCGATCACCTGGGCAGGCATGGCCGCCGCGTCGCGCGAATCATCAGTCGTCGCAACTGTTCTTGGATTCCTGGCCGGAGGTTCAACCATTGCGGCCATCGCTGAATTGGTGGGCGTAGAAGGTCTGCGTATGCTCGCAGGCTGGTTGTTCATTGTTTCCGCGATCATCGCCTGGTATGCAGCCACTGCTCTCATGATCAATGGGGTAGCTGGCCGTCAGGTGATGGGACTGGGAATTAGAGGCAGAAGGACAAGTGATATCCAAATGGGTTTGGGTGAACCTGGAGTCTTGCGCGGACAATAAATTTATATTGAACAACTCTCAGAGGGTACTACGTTAAACTGTACTTTAAAAACTGGGTTGGGAGGAGCAAATGTTTGCTTGGAAGAAAATCATCAACAAAAGTTGCGATCAAGCCGACTCTGCTCCTCCTCCGGAGAAAGTAACTTATTCTCTGGAAACAATTATGGCCTTACAGAAATCTTTGGAACGCGGATTTGACGATTACATTCCACGTCCCAAGGCTGCTCAGGATGCAAGCAGGACAGAACCAAAGTACCAGCCTGCCTTGGCTACTCGCTTTACTAAAGCAAAAGGATCTTTGCAACGCATCTTTTTTCTAAAGATTTCTGGCATTTTGAAGAAACGGAAAGGATTGACAGAAAAACCCGGGCGCACAGCTCAACCATCAGACTGAACGCACCAGTGCCCTTATCCTTATCTAGCTATCTAACGAACGGCCACATTTGGAGTACGGATTGGCTGTTCAAAAGGCTCAATTTCCGATGGCTCCTGTTCGTGCGTATGCCGGGCAAGAAGAAATATTCCAGCAGCAGTAATCCCTAACCCTGCCCCGATCCAGAGCCGGTTCAGAGTAGTCCTAAGCTCCCAGCTTTTTTCGTGTGCCAGCGCGTCAAATGTTCCATGAGCGCCATGGTCGCCGGGGAGAGGCTCCCAAAGATTATTAGGACGGTTCGGATCTTCCGGCTCGGAAGTCTGCTGTGCCGAAAAACCATTTCGCGCAAGATAGTGATCCAGAAAGCCTGGCGTAACTTTGTTGCCAACAATCGCTTCCACCGTCGGCCAGCCAACATATAACTCCCGACGCCGGTGATGGGCCGCCCAATAAATGGCGCGCGCGCCTACCTCGGGTTGAAATATAGGAGGAACCGGTTTCGCCTTGTTCTTCAATCGACTCTTGACCCAGCCAAACTGTGTGGTGTTGAGCGCCGGCATTTGCACCATGGTCAGCCGAATCTTGCTTTTATCGTGAATCAGTTCAGAACGCAGAGAATCTGTGAATCCAGAAATGGCGTGCTTGGCTGCACAATAAGCGGATTGCAGCGGAATGCTCCGATACGCCAGCGCCGAGCCCACCTGGACAATCGTGCCTGAGTTGCGCGGTAGCATGCGCTTCAACGCGGCCAGAGTACCGTAAACAACACCCAGATAGGTAACTTCAGTGACTCGTTTGTATTCTTCCGCTTTCATCTGCTTGACTGGCGAAAAAACCGACGTCATCGCGTTATTCACCCAAATATTAATCGGCCCAAGGCGCTCTTCCACCAATGCTGCTGCACGCTCTACGGCTTGGGAATCGGCAACATCCGTTGGGATAGCAAGCGCGGTGCCCCCCATGGACTCAATTTCGCGTTTTGCGCCTTCCAGCCCTTCAACCCCGCGCGCCAGCAATCCGACTTTTGCGCCATGGCGGCCAAATTCCCGCGCTGCGGCGCGTCCTAAGCCTGCGGATGCTCCAGTGATGACGACAGTTTCACGTTTCACAGTTATTCCTCCCCGACTCCAAGGTTCGCCCGGCTTCGCATTGTCTTGAATCAATTCTCGCTGGCGGAACAAGCCTTAACCAAATTGTGATGCGATGCGTAACTCAGTTGTCCACTCAAAAAAATAGTTTTCTGAACAAGAAACGCGCGCTTTTCTTTGCTGCTCGTTTTACCAGTGGTTTGCTTCAAGCGCCACTGCGTATTTGATTCGTGAACATTGCAGATTTTTATGAAGCTATCTCTTCCCTGAAAACCATCATCTTTGTATTCATAGGCTTGATTGGCAAAAGCCGCGAATAATTGCGGCATTCGCCACATTTGTGCAAGCAATTCTATTAAGGGGGTCTCCCACGTTAAGCACTGCTGTACCGATCAAACAAATTAAAACTTCGAGTTATAAAGTTCCCACCGACTTCCCTGAATCCGATGGCACTTTGGAGTGGAACAGCACAACCCTTGTGCTGGTCCAGGCTGAGGCTGGGAATGAAGTTGGCTTGGGCTACACATATGCTGATTCTGCGACTGCCACGCTCATTCAGGATTTGCTAGCCGAGGTGATGAGAGGCCGTGACGCAATGGAGACAAGCGCCTGCTGGATGGCCATGGTGCGCCGGATTCGCAATCTTGGGCGTCCGGGAATTTCGTCCATGGCAATCTCGGCGGTTGATACCGCGCTTTGGGATTTAAAAGCCCGGCTTTTGCAGCTTCCTTTAGTCACACTTTTAGGCGCTGTGCGTAAGTCTGTGCCGGTTTACGGCAGCGGCGGCTTTACTTCCTATTCAAATGAGCAACTGCAAAAACAATTTCAGGGCTGGATGGAACAAGGCATTCCTCGCGTAAAGATGAAAATCGGACGCGATGCAGAAGCAGATATAGGGAGAGTCCGCGCAGCCCGGCTGGCGATTGGCCCCAATACCGAGTTGTACGTAGACGCGAATGGAGCTTATAGCCGGAAACAAGCGTTAGCACAGGCCGCCAAGTTTGTAGAGTTTAACGTGAAGTGGTTTGAAGAGCCTGTTTCGTCCGATGATCTGGCAGGCTTACGGCTCTTGCGAGATCGCGCGCCAACAATTATGGAGATCGCTGCCGGCGAATATGGGTATGACTTAGGATATTTCCGCAGCATGTTGGATGCAGGCGCTGTTGACGTGCTGCAAGCGGACGTTACCCGTTGCGGGGGAATAACCGGGTTTCTTCAGGTAGCCGCGCTGTGCCAGGCGCACCATGTGCCTCTTTCCGGGCATACGGCTCCAGCGCTACACATGCACGTAGGTTGCGCCGTAACGCCTTTGCGACATCTTGAATATTTCCATGATCACGTTCGTATTGAACAGATGTTTTTTGACGGCGTACCCGCCCCTATAAATGGCGAGCTTCGGCCGGACCTATCACGTCCGGGAATGGGCATGGAATTTAAGCAACCTGATGCCCAGCGCTTTGCCGCTTGAAAAGGAGAAGATGATGTCTGCAGATCGGGCCACACTTGTCTCACCAGAGGAATTGAAACAATCCTGGCGGAATCAATCGCGGGAAGTTGATGCGAAAGGATTGGAAGCGGAGCTGCGTCGGATGATTTCCGGCGAGGTCCGTTTTGATGCTGGAAGCAAGGCGCTTTACGCCACGGACGGTTCTAACTATCGTCAGCCGCCAATCGGCGTGGTCATTCCCAAATCTGTGGATGATGTTGTCCATACGATTGCTGCTTGCCGCAAATTCGGAGCGCCGATTCTTTCCCGAGGAGGCGGTACTAGTCTCGCGGGGCAATGCTGTAACGTCGCCGTAGTCATTGATTGGTCAAAATACCTGCACAATATTCTTGAACTCAATCCTGGCGAAAAATATGCACGGGTGCAGCCCGGAACTATTTGTGACACTCTGCGTAATGCCGCCAAACCACACACGTTAACATGGGGGCCTGACCCCGCAACTCACAATCACTGCACCTTTGGCGGCATGCTGGGCAATAACTCCTGCGGCGCCCACGCGCAAATGGCTGGCAAAGCTGCTGACAATCTGCTCGCAATGGATATCGCTCTGTATGACGGGACGCGGATGACCGTTGGAGAAATGGATGACAAAGAACTGGAACAACAGATCAAGCAGGGTGGGCGGACTGGCAACATTTATGCGCAGCTGAAAGCTCTCCGCACACGATACGCAAAGCTGATCAATGAAAAATATCCGCACATTCCGCGCCGGGTGTCTGGCTACAACCTTGATCAGTTGCTGCCGGATGACCATGGGCGCTTCAACGTCGCGCGAGCTTTGGTCGGCAGTGAAGGCACCTGCGTCACAATTCTTGAAGCCAAAGTGCGCCTCGTCGATAGCCGTCCCAAGCGCGTTATGCTCGTGCTCGGCTATCCCAGTATTTACGAAGCTGGAGACCATATTCCAGAAATTCTGAAGTACGGACCAATTGGTTTTGAAGGAATAGATGAATTCCTGATTGGCAATGTAAAGAAAAAACATATGCCGCAACAGGACGATCTATCAATTCTCCCTGATGGCAAGGGCTGGTTGATGGTGGAGTTCGGCGCTGATGACAAAAAGCAAGCTGAGGAACAAGCTCGAGAAACGATGAAGGCACTTGGGGGCATTGGGGCTCCCACCATGAAGCTTTTGACGGAAGAAAGTGAACAGGAGAAAGTTTGGAACGTGCGTGAAGCGGGCTTGGGCGCAACAGCCTTTGTTCCCGGCGAAGACCTCACCTGGGAAGGTTGGGAGGACTCTGCGGTAGCACCTGAAAAAGTCGGCGGCTACTTGCGCGATCTTTGCAAGCTCTACGAAAAATACCAATATCGATCCGCCATGTACGGGCACTTTGGCCAGGGATGCATTCACTGCCGTGTGAACTTTGACCTGATGAGCGCTCCGGGTATCCGCAAATGGCGGTCTTTTATGGAAGAGGCCACAAACCTGGTAACCAGCTATGGCGGCTCCATTTCAGGGGAGCATGGCGATGGTCAATCCAAAGCGGAATTTCTATACAAAATGTTTGGACCCGAATTGATAGAAGCATTCCGTGAATTTAAGTCGATTTGGGATCCGGACTGGAAGATGAATCCGGGCAAGGTTGTTGATCCATATCGCATTGATGAAAACCTGCGGTTGGGCGCAAATTACAGCCCATGGGATCCTGACACGTACTTCAAATTTCCTGACGATCATGGCAGCTTTGCTCACGCCGCTTTGCGTTGCGTTGGAGTAGGAAAATGCCGCCGTGAGAATGGCAAGGGCGAGCAGGACACAATGTGCCCAAGCTATATGGTGACGCGAGAAGAGATGCACTCTACGCGCGGTCGTACGCACCTGTTCTTTGAGATGATGCATGGCGGCATTCTTCATGACGGCTGGCGCGATGAGCACATCAAAGAAGCGTTAGATCTATGCCTGTCTTGCAAGGGCTGCAAGGGTGACTGCCCCGTGAACGTGGATATGGCGACCTACAAAGCAGAGTTTCTCGGCCACTATTGGCAGGGCCGTGTCCGCCCGGTGTATGCCTATGCCTTTGGCTGGATCGACAAATGGGCCAAGCTGGCTTCCATTGCTCCTGGATTCGCCAACCTGTTCACCCAACTTCCAGGTTTGCGTGCTTTGGCCAAAATGGCAGCGGGAGTGCCTAAGCAAAGGCAGATTCCGGCATTTGCAGCAGAAACGTTCAAAGCTTGGTTTCGCAAACGCAAAGCGCATTCCAACTCCAGTCCAAAAGTGCTTCTATGGGCTGATACGTTCAACAACTACTTTATGCCTGAGACTGCGCAGGCCGCGGTTGAAGTCCTGGAGCACGCTGGCTGGCAGGTGGAAGTCCTGGATCAGCATTTATGTTGCGGGCGCCCGCTGTATGACTATGGATTTCTTGATATGGCGAAGTCCTATCTCAACTGCAATTTGAAAGCTCTTGAACCTTACGTGGTAGCGGGTACACCGATGGTGGTTCTGGAGCCGAGCTGTTGCTCCGTCTTCCGCGATGAGATGCATGGGCTGCTTCCTGATTCTGAACAAGCCCAAAACTTGGCTAAGAACACATTCACCCTCTCAGAATTTTTAGAGAAAAAATCGCCGGGTTATCAACCTCCGCAAGTCGACAGGCAGGCAATTGTGCAGGGACATTGCCACCACAAAGCCGTTATGCGCATGAAAGAAGAAAAGTCGCTGATGGATAAGATGGGCCTCGATTATGAACTATTAGAATCTGGCTGCTGCGGCATGGCAGGTGCTTTTGGTTATGAAAAGGATAAGTATGAGGTCTCAGTGGCATGCGGTGAACGTTCGCTGTTGCCTGAAGTACGCAAGGCAGGACTGGAAACCGTCATCATGGCTGATGGTTTTAGCTGCAAAGAACAGATTGCGCAGGAAACCAATCGTCATGCTCTTCATCTTGCAGAAGTCCTGAAAATGGGGTTGCGAGCAGAAAACATGCCTCTCCCAGAGGTATTCCCTGAGAAACAATTTGTGGCGCCGCGAAAAGCTGCCCAGAAGCGTTCCATGATTCGAGCAGGATTGGTGACTGCCGGGATCCTGGCAGCCACAACGGCTGGCCTGGTTTGGGCGAAGACCAAAAGACGGTAAGCGCAGACCAACCTTGAATGCATTGCTTTAACAGTTCATTTGCGGAACTATGCAATCGGAGGATATGAAAGAATCTCAGAAAAGATCGTTAGCCAGAATTAGTCCCCGGCCCAGTACTATTTATTCCAGCCAGGGCCGAGTTGTGCTCGCCACCGATCTCGACGGTCTAATAGGAGAATTTCCTCGCCACGGCCTTTTCTGCGCTGAGACGCGTATGATTTCCCGCTATCGCTATTTTATAGATGGGAAGCAGCCGTACACCGTCGCTGTCTCAAATGTTGAGCAGCATTCGTGGCTAGGGTACTACATCGCTCCCCCACCGGGTCTTCAATGGAAACCAGACACCGGGTCCGGCGAGATGGAAGCGAGTTCAGAAGAAACAATCGAGCTTCGAGTATCGCGAACAGTCGGTCTGGGAATTCATGAGGACATTGACTTTATCAACTTTACGCAGAAGGCTACACGCTTCACATTTGAAATTGAGATTGACAGTGATTTTGCTGACCAGGCGGAAACCTTTCAACGAAAGCAACATGGGAAACTCACTCGGCGCTGGCGGCGCATCTCCGCGCGGCGCGCAGAACTGTTGTTCGATTATTACGCGCAGCACCGCTATTCGCATCAAGGCAACCGTGGCGTTGCGAAGATGTGGCGCAGCATAGTTGTACAGGTAGAAAATGCGGATTCCCCCGCCGGTTATCGCAAGAACCGGCTTCGCTTTCAAGTACAACTTGAACCTCATGGATCATGGCATACCTGCATCAAATTTACTCCTGTTCTTGAAGGCAAAAAAATGCCGCCATTGTACGCGTGCCGTGAATTCTTTGGCACACGCAATGATCTAGATCGCAAGCGGGAAATATTTCTAAATGAGTCCACTCAGTTCAAGACCATGTCTGAACCAGATCTGGCAGCAACGGTGGAATCCGCATTGCATCAAGCCAAAGTTGATCTGGCAGATTTGCGTCTTCCTGATTTTGATAAGGGTGACCGCGCATGGGTAATGGCAGCCGGTCTTCCGATTTATATCGCATTGTTTGGGCGCGACACGCTCACCGCAAGCTGGCAAGCAGCCCTGGCATCCGTGAGCATGATGAACGGAACGCTTTATGAATTACCCAAATGGCAAGGCACAATTGAGAATGATTGGCGCGATGAACAGCCAGGACGCATGTTGCATGAGGCGCATACCGGACCTCTTGCCACCCTCTATTACAACCCGCGCACCCGCTACTATGGAGCGGCCACGACTTCCTCGTTTTACCCGGTGGTAGTTTCTGAGTTTTGGCATTGGACTGGACACAAGAACTTAATCCGACCGCTGCTCAAGCCAGCCTTGCTCGGCCTGCGCTGGAAAGATCAATATACTGATCTTTTTGGCGATGGGTTCTATGACTACCAGACCCGCTCTTCACAAGGCAACCGCAACCAGGGCTGGAAGGATTCCGGCGACGCAATTGTTTATGAAGACGGTAGCCAGGTAGATCCTCCTATTTCAACCTGCGAAGAACAGGCTTTTGTTTATGTGGCAAAGCTCCGAATGTCTGAAATGTTTTGGTTCATGGGCGATAAGGATTTGGCCCGCAAGATGTTTCATGAAGCATCAGAGTTAAAGAAACGCTTCAATGATCGTTTTTGGATGCCGGACAAGAAGTTCTTTGCTCTGGGGCTTGATTCAAAGAGACGACAAATCAAATCGATAAGCTCGAATCCAGGCCACCTGCTGGCCTGTGGAATTGTGCATAAGGATGCAGCGGCGGATGTTGCCCGCAGGCTTCTGAAGCCAGATATGTTCAGTGGCTGGGGAGTGCGCACGCTATCTGCAGATCATCCTGCCTATGATCCTTACAGCTATCACAGGGGATCGATTTGGCCGGTGGAACATGGCAGCTTTGCCATGGGCATGATGCGCTTTGGCCTGATTAATGAGCTTCACCGGATTGCCCGCGCTATCTTTGAAGCAAGCACTCTTTTTGACTACAACCGTCTTCCGGAATGCTTCAGCGGGCACGCGCGCGATGCGCAACATCCCTTCCCGGCATTGTATCCGAAAACCAATTGGCCGCAGGCATGGTCGGCTTCTAGTGTGTTCTCCATTTTGCAAGCCATGCTGGGTATCTATCCATTTGCATTTACAAAGGTCCTTTTATTGGATCCGCACCTGCCCGACTGGCTGCCAGAGATCACATTAAGAAATCTGCGTGTGGGCAAAGCCACAGTGGATATTCGCTTTTATCTCCAAGGAAAACGCACGCACTTTGATGTCCTGGAGAAAAGGGGCACGCTGCACGTTTTACGCCAGCCAAGTCCGTGGTCGCTTACCGCCGGGTTTGCTGAGCGCATCAAGGATGTAATGGAAAGTCTGATTCCGTGAGAGAGTGAGGTACAAAAATGAAAAATCCAATTGGCCATAAAAGATGGGCTATCGCAGAGGGCTATATTCCCGACTCAAGTCATGGGCCACAGCCGGAGATGCTAAGCCATGAGACCGTCTGCCTGCTGAATACGTCAGATAATGACGCGCACGTTCAGATTACAATTTTTTTCAGTGATCATGAGCCGGTGGGTCCTTATCAAGTGACAGTACCGGCAAGACGAACAAAGCATGTGCGCTTCAATGATCTGAAGGATCCTGCGCCTGTTCCTCGAGCAACTGATTATGCCAGCATCATTGAATCCGACGCGCCAATCGTGGCCCAGCACACGCGGTTAGACTCACGCCAGGACGCGAACGCGCTGCTCAGCACAATCGCTTTTGCCAGCGTGGATTGACCGAGACCATCCAGCCCAATTCCCAATGGGCCAGCGACCTATGAGATGACCCTTGCCCATTGCGCCGGATTTGTGTTTCCGGCGATGATGTGGGTTAATCTACCTCGAGAGAAAAGGTGCTCACCGGTTGCGACCAGAATCCATGGATGTTCTAAAAAAGCTCTTTGAGCGGCATTTCCGCCAGCCGGCGGAGCGCGTGCAGCCGCTTCAGGGCGAACTTGGCGGGTCAGGGCGAATCATTGTCCGGTTCGCCAGCAAAGACGCAAGCGCGGTGGGAATACTGTATAACGTGCGCGGAGAGAATGCCGCATTCCTGGAATTCTCCCGGCATTTTCGCTGCCATGGCTTGCCTGTGCCGGAAATATATGGTGAAAACCTGAACGCCGGAGCGTATCTGGAAGAAGACCTGGGTGACACTACGCTCTTTCAATTCCTTTCCCAAAATCGAGACGGGAATGAGATTGCGCCGGAGGTTGTGGAGGTATATCAGAAGGTAGTGGCGGAGCTGCCCCGTTTTCAAGTAGAAGCCGGGCGCGACTTGAATTATAAATTTTGCTATCCACGCCCCAGCTTTGACCGCCAATCCATTGCGTGGGACCTGAATTATTTCAAATATTACTTTCTCAAGCTGGCAGACATCCCTTTCAGCGAGCAGGCGCTGGAAGTGGATTTCGGCCGTTTGACCCGCTTCCTGCTGACAGCGCCGCGCAATTATTTTCTCTATCGCGATTTTCAATCCCGCAATGTGATGCTGCGCGATGGACGGCCGTTCTTTGTGGACTATCAGGGTGGAAGAAAAGGGGCGCTGCAATATGACATCGCTTCCCTGCTATTTGATGCAAAAGCGGACTTGCCTCCGGAACTCCGCGAGAGGCTGCTAAATGATTACCTCAACTCCCTCGCTGGATTTACGGAGCAAGGGCGCGAAGAATTCATACACCACTACTATGCGTTTGTTTATATCCGCATTATGCAGGCGCTGGGAGCGTATGGCTTTCGCGGATTTTATGAGCGCAAGCCGCACTTTTTGCAAAGCGTGCCATTTGCGCTCAAGAACCTGAGCTGGCTGCTGGAGAATGTAGAGCTGCCCATCGCTCTACCAACTCTGCTGGAAGCATTCCGGAGCATGATCAACTCAAAGAAGCTTCTGACGCTCATGCCTAAAATCGAGACGCCCAGCCCGGAACACGCCTGGGTGAAAGCCGCGGCGCCGGCCCCATCGCCAGACAAGCTGGTGTTGAAAATTTTCAGTTTTTCCTTCCATCGCAGCACGCTGCCTAAAGATGAAAGCGGACACGGCGGCGGCTTTGTTTTTGACGCACGCGGCCTACCGAATCCTGGGCGAGAGGAGCGCTTCAAGAACCTCACAGGCAAAGATGCTCCGGTTATTGAATTTCTGGAAGAGAAAGCCAGCGTGCATGAATTTCTGACAGATGCCACCAGGATGGTGGAGGGGAGCATTAAGAATTATCTACAGCGCGGCTTTAAGAGCCTGACGGTTTCATTTGGATGCACAGGCGGACAGCATCGCTCCGTTTATCTGGCGGAGGCACTGGCAAAGCATTTCCAAAGCTGGGCAGGCGTTGAGATCAGGCTACGGCATTTGGAGTTGGAGAAGCCCGCCCAATGAAAGCCATGATTCTGGCTGCTGGGCTGGGTACGCGCTTGCGTCCGCTGACCAATGATCGGCCCAAGGCGCTGGTGGAAGTGGCCGGACACACCCTGCTTGAGATCACCCTTGTTCGCCTGCGACAGTTCGGCGTACGCGAAGTCATCATCAATGTGCACCATTTCTCCGGCTTGATCGTGGATTATCTGAAGTTAAAGAACAACTTCAACATGCGGGTGGAGATTTCACAGGAAGACGTGTTGCTTGATACCGGAGGGGGCCTAAAAAAAGCTGCCTGGTTTTTTCTGGAAGATCAAAACAAAGCACCGTTCATCCTGCACAACGTTGATGTAATAAGCACGATTGATCTTGGACTGATGCTGGAATCTCATCAGCAGAACAACGCTTTGGCAACGGTTGCGGTACAGCAGCGTGAGACCTCACGATATTTGCTATTCGACGAACAAATGCAACTTTGCGGCCGGCGGATCGTGAAAGAACAAAAAACCGAGATGACAAAACCTACGGAGCACCCCAAAGAATTGGCGTTTACAGGCATTCACATCATCTCTCCGCGTCTGCTCGAAATGATGAGTGAAAACGGGGTTTTCTCTATTGTTGAGTCTTATTTGCGGCTGGCTGGACAAGGTGAAAAAATCCTTGGTTATCGTGCGGAAGACGCTTACTGGCGCGATTTGGGCAAGCCAGAAAATATCAAGGCCGCCGCACAAGACTTAAAGGACCACGTTTTCAAAATCGATTAAGCCTTGTGATGGGCAGTAACCCAGGCAACCTCGGTGGGTTCAACAAGCGGATAGCCCAACTCTTTCCAATGTTGGAAGCCACCTTGTAGTGGACGCACTCGCTTGATTCCCAGCTTTTGCAGTTGTTGTGCCACCCGGGCACTTGTCGCTTCATTGGGTCAAGTGCAGTAGAGGATGATCTCCTCATCCTTAGGTAACGTGCTGGCGCGGTTGGTCACCTCTTCCGGCAAGACTCGGATTGCACCCGGCAGGGTACGAGGATCGTTGACGGAATCCAACGGATGGCGCAAATCAAGGATTACCAGGCTCTCACCGGAATCCAGCATCTGCTTGACTTCTTTTGGAGTGATGCGTGATTTGTAGAGTTCCTTAAGGAAGCGATGCCGCTGCCCATACTTGATGCCAACGTTCCCAGCCAAAACCGCCAAGCTGGCTTCAAAAATTACCGGAGCCACAGCCGATGCTACGTGAATTCGCTCTACTGGCAGATATCCGGCAAGCATCAGCAGCACAACCCATACTGCCGAACCGCTGAGATTCGTAAGAAAGAAATGTTGGCGGTCAATCCCGGAAAGACCAGCCACAGCGGGCACTACGTGAGAGACGCCCGGCAGCCACTTGGAAAAGAACAGAGTGCGATTAGTGCTTTTTTCAAAAAAGACCTTGGAACGTCGCACGCAGCTATCGGGCTCAAAAGAGATGCGGCAGAGCGTGGAAAGCACTGAATTGCCCTTTTTTCTGCCCAGTTCAAACCACAGAGCATCGCCAACGATACAGGAGAAAAGAGCGATCCAGAGCGCAACGTCAAAACGCAGCTGTCCAGCGGCCGCCAGAGCCCCCGCAGCCACTAAAACTGGCGAAAACAGCAGCGGCGCGCCAACCCGCTCCAACATACCGGAGATCAACAACACAAGATAAGGATGGCTTACCAGCAGATGCAATGTGGCTTTCACAGGTCCCCTTGGCCGGTCTGAACTGTAATTAGCTCCAGTTCTCCCCGCTTGTTAGATAATCTAATGGTTGCGGAGATTCCCTAGTGCTAAAAATTTTTGCCGTAATCGGCGGTGTTCTGCTCATCCTGACGGTGCTATGGGAGACGTTTGAAACCATTGTACTTCCGCGTCGCGTCACGCGGATGTTCCGCCTTACCCGGCTGTTTTATCGCGTTACCTGGCGGCCATGGGTCATGCTGGCGGAACGGCGCAAAACCCGTAAAAAACGCGATTCCCTGCTCAGCTATTACGGGCCACTATCATTGCTCCTGCTACTGGCGTTGTGGGCGCTAGCACTGGTACTGGGTTTTGGATTGCTGCACTATGGTCTGCATGACAAGCTGGCAGGTTCGCTTGGTGCCAGCGATTTCGGCAATGCCCTGTATTTGAGCGGCACCACGTTGTTTACCCTTGGTCTGGGAGACATATTGCCGGCTTCGCCGCTAGGCCGCTTTATTACCGTGCTGGAAGCAGGCATTGGTTTCGGTTTTCTGGCCCTGGTGATTGGCTATTTACCGGTGCTTTACCAAGCATTTTCACGGCGGGAAGTGACTATCTCCCTGCTTGATGCGCGAGCGGGTTCGCCGCCAACCGCAGCGGAGCTGCTGCGCCGCCAGAACGGCGTGCATGGCGTGGAGGCATTGACTGAACTGTTGGCCGACTGGGAGGAATGGTCGGCGGAACTGATGGAGAGCCATCTTTCTTACCCGGCGCTAGCGTACTTCCGCTCGCAACACGATAACCAGTCCTGGATCGCGTCATTAACGGCGATCCTGGATGTTTGTTCGTTGGCGATGGTGGGCTTGGAAGGCATGTGCCAGTATCAGGCGAGGATGACGTTTGCCATCGCGCGGCATGCGCTGGTCGACCTGAGCCAGGTTTTTGCCGCACCGCCAAAAAAAGATGACCGGCTCAATCGTCTGCCTGAGGAAGTTTTTGCCGAGCTGCGCAAAGCGATCGCAGCTTCAGGGTTTGTACTCGCTGAGAGCGACATCGCCACCACTGAACTCAACCGCCTGCGCGGATTGTATGAGCCCTATGCGCTTTCTATGGCTGAATATCTGCGGCTGGACCTGCCTCCGTGGATTAAAGGTGGAATAGCCAAAGACAATTGGCAGACCACCGCATGGCAGCTCAGCCAGACAAAAGATCCCGTGAAAGTGCCGGTGCATGACGAGCATGGATGAGAGATCGCTCAGGCCGATGTAAAAATTTCTTATGGCTACCCAGTAGTGTCCAGTTTAAGGGCAGCGTTGATGATTGTAAGCTGTTGTTTCATATAGAGAAAAATGATTTTCAGCGTGGTTTCGACTTTGAAATTGAAAGCAAGCTGTAGGCAGTGTTCCCGGAGATTGAACTCCGAGGAGCACGCATCTATACGGGCAAAGACACTGTTCGCCCAGATCATGGACTTTCTCCCCTGATCTACATTTCATCGCATCGTTCAACGCTATGCTGGCAACCATCGCGTCCGCACTCTTAGTTGCGCCCGAACAGTTTCGCGCCCTCGCCTTGCCCAACTCACCTATGGCGAGAGCTTACGCGACGGGGCTTTCTACGTGCTGGACCGCGGCTATCTGGCTTGGGAGCGCCTGCACGCCCTCGATCAGGCGGGTACCTTCTTCATTATTCGTGCCAAGTCCAACCTGAACGCCCATCGGCTTGTATTCTTCTCCCGCAGATCGCTCCGATTTAATACTTAAGTATTTAAAAACCTGAGCCGCGAATTAGCACAGCAACATGAAACCAGTTCTATTTGGATTCGTGTTGATTCGCGAAATTCGCGGCTGATCTGTTTTTGCTAAATTTACGACCAACTGGCTTTCTTACAACGAACTCATGTTCGCCAGGAATTCCGCATTCGAGCGCGTTTTGGCCATTCTTTCCGTCAGCAACTCCATGGCTTCCACCGGTGAGAGCGGATTGAGCACCCGGCGCAACACCCAGATGCGGGCCAGGTCGTCTTTCTGGATCAACAGCTCTTCCTTGCGCGTTCCGGAGCGCTGAATATCGATGGCCGGGAAGACGCGCTTGTCTGACAGCTTGCGGTCCAGGATGACTTCCATGTTGCCGGTGCCTTTGAATTCTTCAAAGATCACGTCGTCCATGCGCGAACCAGTTTCAATGAGCGCAGTGGCAACAATGGTCAGCGAGCCGCCTTCTTCAATGTTGCGGGCCGCGCCAAAGAAGCGCTTGGGACGCTGCAGAGCGTTGGAGTCCACGCCGCCTGAGAGCACTTTGCCTGAAGGCGGAACAATGGTGTTGTAAGCGCGGGCTAGTCGGGTAATCGAGTCAAGCAGGATCACGACATCGCGCTTGTGTTCGACCAGGCGCTTGGCTTTTTCAATCACCATCTCTGCTACTTGAACGTGGCGGGCAGCAGGCTCGTCAAAGGTAGAAGAGATCACTTCACCTTTCACCGAACGCTGCATGTCTGTAACTTCTTCCGGGCGCTCATCAATCAGCAAAACGATCAACACAACTTCAGGATGGTTCGTAGTAATTGAGTTGGCGATGTTTTGCAGGATCATCGTCTTGCCGGCGCGCGGCGGAGACACAATCAGTCCGCGCTGGCCTTTGCCGATTGGCATGAGCAGATCCATCACGCGGGCGCTCACGTTCTCTTTCACTGTTTCCAATTTCAGGCGCTCCTGCGGATACAGTGGCGTAAGGTTGTCAAACAGAATCTTGTTGCGCGCCTCTTCCGGTGATTCAAAGTTGACCGCCTCAATCTTGACCAGCGCAAAATATTTTTCGCCTTCATGCGGCGGGCGCACCTGTCCACTGATGGTGTCGCCGGTTTTCAAGTCAAATTTGCGAATCTGCGAGGGCGAGACATAAATATCGTCCGGACCAGGAAGGTAGTTGTAATCGGGGGAGCGAAGGAAGCCATATCCGTCTGGAAGGATTTCCAGCACGCCTTCGGCAAAGATATGTCCTTCTTTTTCACTCTGAGCCTGCAGGATTTTGAAGATGAGGTCCTGCTTGCGGAGACCGCTGGCGCCAGGCAGGTCGAGGGTGCGCGCGATCTTGGTAAGCTCAGTAATATTTTTTTCTTTGAGTTCTGCGATTGTCATTTGTTGTCACCTACGGGAGTTTTCTGATTAATTAGGGAGGATTGCGCCGGATTCGAGGGGCGAGAGCTACGTCCCTCAGGAGAACAACCTGAGGGCCCGCCAGGCCGCCTGGCCCAGCGGGATTTTTCAGGAAAGTCTATTATGCAGCGCGACGCTGAGGTTCGGCAACCGGCGTAGCTGTCATTTCAATTACGGTGCTCGGTTCGGCCTTGCCCACACGCACCAGGACTTCATTCATCGTCTCCTGGACGCGGGTATTCGGCCGGTGGAACTTCCGGGTCGCCTTGGAAATCAATTGGCACAAAAGATAGCGGTTCCGCACAGTATCGAGTGCGTCATAAATCAAGTCAGA
>DASTCT010000004.1:0-1354 GCA_035710845.1 Candidatus Angelobacter sp.
AAGGAGGCAGCCTTCCAAGGTATAACTCATGATTGGGGTGAAGTCGTAACAAGGTAGCCGTAGGAGAACCTGCGGCTGGATCACCTCCTTTCTAAGAGAGAACGTCATGGCACTCGCACTTACGCTTCAGTAGAAGCGGCCGGAAGAATACTCGCAAGGCTATTCCATGGTTTGTGCGGGACGTTGCCATGTACCCCTCTGGTCTCATTTACCTGGTCGAGACCCGAGGCAGCTTCGCTCGGACCTCTCTTCTCCTTCGTCTTTATAAACGATGGTCAGCAGCGGCTTAGCCGCTGCGCACGTTCAACCCGTCCTCGAAAAAAATTCCAGCTACTAGCTTTCTAGCTGCTAGCTACTAGCTCAGTAGGGTGAGCCGTAGCAAGCGCCGATCAGCGCGAGCATACGGCGAGGGCAAAGCAGCTATGCTGCGGTGCCCTTCAGAATGAAGCGGGCCTGTAGCTCAGTTGGCTAGAGCGCACCCCTGATAAGGGTGAGGTCGTTAGTTCGATTCTAACCAGGCCCACCAATATAAAGGGTGAGCGATTGCGAGCGCCGGATCGCGCGAGCAAATCGCGAGGGCGCAGCAGCTTGCTGCGCAGCCCTTGAAGAAAAGGGGCTGTAGCTCAATTGGGAGAGCGCCTGCTTTGCAAGCAGGAGGTCACCGGTTCGATCCCGGTCAGCTCCACCATTATTTTCGGGAAAATTGCCGATGCATCTGCTTGATGCTGGGCGCCAATCATCGACACCGTCATAATTTTTATAACGGTACCCTCGCAAAGTCGTTTTGGCGCCGAACATTGAGCAGGTCAGGCGAGCAGACACGGTTCAACTCCATCTTACGTTGAGCCCGGGTTTGCAAGGCGAAAGCCGCAAGGGTAAAAGCCGCAAGGCGATTTACCCCCAAGGCCAAGCCGGAAGCCACGACAGTTCATAGCCGCCCAGGCGGCGCAGCTTAGCAATAAGCTCAGGGACGATATTTGACAACTGAATAGATTGATATAACTACAAAGGCGAGAGTTAAAATTTTTATGAGTACCTTAGACGTCTGTTGGGGTGGGGGCCGAAAATGCAAACGGCGGGCTCACGATGAACAGGCGCATAGGTCATAGAATTTATCTGGCAATTGATGGGGTTGGTTTTCTGGATTTCAGCCAAAAGCTGCAAGCCGGGAGCCGGTCTTCATCCGTCCGCTTGCCGCGGACGTGCTTTGAGCAAATTTTATGGTCAAGTTACTAAGGGCGCATGGTGGATGCCTTGGCAGAAGATGGCGATGAAGGACGTGGCAAGCTGCGATAAGCCTCGACGAGCCGCAAGCAGGCTTTGACTCGGGGATGTCCGAATGGGGAAACCCACG
>DASTCT010000005.1:0-22887 GCA_035710845.1 Candidatus Angelobacter sp.
CGGCTATGAGATCATTACCGCCACTGAGGCGGAAGAAGCCAAGCAGATCGTACATAGTGAACGTCCTGAATTGGTGCTTCTGGATGTGGTCATGCCGGGCAAGTCGGGCTACGAGCTTTGCCGTGAATTGAAGGACGATCCTATTACCCGCCTAATCCCGGTGGTGATGATTACCGGACTTTCCGATCGCGATGACCGCGTGCGCGGCATTGAAGCCGGGGCCGATGATTTCTTGAGCAAACCTCTCTATCCGGAAGAGCTGTTTGCCCGCGTCAAATCTCTGCTGAAACTCAAAGAATTTACTGACGAGTTGGAGAATGCCGAAGCCGTGCTGGTAGCCCTGGCGCTGGGCATTGAGTCGCGCGACCCGTATACCGGGAACCATTGCGAACGGCTGGCCAAATACGCGGCCGATCTGGGGCATCATATTGGGCTGGACGGTGAAAGCATTACGGCGCTGAAGCGCGGCGGTTATCTCCACGATCTGGGCAAGGTTTCTATTCCTGACGATATTCTCAAAAAAGGCACGCGCCTTACGGCGGAAGAGTGGCGGGTGATGAAGCAGCATCCGGTGATCGGTGAAGCCATCTGCCGGCCGCTTAAATCTTTTCGCGACGTGCTGCCGATCATTCGCCATCACCATGAACATTGGGACGGAAGCGGTTATCCCGACCATCTGAGCGGTTACGATATCCCTCTGCTGGCGCGCGTGCTCCAAGTGGTGGATGTTTATGACGCGCTGCGCACGGCGCGTCCTTACAAGCCTGCGCTGACCCATGAAGAAGCCAAGCGCACCATGCTGGATGAATCCAATAGCGGGCTATGGGACCCCAATCTGGTGCCTGAGTTCTTTGCCATGCTCAAAAAGAAAGAGCAAGCTGCATGAGCCTTGCCGTCGAATTTCCCATTCAAGGTCCAACACCGCAAACCGCACAGCCGCAGTACAGCATTATTGTCCCTGCATACAATGAGCGCGCCAGGATTGGCGGCACGCTGGAACGGATCCTGGAGCATTTGAATGGACAAAAGTGGAGCGCGGAAATCGTTGTGGTGAATGATGGGTCGCGTGACGATACCACAGAAGTTGTAGGCCGGTTCGCGGCGGAGCATCCCCAGGTACGATTGATTGAGAACCCCGGCAACCAGGGCAAAGGCTATGCCGTACGCAACGGAATGCTGAATGCTCGGGGAAAAGTGCTGCTGTTTACGGACGCAGATCTGTCGTCGCCGATTTCTGAAGCCACCAAGCTCTTTGCCGCGCTGGAAAAAGGCTATGACGTGGCCATGGGCTCCCGCTGGCTCGATCCCTCGCTGCAGTTTCAGCGGCAATCATTGAAACGCCAGCTTATGTCGCGCACTTACAACCTGTTTATTCGCAGCGTGCTGACTTTTCCTTATCGTGACACGCAATGCGGTTTCAAAGCCTTCACCCGGCGCGCGGCGGAGATGATTTTCCCTCTCCAGCGCATCAAGCGTTGGGGCTTTGACGCAGAAATTATCTATTTGGCTGATCACATGAAGCTGCGGGTGGCTGAAGTGCCGGTGTCCTGGGGCCATGATGAGCGTTCCAAACTCCATCCCTGGCGTGATGGCTTTTATATGGGCGTGGATACGCTGAAGGTCCGCTGGTACTCGCTCACGGGTGGTTATCACAAGCCGAAGGCGAGCAAAGAAAAATCTGCTGCCTGATCCATCAACTATTCCGGAACAAAATAGAAAGCGACCGCAACAATGGCATAGACCGCCAGGAGTTGTGCGCCTTCAAACCAGTTGGTCTCGCCATCTGCTGAGATCATGGCCACAATTATCACGGAAAGAGCAATGGCTGCGATTTCAAAGCCATTGAACACCAGCGTCATGGGATTTCCCATGGCAAAAGCAATAAAGACCAGTACAGGCGCAACAAAGAGCGCGACCTGAGTGCTGGCGCCAGTGGCAATCGCCACGGAGAGATCAAGCTTGTTGCGGCGAGCCATCATAATGGCCGTTGAGTTCTCCGCAGCATTTCCCACCAGGGCCACTACAATCACGCCGACAAAAAGCTCGGTCATTCCCAGGGCCTTGGTCACCGGCGCAATCTGCCCCACAAGGACTTCACTCATGATGGCGATCAGCACGGTAGATAGCACCAGGGCCGTGATCGCCTGGCCACGGCTGATTTCTGGAACTCCTTCTTCCTGCTGCATTGCTTCGACCTTGGCGCGACGGCTGCGAAACACGAAGAGCAGGTTCAGAAGGTAAAGCAAGATCAACACGCCGCTGGTCCAGAGGCTTAGGTGTTCAAGGTTGATGTCGTGGTGCTTCAGCGTGCCGAAAACAGTAAGGTTAAAAACCGCCGGCATCACCAGCGCGGTTACAGCAATCATCAGCATGGTGCTATTCATGGCTGTAGTATCGCGGGAGAAGCGTTGCACGGAGTGCCGGCTGCCTCCGGCCACCAGGCTGAGGCCAAGTACCAAAAGCAAGTTCCCGATGATGCTTCCTGAAAGAGAGGCTTTCACCACGTTGATGTGTCCGGCATGCAGGGCAAAGAGCGCGATAATCAGCTCGGTAGCATTGCCCATGGTCGCGTTCAAAAGGCCGCCAATGGCAGGCCCGGAGCAGGCAGCCAGAACACCTGTCGATTCGCCTAAAACGCTGGCCAAAGGCGCAATCGCCAGGGCTGAGGCAATAAAGATCAGCGGTGAAGGGGAGCGAAGCAGGTCAAGCACGATTGCTGCCGGAACAAAGAGCAGCAGCAAATTCAGCCAGCGATGGCCGGTTTTCAGCGGGAACTTGTTCCACAGGCTGGAGCCAGATCTTGAGCTGGGCATCAAGGAGAATTGTAAAAGATTAAGCCAGCTTCAGGAGGCGGCAGCCCGAAATGCGGGAAACCTCTTTGGCACTATCTTTACGCCCTGCTGGCGATCATAGGCCAAGGTCATTTCGGCTGAACAACTGCCACAGAGCCAGAAATGCTCCACGCGGCTGGAAGCTTTAGGCAAATGCGTTGCTGGCTGGGCCTGGGATGGCGCAGCTTCCATCATAAAGATTTTGCCTTCACGCAGATAAACCAAACGGTTCGAACATGAAGGGTTAGCACACTTAGAAAGCATAGGCATTTCCTCCTTGTTCCCAAAAATAATTCCCACTACAGGTTGGGAAGATAGATGCAGATTTTTCGCAAAGAGTTTCGATGGAAATATTTTTCTTTCCTGACTTGGCTGAATGATCGATGAGAAGCCAGGCTGCGCCTATTTGCCTGCCAATGCCGGCAGCAGGACTATTAAAGCTGCAATCCAAAAAGCCGCCCAGATCAAGAAATTCCTGGTTTCCATCATGCTGGTGTTCATGTGCTCTCCTTGTATGTTCCTGTGACTTACAGATAGAAGGCACGTCAGCAACCACGCCAGTATAATCTTTAATTTCAATGGGTTAGTTGATGAAAGATGCGGCTCGGCGTGTCAATTTGCCCCTGCCGGGTGTGTTTAGCCAGACACGGGGGATTTTAATCGGGGTTTACAGGCCCTAAAACTTCCCGCAGCTTGGCGGAGAGCGTTCTAATGCTGAACGGTTTCTGAACAAGGACCATGCCGGGCTTGAGCACGCCACCGGGAGAAAGTGAGCCATCGGCGAATCCTGAAATAAAAACTACCTTCATTTCCGGCCGATCTTTTAGGAGTTTTTCCGCCAGCTCCGGGCCAGGGAGCTCATCCATGACCACATCTGTAATGAGCAGATGAATTTTGCCGGGATACTCTTTGGCTATCTTGATTGCTTCATCGCCGCTGGCGGCAGAGAGCATGTGATAACCAAGCTGGCTGAGGAGATCAACCACAACCGTGCGCAACGACTCTTCATCGTCTACAAGCAGAATAGTTTCCGTTCCGTGCTGATACGTCAAGGATCTTTCTCGTTCATCAGGTAGGGGGCGTCGGCGCTTGCCGGGTTGGCTTTTCCGATTATGAACCTTTGAGGGCCAATTTTTCAATCCGGATATTTTGAAAACAAAAACAATTACGCCGGAGCATCGAAGTGCGCGCCCCGGCGTAGATGTAAAGAATTGTTTAGAGGAACTATGGAAGCGTTCCGGAGATGAACTGATTCCCGCCATTCGCTCCGCGGCCCAAATGCACCAGGAAAACCACATCCTGGCCACTTTTAAGTGAACCAGTAGCTTTCCGAAAATCTTCCTCGCTGTTAACCACTTGCTTGTTGACCTTCAAAATAATCATTCCCGGCTGGAGTTGCAGATCGTCAGCAAAGGAATCAGGTTTTACATCAACCACCTGTACGCCCTTGCCTTCAGGTGTGCCCATGCGTTCAGCCATCTCTGGAGTTACCGCCTTTACGGTTACTCCAAGCTTGGTGGGCTTGGGTTCATCTTCTTCCGGAGTATCGTCACTGGATTGGTCTGTGCGGTCAGCAAACAGCTTGGCTCGGTCAGCTACGGTTACAGAAGCTTCTTTTTGCTGGCCGTTGCGGACATAAGTCAAATTTATTTTATTGCCTGGCTTGGTGGAAGAGATCAGGTTCACTAGTTCATCGCCGCTCTTGATCTGCTTGCCATTCACAGCGGTGATGGTGTCTTCACCCTGCAAGCCGGCTTTGGCTGCCGGACTGTCAGGCCGGACGTTGGAAATGGTAACGCCGCTCTTTACACCGTAAACCCGCAAGATTTCAGGTCGGGGCACGGCACTGAATTCCACACCAATGGAGCCGCGCGCCACGCGATGGTCGCCTGTGGTCAACTGATCATAGACATCGCGCACCACGTTTGAAGGCATAGCAAAGCCCACACCCTGATAGCCAAATGACTGCGTATAAATCGCAGTGTTGATGCCAATTACTTCACCATTCATGTTTACCAGCGGCCCGCCGGAATTACCGGGATTGATGGCAGCATCCGTCTGAATAAACGATTGGAATTGGCGTCCGCCAGGAAGATTGCGGCCCTTGGCGGAAACAATGCCTGCGGTTACCGTGGCTTCCAGATCAAACGGGCTGCCGATGGCCAGCACCCAATCGCCTACGGTCATCTTGTCAGAATCGCCCAGCCGCGCAGCGGTGAGCGGATGGTCTTTAGGAGGATCAATCTTAATGACGGCCAGATCGGTTTCGCGGTCATAGCCTACGACCTTTGCATCATGCAGCACGCCCACCGGTTCGTCAAAAAGCTTTACGCGAACACGGTCAGCTTTATCCACCACGTGGAAGTTTGTAATGATGTAGCCGTTGGTGTTCAGAATCACGCCTGAGCCCAGAGAGCGCTGTCTTCCGCCGCCCGGGCCTTCAAACGGATTCATTGGCCCCTGGTCGTCATCCCCACCGCCCGGGCCTTGCCCTTGCTGTCCGCCAAAGAAGCGATCAAAGAAATCCTGGAATGGATCCTCGCCATTGCCGTTACCCTGTCCGCGATTGGGCGTACGCCCTGAGCGAGTGCGCGGTTTGGGATTGGATTCTGTGCTCACGTTTACCACTGCAGGCTCAATGGCCTTGGCCACCTGGCCAAATGTGTTGCTGAGTTGCTGGGGCGTCTGCATCGGCGGCAGCAAGGCAGCATCACCGGGAGTTGAACTCCCTCGTACACCGTTCCGGCTCAACACCGTGCCAATAAGAATGCCGACCGTCAATGTAAGCAGGATCGCCAGCGTGGAAAGCAGCCGCTGTGTGCGGGCACGCGCGACCAGAGCGGCAAAACGCGAATTCATACTGAATCTTCCTCCGGAACTCGTCCTCCAAGATTATAAATCGAACAGCTCTGCCGAGGCAGACGGCATCGGTTGGTGTCCTGGAGTGCAAATGTTTAGACGCGCAAACCAGCATTGGCGTTATCCGGGAGAACTGGCTGCCGCTTCATCCTCTGCTTCCGGGCCTGGCTGCCCAACCTGTCCTAAAAGCTCTGACACCAGCACGCCGGTCAGGATCAGCAGCGCGCCCGCGCCTGCTCGGAAGCCGAGCCGTTCTTTCAGATAGAGGAACGATGTAAGCCAGGCAAAAACTGGTTCCATATTGAAAATAAGTGCAGTATGGGTAGCTGGAGTGAACTGCTGCGCCCACGCCTGGACGGTAAATGCCACCGCTGTTCCCAAAATGCCGGTAATGAGCACTGTAGCGATTACCGGAGCCGAGGGCTGGAAGCGCGGATGTTCAAGAAACGGGGTGGTCAGCGCCATGAGTATTGCGGCCGTTCCAACCTGCAAAACGGCGATCTTCTCAAAAGGGAATCGTTGGCTGGCGCGGCCCAAAAAAACGATCTGCAGAGCAAAGCCAAAGGCACATCCGATGCTGAGAATGTCACCCTGGTTCACTTTGGCAAAGTCCGCCAACCCTGCTTGCCGGGCAGGGACTGTCATCAAAAATAGTCCAAGGAAAGCCAGCGCAATGCCAACCACTCGCCAAAGATGGATTCGGGTTTTCCAGAAGACAACAAGGACCAACGGCACCAGAACAGTAGAAGTTCCGGTAAGAAAAGCCGATTTTGAAGGCGTCGTCAGTTTTAGCCCGGTAGTCTGGAACGCATATCCGAGGTACAGGAAAATTCCCACCACTACGCCAGCAATCACAGCAGGGCGAGTCCACCCGGTAAGGTGCTTGCGGTAAAAGAGCGCCAGTAGCACTGCAGCCAGGGCCATGCGTACCGCATTCAGGAGAAGCGGCGAAGAATCTTTAAGCGCTTCTTTGATCAGCACAAACGTACTGCCCCAAATCAGGGTCATCAATACCAGCAGCAGATGCGCTTTGAGGGAGCGGGACACTCAGGTTAGTTTACGGTCAACGCTTGAGCTTTGTGAATTGCGTGTTGCGAATGCCAGTTAAGCTGCGGACCGAGGTTTTTTGGCTTTTGATTTCTTTTTTGAGGCGCTCTTGCTCTTGGCCTTTGCTTGTGGCTTGGCTTGCTGGCGCGGCTTCTTCTCTTCTTCATTTTCATTCTCGAACAGCCATTCTGCTTTTTTCAGCACGGGTGTCTTGCGGTTGCTCTCCCACTCGGCTGAGTTTTCATCGCCTGCAATCTGTTTCAGGCTTTGGTTGGTGAGCGCGGAGAAATCAAGCTTGTCAATATCAAAGCCGGGCTGCATGGCCTCATCTTTCTTTTTGATCAGCAGCCACTCCGTCCCCTTTGATCCAGGCCGGCGAGAACGCATCTTTGCCAATACAAATTCGCCATTCAACTTTTTCCCGCGCAGCCGAAACTTCAGATCGCCCTTGGCCAGCATTGCATCGGCATCGCCTAACGGTTCCCACGTGCCAATGTCCCACACCATGACTGTGCCTGCGCCGTAATTGCCTTCCGGGATTTTGCCTTCAAATTGGAAATACGAGACAGGATGGTCTTCCACCTGCATCGCCAGGCGCTTTTGACTGGGATCGAGCGTCGGGCCTTTAGGGACAGCCCATGACTTGAGCACGCCATCCATTTCCAATCGAAAGTCGTAATGCAAGTGCGAGGCGCGATGTTTTTGCACTACAAAGCGGTGCTGCTCGCGGCGTTCCACTTTGCCTTCAGGTTCAGGCGTTTGATTAAAGCGGCGTTTCCTGTTGTATTGCTCAAGGGCCATAGTATTTACGATGCGGATAGTCTGCCCGGTTCTGGCCACATCTGAATCCTCTGTGAAACAATTGCGCTCTAATTGCACGGGAGTAAACATGGCAAAGATTGCTGCTGAAAAACCCTTGAGCCAGGCGATAAGAGATCGCCGGGCCAGCCCGAGCTTTGAAGATGTACCAATTCATAGCGTTGACCTGGAAAAAATTGTTCGCGCCGGGCTGGAAGCACCCAGCGGTTACAACATGCAGCCATGGCGCTTTGTGCTGGTGCGCGATCGCGAGCAAAAGAAAAAACTGCGCCAGGCAGCTTTTGGGCAGCCGAAGGTGGAGCAGGCCAGCGTGGTGATTGTGGCTTGCGGCGATCCGCAGGGCTGGAAAAATGGTGATCTGGATGAAATGCTGCGCATCAGCGCCGAGCATGGATTTACTGACGCGGCAGCGCAGGAAAAAACGCGACAAACCATTACCGGACTTTTGGGCAGCACGCCGGGCAAAGCCGGTGGCCTGGAACCTGATCTCGGCGTCTGGGTGAATCGACAAACCATGATCGCGCTTACCACGATGATGTGGACAGCCGAGACACTGGGTTATGACACTGCTCCTATGGAAGGTTTTATGGAAGATCAGGTAAAAGCAGTGCTGCAAATTCCAGAGCGCATTCGCGTAGTAGCGTTGTTGGGGATCGGCCGGCTGAAGGGAGCCGATAAGCCTCACGCGGGGCGCTTTGATCCTGCGCGAACTGTCTTTGCAGAGCGATGGGGCGAGAGCATTGAGTTTTAAGCAGTAAAATTTTTTTCGCGGACGAACGAGGGTAAGCGCGAATAGGTTTGAATCCAAAAAGGCAGATTTAGAGACAAATATGGAATTTCCTGCTGCACGGATCGTTAAATTTGTTGATGCTCAAAACGCTATCCCAACGCGCGATGGCAAGCTTTATGCCGAGCTTTTCCGCCACGGCACATTGACGGTTGAGATCTATGCGCCCAAGGGCACTGATTTGCAGCAGCCTCATACTCGCGACGAGCTTTATATTGTCGCGGCCGGCCGCGGCTGGTTTTATGTAGAAGGCAAGCGAATGGAGTTTTCGCCCGGAGACGCCCTGTTCGCTGCCTCAGGCGAGGTACACCGGTTTGAAGATTTCACCGAAGATCTTTTGGTGTGGGTGGTCTTCTACGGTCCTGAAGGCGGTGAACGTGCGCTCTAGATTAATTGCTCCACTGCTGCTGGCGTCAATGATGTTGCCACTTTGTGCCAGCATGGGAAAAACTATGCCGCAACAGAAGCCACCTGCTGAAAACGCCTTTACTAATCAGGATGCTTCCGCTTTGCTGCGTCAACTCAGTGAAGCACTGGAAGGGCATAGCCAGAAGAAGCTGCTTGCGCTTTTTGACCTCTCGCAAATGAAGGACAGCGCACTTTTCAGAGAGCAGATCAACCTGTTCTTTTCACAGGCAGAATCCATCCGGGTCCACCTGAACCTGGTTGAAACCAACGCAGAGAATGAGCGGTCTACCTTTGCGGTAGATGCTGAAATGGAAGTTGAGCCGAGCAACGGCGGACCGGTGGTACGGCAAAATGAACGGCTGACCTTCACGGTCGCCAAAGCCGGCGGCGGATGGAAGTTTATAGAAGTCCAGCCGCGTTCTTTCTTTTCTCTCCCATGAGCGCCAAACCTGCGCGCCGTGACTATCCTGATCGCCCGATTGTGGGCGTGGGCGCAGTGATTGTTGATCGGGGCCGTGTTGTGCTGGTGAAACGCGGCAATCCACCGCTGCTGGGTGAATGGTCGCTTCCTGGCGGAGTGGTGGAATTGGGTGAAACGTTGCGCGCCGCCGCTGAACGCGAGGCTCGCGAAGAAACCGGGTTGATTGTTAAAGCGACTGAAGTGATAGAAGTTCTGGATCGCATTATCCCCGGCGAAAAAGGCGCGCCGCAATATCATTACGTGCTGATTGATTTTCTTTGTACAGTTCAGGGTGGCGCGCTGAAAGCGGGAGGCGACGCAATGGATGCAGGGTGGGCAAGAGAAAATGAACTGGCAGAATATAAGCTGGAGCAGACTGCGGTTCAGGTGATCAAGAGGGGCTTTATGTGCAATCCCGAGCGTAGCGAGGGAACCCTATAGCCAGCAAGCTCTCAATATTCACACCGTATTATTTTTCCTGGCTTCACACCGTATGGTGATCTCGACTTTAATTTTTTCTCAGGGTAGGGTTCCCTCACCCGCTGCGCGGGATTCGGGATTTCAGAAAAACTATCCTTTCCACCTATATGCATCTTCCTGCTCCAATCCCACAAATTGCAGCACGCGGCACGCGAACTGGTGCGCCATCTCGTCGAAGTTTTTGGGATGGTTATAAAACGTGGGAATCAGCGGATAAATCGTTGCGCCAGCATCCGCTGCCCACTCCATGTTGCGAATATGCACGCGATTGAGTGGCGTCTCTCGCGTGCACAACACCAACGGGCGTTTTTCTTTCAGGCAGACATCGGCTGCGCGATCAATCAAGTTTCCGGCCAGGCCGTGAGCGATCCGGGCCAGCGTGCCCATGCTGCAGGGAATCACAATCATGGCGTGCGTGGGATACGAGCCGCTGGCCACGTTGCCGCCGATATCATCATTATTCTGCTGCTGAATTTTTTTTGCGGCCTTGCCGATGAGTTGCCGCACGAGATCATTGCGGCCTTTGATTGCGAGTTCTTCAGCAAATACGCGGAGCGCGTTGCTTGAGACGATGAAATTCACAGTTTTTACGCGGTCATCGTGTTCCAGTGCAAGCAAAAGTGCGCGTGTAAACAGCGCGCCGCTCGCTCCGGTTGCGGCCACCGTGAGTACATGGGCTGACGGATGTAACAGATTTGGCATCTAACGGTGTAAGTTCTGAGTTACAGATTCCCCGAGAACTGAGAATAGGGAGACGTCTGCATTCAAGTCAAGCAGAAGCCCCATCACGCTCGATTTTTGGCCTGAATGGGAGTAGCCGGGTTTTTTTCAATGGGCAGTGGTTTCGCAATTCGGGCACGACGGCGCACGGCGGCGCAGCAGCTTGCACTGCTGCAGGTGAAGCGAGAGATTCGCGCTACTGATCCACACGGACGGCTGAAATATGTCCGCGACTTCAGCGAGGCTTTTCGCGATTATCGCCACACGTTCAGCACAGTTGAACTCAAACAATATTACCTGAGCGCTGACATACTTCTTGTGGGCGATTACCACGCGCTGGCGGCTTCGCAGGAGTTTGCTTCGGCGCTGATCGTACAGTTGGCGCAAGACGGCACTCCGCCGGTGCTGGCTCTTGAGATGATTTTTTCTCGCGATCAATACGTTCTGGACGAATGGTTGCGAGGTGAAATCACAGACGACGAACTGCGGGCCGGTATCCATTATGACGATGAGTGGGGCTATGAGTGGGAGCCTATCGCCAATATGTTGCGGCAGGCGCGCAAGCATGGATGCCAGGTTTATGGGATTGATCTGAAACCTCGCGGCAACATGCGGCGCATTGGCGCGCGTGACCGCCATGCGGCTGCGCAGATTGCGCAAATTCGCCGCGCCCATCCAGAAGCGCGGGTGCTCACGCTGTTTGGTGAAGCGCATCTGGCGCCCAATCATTTGCCGCAGTGGCTGCATGCATTACGGCCGCAGGATTCCATTCTCACCGTGCTGCAAAATGTGGATGAGCTTTATTGGAAGGCCGCAGGCGAACTCAGTGACAGCATAAACGCTGTACAGGTGGCGGACGATGTGCTTTGCGTATTCAATGCAACGCCGCTGGAAAAATATGAAAGTTATCGTATTTACATAGGCAAATGGCGCAGAGCGCCCAGCCAGCCAGACCTTGCGCCCACATTTTATAACCTTGTGGATGCGTTTTTGCGCTCCATGGGCCTGGAGCAATATGCGCCTGCTGCAGGCGGACACGCCAGCGCTCTGGCAGAAGATTATCCTGAAGTTCACGCGGCTGCTGGAACGCGGGAATTGGAAAAAATATTGGCAAGAAAAACGGTTTCTGCGGCGGAACGCCGGCCAGTAATGGCGAAGCTTCACCAGCAAGGCTGCGTTTATTCTCCTAAGCACAATTTGTTTCTGGTCAAGCGATTTCATATCGCCCAGGCTGCGGAAGAGGCGGTGCGCTTTGTGCAGAGCGAATGCCGTGGCGCATCCTGCGCGAATGGTCCATGGAAGGGCAGTTCGCATCAAGACCAGTTTTATTTTGACGTGGTGGACCGCGCTCTTATCACCTTCGGCGCGCGGGTCCTGTTGCCGCACTACCCCGTGCCATGTTCTGCAGGCTTCCGTGCGCAAGCGGAACAAGCACAGGAGATTGCGGGGCGCCATGCGCCATTCACTGAAAAAGAACGCCGGGAGATGACTGAGTTTCTGGTGTTGCATAAAGAAGCTGAAGGCCACGCGCGCCTGCGCGCTGATTTGCCACGCGTGATCGCCACGGGCATTGCTTCTGCCGGGCCTAAGCGCGAGTTCCTGGTGCGCAACCTGGGAGCGATGCTGGGAGCAGAAATGCATGAAGCGTACGTGGCGGGCCTGCTCAGCAAGAGCTATCTGCGATCTTTGTTCTTCCGCAAAATTCACCTGCCGGGAATGGCGAAGAAGACATATTTTGAGCTGGCACGGAAAGTGAATCCGGCGCAGAGTAAACTGCTTTTCTGAAATCTCGAGCGTAGCGAGAGATCCATATTTATCTCCAAACAATCTTCAAGTCATAGAAATGCAGCGACAGAGCATGTAAGCTCATATGGATCCCTCGCTCTGCTCGGGATTTCAGAAAAAGCTTTGCTCGGGATTGCAGAAAAGCTCTGTTCGGGACCCAGAAAAAACTCTGTTCGAAATTTTAGAAAAGCATGGACACTTCATCTCTCCGTAAGCTCTTACAGCAAGTCCGCAGCGGCGCTGTTTCTCCAGACGATGCAGTTGCACAACTGCGGCATCTGCCGTTTGAAGACCTCGGCTTTGCCAGGGTCGATCATCACCGGCGCGTGCGGTCAGGGATGCCGGAGGTGATTTTTTCTCAGGGCAAGACCCCCACTCAGGTGGCAAAGATTTTTAAGAGCATGGCGGCACAGGGCGGCAACGTGCTTGCCACCAAAGCCACGGCAGAGCACTTTCGCGCGACGAAAAAGATTGTCCGAAAGGCCGAATATCGGGAATTGGCGCATGCCATCGTTTTGCAGCAAGATCCCACAAATTATGGCAAAGGGACAGTGGTTGTTATTTCTGCGGGCACCAGCGATATCCCAGTGGCAGAAGAAGCGCTGGTTACGGCGGAGATCATGGGCAATGCGGTGGCGCATTTATACGATGTGGGCGTGGCCGGCATTCATCGCTTGCTGGCAGAGAGAGATGTATTGGAAAAGGCCCAAGTGATCATCGTCTGCGCGGGCATGGAAGGCGCGCTGCCCAGCGTGGTGGGCGGGCTGGCGCGAGTCCCGGTGATCGCCGTGCCAACCAGCGTGGGTTATGGCGCATCTTTTAACGGACTGGCTGCGTTGCTGGGGATGCTGAACTCCTGTGCCTCAAATGTCAGCGTAGTGAATATCGATAACGGATTTGGCGCGGGCTATGTCGCCTCAATGATCAACCGGCTCTAGTGGCCCGCTTTGTGTGGTTGTATCGTCCTGCGATTGTTTCTGCGCGATTTTCAGCTACTCCGTTCACAAACTTTTCTGCAAAGCAAGAATATTTTTCTCACAACACAAAAATCCTCTTTGCAATTCAAAACTTTTTCTTATGCAACGTACAAATTTTCAGTTGCGTCTCATTGGCAGGTGTAAAATTTGCTGTTAACGAGGGCCTGCGGACCTTCTTTATGGGACCTTCTTCCCATCCGAGGCAAGCATGAACGCTCACGTAAGCTACAAAGCTGGCAAGACCCCAGACGTCGAACGTGAAATCCAGCATCAACTGCAAAAACTTGAGCGGCGGCTCCATGTTTTTAAGCCTGACTTGGTGCATCTCCGCGCCATTATTGATCAGGAGAACAGCCGGAGCGCCAGCGCGTCATTGAATCTGCGCTTGCCTTCAGGACAGATGGCCGCGCAACGTTCTGGAGAGAACGCGCTGGCAGCGGTGAAATCAGCCTTTGCTGATCTGTTTTCCCAAGTGACAAAGCACAAAGATCTTTTGCGTGGGCACTGGACACGCAAGGCCACGCGCCGAGCGGGGCGTGAGCCGCTGGCGGAGCTGCCGGAGACACCTACACCGGCAAAAACAGAGATCGCCAAGGCTGCTGTTCCGCAGACGCCATCCGTGAGCGCAAAGACTGACACGGCGGCGCTTCGCAACATTGAGACCTGGCTTAGCGCGAACCTGCGCAAGCTGGAAGAGTTTGTTGATCGTGAGCTGGAATTTCAGGTTGAGGCGGAACGGATTCGCGAAGGGCAGATCACGCGGGAAGAGGTGATTGACGAGGTGATTGTCAGCGCGCTTTCCCAGGAAGACGGCAAGACGCAATTGCTCTCCCTGGAGAGCTGGTTCCACCGGCTCGCCGTGCGCGCCATTCGCCGGCTGATCATGACGAACGCGGACACGGCGCATATTTCGCTGGATGCTCCCGCAGGGATTCAAAACGTGACCGGCAGTGATGAAAATGTTCTGCAATATCACCAGCCGGATGATAGCTTGCCGGAAGAGAGCATTATTCGCGACCAGAGTGTGCGCACGCCGGAAGAGATCATGGCCGGCGATGAAATGGTAGCGCAGCTTGACATTGTGTTGCAGGAAGTACACACGCATGACCGCGAAGCTTTTGTGCTCTACACGCTGGAGGGCTTCACGATAGAAGAGATCAGCCGTCTTGCCGGACGCCCTGCAGACAAGATACGAGAGTCGATCCGCCAGGCGCGGGCGCATATCCAGCAGAAATTGCCGGCGCGAAATCAACTGAGGCAAAGCCTGCTCCATCATTCCCGCGTTGCCTGATTTGCGACAACTGCCAAAAGGAGATTCTGCTAATGATTACGCGTGAAGAGATTCGCCAGCTTGCACAAGTTGAATCGCCATCTCGATGCGCCATCAGTTTTTATTTCCAGCCGGAGACGCCGCAAAACAAGTCACACAGGGAAGAGGCGATCCTGATCAAAGACCTGGTGCGGGAGACCCTGCGCCGCAGCGAGCGCAACGGAAATCATGTTGCCCTGCGTGAAGACCTGACCAAAGTGCTGCAGGTGGCAGAAGGCCTGCATGGCAATCATTCGCGCGGCAAGGTGATCTTTGCCTGCCGCGAGCAAGGTGTCTGGCTTGAGCTTGACGTGCCGCCTCGGCTTGGCCGTTCACGCATTGCAGTAAACTCGCGCTTCCATCTGCGTCCGCTGGTAGAGGCATACTCCGGAATACCGCGCACTTGCATTGCGCTGGTAAACCGCAAAAAATCGCGCATCTTTGAGCTGCGTGAGATTGGGATCACGCAGAAGCCCGATCTTGAGTTCGGCCCTTCACCGCGCGTGCCGCGCAGCGATGGCTTCCAGGGTTACGAAGCCGGGCATCGTGAGCGACACGTGGAAAATCAGGTGATGCAGCACTTTAAGATGTTTGCGGAGTCACTGCTCTCGCTCTATAACCGGGAAAAATTTGATGCTCTGCTTATCGGCTGCCAGGATGACGTTTGGCCGGAGATTGAGCCTCACCTGCATACCAACCTGAAGCAGCGTTTCCGAGGAAGGTTCCCGGTAGATGTTGTCGCGGCCACGGCTGAAGAGGTGCGCCAACAGTCAAACCGGATCCTACTCGAGACCATGCTTGCGAAGCAGAGAGAGTTGGTGCGCGAGGTGATGGGCGAGGCGCAGCGCAATGGCCGCGGCGCTCTGGGATTGCGCCATGTGCTTAACGCTCTGGAGCGCCAGGAAGTACAGACGCTCTTGATTGGCCGCGACTTTAAGGCTGAAGCCGTTGAGTGCAGCAATTGCCGCCATCTGGATACGCGCATGGTGAAGAACTGCGCCGTCTGCGGACAGGAAACGCGCGAGTTGAGCGATATTTCAGATTCTCTGGTGGATTTAGCGCTACGCAATGGAGCCGACATACAGTTTGTCGATAACAATTCTGAATTGGAGAAGACCGGACGGCTGGGTGCACTGTTGCGCTTCCGCGCTGATCAAAACACGGCGGAAAAAGTGGCAGTATAGAATTTCACCCGCTAAGGATGTTAAGGACACAAAGGAACTCCCAATCCAAAACCCTTGCGGTCTTCGCATCTTTGCGGTAATGGAGTGCAATTTATGCCTGAGAATGCTTTTGCCGACTACCGCATGTTTCCCGTGATCTCTGAAGCCTGGGAGCTTGAGCGCTCGGGCCTGGTGATCATCCGCGAGCAACTCTACAAGCTTGAGCTGTGGCATTCGTACTCCAATCCTGACATTCCTTATTACGTCTCCATCTCCGTGCTTGAAGACGACGCCTGGAAGCGCATGCCCGATCCGCCGTTTGCCACTGGCCGTGAAGGCGACCAGGCGCTGCGCGACGCGATGGCGTTTTTGGCGGAAAGGTTAGCGGCGTAGGGTTTCACATCCCGAGCGAAGCGAGGGAGCCCTATTTCCGCGAGAACTCAATTTAATATCAGGCACCCCTGCTGCCGAACCGAGTTTTTCGCTATCAGATTTTTTTATGTATCCTCGATTCGCTGAGGAACGCGAGAACCTGTGCGCATTTGAAGTATCAGCAGGTACAAAGAGTATGAAACTCGTGCCTATGGAGCCTAATATCAGCAGCGCATGCGGCGACCCAAAAAAGGACAAATGCCGCAGGTAGGAGCCAACCCCCTTTTAGAAAACCTCTGAAGAGCCATAGCACAAAGCCGAGGACTGCGATATGAAGGAAGGAAATATAGAGTACGTATACCTCGCTATGCGAGAGATCCAATTGTTTTCTAGTTTGTACTGCTTTCTCCGATTCAACTTCGCTAGGCAGTTCCCGCCTTAGTGCGGTGTAAGCTTCTCGGCGGATACCGAATGGCACGCCTTGCTGCGCCAACCACCATATAGTACTTACTGCACCTGTTTTCTGGCGATTACGCGAACTGAATATCCGATTCGCACCGGTGGGCCAATGGAAAGAGAATCCACTCCCCTATCAAATGTCGATAAAACGCATAGATGCAGATCCCTCCAGAGAAAATGATGAATATCACCAAGACTGAGCTAATCGACTCTGAATACGCTTTTACTAAATCTCTCTTGAAAAGGAGGAGAATTAGGTATAAAAGATCGCCAGCATAACCATATCGGATGAGTAAGGAGAGGTTTAATTCTTTAGGCATGCCAACCCTTATGAATCACGGAGTCCAGCCATATCTGTATCAGTTGCCCCATAGCGATCGAATTTCAAGGTAGGGCTCCCTCGCTTCGCTCGGGATGTGAAAACCAGCGCCGCTTCTGATATCCTTGCGAGTTTGTCCTACACTCGAAAGTGAGGGCTCTTATGAAGCGCAGGGATTTCCTTTCCGGACTGGCCGTCACCTCGGCCGCCACGCTGGCCACGGGCCAAGCGTCGCAGAGCAAAGACACGCAGAATAAAGACGCGCAGCAGCAGAACAAGGGTAACCTTCAGGTTCCGCGCATTTATCCGCCCAAGACCATCATGATCTCAGCAGCGAATGGAATCACATCGCGCGGGAACCATCTACAGGCGGGATATGAAAAGCTGAAAGCGGGCGCGGACACGCTGGAAGCTGCCATCACCACGGTTACTGAGGTGGAGAACGACCCTGAAGACGACAGCGTCGGCCTGGGTGGACTGCCGAACGAAGACTGCGTGGTTGAGCTGGACTCCTGCTGCATGCATGGTCCTTCTCGCCGCGCGGGCGCGGTGGGCGCCGTGCACGACATCAAAAATGTTGCTTCGCTCGCACGCACTGTGATGGAGCACACCGGCCACGTCATGTTGGTGGGCGAGGGCGCCAGCAAGTTCGGATTGCTCATGGGTTTTCCTAAAGAGAACCTGTTGACGGAGCACTCGCGCAAGATCTGGCAGTTGTGGAAGGAATACCACTCTGATCGCGACTGGTGGGGCCCAGGACTGGCCGATCCGAATTTCAAATTCCCGGCAAATTTGGAGACCGGTGAGCTTGAAGACCAGCCACCGCAGATCAAGAAGCTGTACGCACTGGCAGCGGAGATCGGCATTGAGGAAGATCGCCGCATGGATGCGATCGGCAAAGTCCTGTATCCGCCGACAGGCACGATCAATTGCTCCGCGTTGAATGAAAAAGGCGAAATGTCGAGCGTGACGACTACAAGCGGCCTAGCCTGGAAAATTGCCGGACGTTGCGGCGATTCGCCAATCATCGGCGCGGGTTGCTATTGCGATCAAGACGTGGGCGCAGCGGGCGCCACGGGCAGCGGTGAAGAGAACATCAAAGTTTGTGGAGCGCACATGGTTGTGGAGAACTTGCGAAAAGGCATGTCACCGGAAGAGGCCGGCATGGACGTGTTGAAGCGGATCTCGCGCAACTTTAACAATGACATGGCAAAGCTCCAGTACGTCAGCATGCATTACTATATTCTGCGCAAAGACGGCGCTTATGCAGGCGTTACCATGTGGTCAGGACCGCCTGACCGGCCATTTCGGTTTGCGATTGCTGATGGCAACGGCGTGGCGCGGCATGAGACGGCAAAAGCACTGTATCAGGGCAATCCCAAAGATTGGCCGCCGATGCCGAGGCAGCGCAGATAATCGAAACCACATGAATCAAAAGGCCACCATTATGGTGGCCTTTTCTAGTTTATAAATTTTTAGGAAGGATCGGGTGGAGGAGGAGGAGTACTTGTTTCAAGGTTCACATTGATTGATTGGCTGCCATCCGGGCCTGTAGCTGTAACAGTAATGATTCCGGCACTGTCGCCCACAGATAACGAGGTGGAGACCTGGAGCAGAAAGGTACTTGGGTTGTTATTTGCTGGAGTGATCGCTCCTGTTACTCCCTGAAGATTTGAGCTCACAGAAAAAACCAGCTGTGGAATGGTCCCGCCCGGTGCACTCACACCAATGTTGTAACTGGTATTGGCCCCAGCAAGGATTTGCTCATCCAAAGGCGAAGCGGTGAGGAAGAACCCGGCATTCGCATTCGTTGGCGCAATGGAGAGTGGCAGTCGCGTCAGGCTTTGGCCGCTGGCATCAGCCCCGATGAATTCCAATGTAAAGCTGCCTGCAACAGTAGCCGTAACTGTTGTCACAGTAACCGTCGCAAATCCGCCTGCTGTAACCACGGGAGGATTGATGGAAGCCGTAACGCCTGCGGGAAGATTGCGGGCGCTTAAGCTCACAGGTCCTGATGTTCCATTTACGTCGATTTGCCCGGTCAGTACTGCCCCCGCGTTTGCTCTTACACTGCCAAAAGTTTGGTCAAGTTTGAAGTCTGTGGGGCTGATGTCGAAAGAAGCAGGAATGGAGATTGTTCCTGCGCTATCCGTGCCGACAATATCGAACAGATTAATCTCATCAGCTATTTCCGGATCGGTGGTGAGCGTAAGAATACTTGTGCCGGAAGCTGACAAAGAGGCTGGCGCAAAGCTGGCTGTGGCGCCATTCGGCAGACCCTGCGCGCTCAAACTCACAGGAGTCGTTTCAGCGCCTGCAAAAGATACGTTTACAACATAGCTGGTGGAAGAACCCGCCTTCACCGTTGGGAGATTGGGTGTGACTGAAAGGGTGAAATCGGCGGCGGGAACAATTGTGAGGGATATATTTGCTGTTCGCGTTACATTGCCATCGCTGGCTGTAATCGTAGCTTGATACGTTCCTACGGGAGTTGTATCCGTGGTGGATATACCAAGATTCCTGCTGCCGTTGATATCAAATCCAGCCTCGAAGAATGCTTCTATTCCGTTGGGTAGCCCGGAGATGCTGAGATTGATCGTGCCGATCAAGGCCGCAGGATTGACCGTAATGGTATAGCTGGCGCCCTTTCCCGCGACAATTGATTGCGTAGCCGGACTGACTGCCATGGAAAAATCAAACTGAGGAGGTGTGCTCAGACCGCTGGAGCCACCGCAGCCAACCAATGAAATAACTATCAAAATGAAGATGGTTTTGCTAAGAATAACGGGCCGCGCTCTTTTGCCTTGCGATGCTTCCACTGCATCCATAACCGAACTCCTGGGTCCAGCGTGGGTAACGGCTTGAGTTGCGTCTATTCAAACCCAGGAAAAGGAAAGCTGATATTGAGAATTGCTAAGTATTGTGTAGAGAATGAAGCTTTCGACAGGGTTTGCGCAGGATCGTAGAGCTGAGGGGTTGCATGCGCACAAAACTTTTCTGATTCCCGAGCAAAGCGAGCGATCCTATAGCTACGAATATGCTTTAAGCAATTACTGATAGTCCATTTGAAAAAGCTTCTTGCGATAGCGATCCCTCACCCGCAAATTACGCGGGGTGCGAGATTTAAGAAAAGCTGATTGCTTCTTACAAGAACCGGACTTTCACATCCGCGCGCTTGGCCAGGTGAATGCTCTCAACAAAGCGTACCTTGCCGCTGCGGCGGGTCATCACGATGGATGAGGTTCGGGTGCCTTCACCAAAGAAGCGCACGCCTTTCATCAGCGCACCTTCGGTCACTCCTGTTGCGGCAAAAACAATGTGCTTGCCCGGAGCAAGATCTTTGGCGGTATAGATTTTATTTTTGTCTTTGATGCCCATCTTTTCGATTCGAGCCTCGAGCTCCGGCGTGTTGATCACGAGGCGGGCCAGGATTTCACCATTCAGGCAGCGCATGGCAGCCGCGGTGATCACGCCTTCTGGAGCGCCGCCGCTTCCCATAACAGCGTGAACGCCGGTACCGATCACAGCAGCGGCAATGCCAGCCGAAAGATCGCCATCGCCAATCAGCCGGATACGCGCTCCCGTTGCGCGGATATCTGAAATCAGCTTTTCATGGCGCGGGCGATCAAGCACTACCACGACCAGATCAGCCACATCGCGGCTGAGAGCGCGAGCTATGGCCTTTAAATTTTCTTTTACCGGAGCATCCAGGTCCACAACGCCTTTGCAGGAGGGGCCGACAACCAGCTTTTCCATGTAACAATCCGGCGCATTCAGCAGGCCGCCTTTTTCTGAAGCTGCTAGCACCGTAATAGCGCCGGGCGCGCCGGTAGCGCAGAGATTGGTGCCTTCCAGCGGATCAACGGCGATATCCACCTGCGGGAATTTCGCGCCGTCCTGCCAGCCCGCGCCTACCTGCTCACCGATGTAAAGCATGGGCGCTTCATCGCGCTCGCCTTCACCAATCACAATGGTGCCGCGCATGGGGACAGTGTCCATGGTGGCGCGCATGGCTTCTGTGGCCGCCTGATCGGCCCTGTGGCGATCGCCCGTGCCCATGGTGTGCGCAGAAGCGATAGCTGCATCTTCTACTACTCGCGCAAACTCCAGCGCCAGCTCAAACTCCATTGCATTATCTGTGCTGCGAACTGCCACTTGCTTGTCTGCAACTTGGGTCGCCATACGACCTCCTGCCAGAGTAGATCCTTCGCTGTTCGGCTTGCGCCTCGCTCACGCCTGCATAGCGGCTCAAAAAGCGCTGATGCCGGTAACGTGCTCACCCAGGATCAGCGCATGGATGTCATGTGTTCCTTCGTATGTTTTTACTGACTCCAGGTTCATCAGGTGGCGCATTACCGGATAATCATCGGCGATTCCGTTTGCGCCAAGAATATCGCGCGCCATACGGGCGCACTCCAAGGCCATCCATACGTTATTGCGCTTGGCCATGGAGATGTGCTGGTGACCTACCTTGTTTGCGTCCTTCAGCCGCCCTACCTGCAAGGCCAGAAGCTGCGCCTTGGTGATCTCACTGATCATCCAGGCCAGCTTTTCCTGCACAAGCTGGTGAGATGCAATCGGCTGGTCACGGAACTGCTTGCGCACCTGGGAATATTGCAGAGCGGTGTCATAGCACGACATCGCTGCGCCAATCGCGCCCCAGCCAATGCCATAGCGCGCCTGATTAAGGCATGAGAGCGGCGACTTCAAGCCGTCTGATCCGGGCAGAATATTTTCCGCGGGAATGCGTACGTCTTGCAGCGAGAGGCCAGAGGTCACCGAGGCGCGCAACGACCATTTGCCGTGAACATCATCGGCCTTGAAGCCGGGTCGGTTCGTTTCAACCAGGAAGCCGCGAACACGATTGTTGTGCTCTGCAGATTTGGCCCAGATCACGGCTACATCGGCGATTGAGCCGGAGGTGATCCACATTTTTTCGCCGTTAAGAATGTACTCATTGCCGGACTTGGTGGCGTGAGTGCGCATGCCGCCGGGGTTTGAGCCGAAGTCGGGTTCAGTGAGCCCGAAGCAGCCGATCTTTTCTCCCTTGGCCATGGCGGGCAGCCATTTTTCTTTTTGCGCATCGCTGCCAAACGCATAAATGGGATACATCACCAGCGCCGATTGCACGCTTACAAACGAGCGCACGCCGCTGTCACCGCGCTCCATCTCCTGCATCACCAGGCCATATTCCACGTTGCCCATGCCGGCGCAGCCATAACCTTTCAGGTTGGCGCCAAAAAACCCGAGGTCGGCCATGGGTTTGACCAGCTCGCGCGGAAAACGGCCTTCACGATTGCACTGCTCAATAATGGGCACCAGGTTTTCTTCAATAAAGCGGCGCGCGGTGTCGCGCACCAGGCGCTCATCGTCTGAGAGCAGTGAATCGAACTCGATGAAGTCCACGCCTTTGAACTTAAAGACGGGCATAATCTCCTCTTCGGGGATAGCACAGAATTATCTGCCGGCAAGGTTGAACATACGCGCAAGCCCATCAGGCAGCCGTTCCAAGCTAGCAGAGGCTACGAACACGGGTCAAACTCTCGGCCATCAAGAGAACGTTTCCGCAGATTACAAATAGGTCAAACTGGTTTGATGGCAATTTCAAAAGCTGAGTTTTAGCTGATCTATGCTGAACTTAGCAGCCCCTTACTGATTTTGGTCCTAACAAGCTGAAAGGCCACGCAGCGCGTGGCCCTTTATATTCAGCCGAACGGATGAACGTTCTTTTACTGCAAGGTGATCTTGCTTACCGTCATGGTGTCGCCATTTACCGTACCGGTTACGTTCACCCGGATGTCCTTGGGCTTCTTGGTGTCGGCGATAAACTTCTTTGCCTGCTCGTTGCTGGCCTTATCGAACTTAATGACCTTCTTGTCGGCAGTAAGCACGCCATAGCCGCTCTTCTCGCAATCATCCATCTGTAGGCAGTCTTTTGAGTGCTTGGCCCCAAAGCCCGGCTTCTGGCCATCTGTCTGCGCGCATGACAGATCAACCAGATAGCCCTTTACGGTGGTGTCTGCCGCAAAAGCGCTCATCGCCAGGGCTGCGAACAATACCAAAATCGATTTCCTCATGAATCTCCTCTGAGC
>DASTCT010000006.1:0-2553 GCA_035710845.1 Candidatus Angelobacter sp.
GGGCGAAGCTCGCTACGCACGAATCCTGCGTTGCTGAGCATTCGCTTGAATTCATCATAGGTATATGCGTCGCCGTTCGGCGTGGTACCGAGCATCGTCATACAGAAAGCCGCTGGTCCGGGAGGGGAAACGCGGCCCGCATCGGGCACGAAGTCAACCGTGACCGCTCTACCGTGCGGGGCAAGAGCCGCATGGACTTTTTCGAGCAGCCTTTCGCAAGTAGTCACATCAAAGTGATGAAGGAAGTTTGTGAGAAGTATCAAGTCGTAACCCTTGCCGTAATCGACCTCGAAGGCGCTGCCAGGGATTGTGCTATAGCGATTATCTATTCCCGCTTTCAGAGCATTTTCCTTTGCTACGGCGAGAACGCACTCCCAATCAATTGCAACCACTTCAGCTCGTTTGTTGCGTCGAGCAATCTCAATCCCATACATTCCATGACTGGCAGCAACATCCAACACCTTCAGCTTCTGTTCCGGCCTCTTATCGACAAGTCTGGCCATCTTTTTCGCCGGGACTGCGGTCATCGGAGCCATTGCCCGGGCAAATTTGACCCACACATGATGGTCAGGCGTGATTGTTCCAGCTTCAGGAAGCAAAGTCCCACCCTTGCGAACGACGGCCGTGACGTCTCTAAATCCGTCGGTCACCATCGGCGAGAGGAAGAACTCCATTGCATCCGCCAGATACGCGGGAGAGCGACGATCCAGCAGCATTGCGGAATCAACGGTTAGACCGTATCTACCCCTTTTCTTCCTCAAAAATCCCATGACCACTAAATAATCGGAAAGGATACGCATGCCGCGTTCGGAGGCGCCGCAACTCAGAGCAAGCTCCTGAGATGTTTCGCGCCCTTGACCGATGGCTGTGAAGAGATCGAGTTCGATGGCAGCTTTGATTGCCGCAGTGCGCTGATACGAGTTGACCGTATCAAGGAACAGGGCAGGGGAGAGCCGGTTCATCATTAGCGATTGAATACTCGAGCGTTGACCAACGCGGCTGGAGGCTAGCTTCAGAAGGCATCTGAGAAAATGTTTTCTCATACAAGGGTCTAAGCCTCTTTAAATAGAGTTTGAAATGTGATCCTCGGATCGGGCCGACGCCTTCCTTTAAACTCGGCCACCCATCCGGAGACGCTACAGATCAACTCGGCCATCGCATCCTTCTTTTGCCTCTCTGCTGACACCGCTTGTGATTCAGGGATGCTGCCTGCCATTGCTTGCTTGATGATTCTTATTTGTGTCTTTTTATCTGTTCCCATTTTGCCGACCTCGCTCGCCTTCTCAGACTACGGAATCTCTCCTGTACTACTGCGTTTTGTATCTGATTATTCCCGAAGTCCCTCGAAATAACGGTGCGTGTCAGACCGTATATCGGTCATGTGCGCTAACGCCTGACTTAAGCCGCGCCGCTAAGCGGCGTCGGCTTGAATGAATTGTTAGGCGGCCGCGAGCTTGTCAGCGTGTCTGTGAATAAGTTTCCACTCCGCTCCGTCGCGGCGAAAAATCTCTGTGACCCGAAGAGCCATGGGGACGCTTGAATCTTGACCCCGCATATTGACGACTGATCGCTGGATGCCGACCCAGTAGGCTAGATCGGTATCGACAGCCATGTGCATGATCTCAAACGTGTTGGTGCCACCGGGCTTGAAAAGTTGAGCTCCCTTTGCGTTCGCAGCGTTCACCTGCTCAGCGCCCTGCACACAATCCCCCGTGGGCCCAAAGATTGTGGCAGGAGAAGTTTGCGCAGAGATGCGATCAAGTGGATCAAAGTTTCCGTTAATGAACTCGTCAGAAGCCTCTTTACGAAGCTTCATGAACTGCTCGAAGTCGCCCTTGTTATTCATTTACCGATCCTTCTAGTTCAGCCGTCTAACGAGAAACAGCTCAGCCACCGCTCTGGCAACGAGGCTGCGCTCCAACTAAAAATATACTAATCAAGATCGACATCGACGCGCAACGCCAAAGAGCGGTTGGCTGGAGCGATTTGTCGTCAGGAGAAAGGGGTCAGAGCTTACTATTGACACTCTGAGTTGGGGTTAAGGATGGCCGCCATCCTTTGCCGCGCCGGCGGATCACCGAAAAGGAAGCGGCGGGAAGCTCTAAGCAACCCGCCGCTCGTTAGTCCATGGAACAACCCGCGAAGAGCGCCTTGGACTTCCTATGGAGTGTGCGCCGGGAATTCTGATTTGATTGATGAAAACACACAATCGGGCGGATGGATGATTGCCTAATCGGGCGAAATCCTACACGTAATACGCCGACCGCTTACGACACTGATCGCTCAAGGACCACTCCGGAGTTTGCCGCCCGCGTACTCCATCATGTCTTTGTGCGGTTTCATCCAGCGCAGCTTTTGATTCTAATTCCACTTCCTAAATGCCGAATAATTCGGCACAATTCCGCGCAAAGATCATCGCGGTGTCAGTCTAATTTCGGTAGTGTCCTGATTTGAAAGTGCGTCAGAAATGAGACAAATCGGTGGTATTGTGTTGCTGGCGGATGGTGTTTGCCTGTGCGCGTTGGTCTATTTCACGAAGCAGATTTTCCCTTT
>DASTCT010000007.1:0-1052 GCA_035710845.1 Candidatus Angelobacter sp.
TTTATCGACTCTGGTTGCAGCGCGGACGAATTGGCCGCTGGATTGCAGTTGGTTTTCTGTTATCTCTTTTTGTTGGCTGGCGGTACCCGAAATTTGAAAGCACAGTGCAGATCATGCCTCCTGATGCCGGTTCTTCCAGCGGATTGGCTGCACTTATTCCTGCTCTAACCAAATCACCGGCCTTAGCTGGGCTCGCCGGGGACCTAACGGGCGCCAAGACTACAGGCGCCGTTTTCATCAAAGTGCTGGGAAGTCGTACCGTACTTGACGATCTGATCAAGCGATTCGATCTGCAAAAGCACTATGGCTTGACATACTGGGAAGACACTCGCCAGAAGCTTGGTTCACGCACAGATATTGTTGAGGACAAAAAAAGCGGTGTGATTGCCATTACTGTCCACGATCGCGATCCTGGGCTGGCCATGGATCTGGCGAATGCTTACGTGGAAGAACTCAGCCTTGTGACCGCGAAGGTTTCCACATCCGCGGCAAAGCAGGAGCGCATTTTTATTGAGCAAAGGCTTTCTGAAGAAACCAAGAACCTGCAGAATGCCGAGCAGCAATTCAGCCAGTTTGCCAGCGCTAACATGGCGCTGGACGTGCCTGAACAGATGAAGGCAACTGTAGAGGCTGCAGGACGTCTGCAAGGCGAGGTGATTGCCGCACGTGCGCAACTTGACGCACTGAAGCAAACGTATACGGATGAGAATATCCGGGTAAAAAGCGCGCAGGCCCATGTAGATGAGCTGGAAAGGGAGCTTGCGAGAATCAATTCCGGGCAGCAAACCCAGGGTGCAAAGGATGCCTCTAATCCTTATCCTTCAGTCAAAAGCCTGCCGCTGTTAGGTGTTAAGTGGACGGACCTGTATCGCAATACCAAAATTCGCGAGACAGTGGTTGAGCTTTTGACACAGCAATACGAGATGGCTCGGATTCAGGAAGCCAAGGAAGCTACCACTGTCAAAATACTGGATTCGGCTTCAATCCCCGAGCGCAAGCGTCCTAGCTGGCTGTTGCTCACGCTGGCGGGCACGGCTTTCTTTGCATTTTTG
>DASTCT010000008.1:0-4739 GCA_035710845.1 Candidatus Angelobacter sp.
GTGCTGGCAATTACCGCCGTGGCAGGAGCTTTTGCCTCTTCCGGCTTATGCGCGAAAGCGTGCAGGATCGCGCTGATAACAGCGTAGCCGCAAGCAATACCAAAGGCGAGTGAAAACAGAATGGTAAAGAGCACGGTGGAGGAAGCTAAGATTGTTTTCATCGTCCAATCTCTTTGATGGTCCTTTTCTGGGTCCCGGTTGGTTTCCCTGTGTGAGATGCATTCTCTGCAATTTCGAGGGAAATTTCATGATTACTGCTGGTGTTGCACCCTTGGTGCCATCCTTTGGTTACCGAGAGCGTGCAAGTTGTTGAATTAACGGAGTTGTATTTTCCTGCGACAGCGGAAATTGACCATCTCACCGGGTGGCGTTTAACATACGGAGTAGAGCTGCGCGTTGACCTCTCTGAGCCCCACTGTAAGGCGTGTTCTTTTTGGGATGGAGTGAGCGAATCCAGCTTTTGTTCCAGGTTTATAAGGTCCATGGCCATCAGTAAGATCACAGTGCGCGGCGCCCGCCAGCACAACTTAAAAAACATCTCGGTTGAGATACCGCGCAACACGCTTACGGTGATTACCGGCCTGAGCGGTTCGGGCAAATCCTCTCTTGCCTTTGATACCATTTATGCCGAAGGCCAGCGCCGTTACGTGGAAACACTCTCCGCTTATGCGCGCCAGTTTCTCGATCAGATGGAACGCCCTGACGTTGACTCAATCGAGGGCCTCAGCCCGGCAATCTCCATTGAACAGAAGACTACCTCACGCAGTCCGCGTTCCACCGTAGGCACAATCACTGAGATTTACGACTATTTACGCTTGCTCTACGCTTCTGTGGGCGTGCCGCATTGCCCACGTTGCGGAAAGCCCATCAGCCGCCAATCTGCCGACCAAATTGTGCAACGCGTGATGCAGCTTAAAGCAGAGGAGCGTGTAATGGTATTGGCGCCTTTGGTTCGCGGACGTAAAGGTGAATTTAAAGTTGAGCTGGCGAAGCTGGCGCAACACGGATTTGTAAAAGCGCGCATTGATGGCGAGCTTCGCCATCTTGATGAAGAGCTGGACAATATCCAGCTTGATAAGCGCAAGAACCACACGATTGAAGTCGTCATCGATCGCCTGCTGGTCAAGCCCGGAATTGAAAAAAGACTGGAACAATCCGTAGCCACGGCCATGAAGCTGGGCAATGGGCTGGTACAGGTTGCCGTGGTCGGTGGAGAAGAGCATCTTTACTCGGCTCGCATGGCCTGCCCAGATTGCGGTATCAATATTCCTGCGCTGGAGCCGCGTTCTTTTTCTTTCAACAGCGTGTACGGAGCATGTCCCGAGTGCAACGGTCTGGGCAGCAAATATGATTTTGATCCAGCCAAGATCATTGTCGATTGGTCCAAGCCGCTGCTCGATGGCGCTCTCGGTCCCGGTTCCGGCTCAACTTATTTGCAGCGGATGCTCGAGATAGTGGCGGCTTCCTTCAAGCTTGATCTCTCCACCCCGTTTGAAAAGTTTCCGGCAAAGATCCAGAACCTCTTGCTTTACGGTCCGGAAGAAAAAGAAGCACCACGGCTCGGTTTCCGTGGGGTGCTCGGCTTCTTGAAGCAGAATCTGGAGGAATCGACTTCAGAAAGCTATCGCGAATGGATGCTGGGCTACATGTCTGCGACCGTCTGCCCAGTGTGCCGGGGAAAACGCCTGCGGCCGGAAAGTGTGGCCGTAAAGGTGAATGGACTTTCTATCGCCGACTTTACTGCTTTGCCGGTTGCGCGCGCAGTTGAAGTTGCGGCCAAAGTCCAGCTCAATGGACGCGAACAGATTATTGCCGGCCGCGTGCTGCATGAGATCAGCGAGCGCCTGCAGTTTTTGAACGCTGTTGGCCTCGGCTATATTTCGCTGGACCGTTCAGCAGCCACTCTCTCCGGCGGTGAAGGCCAGCGCATCCGTCTGGCTACGCAGATTGGATCCAAACTGCGCGGCGTGCTCTATGTGCTGGACGAGCCTTCTATCGGTCTGCATCACCGTGACAACAACCGGTTGCTGGAAGCGCTGGAGTCGCTGCGCAATCTTGGCAATACAGTTTTGGTGGTGGAGCACGATGAAGAAACCATTCGCCGTGCCGACTATGTGATTGATCTTGGCCCCGGCGCGGGTCTACATGGCGGCGGAGTGGTGGCTTCCGGCACGCCGGCAGAGATCATGGAAGAGCACGACTCGCTAACCGGCCAGTACATCTCCGGTGCCAAGAGCATTGCCACGCGTGAAGAGCCCCGCGCAACCAACGGCAAAGCAATCACCATACTAGGGGCGCGGGCCAACAACCTGCGCAGCATTGACGTTACTTTTCCGCTTGGCGTTATCACGGTGATTACCGGCGTTTCCGGCTCAGGCAAATCCACCCTGATCAATGACATTTTGTACAAAGCCCTGGCCCGGCAGCTTTATCGCTCGCGGGAAGAGCCCGGCGCGCACAAGGCCATTTCCGGCGCAGAGCACGTTGATAAGGTGATTCGCATTGATCAATCTCCGATTGGGCGCACGCCGCGTTCCAATCCGGCAACCTACACCGGCGTATTTACCAATATCCGCGACCTCTATGCCATGCTGCCGGAATCTCGCGAGCGTGGTTACAAGGCAGGGCGTTTTTCCTTCAACATCTCCGGAGGTCGGTGCGAACACTGCCAGGGTGAAGGTGAACGGCGTATAGAGATGAACTTCATGCCCGACGTTTACGTCTTGTGCGAGGTCTGTGGCGGCAAACGCTATAACCATGAGACGCTATCAGTGAAGTTCAAAGATAAGTCGATCGCCGACCTGCTTGAGACATCCGTCTCCGACGCGCTACCGATTTTGGAAGACATTCCTCAGATCAAGCAGAAGCTGCAAACGCTGGAAGATGTGGGGCTTGGCTATATTAAGTTAGGCCAGTCCGCAGTTACCCTCTCCGGCGGCGAAGCCCAGCGCATGAAGCTGGCCAAAGAGCTTTCCAAACGTCAGACCGGGCGTACCCTCTACCTTCTTGACGAACCTACTACCGGCCTGCACTTTGAGGATGTAAATAAGCTGCTGGAGGTCATCCATCGCCTTACCGATTTGGGAAATTCCGTGATCATCATCGAACATAACCTTGATGTGATCCGGAACGCTGACTGGATCATTGACCTGGGGCCAGAAGGCGGGGAGGATGGCGGACGTATTGTGGCCCAGGGGACGCCGGAGCAGGTTTCGAAAATTAAGAAATCCTACACTGGGCAAGCCTTATTCGATTATCAGCACAAATCTTATAAATAAATGAAAAATAAAGGCTTATGCAATCATGTTCCAGATTCGTAACAAGCCGAAATTTTTGTTTGAAGATTTAAATCGTGCAGTATCTTCTTCTCAACCTTCTCCTTATACCTGGGCACAATTGAGGGGTAGCGACTTTGGCTTCCAATGCTTCTTAGCTACCCCTTTAGTCTTTCTCCCAAATCTCTCGATGGTGTAAATTGCTTTTTGAGGGCTGTTTTTCTCTGTCAGACCATATTGACCCCATTTCGCCGCAGGAATTTTCGCCGCCACCGTTAACTCCCGTTTCTGCTCCAGTCGCGCCCGGTGATCGCTCATCTGTTGATCTGATAGATGTATTGCTGATTATCGTAGTCGCTTTTGTCGCGCTTATCTTTTGTACGGTGATTGGTTTTGGCATTTACTGGGTTCTTCACCGGGGGCAATCCCCTGATGCGCTCAGCAAGGGGTTTTCCAGCGATGCTCTCTATCTGGTATTACTGCAACTAGCCGCATACCTTGTTGTTGTCGGGTTCATGGCGTTGCTGTCCTGGACCAGACACCAGCTCTCTTTGCCACAAGCCATTTCCTGGAATGCTCCGTCACAACGGCGAGCCTTGTTTGCCCTGGGTGGCGGCCTTTGTCTGGCCCTTATTTCTGATATCGGCAATGCTGTTCTCAACCCCTGGATTCCTAAATCACTTCCCATTACGGAATTGTTCAAAGACCGCCCCTCGGCTTTCCTGCTCGCTGGGTTCGCGATCCTGATAGCGCCGTGGGTGGAAGAGATGTTCTTTCGCGGGTTTCTTTATCCTGCGCTGGCCCGTTATACCGGAGCATTGGCTTCCATTCTGATTACAGGAGCAGCTTTTACCCTGCTTCACGGCGCACAGCTGAGCTATTCCTGGGCGCCTTTGCTCCTGATTTTTATTGTAGGTGTCACGCTTACGGCAGTGCGGGCGGCCACAGCCTCGGTCGCGTTATGTGTAATCGTCCACATGACTTATAACTTCATCCTTCTGGCGCAGACCTTCGCGGCCACGCATGGCTTCCGCCAGATGCAGGGTTTCTAAGGATCACGCTGCAGGGTTCGCTCTTGGCGGAAAACCTGCTAAGTTAATCTTGTCTATGGATTCTGCAGCTCGCGAACAACTTCTCAATTTATTGGCAACTGTCTCTTTCCGCCTCGGCGAGTTCACTCTTTCTTCCGGCGCAAAAAGCGATTACTACATTGACTGCCGCACCACCACGTTGCATGCGCAGGGCGCAGCGCTTACGGGCCGGGTCTTTCTCGATCTGATCCGGGAGCAGGGCTGGCAGGCTGATGCCGTGGGTGGACTGACCATGGGCGCCGATCCCATTGTCGTAGCCGCTACGGTCATAGGTTCGCAAGCCGGCACGCCGATTCATGGCTTTCTTGTGCGCAAGGCTGAAAAAGCGCACGGCATGGGACGCCGCATAGAAGGCTTTCAGCAAAAAGGCGCG
>DASTCT010000009.1:0-25633 GCA_035710845.1 Candidatus Angelobacter sp.
TAACACCTTCCATTGCGCATCGCTCAGGTCCATGCTCGGATTGGCGGAAACAATCGATCAGAGTCTCTCCTTGTATGGCACCTGATGTGTCGTAAAATCAATCTGTTTCATCCCTTTACCCATTTATGAGATGGGTTCTAAAAAGAGGAAGAGCAAGTAGCTATTCCTACAGCCAAGCTACTGGAGGCCACGCAGCAACTTGAGCACCGGTTCCTCGTGCCAATTGGCCAAAAGCTGTCGTAAGATGCCGAAATGACCGGCAAGAAAGGTGAACCTGCCTTTAAATCAATCTGTGCACTAAAAGCTGCTTGATCCACAGTGGCTAAATACGAAGTACCTCGTTCCATACGATCTTCGAGAGCGCCTTTACAGTCTCTTACTTCCTCCGGCGTTGGGTGTGATACAGCGTCTGGACGAACACCTCGATACCCTCGGAGGAATTCGATAGTGGCGATGAACCAAGCTTCGTATTCACGATGAGCAAGGACAACTTCGCATGGAATATTGCCTGCTTCCGCCTGTGCCCATCCTTTTACTGTAGGACCAAACTCCCGAGGGCAATCATCATCGCTGTCAAATATCACTAAAACGCCAGCGCATTCAGGCGTTCCAAGAGCGAGCTGGACAGACCGGCGAACCTGCTCTTCTGTTGTTAATTCAGATCGTTTTCGCCGAATGGTCGCGCGATTTGAAAAGTATAAATCCCGAGCTCTGCTTGCAAACGCCTAAGAAGGAGTGGGACAGCCTCGACTTCTCCATGCCCTTCCACAATCGGCTGGATGATCAAACAACTTCCTCGAACAAGTGGGTTTGCTTTTCGGGCGCATCTTCGAACAAAGGATCGGGTTCAAGCGCCTCGGAGCGCATCAGTTCTCCTGCCTGCATTAAGTGGTCTTGCAAGGCCTTGCGGGACATCTCTGAAACCTGCGATACCGTCGTGACACCTTTCTGCCAACTTACGACGCGCAGATGTCGATCTTCAATCCATTTAGCGTCGAGTATTTCCGGGCTATGGGTGCTAATAATAACCTGCATTTCTTTTGTAGCATGAGCAGTAAGTCGAGCACAGCGCCAGCCGCTGCTGGGTGAACAGATGATTCTGGCTCTTCAGGCACTATAACTGATAGAAACTGCTCCATGCGCGGGATGTCTCGCGGCATTCGACGTTTGATGTCTTCCAGCACACTGGCCGCATTCGCACCGTCTCGTTTGAGACTGGCCCCGCTATCAGGATCTTGCATCTCCCTAAGTCGCGAAGGCTCAATTGAATAAACACGCATGGTGCGTAAAATCTTCGCGATGTTGAAGAATCCATCTGTGAAGCTCCCGACTACGGGCAAAGCCACTGGCCTTCATCCCTGAAATGTCCGTCTTTAATGTCAGCATTCGACTTCACATTTTGTTTTCTGCGGTCAAACCATACCTTGTTTCCATTGGCACGAGTCAAAACGCACTGCTCTCGATCTATTTCAAAACGGTAATTGGGCAGGACTTTTAATTCGAGTGCATACCGTGCATTCACAATATTGTGGGCTCTCGCTTCTGCCGGCCAGTTTTCGAAGTTGCCAACAACGCTTCTAATGAGTTCTTCGTGATCGAATTCAACAGCGATGCCTAAAGTTGCGGGGGATTCCTTGTCGACTGTCTTATGAAGTAGATTACTAATTCCGCCTCTGCGATCAAGAGCCTCATTCAAAGACAGATTCATCGCCTCTGCCAAAAACGCGAATGCATCAGCAATATTGCTCTTACCCGAGCCATTCCTTCCAACGAGGAATGTCGGGTTGTCAAACACAATCTGACCAGCCCGAACACTTCGGAATCCTTTCAAAATCAGGCTACGGACCACCGGCCCCATCGGAAGCTCCTCTAAGAAAATAGGATAACACCCGAGTTCAACCTTATCTTTTCACCGGCATTCTGGCGTGCGCTGCTGCAGCCTGTTGCTTCTGTTCCGGTGTGGGAGCAGGCGGCTCTGCCACCAGGGTTTTCATTCCCAACTCGCGGCGAAGCTCGGCTTCCAGCTTGGCGGCAACGTCGCGGTTCTCTTTCAGGAACTGCTTCACGTTCTCGCGCCCCTGACCGATTCGCTCATTCTTATAGCTAAACCAGGCGCCGGATTTCTCAACAATCTCTTTGGCTACGCCCAGATCAAGGAGATCGCCCTCACGGGAGATGCCTTCGCCATACATGATGTCAAATTCAGCTTCGCGGAAGGGAGCAGCCGTTTTGTTCTTTACCACCTTCACCTTGGTGCGGTTCCCCACCACCATATCGCCATCTTTAATGGCCGCAATGCGGCGAATATCTACGCGTACGGACGAATAAAACTTGAGCGCGCGACCGCCTGTGGTGGTTTCCGGGTTGCCGAACATCACGCCGATCTTCTCTCTGATTTGGTTGATGAAGATCAGACAGGTCCGAGACTTGGAGACAATGCCAGTGAGCTTGCGCAGAGCCTGAGACATCAGGCGTGCCTGCAGGCCCATGTGGCTATCGCCCATTTCGCCTTCTAATTCGGCCTTGGGCACCAGCGCTGCCACTGAATCCACTACCAGCACGTCAATGGCGTTGGAACGGACCAGTGCTTCGGCGATCTCCAGCGCCTGCTCGCCATAGTCCGGCTGGGCGACGAGCAGATTGTCCACGTCAACGCCCAGCTTCTTGGCGTAAATGGGATCAAGCGCATGCTCAGCATCAACGAAGGCCGCCATACCGCCAGCCTTTTGCGCTTCAGCAATTACCTGCAGGGCCACGGTAGTCTTGCCGCTTGATTCCGGGCCAAAGATCTCCACTACTCGCCCACGAGGGAAGCCGCCAACGCCCAGCGCAGCGTCAAATGAGATGGACCCGGTTGAGATGACGGCGATCGGGACGATTGCCTCTTTGCTCCCCAGCCGCATGATGGAGCCTTTGCCGAACTGCTTCTCAATTTGTGAGAGCGCCAGATCAATTGCTCTGGTCTTTTCCTGTCTTTCATCAGCCATTAATTTTTCTCCGTGTGGCGCGTCCGTTCTGAAAAGGAGTCTTCGCCTTTGACTTCAGGTGCTGCAGAATTTCACCTTGAGCGGCCGCTTGTCTATTATTTCTATCATATGGCGAATAAAAGGGGAATCGAAAATTTTCCCAAATTTGCCTATCAATTTGCTTACATAAAAATGCTCCCGGGCGGGTGCCCGGGAGCTTTGAGCCGACAGGAACAAGACTGCTTTACCAATATTTGAGAGAGACGTTGTCCACCCATTCCTGATAAGAGGCGTGGTTACCGCGCATATCCAACTGAACGGCCACATTCAACTCATTCACGCCGGAAGCCTTGGAAGTGTAGTTGCGGTTCACGTAGTGCTTCACACCATCAAGAGTCAGGGCGATGTAGGTCACGTAGCTGCCGTTGCGCTTGAATTCCCAGGTCAGGTGGTGCCATTTGTAAGCCGTGGGCATGGAGCAGTGGATGCCGGTGTGGATCCAGTTGCCCGCCGCGTTGCCCCAGACATCCCATTGGCCGGCGGCGATGTTGCACTGTGTGCCGAAGATCCAGCGCCTGGAGCCGTTGGCTTGATTGTTGTCAAACTCCAGTGCCTGCGCGTTCTGGGGCGCCTTCAGGTAAAAGTACACGTCATAAACCAGGTTGGTGGCGGAATTCGCCGCTCCCAGTTGCTTCCACCACAGGGCGTCTGCATAGGGGTTGCTGCTGGCGATAGAGAAGACTCTGGAACCACCGCTTAGTGAGGGGGAGTTGGCGGTTGCGGTGTAAATAGAGGCCCCTGGCCCGGAGGCATTGGCGCCGGCACAGGCCACACAGTTTTGCCATCCTGTCATTTTCTGGATTTGCGATTTCACTGTCTGGGCGGATGAACGGAGGGAAACGACGCTCAGGAGGAACAGGGCAACCGTGAGAATGGACAGGACTTTTGTTTTGTTTTTTGCCATCACTACTTTTTCTCCAGGGGATAATTTTGTCTTTCTGTTTTCAGCCGCTATCTTTGCGACGAATGTGGAGACTACCGGCGCATCTACTCTGGTACAACAGTTTTTAAACGTCACGAGAGAAAAGTCAGAAGCGCGAACTACTAGGTGATTAAGGCCGAAACTTAGTTCTATTAGTAAAAAAGAGCGGCGGAATGCGCCGCTCTTATCGCTTATATTTATTTTTTCCACGCAACTCATCGAAACGAGTAACGCATCATTGTGCAGCTCACCTCTAAGTACTCTTAGTTCTACCAGTACGTGAGTGATACCTTATCAAGCCAGGTAGAGTAGGAGTGCATGGAGGAATCGCCGTCCATCTGGAAGGCCACATTCAACTCGTGGACGCTTGATGCACGGGCAGGATAGCTCTTGTTCACGTAATGGGTAACACCGTCATAGGTGAAGCCGATGAAAACCACGTTGGTTGAGGTGCGCGTGAATTCCCAAGTCAGGTGGTGCCAGACAAAGGCAGTCGGGACGCCGCAGGCGATCCCAGTCGAAAGCCAGTTGCCCGCCGCGTTGCCCCAAACGTCCCAATGGCCGCCCTTGATGTTGCATTGCGTGCCATAGATAAACTTGTGGACGCCATTGGACTGGTTATTATCAAACTCCAGCGCCTGGGCCACTCCGGGGTTGGTGATATAGAAATACAAGTCATATTTGAGATGGGTTGCTGTATCCACTGCGCCAAGCTGCTTCCACCACAAAGCGTCTGAGTATGGGGTAGAGCCGCTGATGCTGAACTTCGCCGACTTGCCGTCGAGCGAGGGAGAGGCCTGATTTTCCACCATGGAGAAGATCGCCACGGGACCACTGGCGTTCGCTCCGGCGCAGACGGTACAGCTCGCCCATCCTGTCATCTGATCGATGTCAGCCTTGGTGACTGCGCCTGCCGGGGGAGTGGGCAAGCCAGGTGCCGGAGTAGGAGTTGGTGTCGGCGCAGTTCCGTTTACCGTGACGGTAAGAGGGGCTTTGAAGACTGCTCCGCTTGAGTCCCATGCCTGCACTACAACGTTGTGCGTGCCTGACGCCATGGCCAGTGACGTATCAAGCTTGCTGGTTGATGTCAAATACGCGCTTATGTTGTCCACATAGATTCTCATAGCGGTAATGGGGTGGGTGGAAGTTGCTGAGGCGACGAAGTGGACGGGGGACCCGGAGGTTGATCCAGCAGTAGGGGAACTTACTGTGACTCCCGCGAAGGATGCGGCGGCCAATGTCAGAGTCGTGAACAGTAACCGAATTACATTTTTCACTCCATGTACTCCTTCAGAGGTAAGGTTTGTTTGTTCTGAGGGAGCGAGGTTACGGGTTGATCTACTCTGGATGTATCAGGAGACCCCTTAATTCACTGAGATTTGACTCTTAGTAGAGTGTTAGAGAGCAGGGAGGCGCTAGAGCCGCATTTTATCGGCATGAAGCGAGAATTGGCGCAAAGGGATTAAGGTAATCGCCGCAAAAAAGCAGGGCAGCAATGCTTGCAGCCCTGTGCAAAATGCATGCAAATATTTTCTTAAGCCACTGAATCTTCCACTTCAGCCAACACTGCCGCTGGCTTGTAGCGCAACACTGTTTCTTCCACCGCTGCCGTGGGGCGGTGAACTTTATGGACCAGGAAGAGCGGGCGACGGCGCACTTCATCGTAAATGCGTCCAATGTACTCGCCCAGCAATCCCAGGCAAACCAGTTGAATGCTGCCCAGAAACAGGATGGCGAGCATTGTGCCGACATGCCCCGCACCGGGTACGATGCCAAAAAATTTGGCGTCGAACACAACATTGCCGATGGCGACTAGAGAGAGAAACAAGCTGAAGGCAAGCACTAATCCACCCAACGCCAAGCCCAGGCGTAAAGGCTTATAGCTGAAGCTGAAAATGGCGTCCATGGCGTATTTAATAAGCTTGAGCAACGTTTGCTTGGGCTTGCCCGCAGCGCGATCAGCCCGCTCATAATAGACAAAGGCAGTTGGATAGCCCACCCAGGCACGCAATCCCGGCAGATAGCGGTTTCCTTCCTGCAGGTTAATGATGGCGTCGGCAGGCTGGCGGTCGAGCAGACCGAAAATCCCCGCATTCAGGGGAATAGGAAAATCAGAGACTAGGCCCATGATTTTATAAAACAGCGGAAATAACCGCCCACGGATGCCCTTTTCTGCCCGGCTGGTTCTTTCAGCAATGACTACTTTGGCGCCGTTCTTCCAAGCTTCCACCAGGCGCGGCAAGACCTCAGGCGGATCCTGGAAATCGCCGTCCATCAGCATAATGCAATTGCCCTTGGCAGTCTGGAGACCGGCGGTTAGAGCAGCCTGATGGCCGAAATTCCGGGAAAACTCCACCACGGTTACCCGCGGATCGCGTTTCTGGATATCCAGAAGAAGCGAAAGTGAAGAATCCCGGCTTCCGTCATTCACATAAACGATTTCCCAAGCTTCCTGGATTGTGTCCATGACTCTGGACACAGTCGTATGGAAAAGACCAATATTTTCTTCCTCGTTATAAATGGGTACTACAACGGAAACCATTCCTTACCCCGGATCAGTTGGAGTCCTGTTTGGAGTCCAACGCGTTCAATTTCTTTGCATTTATGCTGCTTCATTGCTCGCAGCTTCTTTTAGGGCCGCCTTAATGGTGTTGGCATGCTTGCCAACAACGTCAGGCCGTCCCACGCTGTAGTAATTGAGTCCAGCTGCTTCCATCAGAGCCGGCTCAAACAGGTTGCGGCCATCCACCACAATGGGATAATGCAAAAGCGCTTTGACCCGGGCTAAATCAAGCGCTGCAAAGTCTTCCCACTCAGTAAGAATCAGGCACGCATCAGCGCCCTGCAAAGCTTCATAGGGGCTAGCGGCGAATTTGACACCGCGATTGGGGCCGAATTCTTCTTGGGCCCGCGGCATCGCAGCGGGATCATACGCCGTAACTGAGCACCCTTCCTTTAGCAGGGCCTTAATAATGGCTATTGCCGGAGATTCACGCAAATCATCAGTACCGTTCTTGAAGGCGAGTCCCAGGACGCCCAGCTTTTTGCCTTTCAGCGTCCAGAGAGCTTTTCTTACCTTGCGCATAAAGCGATTCCGCTGTTCTTCATTGACCCTGACGGTCTCATCCAGCAGGCCAAAGTGGCAGCCATTCTCACGCGCCACTGAGCGGAAGGCCAAAAGGTCTTTCGGGAAGCACGAGCCGCCGTAACCGATTCCCGGAGCAAGAAAGCGGCGGCCGATTCTTGAATCGCTGCCGATGCCTTCACGCACCTGCTCTACGTCTGCGCCTACTGCTTCACAAACGCTTGCCACCGCGTTGATGAACGATATCTTCATGGCCAAAAAGGCGTTCGAAGCATGCTTAATCAACTCAGCGCTTTTGGCGCTGGTGCGGATCAAACGTGCCTGGAACGGCTCAGTAAAAGGGCCAGGGATTGCGTCGGGATTCTTGTAATAGCTGCCGTCCACCATGGGCTGATAGGCCTGCGCTAACATCTCTGAGCAACGCTCGCTATCTGCTCCCACCACAATGCGATCAGGATAGAGAAAATCAGCTACCGCAGTGCCTTCACGCAGGAACTCCGGATTTGAAGCCACATCAAACAACTCTGCGGGAGCGCCATTGAGCAGCATGATCTTGCGCACCCAGCTATTGGTGTAAACCGGAACAGTGCTCTTTTCGACCACGACTTTGTAGTCATCAATAGCGCAGGCAATTCCCTGTGCCACAGACTCCACATAAGAAAGATCGGCATCACCGTCATCTTTAGGTGGAGTGCCTACAGCAATAAAGATCACCTGGCTGCGCCGCACCGCGTCCGTCAGATCACCGGTAAAATCAAGTCGCTGGCCGCGATGCCGCTCCAGAAGTTCAGGAAGAAATTTTTCGTGGATAGGGCACTCTCCGCGCTGGAGTGCCGCGATTTTATGATCGTCATTATCGACCACAAGGACCTGATGGCCCAATTCAGCAAAACATGCACCTGCTACAAGACCAACGTACCCTGATCCCACTACAGCAATTTTCATCCTCTTGGATCCCCAGAAAACTGAAAATAAGCTCCCATTTCAGCAAAGGAAATCGAGAGCAGCTTAATTGGCTTCGATGTCAGAACACCTGCTGGGGATGTCATGCCTAAGTAAAACGTGGCGATTGCCAGCCAACATTGAGGGAAAAAGCCTCATCTCACTTCTCGAAGCGGAGTTGCTGCTCCTTGACGGAAAAATATCGTCAAAACCAGCGTAATTAAAATTTTTTAGTATCGACAGATTGGACTCGTGAGTTCCATGACCAGAAATCTCTTAGCGTGCTTTTTGGCCGTTTTTGTTTTGGGTGTCCTAACCGGCTGCCAGGGAGTAGGCTTCGGCAGCAACAATCCTGCTCCCAGTCCAACTCCTGCGCCCTCTCCCGTCGGCAGCTTGCAGAGTGTGAACCACATCATTTTCATGATGCAGGAAAACCGCTCTTTTGACGCTTACTTTGGCAAGATAAACGATTACCGTGCCAGCCTGGGATTAGGGCGCGACACTGACGACCTGGAATCGCTGTTTACCAACCCCGCAGACGATGGCGATACCATCACAAATTTCCACCTCCCTACGAGCTGCATCTTCAATACAACAGCGGCATGGCTGGAGAGCCACGGCGATGCCAACCGATTCGACACCACTGAAACCGCTCCGCTGTTGTTGGATGGCTTTGTCCATACCGCCGCTGGACTGGCAATCTTTGACGGTGACCCGGACACAAAAGGGGTTCGCTCTATGGGCTTTTACAACCAGAGTGATCTACCTTCGCCGTATTTCTTTGCTACTCAATTTGCAACTTCAGACCGCTGGTACACGCCAGCGCCCGTGCAAACGGAAGATGCTCGTCTTTACTCAATGGCAGCGACCTCTCAGGGACTGGTCCACCCGCCGCAAGACACCAATACCACTCTTACGGCCAAGACAATTTTTCAGCTTCTGGATGCAGCCGGCGTTTCCTGGAAGATTTATTCGGTTGACCGGCAGCCAGATGGAAAGCTGATTACGTCTTTGCGCAACTTTCAGCCTTATGTCACAACTGTGCAAGACCACATTGTGCCTATTTCCCAGTTCCTGACCGATGTGGCGAACAATACGTTGCCCTCATTCTCTTATATTGAGCCGGGATTTGCTTCGGGCCGCGATGAGCATCCGGGCAAGACAGACAATCTTCAGGCCGGTGCAAAGTTCGTGAATTCACTGTTTACCGCCTTGATCAACAGCCCGTCATGGAAAGATTCCATCTTTATTGAGACTTTCGATGAGGGCGGAGGACTGTTTGATCACGTAAGCCCAATGATCGATGGGCGGCCGATTCTGGAGTTGAGCGCAGGAACTGGCGGGCAAGCTGTGGGACCAGGGATGTATCCGGGCGATGCTGCAATCATGCACGTGCCCAGCCCTGACGGCATCAAGCCCCGTGACCTTCTGCCCAACGATCCACCGGACGATTTTGTCCGTACCGGCTTCCGGGTGCCACTGATCATCGTGTCACCGTTTGCCAAGGTGCATTACGTCTCACACACGCCCATGGATTACACCGCAGTCCTCAAGTTTGTGGAGGAACGCTTCAACTTGCCTTCCTTAACGGCACGGGATGCAGCTCAGCCGCCCATGGATGAATTCTTCGACTTCGTTAACTCGCCTAATTTGAATCCGGGCACGCTGGCGACTCAGCCGACTAATCTGGTTTGCAACCCAGCACTGGCGTCAGGAACAAAGGGCGTTCCGTTTGTTGCGCCGTAAGAGCAAAGGCATGCATGTGTGGATATCGCAGATACTGATATGCGATGCACTCTCATCATCCCGTTGCTTGCTTGGGGAGTGATGGCATGTCAGCCAGGCCATCACTTTCAGCCACCTCCAGCCGTATCCCTCTCTGCCCAGAATCATGCGAACCATGATTGCTCAAACATGGATTCGGGCCCTATCCATCGCCCGTTCATGGTTGCCATCTGGCGTGCGGATCTCGATAGTATTACCAGGCAAATAGATATGAGGGCCGATCTTAATACTGCGGTTCCATATGATTGCACTGACAGTGTCCCAAAAGATGAAACAACTCCTCTGATCTATGCAATCCAGGCTAATGTCTTGTCCTCCTTCCAGGAGCGCCGTCACAGGGTAGTGGAACTCTTACTCCAAAAAGGGGCGGATCCTAACCTTTCCATTCCTCCGCAAAGCATCAGTCCTTTGGCAATAGCAGCTTCAGCCGACGATCTTTCTTCTGTAAGAATTCTGCTGAACCATGGAGCTCACATTGATACCCGGGATGCTGATGAAGAAACAGCTTTCTTAGAAGCGGCCCAACGCGGCAACGGCCTTGCAATAATGGAAGAACTAGTGCGGGCTGGAGCAAATATTCATGCAGTGAATGATCTTGGTGATAACGCCATAATGCTGGCCGCCTGGCAGCACCACCTGAAGAACGTCAAACTGCTCATTCGTCTCGGAGTTGATCCCTGCGCAAAAAGTAACGATGGCGAAACTGCCATAGATATGGCCAAAACTAATCTGAATGACGATCCCGGCAAGCAGGAGATCATCGCCCTCCTGCAGGAGAAGTGCGGCCGTTAGCCTTGGATGGTTGCTTTTGTCGCGGTATTCTTTCGATCCAGAGTACTCGCAACAGAGATGCTTCCCTTTCTGGCGCAGAAGAAAAGATAACTGAAGAAGATCACTCCCACCGATCCTGACAAAGCAAACTTCCATTGCCAACCCAGCGCAGAAGGGGAGATAAAATCTTCAATCAATCCCGCAACTATCAGTATAGGGATAACGCCCACCAGCAGGCGTATCGCTTCACCACCGGCTTTGGCTAGTGAATCCTGCCGGGAGAGCAAGCCTGGGAAAAGTATCCCCTGCGCCAGGCGCAGGCCGGCGCCGCCGGCAATAAAGATGGCCGGCAGCTCCAGCACTCCATGCGGGGCCACAAAGCTCCAGAGTGAGAGGCTCATATCGTTAAGCCCGCAGGCGGTGCCAACTACGCCAATCATGATGCCGTTATAGACCAATGACAGCACTGTTCCCACTCCAGCGGTAATACCCCAGGCAAACATTGCAAAGGCAACCGAGATGTTGTTGGTCATAATGCCGCTGGAAGCCGCCGGCGACGCCGTAACCACTGAATCAGTCCACATTTTGTGCCGCTCAATGGTCTCCATCATGTGCGGCCCAAGAAAGTACCGCATATATTCCGGTCGCGTAAACGTAAGCAGCATGCCCGCCAGCGCGCCAAGAGCAAAAAGCAGAAAAGCCAGGTTGATGAGCTTCAGGTTGTCGCGAAAAATCTGGGGGTAGGTATAGCGGTAAAAATAGAGGATTCCACGCGCACTCGATTTTTCACCGGCATAGATGGTATTGTGAGCGCGGGAAAGGAGAAGATTCAGGGTGCGTGCGTAGGATTTGCCCGTTACGTCTTCGCGCAGCGTGGAAAGATCAGCAGCAGCCTGCCGGTAAAGCAGTCCGAGTTCTTGCAGCTCTGTCCTGGTCAGCGATTTCAGGCCGCTTGCCTTCACCTGGTCAAGCAATTGCTCCAGGCGTTTCCAGTGACTTTGACGCTTTTCCAGCCAATAGGTAGAAATCATTGTGCCGAGTGACAAGCTTATCATCGATACTCCAGAGCAGGTGCACCTGGAGTTTGTTCTGGCCGGAATCGGCAGCCGATTCATGGCAGTTTTTCTGGATGCGTTAATCGAATTCGTTCTTTATGCGCTCCTTTTCCTTATCAGTTTAGGTCTAGGATTCAGCGGATTTTTTAATGCCACTAGATCGATCTGGTGGACCGCTTTGGTCACTCTGGTAATCTTTTGTGTCTATTGGGGTTACTACGCCATTTTTGAAGCCCTTTGGAAAGGACAGACGCCCGGCAAGCGCTGGGCAGGAATACGGGTCATCAAGGATTCCGGCCGTCCTATCAACGCTTTTGAAGCTATAACCCGCAACTTGATACGAGCCATTGATTTTTTCCCCATCTGTTACGGCGTTGGCGTGCTCACCATGCTGCTGAATGCCAAGAACCGCCGGCTGGGTGATTACGTGGCGGGAACCATTGTGGTGCATGAAAGCTCTGACCGCGAATCAAGCCTCTTCTTTAACACTCCCACGCGCACGGATTTTACCCTGCATCAGGCAGCCGGGCTTACATTGCAGGAAGCGGAGCTGATTGAGACTTTCCTGGCGCGCCGCCTGGAAATTCCGCCTGAAGTAAGAAAGTTCAACTGCCAGCGCATTACAGAGATGATCAGTGCGCGGCTGAACATTCCCCCGGAATCACGTCCCCCAGACAATGAAACCTTTCTTGAGTTGATGGTCCGGGAGTTCCGTAGCCGGGCCCAGTATCGATAACTGTATAGATATAAAGATCGGAGATCAAAATTGCGTACTTCTCGAATTTCAATGGCATTGTTGGCCCTGCTGGTACTCTTTCCGCCTGCCGCGCATCCACAGAATAGCCGCGCTCAGTCAGAAGCAACTTTGCGACAATTAGAACATTCTCTTGCAGAGGACGCCGTACGGCTCGATATCCGATTATGGGACCAAGTGGTGGCGCCAGACTGGACGATGATTGACCCTGCAGGGCGGCAGATCGATAAGCAAACGGTCCTTGCGTTGTACAAAAAGGCCAAAGCTGCCGCAGCGTCATCGCAGGTTGTGTCATCGGTAAGCCTGTATGATCTTCAAATCAGGTTTCTCAGGGATGACATTGCGCTGGTTACCACCCAAGTCACCTACGACTACAACAGGGCCGGAAGCAAAAACAAGATTACGTTCCGCAACCTGGACATTTTTGAGCAAAGGCAAGGAAAATGGCTGGTGGTAGCGTCTCAAGCCACCCCGATGAAGAGTACCCCTTAAAGCTGGCCTGGCATCTGGCAATACCCCGAGCTTTTGCGCGAACCTTTAAGGTAAATAACCGACATGCACTAACGATTACCCCATGCGGCTTGGGTTTCGCCGTTTTTCTATGGTACTTTAGCCCCAATTGCACCTATTTCCGGTTTCCCACGGCATTTGGAAAGGCTGCCCTTCGGACGCACTGATTTTTTATGGCACTTGGGTTTGGCTTCAATAAAGCAAAGGTCTTGGCGCAAGCGGAGAAGTTTGTCCAGCAGGGCAAGCTCTCCAACGCCGTCTCAGAATACGAAAAGGTCCTCAAGGAAGATCCCAAGGATTCCACCGTACTGAACACTGTGGGCGATCTTTACGCGCGTATGGGGAACAACGATCAGGCCACGTATTACTTCAAGAGAGTCGGCGACCTATACGCGCAAAATGGCTTCACCCTGAAAGCCATCGCCATCTACAAGAAGCTCACCAAAATGAGCTCGTACAACGCGGAGAACACCATTAAGCTGGCTGAGCTCTACGGCCAGCAGGGTTTGTTCAATGACGCGCGCGTGCATTACATGATGGTGGCTGACCAGCTTTTAAAATCTGGTGACAATAACCAGGCCGCGCGGATCTTTCAGAAGATCCTGGAACTCGATCCTGAGAACGCGCACACCCAAGCCAAGCTTGCCGATCTCTACACCAAGCTGGGAAAAAGAGAAGAAGCGCGCAACATTTATTACAGCGCTGCTGAATCGCTTTATGCACGCGGCGCCCATGCCGCCGCAGAGGAAGCGCTGGAGAAAGTTCTCTCGCTCGATCCCCAGAATACCGGCGCGCTCATGCTGCGCGGGCTGATTGCGGTGGATGCGGGAGATAGTGAAGCCGCTGTGCGCTATTTGGAGCAGGTATCTGATTTGGATGCGCGTCCTGACGGGCTACGGGCGTTGCTTAGAGCCAAATTGCAAACCGGAAGCTCAGAGGGCGCAGATAGCATCGCCAGCAAGCTGCTGACCAGGCACAATGACGTTTTCGGTGTTACCACGCTGGCGCAGTGGTATGCCACCAACAATCACATTGAGAGCGCTCTTAAGTTGTATGAAGCAAATGCCGAGCGCATGTTCGCGGGAAATCAGGCAGCGCTGCAGGAAGCACTCTCTCCGCTGACAGGCCGCGCCAAAGATAATCCTGCGGCCATGGCGATCCTGAAACGGCTGCTCAACCAAACTGGTGACCAAAGCCAAACTGCGGAGACGATGGAACAGCAGGCCCATGCTGCAGCCCAGAAAGGGAATTACGTAGAAGCGCGCGACCTCTATAAGCAGCTCTCGGAGATGGAGCCGGAAAACGCGCATCATGCTCAGAATTACAAGCAGATGCTGGTCAAGCTGGGCGAAGATTCTGCCACGCGGATCCTGACTCCTGAAGAAGCTGCACAAGCCTTTATGGTGGAAGAGTTGGACGAAACTGCGCCCGCTGTCCATCAGGCTTATGATCCTCCCACAGAAAAAGCCATAGAGTCAGCGCTCACTGACGCCGAGCTGTACGTTTCTTACAACGTTCCTTCCAAGGCAATTCCGCCTCTGGAAGCTGCTCTGCCGCTGGCGCCCCAAGACGTAAACCTGAACCAACGCCTGGCCAGCTTGTACGTGCGTGCAGAGCGTTTTGCTGAAGCAGCCAAGCTCTACCAGAACCTGAGCGATATCTATCAAGAGTTGGGCCATCCGAATGAATCGGCAAAATATCTTGAAGCCTCAAAGCGTTACGCCTTGCGTGCGCCGCAATCCGCGTCTGCTGCTTCTGCCGCGCCAGCCGTAGCAGTACAGCCGCAGCAACAACCCAAGGCTGCAAAAGCCACTTGGCCGCCTCTGCCGCCAGTTGCTGCTGCTCCAGAGCTAGTGGCATCAGCTCCAGTTGAGACCGCTCCAGACGCAGAGCCTTCCGTACAGGAATTCAGTTTTGATACGCCGGACGTGATAGGGGGCGAGCCGGAAGCAATTGTCACCGCCCCGGTTGAGCCGATCATTGCCGAGCCCGTTGTTTCAGAAATAACTCTTGAGCCTGTTCACTTTGCTGCCACCCCTGCAGCACATGCTGAGCCGCCGACCCCCACTCCGGCAGCGGAGGAAATCGACATCTCCAATGAGTGGGAGGAGATGATTGAAGTTGAGCCGGTTGAGCAGGCTGAAGCGCATGTTCAGTCTGCTCAAGAAACCCCTGTCCGTTTTGCCGAGCCAGAACCTGCCGCGCATGGCCAGGCGGCTGAAGCCGATCTGAATTCGCAGATCACAGATAAAGTCCAGGAAATCCGCTTCTACATCACGCAGGAAATGTGGGAGTCCGCCAAGTCGGCGATCCTGGATTTGACTGAGCTTGCGCCCGATGCGCCTGAAGTTACAGAGTTGATCGCCGCTGTCTCTGCGGGCCAATCCAGACCGTCAGCCGAAGCAGCAACACCAGCCTTTGTAGATGAACCTGCCGCTGCGCCAGCGCCCGCGGAAATTGAAAAACCGAAGGCTGAGCCTGCTCCGCCTCCACCAGTTGCAAAGCCAAAGGTGGCAGAGCCTGCACCACCGCCAGTTGTCGCAAAGCCAAAAGCCGTCGAACCTGCTCCACCGATCATTGAACAACCCAAGGTGGAGAAGCCGAAGGCCATTGAGCCGTCTTCTCCGGCATATGTGGAGCAGAAGCCGGCTGTACAGCCTGCGGCTATGGCGCATGAAGATGTGTTGGACATCCCTGAGTCGACCAAAGTCCAGCCCGCGCCGGCACGAACAGCGCCAACAGCCAGCAGCAAATCAACCGAAGATATCCTCGGCGAGTTTGTGCTCGATTTGGAACAGTCGCCAGAGCTGGCTGACTTTGCTCCCAAGCGGCATTCCGCCCCTGCGCCGGCACCCGCCGCTGCCGCTGCTCCTGCGCCTGTAACCATTGATCGTTCCGTCCCGTCGCTGAGCAATGGCGACATGCAGGACAGGGAATCTGTTGATGTCCTGCATGACATACTTTCTGAGTTGCAGGAAGAAACTGCGGAAGCAGCAGAGCCGGAAGAAGATCCTGAGACGCACTACAACCTGGGTATCGCGTTCAAGGAGATGGGGCTGCTGGACGAAGCAATTGGCGAGCTGCAAAAAGTTTGTCATGCGGTTGACCGCGGCGCACAATTCTCGCAGCCCATCCAGGCCCTTACCTGGCTGGCGCAATGCCTGGTGGATAAAGGTGCACCTGAAGCCGCTGTACGCTGGTACCAAAAAGCTTTGCATTTGCCTGGACTAGATGACAGCAGCCGCTGCGCCATCTATTATGATTTAGCAACGGCCTTTGAGGCTTCAGGAGACAAAAAGTCTGCCTTGGCCAATTTCATGGAAGTCTATGGATCGAATATCGATTTTCGTGATGTGGCCAGCCGCATTAAGGCGCTGAAATCGTAGAATCTTCTATTACATCTAATTTAAATACATCAACAAGATTGATTCCCGAATTTTGAAGCCTACCTCTACGAATCTCGAAACTCCGCCACCGGGGCCACAGCCCGAGCCTGTTGACGACAAGCCCAGCGAGCTACCCGTGTGGCTGCAGCGGGTTTTTGTTATTGTGTATGTCCTGTTCTGCATCGAACTAGGACTGGTCCTGATCGCGCTTCCCTGGATCACCGGCTATTGGTTCAATGGGGGATTGCTGTCACAATGGCCGGAGTTGCAGCGTTTTCTGCAGAGCGGCTTTGTACGTGGTGCAATCTCAGGGCTGGGCGTGCTGGATGTCTGGCTGGGCATCATGGAAGCCGTTCACTATCGTGACCGGAAATGAATTAAGCATAGATTTTTGATTGAAAGCGTGTATGGACGAGAACAACAAAAATCCAAATCCGCATCCGCAAGATGAGCATAAGCTGCTTCCCGCACCGCTCGCTTATCTGAATCCAGACTTCCTGAATAGCCCTGACGGGCGCATGGTAAGAATTCTTTCTGAGTATTCCGAGCCCCTCTCCCGTTTTCGCCGGGAAAAAATCCAGGACACGGTAGTTTTTTTTGGCTCCGCGCGCTTTGCCAGTCTGCCCGATGCGCAGCATGCTTTAACCATCCTTGAAAAAGACGGCTCTGCCAAACCTGCGCAACCACAGCAGCAACCAGGCGGCAAAGATCCAGATGCCCTGCAGGCCGCGCTAAAGCGCGCCCACGCAGCCGTGGAGATGGCGCGCTATTACGAAGAAGCGCGCCGGTTAGCTCACATGCTCACAGAATGGTCGCTTACCCTTCCCGGGAAGCGCCATCGATTTGTTGTTACTTCAGGCGGCGGTCCCGGCATTATGGAAGCTGCAAACCGTGGCGCCAGTGAAGCAGGCGGAAAAACCATAGGCCTGAATATCCGGCTGCCGTTTGAGCAATACCCTAACCCATACATCACGCCGGAGCTGAATTTTGAGTTCCATTACTTTTTCATGCGTAAGTACTGGTTTGCCTATCTGGCAAAAGCGTTGGTCGTTTTCCCTGGTGGCTTTGGCACGCTGGATGAACTTTTTGAAATCCTAACCCTGGCACAGACACATAAGCTGGCCAAGAAAATTCTGGTCATCGGGTACGGAAGCGAATACTGGAAACGCGTGCTGAATTTTGATGCGCTGGTGGATGCAGGAACAATCTCGCCGGAAGACGTAAATGCCTTCACCATGGTGGATACGCCGGAAGAAGCGTTTGGGGTCTTAAAAGATGGGCTGACCCGCTTTCATCTGCAACCGCAGCCGGCAAGGCCGGTACCCGATGAAGGGCCGGAGATCGCAAAAACGCTGCCGTGATAAACCAGTAATTGGTACTTAGTATTTAGTAGAGCCTTTACGCTGTCTTGCGCTCTTCTAGTACCTCCACTTTTTTCTCTACGTGCTTGATCTCAGCGCGATCCTTCCGGATATCGAGCCGCACGTGTGCGTAGATGCTCATGTACAGGTTGGCAATCCAGACCAGAGCAAAGCCGGCAATGAGGTAGCCGCGCCAATCGTCATACAACAGCTTGTAGTGGGTGATGAAGAGAAAGAAGATGGTCACATAATGGCTGAAACAATATTCGCAGGTAAAAATGTAAAAGAACTTGCGCGCGAAATAGCTGCGCTGACTTTCGCTCTGGCTTAAGCAAAACTGGCGTGGCTCGCGGAATATTTCTTCATGCGTCACCGTCCAGGCAATGGCCCCAATGGGGATTGCCAGGACGAAGAGCCAGACAATTTGCACGCCTAGAGACACCTTTAAGAGAGGGGATTTTCGCGGTTCAAGTTGCCCTGCCTGCATCGAGGATAGCCCGCGGTTACAATGCTCATCGATGCTCCCTCTGCTTTATTACATTACCGATCGCAAACAATTTTCAGGAGATAGCAAGGAACAGGAGTGCCGTTTGCTCGACAAAATGGCCGAATGCGTGGCAGCCGGGGTGGATTACATTCAACTACGGGAAAAGGACCTGAGCATCGGCGCGTTAGAGAAGTTGGCGAATAAAGCGATGTCTGCGTTAGGCGGCTCGCGGACGAAGCTGCTTATCAACACCCGCGCTGACGTTGCGCTGGCGTGCGGCGCTCACGGCATACATCTACCCAGCAATGATCTGCCTGCCAGCGAGGTACGCACGATTTTTTCAATTGCTAATCAGCTCTGCGCCAACATGGCTGGGCCGATCATTGGGGTTTCGGCTCATTCAGCGGCAGAGATCGCCTACGCTGAATCTCATGGAGCAGACTTTGCGGTCTTTGCTCCGGTATTCGCAAAAGGCAGCGCAACAAATCCTGAGGGTCTTGAGCAACTTCGGCAAATTTGCAGCCGCTCTCATACTCGACCCTCGGCCATGCCGGTTTTTGCCCTCGGCGGCATCACGCTACAGAATGCATACCTATGTCTGCAAGCCGGAGCTCAAGGAATTGCCGGAATCCGATTGTTTCAGGCAAATGACGCACACATGGTGGTGCGAAAGGTGCGCGGCGAGTCAATGCCTTGATTCAGCTATCCGTGTAAGCGCACTGCAACATTCAGAGGGCGAGGAAATTTTTGAGCAGCAATCGCCCTGAATCTGTCAGGACGCTCTCAGGATGAAACTGTACACCCTCAACTGGAAATTGCCGGTGTCGCAGTCCCATAATTACTCGAGTGCCATCCGCTTCGCGCGTCTCCGCGCTGATTTCCAGTTCTTTGGGCAGGCCCTCTTCAGCCACAATTAATGAGTGGTAGCGTGTGGCCATCATTGGCAGCGGCGCTTTGTGAAAGACGGTCTTGCCATCGTGCTCAATCTGGCTGACTTTGCCGTGCATGATCTGGCGGGCGCGCACCACGTTGCCACCAAAAGTAGCGCCAATGGCCTGATGTCCCAGGCACACGCCGAGCACCGGACGCTTGCCGGCAAAATATTTGATCAGCTTAATGCTGATCCCGGCCTTCTGTGGAGTGCACGGCCCAGGAGAGACGACGATGTGGTCCGGCTTCATCTGCTCGATTTCCTGCGGCGTAACCTGGTCATTGCGGCGCACCTCCACCTTCTCGCCCAGTTCACCCAAATATTGGACCAGGTTGTAAGTGAAGGAATCGTAGTTATCGAGCACAAAGACCATGTCGCGTATCTGATCAGTTTAGCCGATAAATGCAGCGTCACACCGGAAATCGCGAGAGCGTTTCGCGATTCAGTTTGGCCCACAGACAATAGGCCGGACATGAAGAGTGCCAGTTCTCTTGTGCCACCCGCACCGGCTGTCACACCATTCCTTCAGTTTGCCCGCGAACTCCCCGTCGTGAGATTTTTTTAGAGTGCCTTCAAACCCGCCAAGGCCAGTGCTGAAGGAGATCCATATCTTGTCGTTGCTTTTAGGTATCCATGTCCATAAGTTTTCAAAAGAGGGCTCAGCCTTCTTCGGCAGGCTATGCATGTCGAATGCCCCCGCACCTCTGGATGTACTCAGCAGCTCAAATTGTTTCGGAATCAGCTTAATGGTTTTGTCTGGAGGGCTCCAGGTTAGTGTGGTTACTTCATAGCATCCGGCAAATTGGGAGGAGGAGTGGTCGGAGGATTGAGCGTTAGCAAAAATAGCAGCCAGCAACACGAATATCATGTATCGCCACATAACGTAATTATGGCAGACCTGCCCGGCGGCACGGCCTCGCCCCGTATCTGTGTTAGCCTTCCCTTATGCTGCACATCACCAACGGAGATTCGGTCGTTGGTACCTTCCGCCAGGTCAGATTTCCGGGTGTTTACCTCCCTTGGCGCGACGTACTCCATGACGGCCCTGTCCCCCAAACCGCCACGCTGAGCGAGCTTTCTGATGCCCGCGCGCAGGCACTGGCCAGTTTTGGTGCGGGTAGCTATGAGGCGATTCGCGCTGACTTTGCCATACGCGACCAGGCGCTGGAAAGCTCCGGCAAGCATGAAGAGATCGTTTTGTGGTTTGAACACGATCTTTACGACCAATTGCAATTGATCCAGTTGCTGGACTGGTTCAGCAGCAATGGCAATGGCGGCAAGCTCAGCTTGATCCAGATTGATTCTTATCCCGGCGTAAAGCCATTTTATGGTTTGGGACAGTTGAGCGGCACACAATTGGCGCGACTTTTTCCCATGCGAACTGCCGTGACCTCAGAGCATTTAGCGGTCGGACGCGAAGCCTGGCAGGCATTCTGCGCTTCTGAACCTGCAGCCCTGCTGCAACTTGCTACGCAGCAAAAATCCCGCGTGCTGCCTTTTCTCGCGCCTGCGCTGCAGCGCTTCTTGCAGGAGTATCCCTGGATCACAGATGGACTTTCCCGCACTGAGCGCCAGATCTTGCAGGCCGTTGGAACCGGACGGCGCAAACGGCAAGAGATTTACCTTGAGTCAAGCAAGCAGGAAAATTCTCCCTGGGGAGATGGGTCAGTCTATCTGCGCCTTGACGGCCTGGCTTCCGCGCCAAATCCGGCACTGGTGGAAGTACACAAAAACGAATACGCCGTTACCGATGCGGGCCAGAAACTGCTCGAAGGCAAAGCCGACTGGATCGCGCTGAGCGGCGGTATTGATCGCTGGCTTGGAGGCGTCCACCTTAATAGCCAGCAGCCGCAGTGGCGATGGGACGACAACAACAAGACACTGGTTACTTGAGGGTTGCCGCTAAAAATTGCGAGCGAGCTTCAGATTGCTCATTGTTTCAAGTGTGACCAGCTGGGCAGCGTCTTGGCAACGTCATTGAAGATGACCACTGCAATAAAGATAACCAGAAAAACAAACGCTGCCTGATACACGCGTTCTTTCACTTCCTGCTTGATATCGCGGCGCATGATGCCTTCCACCAGCAACATCAGTATCAGACCGCCATCCAGAATGGGAATAGGCAGAAGATTGAAGATGGCCAGGTTCAGGCTAATCAGTGTCATGAACTCCAGCAACACCATAAAACCGGCTTCCGCGGCGCGGCCTGATTCTTGCATGATTCCCACTGGGCCGCTGAATTGCTTGATGGAAGCTTTGCCGGTGAATAACTGGCCCAGCAAGCGGAAAATCAGCGTGGAGTTCTTTTTGCATTCCACATAAGCAGTAGTGAATGCCGCTGTAAAAGAAAGTTTTTCTGTGCGGACTTCCGGCGGCACTTCTATGCCAATGCGGTATGCATTGCCGGTTGGCCCGGGGAGCAACTCGGGTTTGATCACGAGGTCTTTGATCTGGCCATTGCGCAGGACAGAGATGTGGACGGGATTATCTTTTGTGGTCTGTAAAACCGAGAAGAGCGCAATCGCGTTTCCAGATTGCACCGGAATATCGTTGATCTTGCGTATTTCATCGCCTACCTGCATTCCACTCTGGTCTGCAGGTTTTCCTTTTTCAACCAGGCCCACAATCGCTGGCCCAGCGGGAATCAACCCTAACGATCCCAGAACATCCACATCATCTTTATCGGGAAAATTGGCCGTCAGGTGTAAATGGAGAATTTGTGGGCCGCGCTGCACGTCTATAGCGAGGTTCTGGTTCATGTTTCCAAAAATCTGGTAACGAACATCGTCCCAGGTGGAACTTTGTTTGCCTTGGATCGCGACGATTTTGTCACCAGTCTGGAAACCGGCTTTCTGTGCAGGAGAACCATCCAGCACCCAGCCCAGTTCGGGAGCCTTATCAAAATAGGCGGGATACTCATGTCGAACCATGTAAACGCCGGTAAGGACCACGACAGCTAAAATGATGTTCATCGCGGGACCGGCAATTGCCACGAAAAAACGTTGCCAGCGCGGATGGCTCATAAACTCGCCCGGATCGCCGGTGCGGGTCTCCATGGGGTTCTCACCCGCCATCTTTACGTAACCACCCAAAGGCAGCAGGCTGATGCGATAGTCAGTATCACCGCGGCGGAAACCGACGAGCCGTTTGCCAAATCCCAGGCTGAAAACATCCACCCGCACTTTGAACAGCTTTGCCACTGCATAATGGCCGAATTCATGAACAAAGACGAGCACACCCAGAACAAAAACAAAGGCAACAACGGTGATTGGTAATGATTGCATAAAGAATAGTCTTGTTATTGTAACTGCAAAAAACTACGCCAGCTAGCGAGTAAGCTGGTGCGGCAGGCGGTGCCGCGCCCTTTCCCTGGCTTCGGCGTCAATGGCCAGTACCTCTTCTATAGATTCAGGATGATGATCTTTTGTTTCACTGATTGTCTCTCCCACAACCTTAGAAATATCAGCAAAACCGATCTCTCGCTTAAGGAAGGCAGCTACAGCTACTTCGTCGGCGGCATTGAGAGCGATGGGTTTAGCACCACCGGCCTCAGCCGCCTCATAGGCCAGGCGCAGGCAGGGAAACTTTCCCAAATTGGGAGGGCAGAAATCCAAACGCTTCAGGTCCAGGACATTGAAGCGCAGGTCTGAAGAGATTCGTTCCGGGTAAGTCAGGGCGTAAAGAATAGGCAGGCGCATGTCTGTAACCGAGAGCTGCGCCAGAATGCTGCCGTCATTGAATTCAACCAGCGAATGAATGGTCGATTGCGGGTGCACCACCACGCTTACCTGCTTTGCCGGCAGGTTAAAGAGCCGGCAGGCCTCAATCACCTCAAAGCCTTTGTTCATCAGCGTGGCAGAGTCTATGGTGATGCGCTGGCCCATCTTCCACGTAGGATGGTTCAGCGCCTGCTCCACGGTGATCTTCTCGAACTCCGATTTTGGCGTGTTGAGGAATGGCCCGCCGCTGGCCGTGAGCCAGACGCGCTCAACCTCATTGATTCGCCCGCCGCGCATGCATTGGTGAACTGCGTTGTGCTCGCTATCGATAGGGAGCAGGGGCTTGCCTTGCTTGCGAGCTTCAGCGGTGATCAACTCACCCGCCGCGACCAAGCATTCTTTATTGGCTAAGCCAACTTCTTTCCCCGCCCGAACTGCCTCATACGTGGCTTTGAGACCCGCAACGCCGACAATTGCGCTGACCACGAAATCGACTTCAGGGTGCGTTGCTACTCGGATCGTGCCAGCCTGTCCGTGAACGACTTCAATTTCGCTCAAACCTTCAGCTTTGAGTTGCCTGCGGGCTTTTTCCGCATCCTGCTCTGCTGCCAATGACAAAACTTTGGGCTTCCAGCGGCGCGCATCGTTAAGCGCTGCTTCAACGTTTGAGCCGGCAGCCATCGTCAACAGTTGAAAGCGCTCCGGATTATTTTCAATCACGTTGAGCGTGCTGCGGCCAATGGAGCCGGTGGAACCAAGGATGGCGATTCGCTTCATCAAGAGAATTATAGAATTATGGCAGGAGAAATCTGGTCAGATTCGCATAATACCACACCACTGGGACGGCAAAGAGAAGCGCATCAATGCGGTCAAGCATGCCGCCGTGCCCCGGCAGAAGAGTGCCGGAATCTTTTACTCCAGCCCCACGCTTCAGCGCGGATTCAAACAAGTCGCCGAACTGCGCCGCGATGTTGGTGAGAACTCCCAGCGCAATCACATGAACTGGCTTAATCGTGCCAATTGGGATATACGAAGTTCCGAAGTCAAACCTGAAAGATCCTGACGGAGAAAACCATTCATTAAGATCGTGGCGGTAATGCAGTACAAGAAAGGCCATGCCGACGCTTGCCACGACTGAAGCAATTGCCCCTTCCCAACTCTTGTTCGGGCTCACGATGGGAGCCAGCTTATGGCGTCCAAAGTTTTTGCCAATGTAATAGGCGGCAATATCGCCGGCCCAAACCGAGAAAAGAACAAAGATGACCAGAATCGCCTGCGAAGCCACAGAGCGGAGCACGACTAGCGTGGACAAAGAGGCGCCAATGTAGAAAACGCCGAAAGCGGAGACTGCGGACGAGGAAAGCCCGCCGCTTAAGTCTTTCCGAAACACCAACGGTATCCCAAAAATCACCGGCGCAAGCAGAGCAAGATTTCGCCAGGTAGTCATGAGAGCGTTTTCCGGTGAATAGAACCAGTAGTGACGCGCATGTCCCAGAAATGCCGCAGCCACAATTACGTAAAGCAAGAAGCCAATCGGCAGCAAAGCGGCCACATATGACAGGCATCTGAACGGCTTGACTCCCGCTGCTTTCGCAATATCAAGGTATTCGCGAAGCGTAATCACGATGATGGCTGCAATTACTAATGCGTACAGCCAAAGTGGCGCCTTGAACACGAGCAGCAGCACCACCGGTATCAGCGCTACCGCGGTCAGGACACGTTTCATCGATTAGTTGGAACTTCCGGGAGAAGGTTCGTTCAGGCCGCCGTAACGGCGCTCGCGTTTCTGGAACTCTTGAATGGCTTCAAGCAGATGGAATCCGTTGAAGTCAGGCCAGAACAGCTTGGTGACGTAAATCTCCGCATAGGCCGCCTGCCAGAGCAGAAAGTTGCTCAGGCGCATCTCACCGCTGGTGCGGATCACCAGATCGAGCTCCGGTAGATGGCTGGTGTACATGTGCCGATTCACAGTCTCTTCATCCATCTTCAGCAGGTGCTCCAGGCCACCGTTGTTGGCTGCCGCGTGCACCATGGATTTGAACGCATCCACAATTTCCGAGCGCGATCCATAGTTCAACGCCAGCGTCAGCACCATGCCGGTATTGTGCGAGGTCTGCTCCTTGGCCCAGGCCATGCGTTCCTGCACTTCCTGGGGCAGCATCTGGCTGCGCCCAATAAACTGCAGCCGGATATTGTTGCGGTGCATGAGCGGCAGCTCGTTCTTTAAGTACCGGTGCAGCAGCTTCATGAGGAAGTGGATTTCCGTGGCAGGCCGACGGACGAAGTTCTCCGCCGAAAAAGCGTAGAGAGTAAGCGCAGGCAAATTGATGCGAGCTGCGGTTTCCACCACAAGGCGGACGGCTTCTACGCCCTTGCGATGTCCGGCCACGCGAGGCAAATGGCGACGCTTGGCCCAGCGTCCATTGCCGTCCATGATAATGGCGATATGTTTAGGGAACTGGTTAGGGTCAAGCTGGCTGTAGAGTTCAGCTTCCTTTCGGTCCAGCCCTGAAGGAATGGTTCGCAAAACCGCCTCGCAATCCTCATCAACGCTAGCACAGCAGCTCTGGCGTTGCAATTTCTCACGGTTCCGCTCGGGGCGTGATTTCAGGCGCTGCCCATAAGACAAACTTAAACTCACCTGATTAGAGGTCTTGTAACAAATTGGCTCGCTTTGTCACTATAAAAACGGGAGCGCGGCAGATAAGCAGTCTGACATGGTGCGGTTATAGATCAACGATCAACCCATGCGGCAATGCACGACGCTTGCTTGTGTGTGTTGGGATTTCTGTTTCCGGCGCGGACAGACTGAAAACCAATCGGTGTTTACGTTTGTCTTGGCCACGGAATATTGACCCCTAAAACCCACAGATCCGCTCATTTTCAAAAACTTCAGGAG
>DASTCT010000010.1:0-8314 GCA_035710845.1 Candidatus Angelobacter sp.
AGAGCGCCGGCTGTTTCAATGACGATAATAGCTCAGGCACGGCAATCTGGCTGTCACCTTCAAGGATATGAATATGCGGCCATCGCGCAAATTTTTTTGCGGCGCGCTGCGCCAGAGCTGAATCGAATTCCACGGAGTAGATTTCCACAAAACGGTTTTTCATGGCCGCGACCATTTCGCCATAGTAGGTGCCGGTCTCCACGAGCACGCGCAGCCCGTAACGCTCTGTGTACTCGCGCACGGTGCGCTGCTTGAGCAGATGGGGCGAGCGAATGGGCCGGCCGCGCAACTGCCAGTACCAGTAGTCAGGATAGTGGCCCAGCGCTTTGTAAGCACCGTAAAAAGGAGTGCGACGGAGCAAGTTGCGGAAAGCCTTCATGGTTGAAATAAACTTTAATGCGAACATTGACAATTGCCAAGACTGCCAAAATTGCCAAAGATTGGAAATTGAAAAACTGAATTCTTGAGGATAGAACATGAGCTTCTCGTCAAATAACAAGCGTCGTTTGCCGTTCGTCCAGGTTGATGTCTTTACCTCTGTTCCGCTAGCAGGGAACCAGCTTGCCGTCTTTACTGACGCCCGCGGCCTTAGCGATGCCGAGATGCAGGCGTTGGCCAGGGAGATGAATTTTTCTGAGACCACCTTCATCCTGCCCCGTGATGCCGCCACCGAGCGCGAGCGCGGCGTGCGTGTCCGCATTTTTACAGTGAATGAAGAGATGCCTTTTGCCGGGCATCCGACATTAGGGACGGCCATGGTTCTTCACGATGACGGTAAGCATGGCCAAGACGAGATTGCGCTTGATCTCAACGTTGGTAAGATTCCGGTCCGCTTTTCCATTCGCGACAACTTGCCTTTTGGCGTGATGACCCAGCGCGATCCTGAATTTGGCCAGACTCATGCGCGTGAAGACGTAGCCCGCGCCGTTGGCCTTACCGTTGACGATATTGCCGCTGACGTTCCGATCCAGACCGTAAGCACCGGCAATGCATTCATTATGGTGCCATTGCGCTCGCTCTCTGTTTTGCAGGGACTCTCTCCGACCTGGGGCAACATGCAGAGCTTTCTGGAAAAGAGTGATGGAAAGTTTTTCTACTTTGTCGCCCGCGAGGCGGTCAACGCTGACGCACGTTTGCAGACGCGGATGATCTTTTACAACGGAGAAGACCCTGCCACCGGCTCGGCGGCCGGGCCGTGCGCGGCCTGGGCGGTGAAGTATGGCGTGGTTCCCGCTGACCAGCAATTTTTGCTGGAGCAAGGCGTGGAGATGAAGCGGCGCAGCCGGATTTTCTTTAGCGCGTCACGCCAGGGTGACAAGATTGTTAACGTTCGCGTGGGCGGACATGCCGTGGAAGTGGTGCGCGGAGAAGTTTTTTTATAATTTGCGCGATCCAGTAAGCAATTGATTTCGCGACTCTTCCCGACGGTAAATTTGCGTTCTGCAAAATCTTCCACAGAGTTTTCCACTTGTTGGCGTTTTGGATACTTTACATCTGCGCTGTCAAGCGCCTAAGATTCCTTCACGTTTTCAGAACCAAGAGATTTATCACCCAGCTAAAAATTCAAAACAGGCGGTCTGCGGCGGATTGCCATGCGCAAAAGTTCTCCGGGGGGAGACAAGATGAGACCAAAAAGAACGATTCTGTGTGTTGACGATAATGAGCAGGCCCTTTCCATTCGCAAATTGATGCTGGAGACGCGCGGTTATCGCGTGCTGACTTGCACCAATGGAAATCATGCTCTGGAAGTTTTCAAGCAAGGCGGAGTAGACTTGGTGCTGAGCGATCTGCAAATGCCCGGCCTTGATGGCGCAACGCTGGTGCAGAAGATCAAAGAGATCTCCGCCACCACGCCCGCCATTATCTTTTCCGGCAAGATCCGGGTCTATGACAAAGACCTGCACGCCGATGTTTTCCTGCCTAAAGGAATGCACGCTCCAATTGAGCTGCTGGAACGCATCCGCATTATGCTGGTGAAGAAGCGCGGCCCCAAGCGCGCACAAGCGCCGGAGTCGGTGCGGATGCCGGTGGCTAGCTAATCATTCGCCTTAGCCGCGAGCTTAGATTCCAATCGCAGAAATCCTGGAGTGTTGAAGCTGTTGAAGCGTCAGGTTTGACCGTTACAAAATCGGCTACGGCTTCTCACTGTTGGACGCAGCTCAATTCGGTCATCTCCCTAATTTGCAAGTGCGGACAGTGGTTTGCCATCCGCTGTGAGCTCCTCCCCAACGCTGAATTGCCTGAAAGGCAAGTGGCTTGGGTAGTGGATCAGCTTGTATGGGACCACATACAGGAACGCAAGCACCACGGCACTATCGAGCTTCCGGACCTGAGCGAAAGCACTGCTATCAGGTAGCGCCTTTGATGTAAACTCCTTCCATCGGTTTTTTATCCGTTTGTTGCGAAAGGTGTATAAATGGCTGGTGGGAACAACTCGGAGCCTATTGGCGTTACCACAGAGCGGCACGGGGCTGTGTTTGCCGCGCTGCGCCAAATCCTGAAGCCCTACGAAGATCAATTCGCAGCAAAAACCGATAAGCCCGGCAACTGCTACTTCGAGACTTATGCAGCAAGTCTCAACGGACGGCGCCTGTTCTTTGCCGGGGCCAAGATCAAGAAAAACTATGTAAGCTTCTATCTCCCCCCTTTGTACATGTTTCCCGATCTCTTGAACAGAATCTCTCCGGGCTTGAAAAAACTAAAGCAGGGGCAATCCTGTTTCAACTTTACAAAAATGGACCGGGATTGTTTCGACGAACTCCACCAGTTGACACAATCTGCGTTTCAAAGGCTCAAGAGCGAAGCGTTACTATAGTGATCGATTTGGTCTGACTGCGCCCAATGATCGTGATACACTAAAAGTGCTTTAGATTCGCAGTTGCAGGGTTTCTTCTGATCGAGATCTGGTCCAGGACTCCCGCTTTTTGTCAGCACCTTCGATTGTTCTACGGCGAAATTGAAAATTATCGGCATGAGATCACTCTGCCTGGATGCTTGTGAGCATCCTTCCAGCACCCGCCGCCGACTTAGGAAAATAAAAGACTAACTGTGTTCACATTTGCTGAACTCCCAATATCTCTCTATCTAAAGGACCGCCTGCGAGCGGCCAAATTCGTAACCCCTACCGAGGTACAGGCGGCGGCCATTCCTCATGCCGTGCTCGGCAGAGACGTCATTGCAACGGCCCAGACCGGCACCGGCAAAACTTTGGCTTTCCTTGTTCCAATCATGGACAAACTGCTTCAGCAGAAAGAATCCCGGCTCGGTGCCCTGGTGCTGGTTCCCACGCGCGAACTGGCGCTGCAGATCGGCAAGCAATACGAGCAGTTGCGCGGCAGGAAGCTTCCGGCTGCGGCGCTGATGATTGGCGGCGCCTCAGAACGTTCCCAGTTGCAGACAGTTCGCGCTGGGGCCAAGCTGATCATAGCCACTCCGGGCAGGTTTGAGGATTTGCTCGATAGAAAATTGATTGCTGTTGACAGCGTGAAGACGCTGGTTCTGGACGAAGTGGACAGAATGCTGGATATGGGATTTATCCCGGCCATCCGCAGAATCGTCAGCCAGCTGACCCGTTCACGGCAGACCCTGTGTTTCTCTGCAACTCTTGAAACGTCTGTCGCACACCTGATCCACGACTATGTTCGTGAACCAGTCCGGCTCTCGTTCGGCTCAACCAGAAAAGCGTCTGAATCGGTGGATTTGACGGCCTACGAAGTCCAGACAGACCAGAAGCTCGCGCTGTTGAAGCGTCTGTTGAGCGATGAAAGCGGCCGCACACTGGTTTTTGTCCGGACAAAACGGGCGACGGATCGCCTCGCGGACAAGCTGAAGCGGCATGGAATGAATGTCAGCGTGCTGCATGGGGATCGGACTCAGTCGCAGCGCAACAGTGCCCTGACCGCATTTCAGCACGGAAAGGCCCGCGTGCTCGTCGCTACTGACGTGGCTTCGCGCGGTATTCACGTGGATGATATCGCTCAGGTGATCAATTACGATCTGCCAGCAATCCCAGAGGATTTCATTCACCGCGTTGGACGCACGGGAAGGGCCGGAGCTAAGGGCTCTGCTGCAACTTTCTTTTCCGGAATCGAGCGCTCGGAACTGGCGCGACTGGAACGCACTTTGCAGCTGAGAATGCGGCGGGGCAGCGTGGATACAAATCTTGACCGCGAAGACCGGGCCAGACCTGTGGATGTCTCCTCAATGGTACCGGTGCCTGCCAGACCCGGCGCTCGGATGGTTTGCTTGCCCGGAGAAGTTCTTCAGAGATATAGCGGATAACCCGATCTCGTTGAGGCGGGACAGCATTAAGAGGCGGGACAGCATTAAAAAGAGTTATTCCAGCCAGATGTCAGTTATTCGCATGGAATGGGGAGCGTCACAAGCAAATTACCAGCAAAGGGACGCAATATGCCTATAAAATAGAGGATATATGTCCAGCCAAAATGACCAGAAGGTGGAATTGCTCGGCAAAACCGCCGATTTCTATCGCCGCTCCATCGCCAATTATGCGCAATTCGCGCGCACAGAACGAAAACCAAGGACGAAGAAGCAGTTGGAGTTGAGGCTCCAGACGATTCTTCAGGAAATAGAATCCTTGACACACAAGCCTGTTTTATAACCTGATCCTCCCTCGTCCTCTTCAGGAACAGGCAGAATTTCGTTGGAATGATTGCCTCTCGGAACTTGGCTGAGCCGAATTGATGCGCTTGCACGCGGTTCAAAGTTCAGCGCGTCACCATGACAACTGCGCACCTCGGTGAGCTGACAATCAAGCCGGACCGTTTAACCGCCCAGATGACACGAAAGGTAAACATTGGCGATCGACAAAAAACACGACCGTCCTAGAGAGTCGATGGACTCTGAAACTGAGGAGCAGGAATACGCGATGCCTGGCGAGACAGGCGCTTTTGCCGGCGAAGAGTCAGTGTTTGATGAAGACCTCGATGAACTTGCAATGACTGTAGACCATGAAGGCATCGATCTACAGGAAGGAGTGCTGCCCTCACAACGTCTGCGGAAGAAATCAGAACTTGAGGATGGCGAGGAACTGGACTTCAGGCTTGCTCCGGAGGTGCTGGATAAGACCAACGATCCAGTTCGCCTTTACCTCAGGGAAATGGGCACTGTTCCGCTTCTTACGCGCCAGGGAGAGATCGAGATTGCCAAGCGTTTCGAACGCGGCCACCTGCGGGTTCTCAAAGCCATTTCGCGTTCGCCGATCGTGATTCAAGAAGTGTTGGCGATCGGGGCTGAAATAGAGTGTGGCCGCCTCTCTGTCAGAAACTTTATAGTCTTTGATGAAGAAGAGTTGACGGATGATATTGTTGTGGCGCGCGCCCGGGCCACTGTTTTACAAATCACCGAGTTGTCGCGCCACTACAAGAAGGCGCAGGTCCTGGAAGAAAAACTCGCCGGTATCGATCCGCGGAAAAGCCCAACGCCACATTGCCGCTATCGCTGGAGGGTCGGCCGGCAAAAGATTGCAGTCTCGCGCATCATTCGAGCGCTGAAAATTACTCCCCTGCAACGCAAACACCTGATCGCTAAGGTCACAACAACCTCAGACGCCATGCGGTCACTGGACCGGCAATCTCATCATCTTCAGAGAAAGATCGATGGCACGCGCAGCGAAGAGCTGCGTGCCGAATACAAACGGCAGCAGCGCACTTGCCGGGAAGACCTGAAGAGTCTTGAACGGGAGGCCGGCGCAACCTTTAAGGATCTGGCCTGCACGCATCGGGAGATTATTCAGGGCAATGTGGATGCGGAACATGCTAAACGAGAGCTAGTCGAAGCGAACCTGCGCCTGGTGGTTTCTATTACCAAAAAGTATACCAATCGGGGTATGCAGTTCCTGGATCTGATCCAGGAGGGCAACATTGGTCTGATGAAAGCCGTCGATAAGTTCGAATATCGTCGTGGCTATAAATTCTCAACCTATGCAACGTGGTGGATACGCCAGGCGGTTACTCGCGCCATTTCCGACCAGGCGCGCACGATTCGTGTTCCGGTACACATGATTGAGATCATCAACAAACTGCTTCGGACATCGCGGCTGCTTGTACAGGAGCTCGGCCGCGAGCCTACCTCCGAAGAACTCGCGCACCGCCTGGACATCCCGGTGGCAAAAGTGCGTAAGGCGTTGAAGATCGCACAACAGCCCATCTCGCTCGAAACTCCTGTAGGACAGGAAGAAGATTCACGCCTGGGCGATTTCCTTCAGGATACGGCCGGAGTGTCACCTGCCGACGCAGTGATCAGCGTTGATCTGAAGCGGCAGACTGCCCATGTTCTCCGCACACTCAGCCCACGCGAAGAACGTATTATCAAAATGCGGTTTGGGCTTGAAGACGGTTCCGAGCACACGCTGGAAGAAGTAGGACAAAGCTTCCAAGTCACGCGTGAACGCATCCGCCAGATTGAGGCCAAAGCTTTGCGCAAATTGCGTCACCCTTCCCGATCGCGCAAGCTCAGAGCATTTGTGACTGACGAAAATCGCTGGGAATAGACCGGACGGCGAAGAAGAATTGATAGATCAGACACAAAACCCTGATCGCAGGCCCGCATTATTCCTTGGATTATGGTGTTGGCGGTGTTGGTTAGAAATTCAAGAACCTGAGAAGCCCGGCGGAAATGCTGCACACAGCCTCAACGTCATGTAAGCTCTAACTGTGTTTGATTTTTCGCTGATAAATAAAGGGGGAACTGTTTGGCAGAAATTCGATTGCAAGAAGGTGAGCCGCTGGATAACGCGCTGCGCCGTTTCAAACGCAAGGTTTTGGCAGAGGACATCATCAAGGAAGTAAAGCGGCATTCGTATTACCTGAAGCCGGGAGAGAAGCGCCGGGTAAAGCAGGCTTTAGCCCGGAAGCGAGCAAAAAAGAAGAGCCGCCGGGACCGCGATTCTCGATCGGATCGCGATTGATCCCACTGGAAGCGAGTGTCGGAAAGTAGGAGCCGAATTTGTTTCACTGTGACGGGTGGAGAGATACTGAGACGCTTACGCCAAGTGCAGAAGTATTCACAATCGGCAGAGACTCAGCAGTTGGAGCGCAAGTGACAGAATAAAAGCCCATGTCGCACTTTGCCGCTCTTTGACCCGATAGTTCATTGCGGCGGCTCTGGTAATATCAAAATGACTCGTGGCTGCTATCATCCAAGTTGAAAACGTCACCAAAGTTTACCGCAGCGGCAGGCTCAATGTGCCCGCGCTACGTGGCGTGAGCTTTACCGTGGAGAAGGGCGAGTTTGTCAGCATTGTTGGCCCTTCAGGAAGCGGGAAGTCCACGCTCTTTTACATTCTGGGCGGGCTTGCGCGCGCGACCTCTGGCCGCGTGGTGATTGATGGCGCCGACTTTGCGCAACTCAGTGACGCCCAGCGGACCGCCATGCGTAAGCAGAAGATTGGCTTTGTCTTTCAGAAGTTCAACCTGCTGCCTACGCTGAGCGCCCAGGGCAATATTGAAATCGCGCGTGAAATTGCCGGCAACGGCGGCATGGACAAGGCCCTTTTTGAGCGCGTCACCGGGATGTTGGGGATTGCTGGGCGGCTTGATCATCGTCCGGCGGAGATGTCTGGCGGTGAGCAGCAGCGTGTGGCGCTAGCTCGCGCCCTGGTGAACAGTCCGGCCATTGTGCTGGCAGACGAGCCGACAGGAAACCTTGATTCCAGCAATTCTGAGATTGTGCTCAAGATGCTCCGCGATGCCAACCAGCAATTCGGCCAGACCGTGCTTATGATCACGCATAACCCGCAGGCGGCGGAGATTGGTGACCGCATTATTCACATGCGCGATGGCTCGATTGTGACTGCGGAGGAAGATCCGCAGTGGGTGAGGCATTAGAAGCGAAGCAAAGACAAAGGCGAGGAGCGCTGCAAGCTTTAGCGCCGGAGGAAAGCGTTGTGTCGGGGCGCCGGCCTTGCTTAATTAAATTAATGATGGCGAATCTAGGGCGATTGGGGAGAATGAGGCTGCCCATGCCATGCACCTGCCACATGCGCAGTAAGAGAACTTTTGTTCGTGATTCGTTCAGCTTTGGAACTCCTAAAAAACACGATATAATGCTTTTAAGCCTCTGAGCGGGAGTAACTCAGTGGTAGAGTGCGACCTTGCCAAGGTCGAAGTCGCGGGTTCAACTCCCGTCTCCCGCTCCATTAATTTTTGCTTGCTATTGTCCCTCGCACCAGCGAGGGTTTATGCTCTCAAGGCCAGCAGAGGCGGCACCCAAGGACAGGGCGCGGTACCCAAGTGGTAAGGGAGAGGTCTGCAAAACCTTTATGCGTCGGTTCGATTCCGACCCGCGCCTCCAA
>DASTCT010000011.1:0-28320 GCA_035710845.1 Candidatus Angelobacter sp.
TGCCAGCCCGGCATGGGTAAAGATAAATTTGTTACCGGCAAGAAAATCCTGGGAAAGAGATTTCACGGTTTTCTCGCCCGAGCGCGAAGGGCGCTGGATGGTCAATTGCGCAATCATCAAGGCGGAAAACACAAAGCTGGCTGCGTCCAGATAGAAACAAGCTTTTTCCGTAAGCCACGCCACCAGCACTCCTGCGGTTGCCGGAGACAACAATCGCACAACATAAAATGCCTGGGCCATCAGCGCGTTGGCGGCCAGCAACCCTTCCATGGGGACAATGGTCCGCACAGTAACCGATTGCGCAGGAGCAAAGAAGCTGGAGACTGCGCTCAACACAAAGAAGATGGCGCAAATCTGAGTAACGTCATGGACAAAAAGCAGCAGCACGATAAGCACGGCGCGGCTTAGGTCGCTGGCGACCATGAGGCGCTTTACGTTCCAGTGATCAACAAACACGCCGGCCACAGGACTAATCACCGCCAGCGGCAGCATGTAAGCAATGGTAACCAGTGTTACCTGTACTGCGGTGCCATGCCAGCGAAAGGTAATGAGGCTGATTACGCCGAACAGAGCCAGGAAATCGCCGAAAATGCTGACAAATTGCCCGATCCAGAGGATGCGAAAGGGTTTGTGCCGCAGGATGGTTTTCAACGTATAAGCAGAAGGCGGCGTAGCTGCGGCGGCACTAGACATGGTCTTGATCCTGTTGAAGCTTATCGCAGCCTTTTGTGTTTTGCCTGTGCAAGAAAAATTTATTACTCAGAAAGTAAGAAAATTATGCATCTAACCTTGCTTTCTGGACCAACATGTAACGAATTGACTTTGTAGCGCCTCCTTACTAAGAGCGCACTTATCAAGCGTGCCTTCTTTATTGGAGTTTTTAATTGCATAATCCAACTGCATCCATGTAAGCCCATGAAAAGAAAGGGCAGAATTGGACGGCCTATTCTAAAACGCGAAATACATTTAAAGTTATCTTAATACTTGGTTAGTTGGTACGTTGAATGGCTCAACACCCCCCGGCTGTGCTGTTATTGATTGTAGCGACGGAACCTGCTCTCCGCTTGCGGCTCGAATGGCTTGAACGAGCCGGATACAGCGTTTGCACTGCATCCAGCCTTAAAGATGTGGACCAGGCGTGCCACAGCCAGCGCTTTGATATTGTTCTGGTGGCGGATAGCGTTGAACCAAGGATGAAGCAGGCGATAGGTCATACTATCCGGCATTACCTTCCTGAGGCACCGATCCTGCAAATGGGAAGGACACGGCCCGATATCGATGGAAACAGCTTTGTCACTGGCGATTCACGTGAAGGTGTGCTGAAATCCGTTCTGAATATTCTTGAGCGCCGGGATGAGATTCGTCCGGCGGCACTCTAAGCTGCCAAAAAATAAGAGGAACCGCTAGGATTCCTCTTTGATCATTTCCAGAAGTTTTTCCTGACAATCTACTTTTGCGTTGTGCCCGTTGCTCCCGGCGTGCTCGCATCGGCGGTCTTCATGCCGATTGCATCGCCGGAAAGTACAAGCTCGACGCGGCGGTTTTGCTGGCGGCCTTCAGGCGTGTCATTGGTTGCGACCGGTTGGGTCTTGCCCAGGCCTCGTGAAATAATCCCATCGGCGGAAATACCTTGCTGTATTAGATAATCGCGGACGGCCCCAGCTCGCTTTTCTGAGAGCTGTTGGTTGTAGTCGTCACCGCCCACGCTGTCTGTGTGGCCTTCCACTTCCAGCCGCAATCCCGGATGGGCAATCACGATTCCACTGACCTTAGCCAGACGCTCGCGGGCGCCGGGCAGCAATTCAAAGCTCCCGGTCTTGAACAGCACGTCGGACATATTGGCGATCAGGCCGCGTGCCGTATCACGCGTGGCCAGAACCTGGTTAAGCTGTTGCAGCAACTGTGCGCGCAGGTCGGCTTTTTCTTTTTCCGCCTGTTGGCGTAACCGGTCAGACTCTTCCGCGGCCTGGCGGGCTTTTTCCGCTTCCACGGCCAGCGCTTGCTTTTGTTGTTCGGCTGCTGCGCGAGCAGCGTCAGCTTCCTGGCGAGCTTTTTCAGCATCCTGACGGGCCTTGTCGGCTTCCGCCTTCATGCGTTCCGCGTCAGCCTGCGCAGCCAGTGCCTGCTGGCGGGCCTGCTCCGCCTGCTGCCGGGCTACCTCGGCTTCCTGCCTGCGTTTGGCTTCATCCAGAGCGTCCTGCCGGGCTTTGGCTTCGCGATCTTCCGCCGCTTTTTTGTCCGCAGCGGCTTTAGCTTGCGCCTCTTCTTCAGCCTTTTGCTTTACTGACATCACGCGAGCTTCTTCCGCTGTGCTTACGGTATCGCGCGCCAACGTCTCAATCGTGCTCTTGTCGCGCTTCTGCACGTAAGCTTCTTCCGCATCGCGAAGCTTCTGCGCAGCCTTGGCCTGGATGGAAGGCGCGTATTTATCGGCTTGGGCAAGGCTGGCAATGCGCACCGCGTTACGGGCCTCAAACAGCACGCGCGGGGTCTTACGGTCGATTCCGAAAATGGCGTCCTGGATCTTGGTATTGGTGGCTGAGTAGGTGCCGCGACCCAGAAGCTCATATTTGGCGTCAATGTTTTCCTGGCGGCCCACGGTCGTAGCTCCGACGATATTTTCCATCACCACCATATTGCCCGGCTGGTTCACAGCAAAATATGGCTCGGCGGTCACGATCATGCCAAAGGTCTGCATGTCTGTAATCGCTTTTACATGGCTGCTGTTGTGGTCAATCACCAGTTCGCCCAGGTTCACCGCACGGCCTTCTGGAGAAATTGCCCACAAGACCAGCGACAGGTATTCCAGGCCAAATTTGGTGGGATCGTCCAAGCCGTCAAATTTCGCATCGATTTCAACGTTGCTCTTTTTGCCCGTGACCTTAGCTTCACCAGAAGCGTTCTGCATCAGTTCGGTGCCGTGAAAATCGATCTTGATCGCGTCGCCGCGCAGCCGGTAATTCACTGCCTTGGTAGTGCGAAAGACCGACGTTGTTTGCGTTGACGCAGCCTGTTGGACGGAAGCCTGCTGAGCAGAAGGTTGCTGGGCAGAAGATTGCGCCAGCGCCGCCGTCCCTGCCATCGTGCATAGCGATGCCAAAATGACCAGACACTTTTTCATGGAACGCCTCACTCTGGATTTTTATATGGATCTGTTCCGTATAACTTTATGTGACATTGAAAAATATGAAAAGAAGCACCTGGTACTACGCTTTCGACTGCACTTTGGTGCTCCTTGAAAATTGCGCCCCCGCCACTCCGGAGTGGATCGCTGGATTTTACGGGGCTGCCGGGGCGATGATACCTTGGTTAACGCGAAAGGAAAACATAAAAGATGCGGCAAAAAATATTTAGCAGTTGGAGTCTCATTCATTGTGCTGGCCGTGGCAGCTCTGGCCATTGCGCAGCAACAGCCAGAAGACAAGAGCAAGCGTCCCAGTCCTCCAGGCACAGCGCAGGTCACGCTCAAGGGAAAGAACATCAGTATTGATTACAGCCGCCCTTTTCTTAAAGGCCGCAAAGTGGGGCAGGAACTTGCGCCTTACGGCAAGGTCTGGCGGACTGGCGCCAATGAAGCCACGACTTTGACCACAGACGTCGACCTAGATATTGGCGGCACAAAAGTGCCGGCAGGGAAATACACGCTCTGGACTTTGCCGTCTGAAGGCACATGGAAGCTCATCATCAATAAGCAAACCGGCCAGTGGGGAACCAAATACGATGAAAGCCAGGACCTGGCGCGCATCGATATGAAGAAGAGCTCGCTACCGCAAGCCGTGGAACAGTTCACCATCTCCTTCGACAAGAAGAGCGACAACACGGCTGACCTGAACCTGGATTGGGAAAATACGCGTGTTTACGTCCTAATGAAAGCAGAGTAGAGGGGCAGTATTCGATCGCAGGAGTGGTAAAGGAAGTTTGTATTCGAAGGTCTAGAGATCGCAGCCGCCGCCGCCCGCGGCTACGGAACGGCCTCCGCCAGAAGGGCCGCCGTCGGTGGTGGCAGTAAAGTGTAGCTCTCCGCTTTCATTGGAACTCACGGAGCAGCGTCCGCTTGCGCTTGATTCCGGGGTTGCACTGATCGTGTAGCTGACCGATGGCTTTTTGCCATCATTGACCAGTTCAAAGATGTATCCGCTCTTGAGGCCGCTGGTAAGGGCCTCATCCATGATGAGGCATGCGTTGGTGCTGCTCGGCTTCTCACAGGAGCTGCCATGGGTGCCCAGATTGGGCAAGCTGCCGGAAAAACCAACCTCTGGATAAGTGCTGGCGTAAAGCGTCTCCGCCATTTGGACGTTCTTTACTGAAGCCAGGGCGGAGGCTTCATTGGCCTTCATTTTACCATGCACCAGGCTGGGAATAGCGATGGCCGCGATGATCAAAATGATCATCACCACCATCATGATCTCCACCAGCGAAAAGCCTGCGTGTTTGCGGCCTGTGGCTTTGATTCCGCCTTGTGTTCTTACCTTGGGCATAGCACAAACGTACTTAGGATGGGAACTAGGATACCTTAAAACACGAGAGTTGCTGATTATTAAATCTTCTAATGTTAGCTGGAAATATCACTGATTACGTAAGTGCTTTCAATTCAATGCACGTTGGATTACTTTAGAAAGCCTTTAGGATGATTTGCATGTGCAAAGCCTTGCAGAGATCTGCCAAAACCAGACTGTAAGCTGCGTTCTCGCGGCCCACGCTATTAATCCCCTCTGCGTAAGTGCCCGAAAACTAGGAGCGGATTTCGGTGTCATGGCCAAACTGTTGGGCGGTCAGCAGGCCTAAGCATTGCGGTGTTTAGGAGGGATGTCGAGCGCTGGTTTCCCGGCTTCAAGGAGCGCAGGGCAAAACTTTAAGAGTCTCTAATTTCTCTTTAATCAACTTCTAGAAATCCAGTGCTAGCCTTTGGTCTCAGAAGAGGCAGCTATGGGCAAGCTGATCGTTTTACGTTCCGGCAAATTTTAAAGCGCCAGCAAAGATGCACCCGTCACCGGCAAAAGGAAAAATCCTTGCCTGGAATGGCGCAGCCGTGAAGGAATCAGCTTAATCCCTTAGCAGGAGGCCAGCCAGAAGACAAGATGAGACCGCGCCTCATCTTGTTCTTCTGGCTTTTTAATTTGTTTATTCCGGTTTATCAAGCGGCGGAACGATCATCGCCGGCGCCTGAAGCAGCTTTTGACACCTCTTGCTGGTCCTGCTGCTGCGGCTGTTCTTGAGCCAGTGGCGGCTCATCCTGGGCAACAGCTTCATGCTCTGCAAATGGCAAAAAGACGGTACAGCAGGTCCCATGCCGCACCTCATCCGTGCGGCTGCGCACTGCAAGCTTGCCTTGATGCTTCTGCACGATTCCCTGACTCACCCACAGGCCCAATCCTGTTCCCTTGGATTCTTTGGTGGTGAAGAACGGCTCAAAGATGCGTGACATGTTCTCTTTCGCAATGCCGCAACCATCGTCAGCCACGGTAATACGAATCCCGCCAACGCCCTTCCCGTTGTGCGCATGCCTTACGCGGATAAAGATATTGCCGGAAGGCGCGCTTGCCTCAATCGCGTTCAATATCAGGTTGGAAAAGACCTGGCGCAACTCGCTGGGAAACGCCGCCAGTTGGCCTACATCGGCAAACGTTCTGTGCACAGTGATGTGACCCTGCTCCAGCCGGGAGTCATAGGCGGTAAGTACTTCGTCAAATAACTGCGGGACAGAGCTCATGACCGGCGAAGCAATTTCACGATAGAAGCCGAGCGTCTGCTTGGTGATGTGGACCACGCGCGCCAGCTCTTCTTCTGCGGTCTTCACAAATACCAGCGCAGAATCGGGCACCCTGGCGCTGGTCCGCAGGATGTACAAAGCGTTCATTACCGAGGCCAGCGGATTGTTGATTTCATGCGCAATGCTGGCGGCCAGACGGCCCGTAGCTGCAAGCTTTTCTGACTGACGCAAGGTTTGCTCCGCCGCTTTGCGCGCGCTCACATCCATGGCCACACCTAACATGCGAACCGGCGTGTCGCCAATCAGGATCGTGCGGCCGCGCGCCTCAAGCCAGTGCGTGCTCTTATCGGAATAAATCACGCGATATTGGACTTCATATTCGCCGTTGCTGGCCAAAGCGTCCGTAATAGACTTGTGTACCTGCTGGCGATCTTCAGAGAATATGGTCTCCATCCAGCTCTCATAGTGGCCATCAAATCGATCTGGTTCGATTCCATGCAAGCGGCGTATCTCATCAGACCAGGCCAGCGCGCCGGTCTGCAGGTCCCACTCCCAGATGCCGATGCCAACATATTCCTGCGCCAGCTTCATGCTTTCCTTGCCTCGCTCCAGCATCTCCTGCGCGCGCTTGGTTTCAGCAATCTGCTCCTGCGCTTCACGATAGAGGCGCACGTTATCAATAGCCACGGATGCCATGTGGGTAAGTTGGACAAGAATGGCTTCGTCGTCGGGCGAGAATTCTCCGGTCAGTTTTTGCGAAAGCTGGATCAGGCCAAGGTTGCGTCCGTCGCGGGTGAGCAGCGGCGCAGCCAGCCAGCCATAACGCGCGGCATCCGTGGCCCGTCTAACTGGTCCCCAGGTATTGGCGCGTGCGCCTGCCCCCAGACGCACCGGCTTGTTTAGGTTACAGGCCAGTACGAACATCTCTGAGCTTTCTTTGGCGAATTCAATCGCCGTCTGGCCTTCCGCTACAGAAACGCAGGTAAGGCTGCGGTTCAATTCGCCTTTGGGCAGCAAGGTGGCCAGTGCCTGGCGCGCGCCAATGATGTACCGCGCCTGGTCGGTGATGACCTGCAGGAGCGAGTCCAACGCCAGCGCTGAATTGATCTTGACTGAAGCTTCAGCCAATGAGCGCAGCACCGCCGTGCGTTGCTGCTCCGCTGCCAGCGTCTGCAATGAGTGGTGATAGAGCCGCGCATTATCCAGCGCATTGGCTGCCTGGCGCGCATACAACTCAACCAGGCGCGATTGACGATCGCTGGGCGCGTTTGGCTTGCGGAAAAATGTAACTACCACGCCCAACGCATCGCCGCGAGCGTTAATGATGGGCGTGCTGAAGATGGAGCAAAAGCCTACCTGGTCGGCTGCATCCACGAAAGGAAAGTACGTTCCGGATTTGTCAATATCTTCAATCAGCACGCGGCGATCTGGCGAGAAAAATGACGCAGGCAGCTCGCCAAACAACTTGATCTGCTCCGCGGTGAAGCCAGTATGCGCGGCCACGTGCAGCGTTTTGCTTAAAGGCTCAGGCAAAAGCAGAAGCATGCCCAGATCGGTCTTCTGCAAAGTGGCGACGGAAGTCAGCACATCATTCAACAGGCGCTGCAACTCCAGGTTGCTGGAGAGGCGCACGCTCAGATCATGAAAGCGTTTAAGATCGCTGCGCTGTGATTCCAGTTCGTCGCGCAGGCGCGCAAGATCGGAACTGAGGCGGCCAGCCAGCATTTCCGCAGCCGACCATTTCTGCCGCGCCAGGCCCACAATCAAAGCCACTGCAATCAGCAACGCCGACCACAACTCATTGGCAGTGACGGAGTTTCCCGGTTGATAAAGATAGGCAAAGCCGTTGAGAGCGGCGGTATTCAGCAACGCCCCAGCCAAAGCTGTGGGCAGGCCGCCAATGAGTGCCGCAATGCACGCGGCAGCAATAAAAAACACGCCAGGCCCGGAATGGAAAAAAGGCAGGGTAAACCTTGCTACGCTCCAGGCTGCTAGAGGCAGCAAAAATGTAACGGCCCATATAAGTACGCGCTTACGGGCCGTAGGGGAGATTTCCATCTAGCTTTTCTCCTGCTCTCAAAAATTTGAGCGGTGGAGACGAGTGGCAATTTCGAGCATAACATGTTCTCTGATGCACTTTTACCCTCATTGGGGCTACATCATTGGGCCAATTAATGGGGTGCACCGATCCAGAGTAGTAGCGCGAATTAGGGCGGCGGGGATTGGTCGAAAAACGTGAGATGGGATGGCCAGTTTTCTCAGAAAAAATTAATCACGGTCGACGTATTTTTGCTTTCTGTACTAAATCGGAATAATGCCGCGCTTGATTCCCAGGCTTACGGCTTCTGTCCGGCTGGCGACGTTGAGTTTGCTGAGAATCGAGCTGATGTGGAACTTTACCGTGTGTTCTGAGATGTCCAGCCGGTCAGCGATCTCCTTATTGCCGAACCCAGAGCTTACCAGACGGAGCACCTGGCATTCGCGGCCTGAGAGTTCTTCGATCAGACCATTGTCATCTCTGGTTTCAGAGAAATTTGTTGCAGTCAATCCCCGTGCCGACGTTGGATGAAGCAACACGAGGCCTGCGTCGGCAGCCTGTAGGGCAAGCCGCAAATCATCGACCCCGCTATCACGCGCCAGGATGGCGTGGACCGGCACAGACAAGGCCGCGCGCACCCAGCCGCGGTCAGGGTTATCGATCAATGCGATCGCATCAGTACCCACAGGCGCACTGGCAAGAAAATCGATGAGCGCCGCAGCGGGTGCGGGAGCCTCAAGATCGGCGAGCAGAAGCTCCGCACCGCCGGCAATGAATCGTTCAAGAGATAGTTGCGAATCAGAAATAACGTGCGCCTGGTTGCGTAATGCCTGCGCTGCCATCTGCGCAAGTGAGGCGCGCCGCGCAGCCAACGCGGCAACTACCATCACGCGCGAGATATTGATCGGCTTCTCCATATTTCAGATTGCGGATACGCTGGCGAGTACAGTCGCCTGCACGAACTTGCTTTTTATGGCATCGGCGCGAGATGAGCCCTGCGTCAGCGGTTAGGCCGTGCTGCAAGCTGGATTGTCGCCTTGACCAGCGCTCCTCCTCGAACCAAACCGGCTTCAATCCGGTCGCCGGGTTTGCTCTTGCGCAAAGCTTCCTGAACTGAATCTGTGTCTGCCATCGGCTGGCCATCAAGCGTCAGCAGCAGGTCGCCAAGCAAAAGGCCGGCTTTCTCCGCCGGGCTTTCCGGCTCAACATGCACCAGCAGCAAACCTTCGCTTGCGTTTAGATTCAGCCGCGAACGCAAAGATTCCGGCACCGGAACGCTCTGCATTGCCAGGCCGAGATAGGGCCGCTCCACACGGCCTTTTTCCAGCAGTTCTGCCGCAACGCGCGATACTGTAGAAGCCGGCACGGTAATGCCCGAACGATGCAGCCCGGCAGTATTCATGCCAAGAAATTCTCCCTGGCTGTTCACCAGTGGCCCGCCGGAAAAACCGGCGTAGAAAGTGAGGTCTGGCCGGATGAATTGATCAATCTCGCCGCCACGCCAGGTGCGCAGAGGCGCATTGATGAGTCCGGAAATAATTCCGGAGCTGGCCACTACGTTGCCGCGCCGCGTGCGCGCCAACGCCAGCACCAACTCGCCCAAGCGCAGACCCGCAGTTGATTCCCATCGCGCTACGGGGGCGTCAACAGGCGCTTGCAGACGCAGGACCGCCAGGTCAGTGCCAGGATCGCGTCCCGCTACTCGCGCTGCCAGCATTTGGCCGGGAGCGGTGACCACGGTGATTTCATCATCGCGCCGCACCGCGTGATTTGCCGCTACAACCGCATCTTTGGCGATCACAATGGCGCTGGAAAAATGCCGCGCTCCATGAATGCCCACCACAGATTTGCCCGCTTCGGCAGAGGCATCTGCCAATTCTCTTGCCAGTGTTCCCCAGATATTTTCCATGTTCGTTTCCCTTCTGCTGTTTCTTTTGGCAAGAACACTTTGCGCGATCAGCATGGAGCAGCGCATCCGCCATTTGGCTAGGTCTGGCATTTTTTGCCTGGTCGATTGCAAAATGTTCCTGGTCTATAAGCGCAGTGGCGGCAGAATAGATCCAAATTGTTCAGCCGCTTCCTGCAAAGTTTTAAAATTGAATTTTGAGAGATTTGTTTTGAGAGCAAGCTGCGGATAGCCCGAACTACCGCAAGTCTTTAGAGTGGGTTTGCGGAGGAAAAGCAAAATGCAATTACAGGCAGCAGGCAATACAAATCAGAAGTGGTCACTGGTGCTGGCGCGTGACGCGCGCGCGGATGGCCGGTTTGTTTATGCGGTGAGATCGACGGGAGTGTTTTGCCGTCCTTCATGCCCCAGCCGCCGGCCACGGCGCGAAAATGTGGAGTTCTTTGATTCGCCGGCCAAGGCGCAGCAGGCCGGATACCGGGCTTGCCAACGCTGCTCACCGCTCCAGCGCAACCCGCAGGCGCAAAAGATTGAGGCAGCGTGCCGGTACATCGATGAAAATCTTGACATCACGCTGAGCCTGACCGCAATCTCGCGCCACGTCGCTATCAGTCCATTTCATTTTCAGCGATTGTTCAAGCGCGTTCTGGGCATCAGCCCGCGCCAATATCAGCAGGCACGGCGGGCAGGAAAATTCCGACAAGCGCTGTTGAGCGAAGGCCGCGTGACTGACGCTATCTATGAAGCCGGCTACAGTTCCAGCAGCCGCGCTTATGAAAACATTCCCGCTCAACTGGGCATGACGCCTTCAGCGTTTCGCCGCAAAGGCGAGGGGGTTGAAATCCGCTATACCATTCTGGCCACCGAACTGGGCAAGCTGTTGCTTGCGACGACTGAGCGCGGCGTATGTGCTGCCCGTTTTGGTGAGAGCGATGCCGGATTGGTGCGTGAGCTCAAACATGAGTTTGGCGCGGCTGAAATTCAGCGCGATGATGAAGGACTCAAGCAGTTGGCTGCCCAGGTGCAGCAACTCCTTGCGGGCTCTGCTGCTGCGCTGAATATTCCAATCGATATTCAGGGCACAGCGTTCCAGCAATTAGTGTGGGAGACGCTAAGAAAGATTCCTGCAGGGGAAACGCGCACCTATGCAGAAGTCGCCGCTTCTATCGGTAGGCCGAAGGCCGTGCGCGCCGTGGCGAACGCGTGCGCTTCGAATCCGGTTGCGGTGGTTGTGCCGTGCCATCGCGTGGTGCACAAGAGCGGACGCCTGGCTGGCTATCGTTGGGGCGTGAAAAGGAAGGAAGCGTTGCTGGAAAAAGAGCACTCAGCAATCAGCAATCAGCCAAAAAAGCAATTGGCAATATCAACTGGCAATCAGCCAAAGCTGTGAGTGTCCGCAGCTTTAGCTAAAGGCTAAGAGCCACTAGTGTCCGGTTAAAAGTCGAGTAGTTCCAGTTGTTTTAGGGAGACTGCTGGGAAAGGAAAGAAGATCGTTCAAGGAAAAGGCTTGATTTATCGGAGTTTTCTCAAACAAAGGAGATGCTCAGAATTTGCAGTATTGTGTAGAGATTCAGGGGGCTGGTTGAGCCGTTTGCGGACGATGGCCATAAGCAGGTAGCTGCAGACGGCAATCCAAACCTGGGTTTTGACGGCGTTCTCCGAGGTGCCGTAAAAGGCTTTGATGCGCAGATGCTGTTTGATCCATTTGAAGAACAGTTCGACATGCCAGCGACGACGGTACAGTTCGGCGATGACGTGAGCGGGAAGAGTGAAGTTATTGGTGAGAAACACCAGTCGCTTTTGCCGTGGGGCATCCCAAAAGCGGATACGACGCAGGTGAGCCGGATAGCCTTTAGCGGAGTAGAACCACTGCAGAGAGATGGTCTGATCGCACTGCACGCCCGTGTTCTTGTCCACGGGATGAGAGATGAGGCGCAGGAAGCGGAAGTTTTTTCCGCGCTCGGGTAACAAAGAAAGCACCGTGCAAGGTCCAGCGGTAGAGTCGTTCGAAGTTGAGGTAACCGCGATCCATGATGTAGAAGGCGCCCGGCTCAGGAGTGAGTTGATCCAGCATATTGACATCGTGAACGCGCGCCGGAGTAATGCGAATAAACGTGGGAATCTGGCCCGCAGACCGAGCAGCGTGTGCAGTTTCAAAGCGTGCTGCGTGGAACTAAAGTAGGCCCAGGGAAACAGTGTCATGCACAGATCGATGGTAGTGGAATCGAAGGCATAGACGGTATTGGTCAGGTCGAGCCCCAAGTCTTCGTCGCAGTACAGTCGTCGCGCTTCTGTAATCAGCGTTTGTGCGAAATCACCGTAGATACGCCAGTCGCGGGACTCATTGGCATCGGCCAGCGCGCTGCGCGAAACCTTGCCGCGGATGCCGAGATGGTAGAGCTTGCGTTGTTGGGAGCGCAGGCAGGCGACGATGCCGTGCAGACTTTCTCGGTAGCTCAACTGCGCAAACATCATGGTAAGAAAATGGTCCCAGCAAGAAAAGGTGCGCACCCGATAGTTGCCGGCGTAGCGTTCGACACAACGCCGAAACTCGTGTCGAGGCAGGTGATCGATCAGTTGCGAAAACAAGCTTTGTCCGCTGTTCATCGTGCCGCCATTGTGACGAGCCTAATGAATTTCAAATCGATCATGGTGCAGAACTACATAAACGATTGCCCTGTAAAGGCTTACACATAAACGTCAGATCCTTAACCGGACACTAGTGGCTAAGGGCTAAAAGCTATCTCATCAAAAAAGAAAACCCCTCAAACTTATACTCCACCTTGTCGCCTACTTTGACTGGCTTGATCTTTTCACTGCGGATCTGCTCCATGGCAGCGAGCACGCGCGGAAGATCGGCAGGATCGGCCACAGGAATGTTGTGTGCAGGCAGAAGCAGCTTTGCGCCGAGCGCGTTCATTTTCTTGATTGAAGCTTCGTAAGCATCCAGATCGGTCTCTGGGCGATACAGAAAGATTGGGCCGGGATAATACATGTCTCCGGTAAAGAGCAATTTGTTTTGTGCGTCCCACAGTGAGATTGAATCCGGCGTGTGGCCTGGAGTGAAAATTGCTTCAAGCACGCGTCCGCCAAGATCGATTTTTTCGCCGCCATGAAGCCAGTGCGTAATGTGAAATGGCCGTGTGGCATAAGTCTTGGCGTCAAAGCCGGCGGGCAGCGGGCCACAAATCGCGTCCGGGGTAATCTCTGCCTGTGCATCTGCAGTTGAGCCTTTGGCGCTTTCGTGGGTAAAGGCTGTGTCCATGCCATAGATGTCGCTGAAGCGCCAGTTATCGCCAACGTGGTCATTATGCGTGTGCGAATTCACCACGCTTACCGGCAAATGTGTCAGGCCTTCCACCAGCTTCTTGATGTTGCTGATGCCCATGCCGGTATCAAAGAGCACTGCGCGCTTGCGGCCGAGAATGAGGTAGGAGATGACTTCTTCCTGCTGATGCGGCTCATAGATAGCAAAGATGCCGGGCCGTATGCGATAAACCTCAAACCACTTGTCCGGGACGGTCACGCGTGCCAGCCTGCGATACTCCGGGCGCGGGAGCGCGCGGCACCACTCAGGCTGCTGAGCAGATTGGTTCGCGAATGAAGCCAAAAGTGCAATGAAAATGCCGGCAACGATGTGCATACGCCTTTCCTGAAACGCAGTAGGTCAGGCAAGCATACTCGTTTTCTGCGGCGATGGCATCTTCAAGCGCAAAACAAAAGGCGCCTTGCTCAGACGCCTTTTGTACGAAACACAAAGTAGACAGGCTAGTGCTTTGGTGGCGTTGTCTGTTGCTGTTCCTGTTGTTCAGTCTGACGCGTACGCTGGTCCTGGGCCTGCACCATTTGATCAAACTTGGTTTTCTGATCGTTGCTGGTGAGCGTTGCCCGGACCTTGGTGATGGTGTCTTCACGCAGAGCATGGATTTTCTGGATTTTGTCCGCACGCTGCAATGAATTGTCTTGAATGATGCTCATTGCCTGGGTGTGCTGGTCTTCCAGCGCAGACTTGATCTTGGTCTGCTGGTCTGGCGTAAGGTTCAGTTGTTGCGCCAGCATTTGCACCTGGTCATCAATGGACGCTCCGTGCGTGGAACTTGGCTGCTGCTGGCTCGGTTGCCCCTGCATTGTCCCAGGATTCTGCGAAGGCTGGGTCTGTGAAGGCTGAGTTTGTGATTGGCTCGGCTGCATGCTGCCCTGGGGCTGCTGTGGTTGGCTGCTGGAGGGGTACTGAGCAAATGCCCCGACTGCCAGCATGGTAATACATAAGAACGCTAGGGCCCTTACTGTGTTCATGGGTTCGTGGTCTCCTTCTGGGGTATGGCGGCCAGTCATCGTGTGATGCGCGATAACGGCATAAAGAGGGCCAAACCAGAACACGAAATGCCTTTAAAAGAAGGTGAAATTCAAAAAAGGAACAGGAGCAACTCTGGATCGGGGACGATGAGCAACTCTGGATTGGTTGCTTCGGCTGCGAGTTGTAAAGCCGAGATGAAGCGAACAAGGGCGCATGGCCAGCTTACGTCAAGCGCCCTTCCGCAAGAGGCTTACTTAGGATTGCTGCTATCACCGCCCTGGTGTTGGTGCATGTGCTCCTGCATTTCTTTTTGCATGTCGTCAAATTTTTTCTTCTGCTCGTCCGTCAAGATCTCGCGAACCTTGCCGCTCGCAGTTTCATGCAGACTGCGCATTTTGGTCATCCTGTCCTCGCGAGACAGGGATTCATCCTGCATAAGCTTCGCCATCTGGTCATGCGTATCCTGCACAATGGCTTTGACTTTGATCTGCTGATCGTCTGTGAGAGAAAGTTGTTCGGTGAGGTGCTTGACCTGGTCGTCAACGCTTGGCATGCCCCGGCGATGATGGCCTTGTCCCTGATCGTCGCCGCTGCCCTGTGCTGGCGGGTTTTGCTGCGCAAATGCGCTCATTGCCAGCATGCACACGGCCAGCAGAAACAGCTTCTGGATAGTTTTCATGAGATTCGTCTCCTTCAATTTGTAAGCAAGTTGGTTCAATACTGTGGCCCACACGGCAGGAAGATCAAAGGCCCGATCGCTTACTTATGAGAACACAAATATTGGAGCGACGGTGTAAGAACCCAGTTGCCCTGGCGTAAAGATTTTGTAAAGCGGAAAAGTACCGTTATGGGCAACTCATCACATCTATTTGCCGGACGCGAAGAGACTTTTAAGCGCCAAAACCCTGTTGCTGCATCATCTTAATGGTGCTGCTCAGGCGCTCATAATCGTCGTCACTCAGCGCGATGAAACGGAACGGATAAGTTGCGGTGCCATCGGGTGAAGGCAGAAATTCCACCAGCCCATTTACCTGGCCGGAGATGGTATTCAGCTTCGCTTCCGCGATGGTTGCGCTCCCAATGCTGGCAGTGAACTCGGCCAGGCCGCCAGTCAGGGAAATCTTCTGCAGGACGGCCGAGACCTGCCGGCCACCCAGGTTAAAGCGAATGGATTCGCTGTTAGGAACTCTCACTCGCGGAGAACGCGTTTTGCTTTGTGTTTGGGGAAAGTATGGCATAGCTAAAAGATGTTGCCACGGCGCAGGCAAGAGCTGAAGATTACTGAAGCCTTTGTCCAAGTGCAGCAGAAATCGCTGATGAGCTTTCGGTGGAAGGAAGCAGCAGATGACAGCGCAACTTTTGCAGAGCGTGCCGGAAAGGGGTTGGGGCGGTTGTTACAACCGCCGCCCCTCGTTAAAAAGTAAAAAAAGTAAGCGAAAGTATGTAGGCGAAAAGTGAGCGCTCAATGTATCACTCTGCTGGTTTAAGAAAAGTTACGTGGGTACATGCGCGCAGGGTGAAGCTCAAGTGAGTAGAATTGAGCAGCCGTGAACCTGCCAATTGACAAACTTTTTTCGCTCATCGATTTCCTCAGCGTCTTTGTCGGCGCGCTGGGCGGCGCGCTGGCTGCTGTGCGCGACACGCGTTACAAGTATGATCTGGTCGGTGTTACCGGACTGGCGCTGGCTTCAGCGCTGGGCGGCGGCATCACCCGGGACCTGATCCTGCAAAAAGGGCCGCCGCTTGCCTTTGCCGATGCGCGTTACCTGATGGTTGCTCTGGCCGGCGCAGCCATCGGCATGATGTTTGCCCAGCGGATCGGCAAGAACACGGAGCGGGCAATCATCTTTGTTGACGCTGCTGCGCTCGGTCTCTTTGCCGTCTCTGGCAGCACGCGTGCTCTCAACAACGGCCTGGGATGGCTTCCGGCATTGCTGCTGGGCGCTACCACTGCTGTCGGCGGCGGCTGCATTCGCGATGTGCTCAGCGGACGCACACCGAAAATCTTTGAACGGGGGGAGCTGTACGCGATCGCCGCAGCCTTTGGCGCTGCTACCTTCCTGGTGTGTGACGCCTTGAAACTGCCGCGCGAAATCTCTACTGCGCTTGGTTCCATGTGCGGTTTCGGACTGCGCTTGCTCGCGTTGCGTTACCACTGGGAGACGAGGCCGATCCGGACGGAGCAAGAGTCATCCACAAAAGATGCAAAAGGCGCAAAGGAATAAATGCTTTGCCCAAAAACTGCATTTACCACTGATGACACTGATCCAAATCATTGCTTGGCGCTGGATCTACTCAAAGATATTGATTCCTTATCAGTTATCAGTGTTCATCAATGGTGAGAATTGCTTTTTGGGCAAGGCCAGGAATGAACACTAAGAAGATCGCGAAGAATTGTGCGGAGTCTTTGGGAAAAAAAGAGTGATGGAGCCGCAGGCTTTTCCCGGTGCGAATAATAGTTAGCCCGCATTTGCCTGATCCGTGGCCCTCAACACGCGCCTTGCGCGTGTTGGGACCAAGTCGGGCATCGCCGGTGCTAGAACACCGAACGCCAAATCCACCTGTATAACCAAAGGCGACATGGCTGACATTCAAATTCGTGTTTATTCGCGTTAATTCGCGGCTTAACTAAGTCAGGTGGTTCTGCACGAAATAGAGCGCATAGCAGAGCACCAGAAACGCCGCTTCCATTCCTACAAACACAATCAAAAAGCTGTTGTGGATCCGCAGCAGCATTCTATTTTCAGGGCTCCACTCGTTCGCCGGACGCCGGATTTGCATCGCCTGGTACATATCGCGCGCGACCACAACAAAATAGCGCAGTAGTAGAAAGTAAAATCCGATTGCGAAGACAACCCAGAACAGCGGACCAACACTCTCAAAAACGCCGCTTATGCCATAAGCGCTGCGGCTGAGCGCAACGTGGAGGAAGACCAGCAATACCAGGTTGGGCCAGAGTCCTTCTGCGGTTACAAAGTAGAGATAGAAATCGGTAAGCCGTGTGGTTTGGCGGCTGCGGGAAAAATCCTTCTGGCCGCCCTGGCCGATCAAGCCCGCGGCCAGCACCAGAGCCAGAGAAAAGATCAGCGGCGTACCCGAATTTGCAATCGCCAGCGCCGACTGCCTGGCGCGCAGCTTGTGCTCTTGTGCAGCCATCTTTTCTTTGTATTGCCCTTCTGATCTTTGCGACTCATTGAGCGCGCCGTTCAGCGCCTGCAGCGCTTCTTCCCGCGTCATGGGCGTTTCGGAAAGATGCAGCTTAAACGTGCCCTTGTTTGAATGGGAAATCCTGGCGATCTCCGCCTCTGTTGCGGCAATGATCCCCTGCTGACGGCTGATCTCGGTCTGCACGCTCGCCTGCATGGCGGTGATCTGGTCTTCCAGCTTGCCGGAGTGGCGGGTTATCTGCCAGTTGAGCAGTGAAGCGATGAGCGAAAGCAGCACCAACCCTTGCAGCGCAAACATGCGCGGCGGAATCCATCCGTGTAGCGATGCGGTGCCTGCATGCGGCACCAGTTCCGCATTCTGATCAATTACATTCTTCTGCCGGAGGAAAGGAATAAAGCCAGGCTGCTGGTTCCATTGCAACCTGATCTGGTCTTGCGGCGTAAGTACCGCTTCCTGAAAGACCTCTTCGTCCTGATACACCGACTCCATCGTAGCTGTCTGTATAACACAGGATTTGAACAACCACCAAGCACCGGGAGTGCCATGCAGGCATGCCCTGGTGGTCTCTGGACTTCCGCGTGAGGGTTTTCAGATTGCGCAAATCTGCCGAATCAGATCTCGAATGCGAATCCAGAAATAGCTATTCTTTGGCCAGCGTGATTGCGACCCCGCCGGCAGCAACCCCAAATGGAGAGCCTTTCACCGGCTGTAGTGAGCCATCGGCCAGGATGCCCAGGGCGGCAACATCATGCGTCGCCTGGTCCGTGACATACAAAGCCGATGTGTTTGAATTCACAACCAAAGCGGAAGGCGCAGCGCCGTCAGTGACAAACGGCGAGCCTTTTACCGGGCCAAGCGCTCCTGTGTTGACGTCAATGCCATAAGCGGAAACGTTGTTAGAACCAATATTCGCCGCATACAAGAACACGCCCTGCGGATCAACTGCTACGGCGGTGGGCTGCGTGCCTGCCGCAAAAGGCGATCCGGCGATCGGCGCAAGCGCGCCGCTTTGGATGGTAAAGCCCAGCACCGCGTTGTGGGCAGGGTCGGTCACATAAAGAAAGCGCCCAGTATGTTCCACGGTGATTGAGTTGGGCGTAGCGCCAGCGCCTACAGAAAACGGCGATCCCGCCACTGCGGCCAGCTTTCCGTCTGATCCAATGGCAAAAGCAGCTACCGTAGCCTGCGTGGAATTGGCCACGAAGAGAAAATCGCCCTTGGGTGAAATTGCCATTGCACTCGGGTTTGAAGTAGGCGTAATGGCAAAAGTGCCAATCGCGTTCAGGCTGCCGCTGCCGGGATCGACCGTGAAGGCGCTGATATTGCTGGAGCCCTGGTTGGCCACATACAGGAACGGCGCTGTAGGAGACATGGCCACGGCAATCGGATTGGTTCCGACACTAAAGATGTTGATGGGGTTTACCGGCGAAATCACGCTGGTAGTCACCGGTACGGAGAGTTCGCCGTTGCTTTTATTGATAACCAACTGCGTTACGTCATTGCCGGCAAAGTCGGCAACATAAAGAAAGTCGCCGGAAGTATGAACGGCCAGTGCCACAGAATCTGAGCCCGCGGGAAAGTTGGGCGTGCCGAGCGGCGCGAGCGTGCCATTGCTCTTGGCGCTAAATTGAAACACCTCATTCGTGCCTTGCCCCACGACGTAGGCAAACTCTTTGTGCGGGCTGGCACAACCTGTCATTAGAACGCTGGCCGCAGCCATGGAAATAACGATGTATAAGGCCGATATGGTCCTTGCCTTCATTGATTCTCCTCGCCTGCAATGAAAAGAAAACTGTGGAAAGGATACAGCAATCAGCGATAGCCGTCAGCTTCTGAGCATTCAGTAATCGGCCATCAGCAATTAGCCGTCTTATGTCAGTTTCCATCAGTTCAGGTCAAATGAAACCACAACCGAAGCCGAGATCGTCTTTTGCCCCGGGGCAATTGAGGGCGACAGGGTTTTGGCGGGCGCTTCATATGCATATGCCGAGTTAGCTCTCATGCCCGCAAGCGCGTATTCTGGCTCTGCGACCTCCTCAATCGAGTGAGCCTTTCCGGTCTCTTGTCCAAGCGCCTGGGCCAGAGCCTGGGCTTTTTCACGCGCGGCCTTTATAGCCAGTTCGCGCGCCTGATCGCGATACTTTCTTATATCGCTGACTTCATACTCAATAGAATCAATGCGGTTCCCTCCTGCCTTCACCAACTCTTCCAGCAGCGAATCCAGTCTGGAGAGGTCACGCACCGTGATCAACATGGTTACGTTGGCCACAAAGTAGGAGATCCTTACACCTTTGCGCGTGTATGATTCAGGCTGGAGTGAAAGATAGGTTGTTTGCACGTCTTTCTCATCTACTCCCTGAGCCTTGAGCGCTGCCAGGATGCGGCGCGATGCCTGATCTGCTGCGCGCTTGGTAGCACTGGCATTTGGGTTCTGCTTCTGGACGCCAAGCTCAATCACGGCCCGGTCAGGAGCCACTTTTACCTCAGACGTTCCTGTCACGCGAACAACTTTAGGCAGCGTATTCTCTTGGGCAGACAATACCCCAGCCAGGCACAACAAGCCAATCAACATAGCAATGCGTTTCATGTTTTTCTCCAGAAAAGGTGTCTCTGGCCAGAACGCAATTTATGGGCAATTTTGCGCTGAAATTCTTTTCGCAAAAGATGGCAAAACAGCAGTGGTATGAATCAAAAAAGCAAACAGCCAAACCTGCATTTAAAACAGGTTTGGCTGTGTTGGCAGGCTGGAATTACTTATCTACCGATATTTGGCCCTTGGATCCAGCGCAGGATTGGTCTTTGCGGCCAGGGCAGCTTGCTCTTTGCGGAATCCCGGCACCACCACGGCCTGCTCAATTAACGGAACGTTGAGCGAAACCAGCTTTGCGGCGAGGCGGCGCGCATTGCCTTCCTGCCCGTTCTTTTCATAAGCCGTAATCAGGCTGCGCACGGAGATAGCGTTGGAATCATCTTCTTCCAAATGATTCACCGCCTCAGAGTAGTTGCCTTCTGCCAGCGCCTTTGCGCCGGAAGCCGCTTGCAAGGCTGTTGCAATCAGGCCGTCTGCGCCGTTGGCGTCAGAGAGAGACTGCAATTGCTGGAGAGCATTCTTTGCCAGCTTTTGATTGCCGTCATGCAAGGCGCGTTCCACGCGGGTGCGCAGCACTGATGCCATTTCTTCATTCAGCAGCGATTGCGGGACCTTGTGGTCTTTATCTTTCAGCACCGATTCAGCCTTCTCCAGCAGCCGGAGTGAAGCAGTCCCATCGAGCTGATACAAGGACATGCTGCGATACGCTTCCGCCTCAAGATTGGCGAAATCTTTTTCATGGGCTTGCTCGGCTACAGCGTTAAACGCGTTGTCTGCGCCGGCCAGGTTGCCTTCACGAACATACGTCGCCGCCGACTGCAGTGACCACAACACCTTCTGCACCGGCGAACCTTCAGCAACTGCCTTGGCGTATTCTTCGCGGGCGCGATCTTCCTGGCCCATTAGGGCGTACGTATCGCCCAGGCCAAGCTGCGACTCATGGAAGCTAGGATCAATCTTCAGCGACATGCGGTAATGCGTCAGCGCATCTTCAAAGCGTCCCGCCATGCGCGAGATTTCAGCAAAGGTATCCTGCGGGTTTGGCTCGTTGGGGACCAGTTCTGTATAGCGCTTGATGTCGGCAAATGCTTTGTCAAAGTCGCCCATTCTGGCATAGCAATAAGCGGCTTCGTTGTAAGCATCGGCAAATTTCGGATCAATTTGCTTTACGCGCTCAAACATGGCTACGGCGCGCTGTGACTGGTTATGGTCAACCAGCAGCCACCAACCGGCCAGCCAGTGCAGGTCTTTATCATGCGGATATTTTTCCAGCGCTTCATTCATCGCCTGGATGGCGGGAATGGCGCGCGATTGGCTTGAGTTGGCCAGCCAGTCAACAACCAGCCCTTCTTCCGCGTTGGCAAACCCACGAGTGGCCAGCGCTTTCTCCCGCTCCGCTACCTGCTCGGTCGGGTCCTGGGAGAAAAACATGAGAATGATGTGGCCCAGAGAAAATTGCGGATCGGCTTTGACGGAATTGCGGAAATTGTCCAGGCCATCCTGGATATGCAGCATCTCCATCTTCTCCATGCCTTTTTCAAAAAACACGTGCGCCTGCGGCGACTTGGTGGAGAGATGCATGCCCGTTGGCGAGTTATGGGCAGTGGCCTGCAACGCGCCGAACGCGAACAATACCGGAATTAAAATACGAAGCTTGTTCGACCCCATTTTGTGAAACTCCTTTTTTTCACAGCTGCCGGCAGCGCATAGCGCGCCGCTGCCGCACAGGCTTAATTACCTTTCAGGTAATATCCCTGCTCCAGTGGCAGCTTGCCATCCACCTTGAGCACGTTGATGTGACCATTGATGGAATAAACATCCACCAACCCCACTGCTCCGGGAATTGATTCCACTGATTTCAGCAGCTCTTCTTCCGAGCGAACCATAATGACGCCGCTTGAGTGCGCGGCCAGCAGGGCTTTAAATTCGTCCACCTGCATGTGGTAGATCTTCTGGATCGCAGTCTGCATTTCTGGCGTGGAAGGATCACGAAGCACCAGGATTACGGGGCGACCGTCGGGCCATTTGTGATTGTCAAACTTGAATACCTTGGTCAATTCAGCCGACGACATCCCACCCACGTTATTGGTCTTGTCAACAATCACTGCCAGCTGCTTGGCTTCAGACGAAGCTCCCAGGCTTGCAGCCAGCAAAAGCAAGACGCAAATACGGCTTCCAATACTCATAACCGGGAGTTTATGACGTAAGGAAAAGGAAAATAAGATTACTGAGGTAATAGGTGCTTTAATTGCAATAAGTTGGTGACGAAATGCCTGGCTTTTGGAAGGCTAAATGCCATTGATTTGACTAAAGTCTTTGGCGAATTCAGAATGAATCGCCCCATATACGCTAATAATGCCTTGATCTTCATGCGGCTTACGAACGTAAAAGCATTCACGTTAAGAATTTTAGAAATCGTTTGAATGATGTCGATTTCCGTCTTTTCTCTCTTCCACTCTGCGGCAATTTCATGGCATATTGGTTTTGCAGAGGCAGTTCGCCCCAATGATGAAACGATCTATCAATCTCGATCTGTATAGACAATCGACGCCGCGACTCCGGCACGATTGCGATTGGGCGAACTGCGCGCTGAAACATAGCGCAATCTTTTGATCTGCGGCCTCCACGGCCAAAGCCTCTGCTAATCAACATCGTCTGATCGGCAAACTTTTGTGTCTGGCATTGCCCGCGGACTGCGATCATTCACGCGAAAGCTTGCGCGTGGATGCGCGAATTTTGTGCCGTCAAAACAATAGTTGACGATTTTTCAACCATTAGAAAGCAAGGTTTATGAGACCAGACATGAAGAAAGTGGTGGTAGAGCGCCCGCGCTGGGGATCGCGGCAGAGCAACCGCAAATTCAGTGCGCGGCTGAAATACGTTCCTGGACACGACTATGAGGAACAACCAAAGAAAGCACACGGCTTCGAGTCGCATGCGGTGGACCGCGGCAACAAGTACTTTGAGAAGGAATTTACTGATGTGCTTGGCCCGCTCAAGCGCTTCCTGCGCAAGAACGTTGGCCGTCCCTGGGACAAGGTCTACAGCGAACTTTGCTGTGGGCTCGACCGGCGCAAGGCGACTGGGCTCCACATCTTCCAGCATGTAGAAAACTTTGTAGAGACGAGCTGCCGGCTGGTGGAGGGCAAGCCCTATTCGCTGTGTTATTCCGACGATTATCCGGTGCGCTGGTTTTACGTTCACCCGCGGACCGGCTTGCTTTGTGAAGCGCCTGATAGATCTGGCGCTCGCGAATGCAAACGCGCCGCGGCGCTGGCGGAAGAAGTTATCCTTCTTCGCCTGAACGATGAGACTGGATATCGCAAACATCAGGGCATCTGGTATCACGTGAAGCTGCGCCGCATTCACGTTCGTTCCTGGAGCCCGAAGGACGCAGTCGTAATCTACGACATCTTTCGTAAGGGTGATGTAGCGCTTAACTACGGCGAGCATTGGATCGCTACGAAAAAGAAGCAATGCAGCCGCGACGAACTAAAGGACGTGCAGCGCCTTTTGGCTGAACGCGAAAAGAGAATCAAGAAGATGTGAATATTTTGCCGGTGGTGAAGAACACAGTTACTTCGGTGGGGATAGCTCAATAGAGAAGAGAGCGCTCCGGTTTCTGCCCATTCACGCGCAAAAGCGGCGCGCGAATGGGGGCCCGGAGAGACGGAGGTTCGAGGCCTCCTCCTGCCCGGGATGATGCCCATATCGCCTTCGCGGGCGCGCACTGCACCCTTGCGGGTGATCAGGACATTCTCACCGTAGTGGTGCTCCCAGGTCACATAGTTGTGGTGGCAGTTCACCGCTTCCACGTGAGCCTCGAAGGCAGGAACTTCACCGCTGTCGCGCACCGCCGCAATGATGTTTGCCATCATCAGCTGACGGTTCAGCAGCGCGTACTCCTGCGCCCACATATAAGTCCATTGATGCTGTGATGGAAGCGCAGAAGGACCTGGTCGAGATCGTTCACACCTTGCGGCAGGTCGTGTGCGTGAAGGGGTAAAAGCAAGTCGCCGCAGATAAAACGCAGAATTGGCGCTGATAGGATTAAATTTGCGATCAGCGCTCATCAGCGTAAATCTGCGGCGAACTTCTACTTTTATTTTTGTACCGGTTTCTGCTCCGCAGGCGCCGCAGGCTTCTCAAATTTGCTGTCATCTATCGGCACGTTCTGTTGCACATCGGTCACGTTAATGGTGAACCGCCCCGCCGGTCGCGCGATGGTCCACTGCAACGGGATCTTCACGCCGCCTTTATCCTGATAATCGGCATAATCCACCTCTGTGGGATTGCGGCCCAGCGGAGTTTCGGCATAACGTATGGTCCGCACCAGCAGGCCGGAGTCTTTATCAAAGAAAAGCCGCGTGGGCGGCTTGCCCTCATTCGCGCCAATGACCTGGTACACCTCTTTGCCATCAATCTTGTCCGCCGGACGCACCTGCAATTTCGTAAACATCTTTTTAAGCTCCAGCGGCAGATGGAACGTGGCATCAAAGCTGGCGGCATCTTCTTCCAGCGCGCTCATCTGGCGCGGCGGACGCGGCCCAGGATTGCCAATCCATCCCGTGTGGCCGTCATACGCGGTAACGTTGTCGCCGTTGGGCGTGTGCACGGAAGAGATGCGTTTGTTCGGGGCTTTGGCCAGCACCTCCACAGGTAATTGATGCCCGCCAATATTGATGGTCCCTTTTTCCTCCCGGCTCGTGACCTTCTGCATGGCCTCTGCGCCGCCCACTGCCTGGACATATTTATCCAGAATCTGGTCCGCTGTGGGCAAACCGGCTTCCTGCTGTGGCGATTCCGGCCGCTTCGGCTCTTCCTCTGCGATGATCGGCACACCCACCGGATTTTCCGCTGCGCGATGGCAGGAGAAGCACGTCACCACGTTGTGGTCTTTAAAGTTCTCGTGATTGATGGCCCTCTGCATCTCGATCATCGTGCGCGCCGTCAGCTTGGTTTTTTTGTCGTCTTTCTCAAACGCGCCCTGCACGTGGCAGAACGTACACTCCACGCCCAATGAATTGCTGATGAACTGCATCGCCGGAATAATTTGATTAGCAGGTGTGCCCTTGAACACTTGAATGTTCTTAAAGACCTGCTCGGCGGGATTCGTGCTGTCTTCCGGGTGCGGCCCACTCTGCGCGCGAACGGAGCAAGCGGCAAACACTACGATGGCGGACAGTGAAAGATGAACGATGGTCCTTTTCATTGCAGTTCCCTTCAAAGCTGGAGTTGAAACGCGAAAGTGTAAATGATCCTGAGGCGGAATTGAAGTGCTTGCCGGCACGACGAATGTTTTCAGAGCACGGCCTTGATCTCCGGCAGTGACTTGCTTCTCCAGTGCGCAGTGTAATTCTCCACCGTCATCAGCGTGCGTGGATACATCCGGTCAACGTACATCGTGCCGTCCAGGTGATCAATCTCATGTTGCAAAATGCGCGCATACCAGCCGCTGGCCTCAATCACCTTGGCTTCTCCTTTTTCGTCCAGACATTCCACCCGCACTCTTCGCGCGCGCGGCACCAGCGCCATCAGGTTCGCCAGGCTCAGGCAGCCTTCAAAAAACTCAATCCGCTCTTCGCTCAGCAGAGTGATCTTTGGATTGATGATCACATGGAACGGCACCACATGGCGCTCGCGGTCAGCAAGCTGTTCGGGTGTCCAGTCCTTTATATATTCCGTGCGATCTTCAATGACCGCCAGTTGAATCCCCTGCCCAATCTGCGGCGCAGCCAGCCCAACACCGGGCGCGGCATACATGGCTTCTTTCATCTGCTCGATCAGCTCGCGAATCTCGCGGCTGCGGATTTCATTCGGCCGCAGTGCGCGCGCAGGCTTGCGAAGAACGGGTTCGCCGGCTTGAACGATGGTGAGTGGCATGTTTTTTCTAAAATCCCGAACGCCGAAGGCGGAGGGAGCACTACCCTAACAATTTTCTGTAATCCCGCCATGAAACGCAGAAACTCTACTTCTATAAGAATGCCATCCTTACGTGAATACGCTATTCGTGACCCATCAGATTAATGTTTCGGTAGGGCTCCCTCGCTACGCTCGGGATTTCAGAAAAAAAAACTCACCACACCTTGCACACCTTGTCCGGCGGATTCACCATCGGCTGGCCTGCTTTACATGAAAACGCGCTGGCAAACTGCGGCATGTTCACCACTACGCCGTTGATGCGATATTTATCCGGCGAATGCGGATCTGTCATCGCGCGCAAGCGCATATCTTCCGGGCGATCGTTTGCGCAAGCCCACTGCGCAAAGCCCACAAAAAAGCGCTGGTCGGGCGTGAGCCCATCTTCCGGCTTCAGGTCTTTATCTTTGGTTGCGCCTTTCCATGCAATGTAAGCCAGAATCTCTCCGCCCAGATCAGCCACGTCTTCGCCCAGCGTCAGCCGGCTGTTGATATGGATATCGTCCACCACCACGTATTGCGCGTACTGGTCAGCTACGCACTTGGTGCGCTCTTCAAATTTCTGCTTGTCTTCTTTCGTCCACCAGTCGCGCAGATTGCCCTTGGCATCGAACTTGGCACCCTGGTCGTCAAAGCCATGCGTCAGCTCGTGCCCAATGGTGCCACCGGTATTGCCGTAGTTGGGCGCATCGTCCATCTTGGCGTCATAAAGTGGTGGTTGCAGCACGCCCGCGGGGAAATTAATGTCATTCATCTGGCCGTTGTAGTAAGCGTTCACTGTGGGCGGAGTCATGCCCCACTCGCCGTGGTCCACCGGCTGGCCAATCTTGTTAAAGTTGCGATGCCGCTCAAACTCGGTCAAGCGCTCCACGTTGCCAAGAAAATCATTGCGTGTGATCTTCACTGAGCTGTAGTCGCGCCACTTGTCAGGATAGCCAATCTTGTTGCGGATGCCGTGCAGCTTGGCCAGGGCCTGTTCTTTCGTCGCCGGGCTCATCCAATCAAGCTGCTCGATCCGTTGTGCCATGGCGTCTTCAATCCGCCGCACCATGTCCAGCGTGCTCGCCTTCAGCTCCGGTGAAAACACTTTGCGCACATAAGCCTGCCCCAGCGCTTCGCCCAGATCGCGATCAGTGTATTGCACGCAGCGCTTCCAGCGCGGCTGCATCTCTTTGGCCCCACGCAGGTATTTGATATAGAAATCAAAATTCTCCTCGACGAACGGTGATGACAGATACGGCGCATATCCATTTGCCAGGTGAAAGCGCAGGTAGCTGCGCAGATTTTCGATCGGCTCTTCTTTCAGCCGCGTCTCCAGCTCTTTAAAGAACGAGGGCGGCGCAACGTTAATGATCTCGAATTGCGGCGCTTTCAATGCATGGAAGTAGCCCGGCCAGTCAAAGCTCGGTACCAGTTGTTCCAGGTCGGCCAGCGTGATCTTGTTCTTGCGCTTGTACGGATCGCGCAATTCCACGCGCGTCAGGGATGCTACAGCCAGCGCGGTTTCAATTCGCATGACCGTCGCGGCATTCTGCTGCGCGGCTTCAGGCTTGTCGCCCAGCAGCTCAAAGATCTTCTGCACGTGCTGCAGATATTTCTCGCGCGTCTCTTTCGACTTGGCATCGTCCTTGGTGTAGTAATCGCGGTCCGGCAGGCCAAGACCGCCCTGGTTCAGGCCGGCAATCTGCTGCTCAGAATTGTCCGGGTCCTGGCGCGAGCCGCTGCCAAACATCACACCGCCCATATCGAGTTGCATGCGCGCAACCAGCGGCGCAAGCTCATGCGCCGACTTCAATTGTGCAATCGCCGCCAACTCCGGCTTCAGCGCTCCAGCATCGGCCTTCTCCACTGCCGTCTCATCCATGCACGCGGCATAAAAATCGCCGATTTCCTGCGTCACCTTGTCCTGCTGGTTTTTTGCCGCCGCAGCCTGCTCCAGAATGCCGCGCAGAAAACTCAGATTGTCCTGGTACAGCTTGCCGTAAACGCCCCAGGAAGTCTGGTCCGGCGGTATGGGATTATTTTTCTGCCAGCCGCCGCAGGAGTAATGGTAGAAATCCACGCACGGATCAACCGACTTATCCATGGAGCTAACGTCAAGGCTGGGCGAGTAAGGCAGCGCCGGCTCTGGCTTGTTTGATTGTGCGAAGGAAATCGAGACCAGGAAAATGATCAGAAGAGGCAGGTAGGCGGCTATTTTTTTCATCGACTTGTTGTTTGACCTTTTCGTTTTTAATCGAACGAAACCAGGGGGACTATCATAATAGAGCGCGTGTTTCAGAAAAGCCGGAATTCATACGCCATCCTGAAATCACTTCATCACGCGTTGGACTCAATTTCAGATAAAACGTTTATAGCTTGTCCCCCACCCCCTACCCCTCGTTTCACCCAATTTCACCCAAGCTCACCCAATGTCACCCAAGAATCAGCAGAGGACTGCAACGCTTCTAATATCACTAAAATCTCGGGGCTCCCGGCACGCCCGTTTTTGGCGTGATGGGGTGGAATGTCACCCAAGCTTAAGCAGAGGGTAGTAGATTTTCAATTTGGCCGGGTGCCCCTCGATAAGAGCGAAAGCCTTGTCAAGCAAAAACTATCCCTGGCGATGCGCAAGCATCGCTGCGTTAGCCAGAGATTGCTGACGACGGAAGACACTGGAAAGCATCCTTAACTTGAATCACCCTTCAGTGGA
>DASTCT010000012.1:0-5459 GCA_035710845.1 Candidatus Angelobacter sp.
ACTTATTTTGACCAATAGCCTTTCCGGCGCGATTGCGGATGGTTCCAATCCCATGGAGAACGGACCCGCATTATGGTGATCCTTAGTACTGTATTGGCTGTACTGCTCGCCGGTTCTTTGGTTTACTGCGTACTTATCTGTATCGCCACCATACGTTATCTTGGCGTTGCGTTGCCTGCGCAGGGGAATAATCCTTCCATCAGCGTATTGAAACCTCTATGCGGCCACGATGAAGGTCTGGAAGAAAACCTGCGCAGCTTCTTCGCGCAGGATTATCCCAGCTATGAAGTGCTGCTGGGCGCGCATTCTGAGGAAGATCCTGCCGCCATTCTGGCCACGAAAATTATCAATGAATATTCTGGCAGAGTGAAGGCACGGCTGATTATTACCGGGGAATCGCCCATTCCTAATGCCAAGGCTTATAGCCTGAACCGGCTGGTGCGCGAGGCGAAACATGATCTGCTTGTGATGAGCGATAGCGACATTCGCGTAAAGCCATGCTTGCTTTCTCATTTGGCGCAGGAATTCCAACAAGAGGGAGTGGGGCTGATTACGTGTCCTTATCGCGCAGTGCCCGGGAGCAGCTTGTGGTCACGATTGGAAGCTATTGGCATGAACACAGAGCTATTGGGCGGTGTCCTGGTCGCGCGCATGTTGGAGGGGATGCGTTTTGCCCTGGGCTGCACGCTAGCGGTGCGCCGCAACGTGCTCGATGACATGGGCGGATTCAGCTATCTACAGGATTTTCTGGCAGAAGATTTTGTGATTGGCCAACGGGCAGCCGAACTGGGACACGGGGTGATGCTCTCATCCTGCCCCATTGAGCATCGCATCGGCAGCCAGGGCCTGCTTGCCAATTTCGGTCATCGCATCCGCTGGGCGCGCAGCACACGCCGTTCGCGTCCCGCCGGATACTGGGGCCAGATCTTCACTTATCCGCTGGCTTGGGCGCTGCTGCTGTGGGCGACGCTTCCTGCCGCTTGGCCAATCATTCCCGTTACGCTGATTTTGCGCGGTGCCGCAGCCGCAGCCACAGCCCACTTTGTTCTTCACGATCCTGTTACCCGCCGCCAATGGTGGCTTTTGCCGCTGCAGGATGTTCTGGGCGTGCTGGTTTGGATTAGCGGGTTTGCCGGCGACACTATTGTGTGGCGCAATCGCAAATGCACCGTTCTGCGCGACGGACGGCTCCACGTGAATCCCTAAGAGCTCTCCAAAAACTGTTCAGAAAAAGAAAAACCCTCGCACGAGCGCGAGGGTTTTTTGAAGTCAGCAAGTTATTTGCTTATTTGCCAGTGGGGCAGGTGCTGGAGATCATCTTTACTTTTTGCACGGTAAAGGTGGGCTGTGATCCAGAAGCGCCTGCGCCTGAAGAGCCAGTGCCCGTGCCCGTGGAGGAACCAGCGCCCGTGGAAGAAGCAGATGAGCCGGACGCACCGCTTGAACTGCCGGATGCTGCACCGCTGCCTTCAGATCCAGTGAGGCGGACATCGTGTCCAACATGTTCGGTCAATTTGGAAGTATCGCCGGCCAGTTGCCAGGTTTTTCCGGTGGTATCAGTCAGCGTGTAGCTTCCCGCTGAACCACTGAGGCAGCCTTCAATGGAAGAGCTGTTGGTGGAAGTTTGAGTCGTATCCGTGGTTGTAGTTTGGGTCGTGGTGGTGCTCTGTGACGGAGACGTTGTGGATGGGCTGGATTGGTCCGTTGTTGACGGTGTTGACGGCTGTTGTGTGCTGCTGCTGGGTGTAGACTGCGCCATCAGCCAAACGCTTGATAGCAGCAGGATTGCTGTGATCAGGTAACCCTTTCTCATTTAAATTCCTCCTAGTACTTCCGGTCCGCACTAACGGCGGCCATTGAGTAGTTGGAAGCAGCGCTACGGAGTTAGAGAGCCAGAATTAAGCAGGGTTTGCCTCATGCTTGAGAACTTGTGAATATGAGAGTGAGATAAGCAGAGTTGCTGCTGGGTGAGAGTTGCCGGCCAGAGTTGATGCTCAAGAAAAATTAGTGCAAGCAGAGTTGCTGCTTGCAGGATTAAATTTAAGATCGGATCAGTTTCAGCGAGGTTTAACAGTGCCAAGCTGCTTTTCAGCAGAAACAGGATTCTCCGGATTCACCAGCATTTGGTAAGCCTGCGCGATGGTGAGATCATTACTCACGCGGCGGAAATCGGTGAGGCGTTGCATTTGTTTCACATTGATGGTTTTGAAAATAATGGCGTGACCGCTCATCTTTACATCGAGTGACACAACTTCCCAATGATCATCGCCCACCCGGCTCTGAATGACAGAGAATGTGCCGCCCTTATTCAGCCGCCCCAGTAACCCCCAGCCAAACGTTACGTCCTCAAACAAAGTTCCATCCATGCGGGTTAATCGGCCGCCCGCACGGTCAATCCACATTTTGCCGCTGAGCGACTTGAAAACCTGCAACTCGCGATTGGGCGCTTCATAATGCGGGTTGGGAAAAAATGTGAGGCGTACCTGCCCATTCTCCTCGCCGTCATATTTAAAGATGAAAGCATCCGGAATGGCCTTGAACATCTGCTCCACACGGTCACTATCATCTTTAAGGCGCTTTTCCCGCTTGGCCCGGTCAGATGCGTCTTGCACCAGCTTTTTCATCCGGGCGTCATCATTCGCGCGGTCCTGCGGCGTTAAAGGCCGTCCATTGATAAGCAGCGTGCGCGCAATCTGCCCATCTTTGGTTTCGATAACGTCGCGGTCCTGGCTGCCTTTATCGTCTTCGCGATGGATGCGGTAACGCCAGTGCGAGTGATCGGTAGCGTCAGCATTCAGTTCATTCTTAACGATTCCTCTTAGATACTGATTAGCATCCGGAGGTAACGGAGGGAGAGGCGTCTCTGTAGAAGTGTGGCTTACCTGCAGAGCGAATACCAGGTTCGCTGAAAATAAAAACACCCCTAGCCACAGAAGCCTGCGTAAATTCATAAATTTCGTTACTAGCAGATACTTACTTTAGACGCCGAAAAGCCAGCAGCTAGTTGCATTTTACATCTTGGCCCCAGACGAAAGCTCCCAAGCGGCGAGGCACATTGCCAACGTCCTCGATTTTGATGCGGCTTAGGCGCTAAACAAATGGCTTCTGAGTTAAGGGAGAAAAGAAAAAGAGAGGCGGCTTTGCAGCCGCCTCTTTCTTCATCGACCTCTTCGGAAGGCAGTCCCATTGGCTCGATAGTTACGACACTGAATCAGAACCGCTGTTCCCCTGGTTTTCGGTCCCGCTCGCTGCCGCAACATTCCGGTTCCGGTCGACGCATTACTTATGTGCAAACAAACGGCCAAACTGGTCAGGAACTCTGAATTCCGAGGTGCGAGTTAACTCGAAGAAAATAAATAGCTTACCGCTGCCATCGCAAAAGTAATCAAAGAGTTAATATTTACTTTAATGTAAACACGAAAAACTGGGCACGCAAGTGCTCCCAATAAGCACCAGATTACCTTTCAGGTGCACACCTAGAGTAACTACTTCATTTTTCCGGAGCGGCAGTAAACTAGCGGGCAAATCCTGATTGATCTGCGACAGGCGTTCCAAGAATCGTACGTCAATTTGAATTTCTTTGAAGAGAGCAAAACTAAAGAAAAAGGTGCCGACATGTGGAAACCACGTCCTGAGGACAATAAACCCATGAGCATGAACCCGACCCAGCCTGCGCAGCCCGCACCCCCACTCGCTGCAGCACCAACCACACCCTCTATGCCCGCAACACCGGCTCCGCAGAAGGAAACGCCGAAAGTTACTGAACCACATCGCGGCGATGTCGGTCACATCGGCAAATCGGTGCACATTCGCGGCGAGCTTACCGGCAGTGAAGACCTCTATTTGGATGGAGAAATTGAAGGCACCATTGATCTGCGCGACCACAGCCTGATCATTGGTCCCAATGGCAAAATTAAAGCCACCATCACAGCGCGTGACCTGGTAGTGCATGGAAAAGTGGAAGGCAATATAAACGCAAGCGGCCGCGTGGAACTGCGCAAATCCTGCACCCTGATTGGCGATGTAGGCACACAACGCATTGTGATTGAAGATGGAGCATTCTTTAAAGGCGCCATCGATATCCGCGAACGAGATTCCAAGTCAGAGAGCCGCAAGCCCATGGCAGTAGCAGCAAGCGCTGGATCGGGCATGAGTTCTGGTTCCAGCTCCGGCCCTATCAGTTACAACGCTGCTTCGGATACTCAAAGTTCCTTTTTAGATCCTAAATAAGGTAAATTAGAGGAGCTTTGAGCTCCTCTGGTCATAATTTAAAGAAATGGTTCCGCGGCGCAGATGCTCCCCAAGCCAAGTCGGCTGGGCCAAGCAAGTCTGCGCCACGGGTCAGCCGCCGCTGTATTGGCTTGGGCGAATTACTGCGTAATCTCAAGAGTACGGGTGAGCAAAAGATATGCGTACTCGATCTTGGCCCAACTTCACCTTCCAACATAGCCTTCCTCACTGAAATGGGCGCGCGGGTTTTTAATGAAGACGTTCTGCGTGAGTCCCAGGATCCTAGCTACACGGTGAAGCAGGAAGATGGCTCCATGCAGATTGATCCGGGTAAATTTTTCGCGGAGAACCTGGATTATCCTGCCGATCAGTTCGACGCAGTCTTGTGCTGGGATGTACCGGATTACCTTCCTGAGAGCCTGGTAAAGCCTCTGGTGGAGCGGCTGCAGGTGATGCTGAAGGCCAAAGGCAATCTGCTGGCTTTCTTCCATACCAAGGATGCAGGGCCAGAGTCTCTTTACTCCCGGCATCATATTGTGCCGCCCGATGTGCTGGAACTTGAGCCTATCCAAGGATTTAGCCTGCAACGGATCTTTAATAACCGGCACATTGAAAACCTCTTCAAAGATTTTGCCTCACGCAAATTCTTCTTGGGGCGTGACAATATTCGCGAAGTTTTGATGGTTCGGTAAGATTCATTCCCAAGATAGCTGCCTAAGCTCATTGTTTTCTCAGGTCTCGGTAAATTTTACGTGGACGATAGAAGTTGCTTGGGTGGAATGATTACTATAAGTGGTACCAAAATACCCACAATTAGATCAAAGTAGCCCGATCACCTCTCGATACTTGATTAGATGTTTCTTAGATTAGTTTTCTTCCATCGGTTAGTCCTTGTAAATCAATAACTTAAATTTCATTGCAAAACTTCATAGATATACCGTTCCTTGGGCAAGCGGATTGCTCTCTTCATTGCGTCGATTGTCAGGTTAAAAAACTGGACCCTCCAGATTTGGGCCGAGAAGGTAGGTTTAAAAATGTCTAGCAGCTTGGGTGTAATGAGCAATTTGGGAATCCTGATTTCTTCCGCAAAAAGCGGAGCAGCAGAGTACAGCACTATTTACAACGAACACTGCCATAGGATTTATTCCCTTGCTTTCTGGATGACAGACAACGAGCTTGCGGCAGAAGAATTGTCCACCAACGTTTTCCTGCGTGCGTTTGCCCGCAGC
>DASTCT010000013.1:0-6737 GCA_035710845.1 Candidatus Angelobacter sp.
AAAAACTATCCCTGGCGATGCGCAAGCATCGCTGCGTTAGCCAGAGATTGCTGACGACGGAAGACACTGGAAAGCATCCTTAACTTGAATCACCCTTCAGTGGAAGGTTTTGCAGTTGCTTTTGCTGTTGCCGTTCCACCAACCATCGATTCGGCCCAACCGCGGCCATGATTCTTCTATGCGAACACCCAACCCATGTTGGGTGCGAGAGCGCCCAATCAATTCTGCGGCCGGTTCTTAGCCGGCCAGGGGCACCCGCGGGCTGCTCTCGATGCGAACGACCTCCGGATACGGCGTGTTGGTGCGAAGCATCCAGTAGAGTCGTATGGCCAACTTGCGTGCCGTTGCCACCTTGGCCACTGCTTTCGGCTTATGATGACAACGATGCAGATACTCACTGCGGAACCCGGGATCATGACGGACTGCGGCCTGCGCTGCTTCCACCAACAGCATGCGCATAAAACGATTGCCTTGCTTGCTGATCCCGCCCAGCCGTTGCTTGCCTCCGGAACTGTACTCGCGCGGGATCAGCCCCAGATAGCTGGCCACCTGTTTGCCCCGGCGGAAGCGGGTTACATCTCCCAAGGTCAGCAGAAAAGCCAGTGAGGTGATGGGACCAACACCAGGCTGGGTCATCAACAGACGGGCTTTTTCATTTTCCTCGGCTGCCTTTTTCACCGCCTGGTCCAGCATCGCTATTTGCTGGTCCATCTGTTTTAACAACTCCAGCAGGTTTTTCCGCCGCGTGCCCGCCCAGAACTGGAGTGGCAGAGCCAGTAACAGCTTTTGCCCCGCCTTGCTCCACAGTGAGCGTCCCTTCTGCATCCCTTGGTTCAGCGCCAGATGCTGCAGCTCGTTCTTCACTCGCACACGCAATGTCACCAGCTTGTAGCGATGAATCAATAACTGCCGCTGATCTCGCTCCTGCCGTGATGGCATCCAGATCCGTGGAAAATCATCTTTCACCAGCAGCTCCAGAATGTGCGCTGCATCCCGACGATCCGTTCTTTGCTGCCGTACCTGCTTGGCGCTGATCCGGGCTGCGTCTCCAATCCATACTTCATGGCCCATCTCCGTTAGCAGGTCCACAAACCAATGGCAGTTGCCCGTCGACTCCAGTCCCACACGTACCGGCCCCTGAAGCTGACGATAAAACCGTTCCGCTTCTCCGTCACCGTGCGTCAGCTTGCGTTCCTGCATTTCTCCTGTTTCCGTATTGACCCACGCGATTTGTTGAAAACTGGGATGATAATCACAACCTATAATGTTCATCTGAAGGCTCCTTTCTTCCCAGTTGTCTTCGTCGTCAAACAAAGAATACTGTGTCGGACGGGGCCTTCGCTCTTATTCAATCAATCCTTTGCGGCATGAAGCTCGCTTATACGCAGAAATCTCACGACCCGCAAAGGGTGGGAATCTCTGCGGCCCGTTCGCGCCGTACTCGCAAAGCCAGCGGCGCAGCTTTTATCTTGAAGCCTGGCGCAAACTGCGCGACGACGGATATATCTATCCCTGCACCTGCTCGCGCAAAGACCTGGAGCGCGCATTGTCTGCGCCGCATGAGGAACCATTACAAGAGTATCGTGGACCGCAGCCGCCCCCGGCTGCGCAGAAGGCTTTTCCATACTCGCAGCCTGAGACGGTAGCGCTCCAATCTCCCGCTGACGATGAGCTTCCCTACCCTGGCACTTGCCGCCAAAAAATCAGCACAGCAAAAGACTATGATTCTCCCGCCGGTGTAAGCTGGCGCTTCAAAGTTCCTGACGGAGAACTAATCTCGTTCGATGACGGCTATTATGGCCACCAGCAATTCATTGCCGGACGCGACTTCGCTGACTTTCTACTCTGGCGACGTGATGACATCCCCTCCTATCAACTTGCCCTGGTGGTCGACGATGAAGCCATGCAGATCACTGAAGTCGTTCGCGGCGCTGATCTGCTCAAAAGCACCGCCCGCCAACTTTTATTGGTTCGCACCTTGGGATATTCAACACCGGCCTATTTCCACTGCCCGCTGCTGCGTGATGAAAAAAATGTTCGCTTAGCGAAGCGGCATGACGCGCTCAGCCTGGGCGCTCTGCGAGCGCAAGGCGCCGATCCGGAAGTCTTGCGAAAGAAGTTTGCGGGAGAAGTTGACTGGAGCCGAGGGTTAGTCAAAGCCTGAAAATTGGTTCTCTGACCAGAAATGCTGCTTCGCTGCCACTCCTAACCCATGACATGTAGATAAAATGGGATGCGCGAAGTATTCTTAGGGCATCTTCAAAGAACTGGCGTGCGGAGCAGGGAACATACCCCAACGGTTCACATGGAAAAAACAAAGCTCGGAAGAAACGATCTCTGCAGTTGCGGGAGCGGGAAAAAATACAAGCACTGCTGCCTGGCCAACACGGTCTCCGCTGATGCCCTTTGGTCCAGTGTGAATACAGCTTTCCATGAACTAGCCGACCTTCTAATGGACTTTGCCCGCAAGCATTTTGCACATGACATGGAGGACGCCTGGGAGGATTTCCACTTTGGCGAACCGGACGCTGATCACCCGCGCGCAAAGGACATGGGCACAATCTTCATGCCTTATTTCCTGTATCGCTGGCATGACCTGATGGAGCCAGACGCCGGCGATACACGGCAACCGGGCGTCATTGCAACGTCATTTTTGCTGGAGAAGGGCCGCAGCCTGACGCAGATGCAGATGCAGCTTTTGCGTCTCTGCATGCAACAACCCATCACCTTCTATGACGTCGTGGAAAGCCGGCCAGGCCAGGGCATGTTACTGCGCGAGATTTTCACTGGCCGTGAGTATGACGTTCGCGAACGCGCCGCTTCGCGCACCCTTAACGCGGGGGACATTCTCTATGGTCAGATGTCGCCTCTGGAAGGCCTTACCACCATGGCGTTCTGTGCGCCTATACCCATACCTCCGCGCATGAAATCAACGATCATTACGCAACGGATGGTACTGCAAAACATCGGAGGCAAGAGAAAGAAACCCCGCGTTTTTTCCACGGATGATCTGCTGGACTTTGAGGAAGACTTCCGGGAACTCTACCTGGAAATCATCGACCGGTTGAACGCGCCGCCGGTGCTCCAAAACACTGATGGCGAGCCTCTGGAAATACACACCATGAAGTTTGAGCTGCGTCTCTCGCCAGCGGACGCCTTCGATCTGCTCGCTCCACTGCTGGCCGGCGTCCGTGAAAAGGAAGATGTGCTGGCCGAAAACGAAGATGGCGCTTCCCGCGAACCGGGGACCATCGTCTTCGACTGGTATAAGAAGGGCAACAAGAAGATGAAATCCTGGGACAACACTATCCTGGGACATCTAAGGTTGTCTCCCGGACTCCTTGTTGCCGACGTGAACTCACGAAAACGCGCGGAAAAACTTCGCTCGGAAATTGAAAACCGGCTACGGCTTGGTGCCGTTCACAAAGAAACCCTGGTGCAAACGTCGGAAGATATGCTGGAGCAGATCAGACGGATGCCGCCGGAGCAACGGCAGAAAAACTCGGCACAGGATAAATTGCTAAAAGATCCTGTGGCGCGGGCCGCTCTTCGCAATTCTCTGCAGAAAGAAGCCGACGCATGGATTCACAAAAAGCTGCCAGCGCTTGGCGGACGGACTCCATTGCAGGCGGTCAAGAATCCCGACCTGAAAGAGATTATTGAATCGCTGCTGCTGGACTTTGAGCGCCATGCAGCAACATCTTATCCTCCCGGGGCTGCTCCTGATTTTTCCACGATCAGGAAACGTCTGGGAATCCCGGGCCGGAAAGTCAATGAAAACCGTTGAAGCTAAGTGTTTACTGCGCTGGAATATCCAGTGCTAGCCTTCATTGCCCTGTGCTGCGCGATGAAAAGAATATCTTCTGGCGAAGAGGCATTATGTGCGAAGGCAGATTATATCCTGTACTGAGAGACGTTCGCCGGTCATGACGGTGAGCATCAACGCGCGTCATTTACAATGTGTCCGCAAATTATATGAAGATCCTATCTTTGTTTTTTCTCGCTTGCGCTTCCAGCTTGTTCAGCCAGCAATTGCCGCCCGCACCCAAAGCCCATATTACTGAGGTGACGCCTAAAGCCGGCTACTTCAACGAACCGGCCATCGCTGTGAACGCGAAGAGCCCGCAGCAGCTTGTGGTGGCATGGCAAATCAACGCCAGCGCGGCATATTCAAAAGATGGCGGCGCGACCTGGAAGACCGCGGTCAATACAGCGCCGGGAAACTACCGTGTCTCCGGCGATGTCTCCCTGGCGTATGACGCGGCTGGCCACGCTATTCTGTGCTATATCGCCTTTGACAAGCTTGGCGCAACAAACTATTGGGCGCAGGGAGCAACACGCAACGGCATCTTTATTCGCCGCTCGCTCGATGGCGGTGAGACTTGGGAGCCGGACGCTATCACCATCATCTCGCATGAATCTACGCCCGATATTCCTTTTGAAGACAAGCCCTGGGTGGTGGCCGATACCAGCGGATCTCACCCTAATAACCTTTATATTGGATGGACGCAGTTCACACTTTCCGCCAGTGATCTGCTTTTTTCACGCTCTACCGATGGCGGCAAAACCTGGTCAAAACCCATCAAACTGAACACGCTCTCTGGCCTGCCGCGCGATGATAACGGCGCGCTGGAAGGTTTCCACGGCGTCGTGAGCCCTGACGGCACGCTTTACACCATTTGGGATGACCGTGACGGCATCATGATGGCTGTCTCGCACGATGGCGGCGCGACCTTCACCAAAGATCGCCGCATTATTCCCGCAGGCCCCGGTTATTTCGGCATCACCGGCGTTTCCCGGTCAAACGGATTTCCGCAGATTGGCATCGACCCGCGCAGCGAGGGCGATCACAAGAATGACCCGCGTAGCGCGGTCGATCAAAAAAACGTTCCGCGCGGTGGACGTCAAGGCGGTAACCTCTACGTCGTCTGGAGCGACTACACCAATGGCGATGTCGATATTTTTGTTGTCTCTTCTGCCGATCACGGACGCACCTGGAGCAAGCCCGTCCGAGTAAACACTGACCCTATCCACAACGGTAATGATCAATTTTTTCAGTGGATGGCTGTTGATCCGCAAAGCGGCGCTGTGAACCTGATCTTCTATGATCGCCGGACCGATAACAAAGAAACCACGGTCACGCTGGCGCGCTCGACTGACGGCGGCAAGACTTTCCAGAATTACACCTGGGACCCAGATGCGTTTGAAGCGGATGGCGACTTTCTGGGCGACTATCTTGCCATCACCGCGTCCGGCAACAAAGTGTTTGGCGCCTGGGCCCACCAGACATCAGAGACAGCCAAGAGCCAGCGCGGCAAGCAAACCCGCACTACAGTGCGCGTGGGCACTGCGGATTTCAACTAGCAACATGACCATCGCCGCGCCCGCAGTCCCGGCACTTGATGGAACCTGCGAACGCGGCTTCTGGCCAGACGTAAAGGAGCACTTGAATCCCTTGCTCCTTCAGGCGCGCGAATCGGGATTTAATTCGGTTGCAGCACCACCACATTGTCTGAGCCCGCAACGTAAGTAAAGCCGTTCGCCAGGTCCACTGCGAGTGCGCCCGGGAAACTTGCTGGAATGGGCAACGTCTGCAGCACCTGATTAGTATTCCCGTCGATGATGGTCACGCTTTGGCTGTCTCCGTTGCTCACATAGACCTTGTTGTTGAGCAGGTTCACATCCACGCTGTCAGGGAAATCTCCGGTTGGCACCTGCGTCTTGTTCTGGTTGGTTGCGCCATCAATCACGATCAACGTGCCCGGAGAGCCGCTGAAGCCCTGAGTGACATAAACGCTGTTGAGCCGGAAGTTCGTAGCTACGTTTTCCACGCCGAAATCCTCCGGAATGGTCGCAAGCAGAGCGTTGGTGCCGCCATCAAAGACCAGGACCTCTCCGGGAAAGCCGCCGCCCACAACGTAGAGGCGGTTGGTCTTGGGGTTCACCGCAATACCGGCCGGCTGGGTGAACACTGGAACCAGCGTAACAATCGTATTGGTCTTTCCGTCGATCACAATGTACTGGCCATTGTCGGCATCCGAAGCGTAGATCAGATTGGTCACCGGATTCACGGCCAGCCCCTGCAATCCGATGCTACTGCCGCTGGCGATGGGAATCGTGGTAATCAGGCTGTCAGTCCTTCCGTCGATCACAGCGATGTCACATGACGCGGTGCTGAAGCTGCATACCGTGGCGTAAATGCGGTTGGTCGCGACGTTCACGGCGACGGAATGAGGATCGCGCCCAATAGCGATAGTTGCGGTGACCTGCTGTGTCTTCCCGTTGATCACCACGAGTTGGCCTGTGCCGTCGACTGCGACGTAAACCTTGTTCGTTGTAGGATTGGCAGCGATGCCGACAGGGCCGTTGCCCACCGTGATTGTGGTCAGGACAGAGTCAGCCCTGGCTGGCATAGAGACTAGGAACGTTAAAAGACAGAGGCTGGCGAGACTTAAGATCGCTTTCTTCATACAAGGAATCTTCTCCATTTCGATTTAAGTCCAGGGGGTACTCTGAATAGGAGCAACTCTCATGCCAATTGAAATCAGAGGGAGAGCTGCTGGATTGTGAGCACCTGCTGGATTTTCTTTGGAACGAGAGTTCCACTTTTGAGATTGCAGGATGCTGGCTAAGGTATTAAGGCGGATCGCAACTGTGGCGGAATGACTTTCTAGCTGACTGCTGCAATCAGCCGATCGGATCATCCCTGCAACGCTTGCTTACTCTGCCGTCATCGC
>DASTCT010000014.1:0-5852 GCA_035710845.1 Candidatus Angelobacter sp.
ACGGACCAGAAACTGCGGGTCGATACAATGCTCCCTGGCTGCCAGGTTCAAGGTTGCACGGCAGTGGACACCTTCGCTGGCGGCACATCGGTCGCATTTGTCTTGGGCTATGCCCGCAGAATCGCCGGTGCGGGACCGGTCGCAGTTTACGTGGAATTGTCGGCACTTCGCCAGCCCAATCATGACGTCAAGGTCACCACCGACAACCAGTCCATCGGGCTGTCCGCGACTGGTAAGGCTGCGGCAACTTTCGTTGTTCCTTCTGTCCGGGTCCAATTCCTGCCGAAGGGACGGATTTCACCTTGGATAACGGGCGGGTACGGATACGCGCACCTTAGTGGGGATTTCATCACTAATAAGCGCACAAAAGGCGCGGCGGAATTTGGCGGAGGAGTAGACCTCAGGATATTGCCTCACCTCGCTCTACGCGGCGAGGTACGCGATTTCCGGACGGCAGGCATTCTGCAATCAGGGCCGCTGTTCACTTTGACCCAGGGAACGGCGCTGACCAGCCACATCCAGCACATTTATGCCGGGATAGGTGTAGTGTTGAAGTTCTGAACTGCGGCTCACACAGCACCAGCATGGTCTGTTTTTGTGCACGCTTCAAGCCGACAATGCAAGATCCATTTCCCAAAACCCTGCTTGACGGTTCTATATGACCACAAAAAACATAAAGGAGTGGCAGTCTTGCAACCGATTGCCCTCTTTGTATCCTTTGTCCTCTGTGGTAAATCTTTCTATCCTTTTACAGCACCCACAGTAAACCCAGCAATAAAGCGATCGAGGAACAGATTGTAGAGAAATGCAATGGGCAAGCTGGCGATCAAGCAGGCCGCCATCAGCGATCCCCAGAAGTAAACGTCGCCGCGTACTAGGAAGATCGGAATACCGACGCCCACCATCTGCTGCGACTCCGGCGAGATAAACGTCAAAGCGTAAACATACTCCTGCGTAACCAGCGTGAAAGTGAAGATCACGACTGTAAGGATTCCGGATAGCGAGATCGGAATCACCATCCTGACGAAAGCCCCGAAGCGCGTGAGCCCGTCAACCATGGCAGCGTCTTCTAGTTCGCGCGGGATTGATTTGAAGAAAGCCATGAGCAGCCAGATGGAAAACGGAACTGTGATGCTGGGATAAACCAGCACCAGCGACCATATAGTATCTTGCAGACCCAGTGAAGCGACGACGCGAGAGAGCGGGATAAACAGCAGCGTTGGCGGAACCAGGTAGGTCAGAAAAATCCCAATCCCCAGGCGCTCCCCCCATTTTCCGGTGAGCCGCGCCAGCGCATAGGCTGCAGGAACAGATAGCAGTAGCGTGATCGCTACCACAATCGCACCCACAATCGCCGTGTTGGCCAACCAGGTCAGGAAGCGCGTTTGGTTGAACAGCAGCTTGAGATTATCCAGCGTGGGCGGAAGATTGAAGATGAACGGGTTGTTCTCCATCCCGTAGAGATCAACGTTCTGCTTGAATGTGGCAATCACCATCCAGTAGAACGGGAACGCCAGCAGCACTGTGAAGATCGTGAGCACCAGCATCTTCACCGTGGTGGGCCAGGGATTTTTGCCTTCAAACGCGCGCTTTACCCCTGACGATTGCAAAAACCAGACGAGGGCCGCAGAGATGCACAACTGTATGACCAGGGCCACAGCCAGGCGGTAATGCGAGGTGCGCAGCGCGTAAAGGAACAGCGCCAGCAGGCAGCCAATCACGTCCGACACGAAAAGGAAAAAGAGGAAGCCGCGGGCGCCGTTATGCAGCTTCCACAGACCGAAGGCAAGCAGCCCCATTACCAATGCGGTCAGCAACTGGAACACGCCGGTCAGCCCGCCCACATGATGCAGCAGGGTCTGCGCCAGCAGCCACAGCGCCGCGATGCCAATAAGAGCACTCAATATGGTGAGGCTGGCGGGCTTCTTCACTTTTGGAGCCAGAACTGCCGTCGCCATTACACCACCTCCGCGCGGTGCGCCACGCGCAGCATCAGGTAGGCAATTGCCACCAACACTGGCACAAGAAAGACTGAAATCGCCGCACCCGCCGCCAGGTCGCTACCTTGAATACCCTGAGTAAACGCCAGGTTCGGCAGCGTTTGTGTGGAATCGTACGGCCCGCCATTGGTCAAAAGATTCACTACGGCTAAATCAGTAAAGGTAAAGACGGTGCCAAAGAGCACGGCCACCCCGATAATCGGAGTCATCATCGGCAAACTGATCTGAAATAACGTACGCCAGAAGCCCGCGCCGTCAATTGCCGCCGCCTCCGGAATTTCTTTCGGGATGGCGCTCTGGCCGGCAAGCAGGATCACCGTGGAAAACGGAATCAGCCGCCAGCAATGCACCAGGATGACTGAGGTGATCGCCAGGCCTTCCTGTCCCAGCCACATCGGCGGCGAAAATTTGTTCACAAATCCCAGCCAGACCAGCACCCAGGTGATCACGCTGTAAATGGAATCGAGGATCCACTTCCAGCCGATCGTTCCCAGAGAAACCGGCGCAACCCATGGCAACAGGATCAGGAAGCGCACCAGCCCGCGTCCGCGGAACGGCTTATCCAGCGCAATGGCGAGCATGGTGGAGCAGACGATCATGATGACCTGCGCGGCAACGGTAAAGATGATGGAATTCTTCAGCGCGGCCTTGAAGCTGGGGCTTTGCATGATGCTGCGGAAGTTATCCAGGCCGACAAAATGCCTCCAGAAGTGCGCCCAATCCATGTCCGTGCCGATGCGCGCATCGCTGAACGCATAAAAAATGGCCAGGACAAATGGCAATCCAATCAGCAGCAGAATATAGAGCACGGCGGGGCTGAACATGGCAAAGCCCAGCAGCGGACTCTGCGCCGCTCCCATGGATTTGACCTTCGCCTTGCCAGGTCTTGTTACCGCGCCTACTGCCATGTAATGGCCCTCGCTGCGATCTTCTTCTCCGTAGTGGCATCAAAAAATTTCAACTGCCGTTCGGGTACGGCAAAATCATAGGTCGTGCCAACTTCAAAACTGTGTCCCAGCAGCAGACGGGAAATCACCTTCTTGCCATCCACCTTTCCGCCCACCAAAACGCCTGCCAGAATAAACTCCGCGCCCAGGTACTCCACGTTTTCCAGGCGGAATTTGAAGGTAATCTTCGCGCTATCGCGGATATCTTCTGGCGGCCGGAAGTGCTCAGGCCGGAAGCCAATGATCATGCCGTCGTTTTCGATCAAATTCATTGGCGGCGAGCCCAGGAACGTCGCAACAAAAGTATCGGCCGGATCGTCATAAACTTCTTTGGGAGTGCCAATCTGCCGCACTACGCCCTTATTCAGCACCATCACGCGATCGCCCATGGCCATCGCCTCCACTTGGTCGTGCGTGACGTAGATGGTGGTCGTTCCTACGCGGCGATGAAATCTTTCCAACTCCTCGCGTGCAGAGAGACGGAGCTTGGCATCAAGATTGGAGAGCGGCTCGTCCAACAAAAATACTGCAGGCTCGCGGACAATCGCGCGCGCCAGTGCCACACGCTGCCGCTCACCGCCTGAAAGCTCGCGCGGCTTGCGATCCAGCAGTCCCCTGATGCCCAGCAGCGAAGCTGCCCATTCCACTTGTACCTTGTGCGCGTCTTTAGGAACTTTTTGCGCTTTCAAAGGGAAAGCAATGTTCTTGTAAACGGTTAAATGAGGATAGAGCGCGTAGCTCTGGAAGACCATGGCGATGCGGCGCTCACGCGGCGTAAGATCGTTCACCACCTTGCCGCCGATAAGAATTTCGCCGGCCGTGGGTGTCTCCAGGCCGGCGATCATCCGCAGGAGAGTCGTTTTCCCGGAGCCCGAAGGCCCCAGGAAAACCAGAAACTCGCCTTCGCGCGTCTCCAGATCTACTTCATTAACTGCTCCGAGCTCTCCTTCTTTGAATACCTTGGTTAGTTTCCGTGTTTCGACTACGGCCATTCAGTCCTCAATTTATTTGAATCTCTCGAAGATGCGCTTGTACTCACCTTCTGCAGTCTTCGCGGCGTCTTCAGGAGATGCTTTTCCTTGCGCGACGGTCGCAAACATGGTCGGAATCACCCAACTCTTGAACGCCTGATCAATCGCGGCGGTGCAGTATCCGGGATAGCCAACGTTGGTGGCCCAGCTCAGCACGTCGCCCAGCACCTTGTATTTATCGTTGGGCGTGGCCCGCGGATCATTGGAGATCTCTTTCTGCAGGTTTGGACAGGTCGTTGGGAAACAGGGGAAGTTGTAGAACTGCCCGGCCACAAAGCCATCATGGAACGCGTCAATGTAGTCGATCAGGAACTGCTGCGCGCCTTCCTTGTTCTCAGCAAAGTCCCAGATCACGTAGCAGTTCATTACGTGCTCAGCGGCAATGCGGCGCACCGGCCCTTTCAGAGCATGGCTGACCATGATGTTCTTGTCGATCGGCAGGTGCTCGCGCTCCGCCTGACGCGTGATCGAAATAGCATTGGCGACATAAGAAACCTTGCCTGCCAGCATCGCCTGGTTGTTTGAAGGCGGCGTCCAGGTAAAGACCTCCGGCGTCTCTGACTGTTCATACAGCGCCTTCATGAACTTGAGAGCTTCAATCGTGTTTTTCGAGTTGATGGTGACGTTGCCGGCCTCGTCCTGCTCCGCGCCGCCAAAGGACCATAGCAGAGCGCGCATCGCCATGCTGGTATCGAGTTCCTGTGAAAGACCGAGACCGCATGGATTGCCGAGCTTCTTCTTGATCGCCGAAGCGCCCTTGAGCAGGTCGTCATAGCTGTCCGGCCCGTTGGGGAAACCCACCTGCTCCCACAAATCTTTTCGCCAGTTGCCCGGGTCAGGCGCATAGGAATCAGAGAACGCATAATACTTTTTCGTCTTCGGGTTAAACGTGGATTTGTGCGCCAGATCAATTTTCTTCCCGTGCTTCTTCTCCACCTCTTGATAGACGTGGGTCATATCGAGCACCTGGTTCTCATAGGCCGCCGGCGGGGAGAGGAACATGAACAAGTCATGGCCTTTCTTGGCCTGCGCTTCTGACGCCGCGCGCGTGTTCAGGTCCACCAGATTGATGTTGTCGACAACTACATTGGTGCCGTGTTTCTGTCCCCACTCCACGGCAAACTTCTTGTTGAACCATTCGTCGAATGCGGGAACAAAATGGCTCCACTGCAAAATCTTCAGCGTTTTTTGTTGCGCGGCGGCCCGCTCAGGAAACAGAAATGCAGGACCCAGTGTTCCGGCAGTGATGCTGCCTGCGCCGGCAATCTTGATGAAATTTCTTCGAGATACACCTTTGCCCTTCTTCTCGTCCTTCATGCTCTCCTCCAGTTCTTTAAGCGATTCTTCACATCGCAAACTTTACTGAAAAACTATTCCGCGCGAGCCTTTTAACGTTCTTCCCCAAACCGCTTCAGATCTTCCGGAGCGTCTTTGGTTACAACTTTTTTAGCACCCTGCACCATCACGCGAATCTGCTCCACCACATCTGGATTGGCGAGCGTGGTAACGTCGCCGGTATCCATCTGGTTAGAGATGGCCGCGAGTACCCGGCGCATGATTTTACCTGAACGCGTCTTCGGCATGTCAGGAACAACATGCACTTTCCTCGGCCGGGCAATTTTGCCGATCTGGTGCTCAATGGCTTTGGTCACGCTCTCCTGCACCGCAGCGGCATTCGATACGCCAGGCTTCAGTGAAACATAAACTTCCGGCACCCTGCCCTTTACCTCATCGACAACCGGGACTACTGCTGCTTCTGCCACTTCATTGACCGTCAGGCAGGCAGATTCCAGTTCTTTAGTGCCCAGGCGATGGCCAGCCACGTTGATTACATCATCCACACGGCCAAGGATTCTAAAGTAGCCGTCCGGCGC
>DASTCT010000015.1:0-15261 GCA_035710845.1 Candidatus Angelobacter sp.
GTTTTTGCTGCCGACGAACAGCGTCGCCGTACCCATATCGAAAACCGGCTGCGCCGCCAGGCGAAGGAGTTTGGCTTTCAGCTCGTACCGCTTGCTTCATAAGCCGCTTGTTCATTGGGAGCGAAGCCCGAACGATCCCGCATAGCGGGAAGAGCGAGGGCGAGTCGAAACATCCCGAGAATGCCACCTTCTGCTATGCCGCGCCGGGGAGTTCTACCGAAACACTTGCTCTCCCTGCAATCAAACAGATTAAAAGCACCTTCCAGCGAAGGCGAAGTATGGCTACCCGATCGTAACCGTTCGCGAGAGACAATCAAGGCTGCTGCGCTTCCCTGAAGTCCGGGGCAAGATTGTTGAACGTGTCGAGGCAGACTCAGAAACAATCATCATTCTCTTCCGCGACCAAACCGCACTCAGCTTTGATGTCGATTCGACGCACATCATTTACCCAGAGCTATCAGACTGGCGCACCGGAAACTGGCGGGGCATCAAAAAGTGGCCAGCAATCCGAAGTAAGCCAAGCATGGTGCAATGGCCTTAACTCAGAACCCGCTGAAAAGCGAGTTCTGTTGTTAAGAGTGTCTGTTGTAAGCAGGTGGGCCTGCAATGAGAAAATCCCCGCTGAAAAAATTTATTCCCCTTTTTTCGACAACGTATTTGTGGCAAAACCGCGTTTCATGCCTCTTATGAAAAGCATCGCGGTATTTAATGAATCCATAGGCGACAAGGCATTTACTCCCATCCCGAATGGCCACAAGAATTTCATTCGTAAGTTCTGCCCCGTTCGCCCCTTGGAATGTAGCAGTAAGCGGGATTGTTGCACCGGGAACCATAATGCCACCGTCCTTAGGAAAATTGGGGTATGGCTGTTTTTCCCCGTAATCAGGACTAGTTGGCAAATCTTCGATCCTGTCAATCAATGTGAACACGAAACGGCTTTCAGTAAGTCTGGCCGGAGTGCTCCCATAATTTTTGAAAACATATTTCAATTCCACATTCACAGGAAAGCTGAGTTCCCAATGGGAAAGTTCATCGGGTATTGCCATCTCTTCAATTACTACCCATGCGCGTTCCTGCCTGTGAGTGGCACGCAGTTGCCGCGCAATGACAATCACAGTAAGCAGAGTCAGGCAAGCGATTACAGCAGTCGAAAAGGCATTGATCCAATCTCGTATATTTTTCTTGGCATCGGTCTGACTGTTGTTGGTATTTGTGGGGCTTGGTTGGCTGTCCGGATTCTGGAAAGGTGTGACGGATGGCGATGGCTGCTGTTTTGGGGTGTCTTGCTGCTGAACATTGGCGACTTTTTTGGCCTTGTGACCATGTTGCGCGGCTGGTGGTAATTGCACGAACAGCAGCAGCAAAAGCAGCAGGTACATAGGCGCGCAATTTTACCAAGAGGGGTTTATTATGCAAAGTATAACTGCAATGAAAGTACCCGACAAATACGAACCGAAAAATGCTGATGAATTCGGCAACGTTTGACCCACGCCGTGGAACGTATTCTCGCCGTCGTCCAAAAGCAAATCAAAAAAGAAAAAAGCCCTGGCTAAATCTAAAGCCAGGGAATGCACGATTCTGGCGGCGATACTTAGTTGGCTGCGCTCCTAGTCCACAAATAAGAGGGCAATCATCGGTCGAGAAACGTTATCTGTTACGAGCGCCTGCAAAGGTTTTGTAGGTGCAATCTTCCACAATAATATCCGCATTTTGCCGCTGCGAAGCATTTGTTTGGATCAGTGTTATCAGTGTAAATCAGTGGTAAATGCAATTTTCGGGCAAAGCAGTCAGTCTCCAATTCACTTTTAACAGTCATTTAACACTCCTTTGGTACGTTCATCTCGTACACGCGAGGAGGAGTAATGAGACTGAAGCTTTGCATGGCACTGGTGCTCACCGCCGCTCTGGCCGGTGTAAGCAGTGCTGAGACCAACCTTAACGGCGCGGGCGCAACCTTTCCTAATCCCATTTACCAGAAATGGTTCAGCGAATATCACAACGCACACAATGACGTTCAGATCAACTATCAATCCATTGGCAGCGGCGGCGGCATCAAGCAGCTCCAGTCTGGTACGGTTGATTTTGGCGCCAGCGATGGCCCTATGACCGATGAACAGCTTGCGCAGACACCGCAAAAGGTCTTCCATATCCCGACCGTGCTCGGCGCGGTAGTGCCCACTTACAACATTGAAGGCGTTACCGGCGAATTAAAGTTTGCCCCAGACGTTCTGGCCGATATTTATCTCGGCAAAATCAAGAAGTGGAATGATCCTCGCCTCGCTAAGGCGAATCCCGGAGTGAAATTTCCGGATGAAGATATTGCGGTAATCCATCGCTCAGATGGCAGCGGCACCACTTATATTTTTACTGATTTTCTCAGCAAGGTCAGCCCGGAATGGAAAGATAAAGTCGGCAAAAGCACTTCAGTAAATTGGCCGGTAGGACTGGGCGGTAAAGGCAATGAGGGCGTCTCCGGAATGGTAAAGCAGACGGAAGGCAGCATCGGCTACGTTGAGCTGATTTATGCCCTCTCCAACAAGATGCCGTACGGCAGCGTGCAGAACGCCGCAGGCGTATTTATCAAGGCAAGTTTGGAATCAGTAACGGCTGCCGCAGCCTCAGTGAAAGAGATGCCGGATGACTTCCGTGTCTCCATTACCAATGCGCCGGGCAAAGCTGCTTATCCAATCAGCAGCTTCACTTGGTTGTTGGTTCCGGCTGAGTGGTCAGACGCAACCAAAGAAAAAGCGTTTGTCGACTTCCTGAACTGGATGGTGGACAAAGGCCAGACCATGACAGAACAGCTCGCTTACGCGCCTCTGCCGAAGAATGTTGCGGCCAAGGTGAAGGCTCGGATCAAAGAAGTAAAGGTAAAAGGACAAACCGCCAAGAAGTAGCAAAATACAATCCCCAACTTGCCCCTATGAGTGATGGCCTTTGCAGCCATCACTCATTTTTTTTGTAAACGTTTTCTAATCTGCGGCAGTGCCGGTGCGCCATGAAACGCCATTCGATATTTCTTGTAACGCAAATCTGGGCCAACGCACTACTGTAACCGAAAGCATTTTATTCGTCAGCCCGGCAGGTGCCATCAAGTCAGCCCGGCTGCGATTCGATGCCCTCTGCTGAGGGCGTGTGTTCAGGAGATGCGGACACCGCTTCGTCTCCAATAAACGGCCCTCACTTTAAATAATTATGGAGGTTGCCCATGAGTATTCTCAACGCACACGTCGCCCTGGTTTCTGAAACCACACATGTCTCTTTTAAACACCTTACCCAGGTTGCTGCGGCGGCGCAAAAGCAGGTCACCCGCGACTTTGGGCCGCTTTGGCAGGTAAATGCAACGGTGGATGCCTTTGACAGCCTGGAATCCGTCCCGGTGGATTACTGGCCGGTCATTATCCGCGACGACATCAATGAGCCCGGCGCAGCCGGCTTCCATACTGATGATCAGGGACAGCCATTTTCCCTGGTACAGTTTGACTCTGGCTGGGCCTTGACCACCAGCCACGAAACTCTGGAGATGCTGGCGGATCCATTCGGCAGCCGCACCATCGCCGGCGATCCTCCACCGCAACTCGCAGATCTACCCGATGCCCCTAGCCTTGAGCGGGTGGTTTATCTGGTGGAGGTTTGCGATCCCTGCGAGAGAATCTCGTATACCGTCAATGGTCAGCACCTGTCTGACTTCATTACTCCTCATTACTATGACCCGGACACGGGATCAAATGTGCGGTACAGCTTCCGCGGCACCATCGAGGCGCCGCATACGGTTTTGGATGGAGGCTACGTCAGCTTTGGCGATCCTGCTGATAATCACTGGTATCAAATCATTGTGCAGGATGGTGAGCCGCAACTGCGTGATCTAGGGGTGCTTCAGGCACATCGTGGAACCAGCTTGCGGGAGTTGGTCGATAGCAAAGTACGCGCTATTCGGGCCAAAGAGCGGTATCGCACGAAACCCGCTGCAGCTGCCGCTGTCGCCAGTTTAGAAGCGGTGCCTTTTGCTCCGCAAAGCGTTGCCCGGGCACGTTCTCTCCGCCAATTCGTAAAGGGGCTAAAATGAGCTGTAGGCGGGCGCTCCGGCAATGCCCACCATAAGGAGTCGGCTATGGATGAAAAACTGTCGCATGTGGAACAGGGGCAGGCTGAGAGGGCACGCAGGCTTCGCGAAAGAATTGATCAGTTGAAGTCCGGAACGCCGATAACTGATCCAGGCCAGCCCAAGTCGATCAAGCAGCAAATTGGCGAGCGCGTGAGCCAGATGGAAAAAGAGAAAGAAGGCAAGTGAAGCTGCAATTCTAGCTTGCACACACTCGGTTCGTGGTCAGGCTCAGGAATAGCCAGCCGTGCTCACGTTAACAAACGATCTTTATCATCTGTAAGCGCTGGTTTTACCGACCAGCGCTCTTTTTTAACAATCTGTTAACAATCGTCTGCTAGCTTCCAAGCATGCAGATCCTGCCGAATCCCAGGTCTTCACAAGCCTCAGAAGAATCAGAAGAGCCTGCCACCGCGGAAACTGCTCCCGTCGCCCATGAAGAATTGAAAGTCGTGCCCAAGAGCAGGGTTGGCGCCCGGGAAAGCGTTTTTGCTGACAAGGCATTTCGCGGCGTCGTGGTGCTTTGCGCTCTCACAGTGCTGGCTGTAGTGGGCTTGATCTTGTTTGAGCTCATTACCCAATCGCGCCTTTCAATGAGCAAGTTCGGCTTTAAATTCCTGTTTCGGCAAATATGGGACCCGGTGGCTGAAGATTTTGGCGCGCTGCCATTTATTTACGGCACGATCGTTTCGTCGCTGCTGGGGTTGATAATCGCTGTTCCTCTTTCGGTAGGGACAGCTCTTTTTCTCACCGAACTTTGTCCTCGGCAGCTTCGCGGAATCCTTTCCCTGCTGGTTGAACTTCTAGCGGCAATTCCCAGCGTGATTTACGGCCTGTGGGCCATCTTTGTTCTCTCGCCTTTTCTGCGCGTTCACGTGGAGCCATTCCTGGCAAAAGCTTTTGGTTGGACAGGTCTATTCAGCGGGCCAAAATACGGATGGGGCATGCTGGCGGCCGGCATAGTCATTGCAATCATGATTCTTCCGATCATCGCCTCAATCACACGCGAGGTCATCACTGCCGTTCCACGGGTACAACGCGAAGCAGCCCTTGCGCTTGGCGCGACCAGATGGGAAATGTTGCGGATGTCAGTCCTGCGCAACGCCCGCCCGGGAATTTTTGGAGCAATCATCCTTGGCTTGGGACGCGCTTTGGGTGAAACCATGGCTGTAACCATGGTGATCGGCAATCGCCCGGAGATAACCAAATCACTTTTTGCTCCCGGATACACGCTGGCCAGCGTTATCGCAAACGAGTTCTCTGAAGCTGTTGGAAATACCTATCTGAGCGCGCTGGTGGAAATGGCGCTGGTCTTGTTCGTTATCACCCTCATTGTAAATGCCCTGGCCGGCTTGCTGGTCTGGTCCATCACTCGGGGAATGCCTGCGAGGACCCTTGCCTAATCCATTGCGAACCATCTCTTTGCGGCGCAGGCTTTCCAACTGGCTCGCGCTGGGTTCAATTACGCTGGCTGCCCTTGTGGTAACGGTCCCGCTTTTCCTGATCCTGGGAACTGTGCTCTTTCGTGGCTTGGGCGAGCTGAACTGGACCTTTTTCACGCAAATTCCCAAGCCGATTGGCGAAGAAGGCGGCGGCATGGCCAACGCTATTGTTGGATCAATCATGCTGCTCGGCTTGGCCAGCATTATCGGAGTGCCCCTGGGGATTGGCTCTGGTATCTATCTGGCAGAATACGGGCGCAATAAGTGGGGGAACATTGTTCGCTTTACCACAGACGTGCTGAACGGAGTTCCTTCCATTGTGATCGGCATTACTGCCTACGCGCTTGTGGTGGTGGTACAGAAGCATTTTTCCATGCTTGCCGGCAGCGTCGCTCTCGGCATCATGATGGTGCCGACTATCTCGCGCACAACGGAAGAAGTTCTGCTTCTGGTGCCACAATCGATTCGCGAAGCCGCGCTTGGGCTTGGCATTCCCAAGTGGCGCACTATCCTTTCCGTGGTCCTGCGAACCGCAAGTGCAGGTGTTGTTACCAGCATCATGTTGGCTTTTGCCCGCATTGCCGGAGAAACCGCGCCGCTGCTGTTTACCGCCCTTGGGAACCAGTTCTGGAACATAAATCCCAATCAGCCAACAGCGGCCCTGCCGTTGCAGATTTACTTATACGCGCTTATGCCTTATGACCAGGCCCATGCACAAGCCTGGACTGCGGCCCTTGTACTAATTTCTATGATCATGATTACCGTCATTGTTTTCCGCTTTATTGCCAGCCGCGGCGCCATCAGGGGGGCCAGCTAATGGACGCCAGTATTCACGTAGAAAAGCTGAATGCCTGGTTTGGTCCAAAGCAGGCGCTCTTCGATATCGCCATGGAAATTCCGGCAAAAAAGGCTACAGCCATCATCGGACCTTCAGGCTGCGGAAAATCCACCTTCGTCCGCTGCCTGAACCGCATGCATGAAACTCTTCCTGATACTCGCGTAGAAGGCAAAGTCTCCATTGGCGATCTGGATGTTTACGGCAAAGGCGTTTCCCCAGTTTGGATCCGTCGCCGCGTCGGCATGGTCTTCCAAAAACCGAATCCGTTTCCCACCATGACGATCTATGACAACGTTGCCGCTGGGTTGAAGCTGAATGGCTTCCGCAATCGGCGAGAGCTTGATAACGTAGTGGAGCGCTCGTTGAAACATGCCGCGCTGTGGGACGAAGTCAAAGACGATCTGAAAAAGAAGTCCGGGGCCAGCCTCTCCGGCGGACAGCAGCAGCGCCTCTGTATTGCGCGCGCCTTGGCCGTGGAGCCGGAAGTTCTGCTCATGGACGAGCCTGCCTCCGCTCTGGATCCCATTTCAACCGCTAAAATTGAAGATCTGATTTTTGAATTGAAGAAGGAATACACAGTGGTCATCGTCACCCACAACATGCAGCAAGCAGCGCGTGTGGCAGACTTTACTGCGTTCTTTCTTATGGGCAACATGGTGGAGTTGGATAAAACTGAGACCATGTTTACCAAGCCTTCCGACAAGCGGACGGAAGACTACATTACCGGGAGGTTTGGATGAGCCGTACACGGTTCCACCAGGGACTCGATGATCTAAAACAAAAACTGCTGGCCATGGGTGGCTTGGCGGAGCAGGCCGTGGAACGCGCCGTGCGCGCTTACCAGAACCGCGATCTTGCTCTCTGCGAACTGGTATTACGGGACGAATCCAGGATCAACGCCGCAGAGCGCGACGTAGACGAGCTTTCTGTCGATCTCCTGGCCATGCAACAGCCCATGGCTGTGGATCTGCGCTTTGTAATCTCCTGCATCAAGATCAATGCTGATCTGGAGCGCGTGGGCGACCAGGCAGTCAACATCGCTGAGCGCGTGATGGATTTGGCAGTGCGCCCGGATTCGGCGCTTGATGTCGATATCCCGCGCATGGCCCAGCTCAGTATTAGCATGGTACGCGACGCATTGAATGCTTTCCTGACCGCCGATGTTGATATGGCGCAAACCGTCCTTGAGCGTGACGACCTGGTTGATAACATGAACCGCGAGATTTTTGAGACCGTGGATTCAGGCATGGGCAAATCAACCAGCAATCACAGAAATCTGCTGGATACGCTGATCGTGGCCCGTAACCTGGAGCGCGTAGCCGACCACGCCACCAATATCGCTGAAGACGTTATCTTTTGGGTTCGCGGTGCTGACGTTAGGCACCATGCACAAGGTTAGAACCATCATTTCAAATCACCAACAGACATAAAGTAATACATTAACTCTGTAATCAGTGAGTCTGGCATCACCTTCTGCTTGAGAAGCTACAATGGATCTGCGGCGTAAATCCTCTAATAACGGCGCCAAACCTGATGCTTCTTTGCGCATGAATCGCTCCGTTTCAGATCCGTCTCTTTACATCAATCGCGAAGATTCGTGGCTGGCATTCAATCGCCGTGTCCTTGAGGAAGCGAATGACGACCACAATCCTCTGCTGGAGCGCGTCAAATTTCTTGCCATTTCAGCCAGCAATCTGGATGAATTCTTTGAAGTCCGCGTAGCCGGTTTGCTGCAACGAATTGAAGAAGGATTTATTGACGCCGGTCCTGATGCTCTTACCGCTCAACAGGAACGTGAGTTGATCGCCCGCGAGACACATGAGTTTGTCGAGGAGCAATACGCGTGCTGGAATAGCAAGCTGCTCCCTGCCTTGGCAAAAGAGAACATTCGCGTTCTCGATCTTAAGGACCTCTCTGCTGACCAGGAACGCTTCATTGATACCTATTGTGAAAAAGAGGTCGATCCGCTGCTTACGCCGGTAACGGTCGATCCGGCACACCCATTCCCCCGCGTCCTGAACAAGGCGTTATGCATTGCTCTGCTGTTAAAGCGCAAGCGGCGCGCCAGCGGCACCTACATGGGAGTTATTACCGTTCCTCGTGCATTGCCCAGGCTGGTGCATCTACCCTCGCAAACTGGTATAGATTTTGTTTTTCTGGCCGACCTTCTCATCTACCACGCCGCACGCATGTATCGCGGATATGACATTCTTTCCGCAGCGTCATTTCGCGTCACCCGCAACAGCAATCTTTACCTGGAAGAGGAAGAGACACGCAATCTGCTGGAGTCGGTGCGCACAGAACTGCACCGCCGGCGCAAAGGCGACGCTGTTCGCCTGGAGATTGATGCCAGCGCCAGCGCTGAGATTGCTCGCCGACTGCAACAAACTTTTGAGCTGGAAGATTGGCAAATTTTTTATACGCAAGGCCCGGTGAATCTTTCCCGGCTGTTCAATTTTTACGATCTCGAGAGGCCGAATCTCAAATACCGGACTCTGGTTGCGCGCGAACTGCGTCTTCCGCCCAGCAGCAACAACATTTTTGCCGAGCTGCGCAAGCGCGATATCCTTCTGCACCATCCGTTCGACTCGTTTGACGCTGTGGTTGACTTCATTGAAAGCGCAGCCAGCGACCCAGATGTGATCTCTCTGAAGCAAACCATTTATCGTACCAGCCGGGATTCACCTATCGTGGAGGCCCTGATTTCGGCGGCTTCGGCGGAAAAAGAAGTCACAGCCGTGCTGGAACTCAAGGCCAGGTTTGACGAGGCTTCAAACATCCAATGGGCGCGCATGCTGGAAGATGCAGGCGTTCAGGTTTACCACGGGCTCGTAAGCTTAAAAACGCATTGTAAACTCTGTCTGCTGGTGCGCCATGATCCTGATGGTGTAACGCGGCGTTATGCCCATATCGGCACTGGAAATTACAATCCAGCTACGGCTCGCTTCTATACTGACATAAGCTTGCTTACGTGTTCGCCGGAAATAACCTCAGCAGTGCACTCAGTGTTCAACTACCTCACCGCTTACTCTGAAGCATCAAGCTATGCTCCCCTGGCCATCTCTCCCGTCGATCTTGCCTCCACCGCGCTGGCACAGATCCATCGTGAAACAGAGCACGCCGCCAGCGGTCGACCGGCGCGCATCATAGCTAAAATGAATGCCCTGCTCGATAAAAACGTGATTGAAGCTCTCTACCGAGCATCGCAAGCGGGGGTAAAGATCGATCTTACAGTGCGCGGCATGTGCTCTCTGCGTCCGGGCGTGCCGGGGGTCAGCGATAACATTGTAGTGAGGAGCGTGGTAGGCAGGCTGCTGGAGCATAGCCGCATTTTTTATTTTGAAAATGGAGGCAATGAGGAAATTTATATCTCCAGTGCAGACTGGATGCCGCGCAACCTCTATGAACGTGTCGAAGTCCTGTGCCCGATTTTGGATGAATCACTGAAACAACGAATAAAAAATGAAATCCTTGCGGCTTATATGGCAGACAACGTAAAGGCCCGCTTGCTTGATCGCAACGGCCAATACTTGCGGTTGCCGCGCAAACGGGGACAAAAGGATTTCTCCGCACAGGACTTCTTGATTGCCGTGGCGGAAGGCACGGCCAGTGCTGCAGACATTCCAGATCCCGCAATACTTCACCGGCGAGTACACTCCGGTTCACGCAAAAAACAGCTTATACACCGATAAAAAGCGATGATCGTTTATTTTCTCAGACACGCATCTGCCGGCAAGAGCATGCTCAATCCGCAAAAAGATGAGCGGCGTCCCCTGGATGATGAAGGTATTCTCCAGTCCCGATACATTGGCCGCATGTTGGCCAATGTTGATGTGCAGGTTGACCAGATCATCAGCAGTCCGTTGAAGCGAGCGCGCCAGACCGCCTCATTGGTGGCGAATGAGCTGGCATTTGAGCAGGTTGTCCAGTTGGATACTGCGCTCCGCCCTGACGCCAAGTTGGAGCAGTTCCAGACCATGCTGGCCCGTTACAGAAAATACGACGCTATCATGGTAGTAGGCCACAATCCCAGTCTTACGGAGTTCTTGGCCAAATCCATCTCTGCCAGCGCCCGTGATGCGCAGATTGATTTCAAAAAAGGCGCTGTAGCCAAGGTGGAGATGAATGGACGCCATGGAACAATGCAATGGCTGGTTACGCCCAAGATTGCACGTGCGCTTCAGGCCAGTTTGAAGACGAGTTCACGGCCAAAGACTTCGCGAAAGTAAGGGACTTCCTTTTTTCCCGCCCACAATTCCAAGTCGGCGCCGCCGCGGCCGGCCTTAATTGCGACTGTCAGTTCCCCGCTGCGCCCGCTGGCGCGCAGAGACTGCACGGCAGAGCGACGCCCCTGATTCAAGGCGCGTGCTACACGGAGAATCGCCGTAGCTTTGATTACATCTGAACGCATCTGTGCGGGCAAAACCTTGATCAGGCGGTCGCGAAGCTGCGGTTTGGAATTTCCCTGATAACGCGCGATTGTGGCAATGATCTTCCGTTGCAGCGGAGTAAACCCAAACAACTCAGAGCGGGAAATTACGTAATATGCATGGCGATGTAATCCAACAGGATTGATATACATTCCCACCTCATAAAGCATGGCCGCAGCCGCAATCCACTCCCGGCACTCATCATCCAGTCCATGCATACGCCGCGTCTGATCAAACAATGCAAGCGCCAGCTTGCCCACCTGCATCGCATTTGCCAAATCCACTCTGTAGCGCTTGGCCGTCTTAAGCAATACGTCCTGGCGGTCAGATTCCAACTGGCGATGCGGACGTGTATGCTCGTCATATTCAGCGGCCATCTGCGCCAGAAGACCGTCGCGCAAGCCCAGCGGCGAATATCGAAAGCCCTTCAGCCCGCAGGCATGCAGCACATGCGCATAAACGGCTGCTCCGGCAACAATGATCTGCGCACGCTTGGGATTGATGCCTTTAATGGCTGCGCGCTGCCGTCCCGTCAGCTTGGCTAGCCGTTTGGCCAATTTGGCGGCGACCACTTGTGATACTGATCCGCCGCGCCTCAACTTTAGTGATTGCGCAGCGCCTGCCAGCGCAGCTGCTGTGCCTGATGTTGCAATCACAGAGCTTGCGTTCGCGCGCAGAATCTGCCGGGAAACATGCGCCACCTCCTGCACAATAAAGCCATGCAGCCGCTTTAGCTCATCCTTGTTCGGTGGATCGTGATGAATAAACTCCTGCGTCAGCCGGACTGCACCCAATGGCAGCGTCACCAGCTCTTTGATGTGGCCTTTCTCAGAAAATGTAAGCTCGCAGCTTCCGCCGCCCAGATCAATCAAGAGCAATCTTGAAGGCGGCGTGCGCATGCTGGCAAGCACGCCCAGATGAATCAGCCGGCCTTCTTCCAGGCCGGTGATGATCTCAAGCTTCCATCCTGTGACTGTTTTAAGCCATTCGGCGAAAAGACGGCCATTATTGCTGTCGCGCAGTGCGCTAGTGGCAACCACGCGCGTCCGCTCCACAGCATAGCTTTGCACAGCCCGATGGAAGCGCCGAAGCACTTTAAGCGTCTGGGCCATGGCTTGGGGGCTTAGATTGCCATCGCGAAAAACGCCTTCACCCAGGCGTGTAACCTCGCGGTCCTGATGGAGCGGAATCATGTGTCCACGGCGCAGTTCAGCAATACTGAGCCGCACCGAATTGGAGCCGATATCAACCGCGGCAAAGACAGGCATGGCCTATCAGGCGTGGCGAGCAAACGAACGGGGAGATGAAGCTGTGGCCGGTGGTTTCTTTTCCGCCGCAACGGATGCGGTAAACAGCCTGGTAACGGCGGAGACTGCTGTGGATTCACACGCCGCAAAAAGCGCGCGCACCTCGCGCAGCAAAGCGCAATCCACACGATCAGCAAATCGTTTTTCCGCCAGCTTGGTCAGTTCCTCCCAGTCATGCCATTCACCCACATCGTCCTGCACAGCCTTTAGCTGGGCCAGAAACAGCTTTCGCTCACCGGAGTCGTCAGCAAGCTCTGCCAAATAACGAATCTTCTTAAGCTGGATGCGGGCTTCATGCAGGCGGTTGGGCTTGAGTGCTTTAGCTGCCGGATGCGAGAAATCTGCGGCCAATCGGCTTAGCTGCAGGCGTGCTTCTTCCAGCGGCGCAAGCGGCGGATTATCACGGAAAAGCCCAGTCCCAATCTTTTCAGCAACGCGCTCCAGCCTCGAAAAGAGCTTGTCGCCAGCGTGCTTGGTTAACGCGGAATGTAACCGCTTTACCTGGCGGTCTCGCTTTTTCTCCAAAAGGCCGGCAAGCGTTTTTTTGTCTTTTGCCGTCGAGCCATTCCCAAGCTGGTCCAGAAGCTTGATTTGCACGTCAATATCGCGGACCTTCCCTGCTCGCTTCCGCAGCTCTTCCAGCCTCTCCAAACTGCGTTCCAGCTTCTTCCCCAAATCAGGATTGGCATAGCTGATAAGGCTTTCAATTCGGCGAATGGTAGTACGCAAGCGGTGCACGCTCTTGGGAGCAGCATCTTCCGATAGCTTGGAAACAACTTCGGACAAGTCTCTGGTGAGACCTTTAATCTGTTGTTCAAGAAGAGCCATGCAGAGGGTCAATCAGCCGTTTAAGCTTAGGTCATATTTTAGATGACATGTTTCAACCAAAATGCACAGTTTATTGTGCGATTGTGGAAAAAGATATATGCCCAATGTTTTGTATAACATACAATAAATTATCAACAAGGTTTTGCTTATACCGCAGGGCAGTTTATATTACCTGTATTAGGCGATGGAGTTCGCCTTTAACCGCCCACTGCGGCTGATGACTCCTACTCACAACGGACTAAGGAGTCATTTGCCATGCGATCTCTGATTGAGTGGAAGCCCTATCTTTGGATCTCACTGGGCGCTCTTTTGGGCGCAAACCTGCGTTATTTTCTTACCCGGATTATTACGCGTTTCAGTGACGCATCTTTCCCCTATGGGACCCTGGTTATCAACGTAACCGGCAGCCTGGTCCTGGGCTTCTTCCTGGTCTGGACGACCGAACGCGTGCTGGCTGATCCGCTTTGGCGGCTGCTGGTTGCGATTGGCTTTTGCGGATCGTACACCACCTTTTCCAGCTACGCTTTTGAGACCATGGCTTACTTTGAACAAGGTCACTGGGCTTTGTTTGCAACCAATATCCTCACCAACAACATTTTGTGCCTGGGCGCGGTGCTGGTAGGTGCCGCGATTGCGCGCGCGATTTGAAGTCCGGCGCGCAGCGTGTAGAATTTTTTAGTAGAGAGAAAGCAGAGCAACCACGCTGATGAACCAGCCTCGTATCGCCGTCCAGGTTTCCATTTATCTGAATGAAGCCGACGAGTGGCATCGTAAGCCGTTGCATCTTGAGCTGCTCAAGTACCTGCGCGAACAGGAGATTGCTGGCGCAACGGTGCTTCATGCTGTTGCTGGCTTTACCGGTCGCGGGCGAGTGAAGACGGCAACGCTGGTTGATGCCGGAGGCAAGCTTCCGCTGGTGCTTACCTTTGTTGACACGGCAGACCACATTGACCGCGTTCTGCCGCACGTGAAAGAGATGGCCGCCCACCGGTTGATTGTGCGTGAAAACATCACCATAGAAGCCGGAGAGCTTGAGTGAGCACGCCTCATCTGGATGTTCTGGCCATTGCCGCGCATCGTGACGATGTAGAGCAGACCTGTGGAGGCACTCTCCTCAAGATGGCCCAACTTGGCCATCGCACCGGCATTCTGGATCTCACCCAGGGCGAGATGGGAACGCGGGGCACAGCCGATGATCGCGCCCGTGAAGCCGCAGACGCAGCGAAAATTCTGCGTGTGAGTTTTCGGCAGGCGCTCGATATCCCTGATGGCCGGGTGGAAAATACCTGGGAGAACCGGCTCAAGATCGCGCGCGTGATTCGCCAGCAGCGCCCGCGCGTGGTGATACTTCCCTATTGGCAAGGCCGCCATCCTGACCACTACACCTGTTCAATCGTAGGGTATGAAGCCTGCTTTCTTGCCGGATTAAGCAAACTGCAATTGCGTGAGGAAGGTGCAAAGGACGCTGGAACAACGCCTAAGACCAGCGCGATCATTGAAGACAAGCTGTTGGACCATCCACATCGTCCTTTCAAAATCATCTATGCGACGCTTTACTATGATATCCGGCCAACGTTTGTTGTGGATATAACCCAGCAGTTTGAAGCCCGCCTGCAATCCATATACGCCTATAAATCGCAATACACTGACCAGGAAGCAGGCCGCAATGACTTTCCTGCACATGCAGAAATCCGCGAGCGTGTTGCCACCATGTCCGGCTTTTACGGGCTGCTGGCCGGCGTGAAATACGCCGAGCCGTTTGTGCAAAAAGAAATCGGCCTGGTGGAAGACCTGACCGCGATTCCCGTTAAGTCAATCTAACGCCCTGCTCTTTGCTCTCTATTACTCTGGGCCTCGCGCTGGAGTAGCTGCATGATGCGGCAAAGGCTCCGGCATCTCTGAGACGTTCCAGGCCCAAGCTGCTAGAAGCGCTGCACCTTCATTGATCTCATTCGGGATCACCTTATCAAAAGTATCTGTCTGGCTGTGATGGGCCTCGCGATAGTGCGCCGGCTTTTGAATGCAGAAATACGCAGGCACACCGGCGCGCAGGAAAGCAACATGATCTGATGATCCAAAATATCTGGTGCTCAACGGCTGAAGATCAAAAACTTCACGTAAAGGTTCATATATTTCTGACATCAATGGGGCAGTTGTATAGAGATTTTCCAATGCGATGCTGAAGACCTTGCCAGTACCGGTATCGTGTACGAGCGCAGCATCCATCTTTGGAATTTCAGCAGCGTGGTTTTTCATAAAGGTATCCACGCCAACGCCGCCCTGCTCTTCTCCGGTGAACAGGATGAAAGTAATT
>DASTCT010000016.1:0-5124 GCA_035710845.1 Candidatus Angelobacter sp.
CTCTATTAACTCAGCCGGTAACGGCTGCTGGAAAGAAAGTCCCTTGTTACTGATTGGATGCCGGAATTGTATCTCGAAAGCATGCAGAAAGTTCCGCTCCAGAGATGCAACCTCAGGCGATGTACCTAGGTAACTCTCAGGGCGCGGCGCGCCATACAGCGTGTCCCCGGCCACAGGATGGCCAATGGACGCCAGATGCACGCGAATCTGGTGCGTGCGCCCAGTCTCGATCCGAACCTCCAACAAAGAAAATTTCCCATGCCGGCCTTCCATCTGCTCCTTCACATTCCAATGCGTAATGGCCTCGCGACCGTCACTCCTGCGCGTGGTCATGCGCGCCCTGCGCACCAAGTCGCGGCTGATGGGCGCATTCACGGTCCCCTGCGAAGTTTTCATCCAGCCATGCACCAGCGCGATATAAGTTTTCTTGATCTCGCGCCGTGAGAACTGCTCTGCCAGCTTTCTGTGCGCCAGATCAGACTTTGCCACCAGCACCAGCCCACTGGTTTCTTTATCCAGCCGATGTACGATCCCCGGCCTCAACTCACCGCCGATCTGCGAGAGCTTGCTGAAACGGTGCAGCAGTGCGTTCACCATAGTCCCGCGATTACCGGCGTCGTCTTTGCCCGATCCTGCATGAACGCTCATCCCCGCAGGCTTGTTGATTACCGCCAGACTCTCATCTTCATAAACCACGTCAAGAGAGATATCTTCCGGAAAAGCTTTCAGCGGCGGCAGCTCAACGGCTCCGGTGATCACAATCTCCTCGCCGCCACGCAATTTCATAGAAGCTTTGGGCGGCTTGCCGTTCACCAGGATCTTTTTCTGCTCAATCAACTGCTGAACGCGCACGCGGCTCACTTCAGGCATCTGCGAAACAAGCCATTGGTCCAGGCGCGTATTGGCTGCACTGTCTGGAGCCAGCAGAGTCCGGTTTAGTGTAGAACTAACCAAGTGGTGATCCTAATCCGCTTTCTTGTAGATATTATCTTGATTATTGATATTGCATGCAATATCATAAATTTGTGCGCGCCTCGTATGTACTTGATACTGACGTTATAGTTGCGGCACTGCGAAGCGATAAAGGCGCCTCGCGTCAGCTTTTATTAGCAGCATTGAATCGTCACTTTGAATTATTGCTTTCAGTTCCTTTGATTATTGAATATGAGGCAGTCTTGTCCAGACCGGAGCACTTAGCCGCATCTGGGCTTAGCAGCGCTGAAGTCAGTCGCGTGCTTGACGATGTGGCTGCTGTTGCAAAGCCCGTTCGTCTTGCGTTTCGTTGGAGACCGCAATTGGTCGACCCCGACGACGACATGGTCTTGGAGACGGCGGTGAATGGGGATGCGCATGCGATAGTGACGTTCAACCAGCGGGATTTTCTTCCTGCGGCACGAGACTTTAATTGTAATGTGATTCTGCCAGCCCTAGCACTGCAGAAGATCAGGAGTTAGATTCATGAGACGAAGTAATTTTGCTTTGCGTTTACAACCTTCGTTGTTGAACGAATTGCGTAAAGCCGCTGAGATGGAAGGCGTGGCCTTAAACCAACTCATTAATGTGGCTGTCGCAGAAAAAATATCCGCTCTGCGTACTGAAGATTATTTCCAGCAAAGAGCCAGTCGGGCTGATCGGGTTGAAACGCTAAAAATATTGGAAAAAGCTGGAAAAGGAAATCCGCCATCGGAAGGAGATGAACTCCACGCCAATGTGCGATTTAACCCCAGCAAGAAACGTGCGCGGTCACAATCCCTTGACAAGTCGAAAAGGAGAACCAGATAGCATCCATCCAAAGCAGGTATTTAACTCCCCGTAGTTTTATGGCTAACCCACCAGGCTGAAACCAGTCAAAGCACGCATGGGAGGACGTGTGGAAACTTTCTTTCAAGACATTCGTTTTGCTCTTCGCGTGCTGAGAAAGAACCCGAGCTTTGCGGTTATAGCTGTGGTGGTGTTGGCAGTCGGCATTGGGGCCAGCACGGCGATCTTCAGCATTGTGGATACGGTCTTGCTCCGCCCGCTTCCTTATCCGGGAGCAGAGCGAATGGTGCTTCTGGAGAATTATTACAAGAGTATCGGGAACACGCCGATCTCTTTTCCGCAGTTTCAATTCTGGCGGGAGCAGCGGCAAATCTTTGATCAGGTGATTACATATACAAACGGCTCAGCCGCTCTCACCGGACAGGGCGAGCCGGAGCAGGTGAAGATCTTGAAGGTCTCGTCCAATCTTCTGCCGACCCTGGGAATCTCTCCGGTGGCGGGCAGGAGTTTCCGTGACGATGAAGAGCCCAAAACCGCCGCTCCTGTGGCGATGCTGAGCGAGGCGTTCTGGCGCAAGCACTACCAGGCCAGCCCCGCCGCGCTGGGCCAAAAGCTTACTTTGAATGACGACGTTTTCACCATCATCGGCGTGGTGCCAGAGAGCTTCCGCATAGGCCGCGCTGATTTTAATCTGGTAACGCCGTTGCGGTTCAACCCGCCGGCAGGTCTCAACTTTCTGCCCGCAATCGGCCGCGTGCGCCCGGATATGAACATTGCGCGTTCTCGTGACGCAATCAAAGGCGTGCTTCCGGCTTATGAAAAGGCCGCTGGAAAGGTCAATGATGTGGTCCTCACCGGCTACCAGGAGGCGATGGTTGGCGATTCACGGCCTCTGCTGCTGGTGCTGCTTGCAGCAGTGGTTGCCGTGCTGCTCATTGCCTGCGCCAACACGGCCAACTTGTTGCTGGCGCGCGCCGCGTCCAGGGAGAAAGAAATCGCCATCCGCATATCTTTAGGCGCGGGGCGTACCCGCCTGGCGCGGCAGTTGCTCACAGAAAGCACATTGCTTTCCCTTGGCGGCGGGATATTAGGCGTTCTGCTGGCATGGGGCAGCCTCAGCTTTTTAACCACGTTGCTTGCGCGGCAATTGCCGGGCGCAATCGCAATTCACCTTGATGGCCGAATTCTTGGATTTGCTCTTCTGCTCTCAGTAATCACGGGCTTGCTGTTTGGCATGGCACCGGTCCTGCAGGTTGTGGGCGGCAAGCTGCATGATCGCCTGAAGCAAGGCGGACGCCAATCAGGAAGCGCTTCCGGGCAGGGCATCCGGCAGGCGCTTGTTGTCGGAGAGATCGCCATTTCACTGGTTCTGCTGGCCGGCGCTGGATTGCTGCTCAGGAGCATGCTGCGTCTCATCAACGTGGACAAGGGATTCAGCTCTGACCATGTGATCACCATGACCGTGCAGCCTTCACCGATTCGCTATTCTGATCCGCGCAAAGAGATTAGTTATCTACAGCAGATCACAGATAAATTGAATGCGATGCCGGGTGTGCAGTCCGCTGGAATGCTGCATACGATTCCGCTTACCGCCGCCAACACAAATGGTGGTGTGAAAATTGAAGGACGCCAGGGCGAGCCGCCCAACGCGGACAAACAGTATGTTGGCGGGAAATACTTTGAGGCCCTGCGCATTCCGCTGCTCAAGGGCCGTTTTTTCAGCGACGGTGACACGCCGGATTCTCCGAAAGTGGTGATTATCAATCAGGCCTTTGCGCGGCAGTTCTTTCCCGGCGAAGACCCGATCGGTAAGCGCATTGACGTTGCCTGGGGTGATACCGGCTGGTGCCAGATCATTGGCGTGGTAGGCGACGTGAAGCAAGGCTCATTGGGCGAGAAAGTACACCCCAGCACTTTTGTGCTCTATGCGCAGAGTTCTTCCATCATGAAATATCTGAGTGTGAGCGTGGTGGTCCGCAGCAGCCAGGACCCTGTGAGCATGGTGCAGACAATCCGCGCGGGAATTCAGCAGATTGATTCCAATCAACCGGTGAGCGACATCTGGACCATGGATAACATTGTGTCAGAGTCGCTTGCACCGCAGCGCGCACCCACATGGCTCTTTGGCGCGTTCAGTGCGATTGCGCTCTTTCTGGCCGCCATTGGAATTTATGGCGTGCTCTCATATTTTGTGGTGCAGCGCAACCAGGAGATTGGCGTGCGCATGGCGCTGGGCGCGCAAAGATCTAACGTATTGGGGTTGATCCTGCGCCAGGGCGGACGCCTAATTGCCATTGGAGTTGCAATAGGAACTGTTGGCGCATTCTTTGCAGCCAGAGCCTTGACAACATTTTTGTTCGGAATCAAGCCCACTGATCTGCCGACCTTTATCAGCGTTGCAGTCTTGCTGGCCGTTCTGGGATTAGTGGCCTGTGCAGTGCCGGCACTGAGGGCGACGAGAGTGGATCCGTTGGTGGCGTTAAGGAATGAATGAGCTGCAGCCTAGGGATTTCGTGATCGCAAGAGATTAAGCTGGTGTGAGGCGGCCGCAACAGGAACTGAGAGATATTTAAAATCGGGAATGCCCTAAAGCGGTGGAGCGAAGCGAGAAAGATTGTATCGGGCCTAGGGCCGCAAGGCCGACCAGACGGTGAGCGGGGCCGCTACCCATGAATCGAAAGGGTTAAGCGTTTGAAGCGACAAGTTTTAGTTGGAACTTAGCCGGCGAGCCCGACCATGCGGCGAGCCGCTTGCAACAGGAGCTAGAGACACTAGTCGGGAACGCCCTCCCTAGCGGTTTGGAGCGCAGCGACAGTTGAAAAAAATGAAACAAGCCGACGAGCCCGACCACGCGGCGAGTCGGCCGCAACAAGAACTGAACTAATCATCCATAAACAAACTCTCAAGCGGTTTTGGAGCGAAGCGACAAGAACAACAGGTTTGGAGCGACGCGGCAACTCACTCCACGCGTGCATGTCGCGCTGAGCCCGACAACGCGGCGAAGCGCGCGCATCAGGAGCAGGAAAATCTGTATGCGTTTCCAAATCCCTCTAGCGGTTTGGAGCGCAGCGACAGTTGAAAAAAATGAAACAAGCCGACGAGCCCGACCACGTGGCGAGTCGGCCGCAACAAGAGCTGAACTAATCATCCATAAACAAAGCTTTCAAGCGGTTTGGAGCGAAGCGACAAGAACAACAAGTGTGGAGCGAAGCGACAAAAAACAAACGACCCGCTTGGCCGTGTGACCGGGCCGTTCTGAACCCGTCCTAAGACGGTGGGAACCCGCCGCGGCTCTTTAGGCATTTCCGTACTGGCGGAACCTTGCACACCGAGCCGTTATTATACGAGTCAGGCCCCCTGTTC
>DASTCT010000017.1:0-10698 GCA_035710845.1 Candidatus Angelobacter sp.
CCCCGCCTCATGCGCTTCCAGAAGCTTGCATCGCAAATCATCCGAATAAGCTTTGGGCATGGTTTTACTTGTGCGGAGTTCGCCAATCCAAATTACCTCATCTTTGCGATCTGGGATATAACTACTTTAGTTCCGCTTTAAGCGCTGGCTCGCCCAAAACAATATTTCATACCAGGAAGTCAACATTGAAGAGACGCCCGGCGCGGCTGAGGAAGTGATCCGCCAGACCGGCAAACGCGCCATCCCCCAATTCGTGCTCAACGATCAGTGGATCCAGCCTTATATTCCAGGCAGGGGCTTCAAATACCAGGAGATGGCGGAGCTGTTCGGTATCAACCAGAACAAACCGGTTTAGCTTTCTTTTGTTTCAGTCTCATGCACGCTGGTTGGTTCTGGTGTGCCAACCTCATCCACGGTGGCTGGCTCTGGCGATTTAGCGTGGTTCGCAGTTTTGCCTGTTCCGCCAAAGCTCCGCCAGCGCAATGACGGCGGAACCCTCAAGTGCAAAACCCGCTCTCGAAGGTGTTCTTCCTGCACGGAATGCTCACGCGCCTTCAGCAGATCAGGCAATGCAATCATGCCCAGCAGTTCCTGTCCGTCATCCTGGTCCACCACAGGGAAACGAGTAAGGCCGGTGGAGGCCATGCGGTTCACAACCAGGCGCAAGGGCTCATCAGGATATGCGACTACAGGGGATTGGGCAATCATGTCTGAGAGGCGCACGTGCAGTTCGTTGCCGTCGCGCACCTCCTGGAGAATCTTCATGATATCGTGGCGCGTCATCACTCCAAGCAAGCGCTTGTTCTCGCCCACAACGGGATAAACGCGCTGACCGCGCGAATCCATGTTGCGCTCAAGGGCAGCCTGCAGTTCTGCAATCGTGGCTTCAGCAGGAAAAACAGTGATTTTGGTCCGCATCACGTCTCCCACAGCCAGCGCTTCCAGCGGATCAACGACGTATTCGCACGAAAGATGGTGGCCACGGCGGCTGATTTTTTCCGTGAGGATGGAGCGGGCCATGGTGAGCACAGTAAATGAATGCGCCGTGACACACGCAATCAAGAGCGGCAAGATCGAATGATAATTACCCGTCAGCTCAAAAGCGAAGATCACGCCCGTAAGAGGCGCGCGCATGGTGCCGGCCAGCATGGCGCCCATGCTGATAAGCGGCCAGAAACCCGCTCCCTGGTGAGGGAGAAACATCGCGTCAACCGCACCCAGCGCGCTGCCCATCATCAAAAGAGGCGCAAGGACACCGCCGGAAGTCCCTGATCCCAGCGAAAAACTCCAGATCAGGCTTTTGACGATGAGGACACCCAGAATCATCTTGACTGTGGCATTCCCCTGCAAAAGCTGCTGGATCACGTCATATCCCACGCCCAGAGCGCGCGGATAAAAATAACCGCCAATGCCGATACCAAGGCCGCCAATTGCCGGCCACCACATCCAGTGGACGCGTTTCAGATGGGAAAAAGCATCTTCAAAGGCATAAACCATCTGCGTGACAAGAGCGGCAAGGCAGCCGCTGAGGAACCCGGCAAGCAGGCAGCCGAAGAGAATAGCTGGCGCCCATACAACGTCATGCGCTGGAGTGGGAAATATGGGCCCAACGCCCAACAGATGCACACGCGCCGCCGAAGCGGTAATGCTGGCAAGCGCAACCGGGATAAAACTGCGCGGCTTCCATTCAAACAACAACAGCTCTATTGCAAGCAGGATGGAGGCAAACGGCGCAGCAAATGTCGCGGACATGCCCGCCGCAGCGCCGGCCACTAGGAGCGTCTTTCGCTCAGCCGAAGTGAGATGGAAGAACTGGGCGATCAATGAACCGAACGCCCCGCCGGTCATGATGATGGGGCCTTCCGCGCCGAACGGACCACCTGAACCAATGGAGATCGCGGTGGAAACAGGCTTGAGCACCGCGAGCCGCGGCTCAACTTTAGCGCCGCGGAGAAGAATGGCCTCAATGGCTTCAGGGATTCCGTGGCCGCGAATCTTGTCTGAGCCAAACTTGGCCATGAGACCCACGATGAGCCCGCCAACCACCGGCACCAGGATTACCCAAAGGCCAAGATGAGCGTCACCAGGCGAAGCCGGAGCCATACTCCAGCGATGAAAGAAAAAGAGGTTGGTAAAAAAAGCGATGAGCTTAAGCAGCACCACTGCTACATAAGCCGACACCACACCAATGACGATGGCAAGCAGGGTGATAGGTAAGACCCGCCAGGTTGTGGTGAAATCTCCAAGTGTCTCAGCAGAAGCTGAGGAATGTGTTGAAACAACAGGCCGCGCCTGAGTTGGTTCTTTCATGAGCCAGCTTTTCGGGTCCCTTCTATTCGTGGTTTCAATTGTGCGGTAGTTTCTTTCGCCGGATGCTCACTGTTGCCGGTCAAGCGGAAAATACTGCCCACCAGAGACGGCCCCATATCCCGTAATTCCTGCCGGGCCGCCGCGCCCAGGCTCCGGAGAAGGTCTTCTCCTTCCGGCGTAACGGAAAGAGTTACCTGCCTGCGATCATTCCCTGACCTGGCCCGCCGAAGCAGGCCTTTTTCCTCACAGCGATCCACCAGCTCTACCATGCTGTTGTGATTGAGTTGCATGCGTTCAGCCAGCCGGCTGATGGTGGGGGTTGCATCGCGAGGCAGGCCTTTGATGGCCAGAACTAATTGATATTGCTGGGGATTTACACCCATTGACCGAGCCGCTTCTTCCATGTGGCGAAGAAAAAGCCGTAGTTGATAACGAAACTCCCCCAGCGCCAGATATTCCAGCTCGCTCAGTGGCCGCAAATTCTTTCCCTTTGACATTTTATATCGCTCCGCGACATAATGTACAGCATTCTGCTAGATTCGAGCCTGGGCCTTCGCATCGGCACCTAACCCGATGGAAGGCCCTTTTCCTTTTCTTGCTATATTTTGATTGTAAATTCCCGCTAGCTGGAACATGAAATTTACTCTCTGCATTTCACCTCAGTCCAGGGTTGCAGTTTCAAATTGGCACAAGCGGGGCAACAGAGTTTATGATCTGATGTCCATTTAACCGTTTATCCCAAGGAGCCTGCTTGATACCCCGCTATACGCGCCCGGAGATGGGCCGAATCTGGAGTGATGAAAACAAGTTTCGCTGCTGGTTACAGGTGGAAACTGCAGCCAGTCTGACTCTGGCTGAAGCAGGGATTGTTCCCCATGAAGCCGCCAAGGCTATTGCCGAAAAAGGCGATTTCGATCTGTGGCGCATCCAGGAAGTGGAAGCCGAAGTAAAGCATGACGTGATCGCCTTTACCACGGCTGTGGCGGAAAAAGTTGGCCCTGAAGCACGCTGGCTCCATTACGGGTTAACCTCAAACGACGTCGTTGATACGGCGCAGGCGCTGCAGATCAAAGAGGCCTCGCGGATCATTGCCAATGATCTGGAGCAGTTGAAAGCAGTCCTGGCGCGCCGCGCACACGAGTTTGAGCACACGCCTACCATCGGGCGAACGCACGGTATCCATGCCGAGCCGACGACCTTTGGACTCAAGCTGGCTAACTGGTACGCAGAGACCGTCCGCAATATTGAGCGCTTCAAGCGCTCTGCAGAAGAGATGCGCGTGGGCAAGCTCTCCGGCGCGGTGGGGACATTCGCGCACCTGGAACCTGAATTTGAAGAGAAGATCTGCGCACGCCTCGGCCTGACTGCTGCGCCTATCTCCACGCAGGTAATCCAGCGCGATCGCCATGCCTATTACATTGCCACGCTGGCGACTATCGCTTCCACTCTCGACAAGATTGCTACGGAAATCCGCCACCTACAGCGAACCGAAGTGCGCGAAGCTGAAGAATACTTCAGCGAGAAACAAAAAGGCTCTTCCGCCATGCCGCACAAGCGTAATCCCATTACGTGCGAACAGATCAGCGGCCTGGCGCGCGTCGTGCGCTCCAATGCCCAGGCAGCGTTTGAAAATGTGGCCCTGTGGCATGAGCGCGATATCTCCCATTCATCAGTAGAGCGAGTGATTCTGCCCGATTCCACAGTTCTTGTGGATTACCTGCTGGCCAAAACCATCCACCTGATAGATACGCTGATGGTCTATCCCAATCGCATGCTCAAGAACCTGGAAAGCACCGGCGGCTTGGTCTTCAGCGGGCAGTTATTGCTGGACCTGGCAGAACATGGCATGTCGCGTGAGGATGCGTATCGTCTGGTGCAAAAGCACGCCATGCGCGCGTGGAAAGAGGATTTAAATTTCCGTGAGCTGGTCATGAATGATCCTGAGATTACCGGGCGCGTGCCCGCCAAGCAGATTGAGCAGGCGTTCTCGATTGAGCGGCAGTTGAGGAATGTGGGAAAGATTTTTAAGCGAGTCTTCGGAGAGTAGTTTTTCTGAAATTCCGACCCTGAGCTTTCTTTGCGAAGGAGAGGGAATCCTACACCATCAAATCCCCGATGGATTATTGATGCCCAGGAAGTCAAATTCCTAACCGTGTGCCGCCCTAGTGTCTCCAGCTTCCGTCTTTCATTGCTGCTACTTTAGCTTTCATGCGTGTTGCAATTTCATCATATGTACGAAGGTTCAGTTCCGGTAAATCCAGCTCTATGTTGCGGAGTTGAATAGGACTGAGACTGCCTCGTCTGCCTATTATCACGAACATCCGTGGTTTATAAGCGGCAAGTCCATACTTCTCCTTTACAAATCGTCGGTTTCTTTCCTCGTCGAAGTAATGAGCATACTCCCGCAATTGGGCACAGGCTTCCAAGACATCCGCGGAAAATCTCTCTCGTCGCTTCTTAAGTACAAATATCTGCGCTGAGGGGAGCTTCAATTCCAATAAATCACACAGGCGACTTTGATCCACTGGTTCGAGAACAAAATCAGGTTTTAATGGTTCCGCTTCTTCTCTGATAAGCACTACTCTTGAGTGTGCTTGCTTATATTCATCATTTTTAATGAAATTAGGGTTTTTCTCAAAAAAGTGCTGGATATCTGCTTCTTTCGTGTTCGGACTATTTATGAGGTCCTCGAATTCTTCTACGGCTGCTTCTAATGTCTTTGTCTCAGATGAATAGACGTAAAGTACGTTATAACGCTTGTCTGTTTGATCCAGAAACTTGTAACCATCGCGAGTTACCGAAACTAACTTTAATTCTCCATTTATTTCTGCTACCGCAATGAATTCAGATTCCAAGGGGAGTTTTTCGTCCAATTGTTTTTCTTGTTCTTCTGAACCGTCTACTACAACATCTTCTGCCTGCCAACCTTTTGGACCCTTCACCATAGAAAATTCAACATTTTGATTTTCTCTAAGACTTCTAAAGCCGTTTGCTCGAATCGCAGAGAAATGTACAAATACATCCTCCCCATTTTCCCGTGTAAGAAAACCATAGCCCTTTGCGTCATTAAACCTTTTGACCCTACCTTTTTCGGCCATCGTATGTGCTCCAATAGGCGGATAAAATTCAAAAAAATTGTCGGCAAGTTAGAGAGAAATGTTAAAGGTTATAGTTCAATATGAATATAGCAAAGAAATTCTTCACTATAAGCACAAATCCCCTCCGTTCACTCGGCGCTGATGACTACGCACGCTCGCTTACGAGCGTCGGGATGATGATTATAAAAATTCTGATATTGTTTTCTTAAGAAGGGTTTCTGACCTATAGGGCTCCCTCCCCTTCGCAAAGAACTCTCAGGGTCGGGATTTCAGAAAAAAACTACACAGAAATCGTGAATGACGTCTCTGTCCTGGTCACGGGACGGTACATGGTGTCGCGCTCAACTGGTTCGCGACCGGCTTCGCGGATCAGGCGCTCGAGTTCTTTACGGACCATGCCTTGCGGCGTGGTAGCGCCGGCATCGTGATAGATTTTTTCTTCAATCACAGTCCCGTCAATATCGTCGGCGCCAAAACGCAGTGAAATCTGCGCGATCTTGGGCGAGAGCATCTGCCAATAGGCTTTGATGTGCGGAAAATTGTCCAGCACCAGGCGGCCGATGGCAATTTGCTTGATGTCCAGTATTCCTGTTGTCACAAACAGATGCTGCAGCGGCGTATTGGCTGGATGGAAAGCCAGCGGGATAAACGTCTGAAAGCCGTGAGTTTCGTCCTGCAGGGCGCGCAGGCGAAGCATGTGGTCGGCGCGGTCTTCTTCATTCTCAATGTGGCCGTAAAGCATGGTGGCGTTTGATTTCAGCCCGATCTTGTGAGCTGTGCGGGCGGTCTCAAGCCATTGCTCGCCATCGATCTTGTGATCGCAGATCACGCGGCGCACGCGCTCATTGAAAATCTCCGCACCGCCTCCGGGCAGCGAATCCAGTCCGGCATTCTTGAGCTGGCGCAGCGTTTCTTCAATCGAAAGCTTGCCTCGCTTGGCCAGAAAAGCGATTTCCACCATCGTCAGCGCCTTCAGATGCACTTGCGGGAAGCGCTCTTTCAATCCTGAAATCAGATCAAGGTAATACTGAAACGGCAAATCGGGATGCAGGCCGCCGACAATGTGAAATTCCGTGACTGCTTCTGAATAGCCTGAAGCCGCAGTCTCAAAAGCCTCTTCCAGCGCCATGGTGTATGCGCCGGGCGCATCTTTTTTGCGGCCAAAGGCGCACAGCCTGCAAGCCGCCACACAAACATTGGTTGGATTAATGTGCCGATTGACGTTGAAATAGGTCACACTGCCATGGAGCCGTTCACGCACATGGTTGGCCAGCCAACCGATGGCAAGAATATCGGGTGATCGATATAGCGCGACTGCATCGTCAAAGCCGAGGCGCTCACGAGCAAAGACTTTATCGGCAATCGCCTGCAATGACTTGTCGTCAGTTTGGAACTGGTGCTTGACCATGGAAATACCCATGTTTAACAGGATAATACAAAACAGGGGTGCTCAGTCCATGTTCAAAATACACCTTCGCCAAACCAGCAATATGGATTTCCGGGAAATCGTGAGGCGAACAGCACAGCTTAAGAAGCGGGCCAGAATAACCTTGTGATTCGCTGTATTCAGACACTCAATACAGTCTTTTATCCCTGGCTTCCACGCTCCAGCTTGAGCCGGATATTGACGAAATTGTAAGGCGGCCAGGGGCCAGTGTATTTGAAATTCAGGCGATCACCGAATTTCTGGGCCACACGGTTCACAGCAGCGTCAAAATCGTTCTCGCGCGCTTTTTGGATCAGGAAAGCGGCGTTCATGATCATCTTGTCGCCAATAGGCTTGTTATCACGGGAAGCCACGCACACGGCGCGCAGGCCATCATAAATTTCCCGAACGTAATTCGCGGCCAGTTCTGCCAGGGCTTTATCAATCATGCGGCCAAGCTGCATGCGGGCGAAATAAGTTGATTGCAGGTGCTTGCGGGTCAACTCCTGGTGGAAGCGGTGGATCTCTTCGTGCTCGCGCTGCAGCTCTTCAATAATGCGATCGCGGTCCCAGGTAACCTTTAGCCCGAACTCCAGCTTGCCGGTCATCTGCTTGAGCACGTCTTTCAGTGAAGCGTAAATGCTCTTGAGCACCTCGCGAATATCGTCGTCTGTACGGAAGACGGTGCCAAAGCTCATGGGGATGATGGTGTAATTTTTCATCACTGACTCAATCACGTGCTCATGGGCCAAAGCGTTGTCACGCGTAGGATCAAAGATGAAAACTGGGGTGCGGCTCACCACGGCAGCGATATCGCCATAATGCACCGTATACACCTCTTCACTCACGCCGCCAATGCTGCTGCGATTAAAGGTCACGGGCGAACGCGATTCAATCACGCCATAAACGTAGCGGCCTTCCTGCTGCCCGCGGGCGGCGACATCAACCTTTGAGGTAGGCACCGGAACCGCCGGTTCCAGCACCGCAGTCGCCGGTTCAACCTTGGTTAATGTCTTGCGTACGGCCGGGCTCTTTTTGGCCGTCTTTCTACTTGGGCTCATTTGTTTTCCTCAACATGTTGGAGGTTGTTGCCAGGAACTCATCGATCTCAATCGGCTTGAACATGATCCCGATGCCCTGGCTGGAGGCTTCATCGGCCGTATCCTTGGTGGCGTAGCCGGTCAGCAGGGCCGCCGGTATTTTTGGATCGCTCTCTCTGGCCGCTGAGATCACTTCAAACCCTGTATGCTGTTCTTCAAGCGAATAATCACATAAAACCACGTCGAACGACTTGCTCTTAATGGCTGCAATGGCCTCTACTGAAGTCCTGCAAGCCACTACATCATAGCCTTGTTGCTCCAGGATAAGGCGATAGGTGAGTAGCACGGCGGCTTCGTCATCCACCACCAGCACCCGATATTTGCCGTCGGTCTTCACAATTTTACGACCGGCAAATCAATCTTGAAAACCGTTCCCTTACCCACTTTGCTCTTCACCGTAAGCTTGCCGGCGTGGTTTTGCAGTATCCCCTTCACAATCCACAATCCCAGCCCTGTGCCGCGCTCTCCCTTGGTGGTGACAAATGGCTCAAAAATGGTGCGGAGCATCTCCCGCGGTATTCCAGTGCCGGTATCGGCGATCAGGATTCGCACCCATCCATGCAAATCATCAGGGCCAGGAATATGGCGGGTGTGAATACGTAGCCGTCCGCCCTGAGGCATGGCATCCTTGGCATTAATCACCAAATTGGAAAGCACTTGGCGGATCTGGTCGGCAGCGATCACAGCATCCGGGAGCGGTTCCAACTCAGTCTGCACTTCCACGTTCGCGCGTTGAAGTTGGCGATTCAACAGCAGCAGCGTGTCCTCGACAATAATGTTTACATTGACCGGTTTGACCTGCTCCGTATTGCGATACAGGCCCAGCATCTGCCGCACAATGCGTGCCACACGCTCAGTCTCAGATTTCAGGATGTTATAGACCGGCATAGCATTTTCCGGCACGGCGCCGGCCAACAGATAGATGGCGTTCTTAATCGCCTCCATGGGGTTGTTGACCTCATGGGCAATGGTGGCGGCAAGACGCCCCGTGGCGGCAAACTTTTCAATCTCCAAAATGCGCCGCTCAACCTTGAGCTGCTCCACGCGACGCAGCGCCGTTAGGTCACGCAGCACGGTCACCGTGTAAGCAACTTGGCCTTTTTCATCGAAAATTTTTCCTGAACGGGCGTCATATTCAATCTCAGCTTTCAGGCTGGGATTGTATAGGCGCAGCGGAGCGGTTTCGCGCTCAGCAAACGAGTAGGTAAAGCTGTCAACATAAGCGCCGAATACTGTCTGGTTTTTGAATTGGACCGCGTCAGGGGAAGCATCGTTGTTGGTCCCAAAAACTTCCTGGGCCAATGGATCGGTCAGCACGATCTTTGCCCGGCTGTCGCAAACAACAATAGGATCGCCTACGTTCTCAATAATCAGGTTCAGACGGTCGCGGTCCTGGCGAACAACCTCTTCTGCTTCACTCAGCTTTTCATAGTTGAGGCGCAGTTCCTGGTCGGCGCGGCGCAGGTCGGTTACGTCGCGCATTACCGTCACCGTGCCAAGCTGGATGCCTTCCGGCCCGTAAGTGGGCGCGGAAACAGCCTCAAACAGCATCTCTTCGCCCTCAATGGCATCCACCAGCGTCAGATCGCGATGCGAATCACTGCCGGAAACCAGCATGGAAGAGAGCGCTGCGGAAAAGAGAAGGTTGTTGAACTCCACGGCGCGCACCAGGCCTTCAGTCATCTCGTCCGGCACTCTAAAGAAGCGTTCAGCCGCTTTGTTCTGCATGATGACACGGTGTTGCGTATCCGTAAGGATCACCGGATCAGCCATGCTCTGCATCACCGTGCCCATCTGCGCGATGGTGATTTCCATGTCGCGCATGCGGTTGTAATAGTGCTCAACCTTGAACAGCCTAGAAAGATACCGGTTCGCAAGATCGATCAGCTCGCCCATTTCGGCAACGCTTTGATCGGTGTAATTCTTGGGCAGTTCCACCACTACAACGGCAGCATACGCGCGCATTTCACAGGTGGAGCAAACCTGGTCTTCCAAGCGAACTTTCTTTTGCTTGCGGAAATTCTGTACTGCCAGGCAGCTGCCGGTGCGAATCCGGTCAGCCTCCCAGCAAAGATTGCGGTTGGAATAAAGAATGGGATGAATATAAAGAGGCCGGTTATGCAGCGCCGTTTTTTCCAGCACCTGCGGCTGAAGCGAATGCAGCACTGTTACCAGCGAATGGTCTGACATCCAGAGCGCGGCAGAGAAGCGCTCCATCTGCTGGCGCGGCCACCTGAGCGCTGCTGCCGGAGTGACCTCGCCAGAGTCAAAATTGACGTCAACCACCAGCGCCCGCGGACTGCCCAGCGCGATAATCTCTTCCAGCAACAGAGGAAAGATTTCTTCTGAGCGCTCCGCCTGTAAGAGTCGGAGCACCGCTGGACGGCGAGGCTGCGCAGCCCGCCGCCCGTTTACGCGCTCGGGCTGTAACCGAATTTCGGCCGTAGCCATGCGTGATCCCAAGACAAAACCTTAGCGTCGGCGGCGGGGCGTGCGCGGCCTGACTTCAACCAGCTCTCCCTCTTCACCTTCAGCGCCACCCTCGCCCAGGGTTGGCCTGGAAACCAGCCCGGTGAGACCTACCGCATCAGCGTACTTCAGATAGGTGTCAATGGACGCGACAACTACGCGGGCTTCAACCGTGATCAGATCGATACCGACCAGTGAAATTCTGACCCATGCATCAATGACGATTCCTTTATCAAGTACCCGATCAAGGACATCAATCAGACTTGAACCGCCGGATACACGTTCTACGGCCATC
>DASTCT010000018.1:0-7955 GCA_035710845.1 Candidatus Angelobacter sp.
ATCAATGGTGCCGCGAGCAATTGCGCCAAGGACATTAGAGTCCTTGTGCATTTCATCTTCTGCAATTTCCACTGTACCGGCGGTCTTGGGCTGCTCAGTCTCGGGCACCAACATTTTGGCCATCAGAATGGTTCCCGGCGCGGTCATGATCACGGCAGCGAGCAGATGCTTGGCCTCAATTCCATAAAGGATGTAAGCGCCCATAATGCCGCCGGAAACGTGGGCCATGCCCGCAGTCATAATCGTCATAAGCTCAGACTTTGTGCAGTCAGGCAGCAACGGACGAATGGTGAGCGGGGCCTCTGTCTGTCCCATGAAGATGGAAGCAGCGACGTTCAGCGACTCTGCGCCGCTCACAGCCATGAACCGGTTCATGAACCAGGCCATGGCGCGGATGATGATCTGCATTACACCAAGGTGATAAAGCAAGGCAAAAAACGCAGAGATAAAGATGATGGTGGGAAGAACTTGAAAAGCAAAAATAGGGCCTAGCTGCGAAACTCCGGGCGGCAGGAATGAATAGTGAGCGTTGGGATCGGCAGGAAAGCCAAGATTTCCAAACACGAACGATGATCCGGCATAGGAGTAAGCCAGCATCGCCTTTACCTTGTCTCCCGCCGCACTCATCATTCGTTGTCCCCAATCGTAGCGGACCACGATCCACGCAAACAGGAATTGCAGCCCCACGCCCCAGAGAATGGTTTTTAACCGAATGGCGCGGCGATTGGTGGAGAAGATGTAAGCAATCGACAGGAAAACAAGAATACCCAGCAAACCTGCAAATCGTGACATGAAGTCCTTCGCGGTTAAAAAATGGAGTTGAGCGTTGGGAAATCCCGTCTATTGTAGCTGGAGTGTCAACAATGATTGCCAGAATTACCAAAATCGCCGAAATTGGAAAAAGAAAGACCCATCACTGATGAATACGGATGATGCTGATCAAAAGAGAGATTTAGAAAATCTTATCCGGATTGAGCAAGGATTTACTTTAGAACCGGGTTTCGAAATCAGACAATTCTTTTTCCAGCACCCATTGCTGGCGGGCCTTTTCACTGGTATCAAGAAGATGGGAACAACTGGCTGAGGTTTTTGTTGACGAGGGGCTATCAGAGGCGCAAGCAGCAGCGCGCATGCCCGTGCTGGAATCTTTCCAGAGGCTTTCACCGGGCAGAAAGCTATATTCCAGGCTGGTGCGCGCAAATGTTTTCATCGTGAGATAACTCAGGCGGTAGGTTTCGGCGGCGCGCTGGAACTCCTGCGTGATATCGCTGCGGGAAACACCTTCATCGTCGGTGGCCAGAGCTACCGGCACACCAAAGCGCAGATAGATAGGCAGAGGATGATGATTGCCGGTGACATTCAAAATTACATCATTGCTGGTGAGGCAAATTTCAACCAGAATTTTCTTTTGCGCCATCATGCGCAGAAGCGTTTCAGGCTCGGCTTCCTGCATCACGTCAACACCGTGGCCAATGCGCTCTGCATGGCCGCGAACGATCGAAGCACGGATGTGAAAGAGCTCTTCCGGGGGAACAAGCTGCGGAGTCAGCTCGCCGGCATGGAGCGTGATGTGGACCTTGGGATAAAGGCCGTGCAAGTAGTCGAGCATGCGCATGTGCGAGTTGAAATCATGGATAGGAACATACCAGTCTTCGGCCATCACCAGATTGAGGCCGACCACGCGCGGATCTTTTGAAGCCATCTCAAAACCGGCAAGTATTTGGGCAAAGACCGCGCCTTCAGGCAAGCCGCGCGCGACCTGATAGAGATAGCGTACCTGGACAGCACAGCCGGGATCGGCTTCAGCTTGCCCGCAGCGCAGTTCCTGATTCATTTTCTTCTCGGTGGCGTCGAGAAATTTGGAGCCGTCGGCAACGATCTCCGGAAGTCCCTGGGCAAGAAGCTGGCTGCGCATGGCAGTGAGATCATTGTTCCACTTGAGTTGCGATCCAAGCCGGGCGGCAGCGCCGCCATCAGGGTTGAGCATCAGCTCCATATACTGAAGATGGCCTTCAGCGGCGCGAGAACGCACTTCCGCCAGCATTTCCGCGGTGTGGTTGGTGCTGGCCGCGCCGAACTTGCCAAAGGTGGCAAAGAAATGATCGTGGCCAGACTCAAAACCGGGATGAAACTGGCGCATAGAGAAAGCATCCAGCAGGTGGTCGTAAAGCGTTGGGTCCTGCAAGGCAGTGGTAGCGGACGGCTTGCTGTTCGTGGGATCGCATGGCGGCGCGATTAGAAAAAGCGTAACGCGATCGACACAGAGGCCATCCTGGGCAGCCCACTGAATAAAACTTTCTGCGTAAACTGCGCCGGAAAGATGATTGTGCAGATCCCCGCCCTTGGGCATCTGCACAAGAAACGCATGCAGCAGAAGCGGTTGGGTACGCACGGAGTCAAAATATCGCGCGGTCTTTTGCTCTGCCGTTGAGTGATGGGCCGGCTTTTTTTGTGTCCAGGCAGAGGACGGAAGCGATAGCAGAAAAATCAAAAATAAAATAAGACGAGGCGTGCTGAATGTGCGGAGGCGTACCATGGATCGAAACTATAGCATTACAATTTGCATTCCGGCGAAATCAGTTTCACACGGAAGGACGATGCCATCTCACACATGAGCACGAATGAGCAGTTTGCGCAGGCAGAAGAAGCGGCAAGATTCATTGCATTCAGAAGCCCAATCAGACCCATGGTTGCGATTGTGCTGGGATCAGGGCTGGGAGAATTTGCCGATGAATTAAAGGACGCCGTTCGCATCCAGTATCAGGAGATTCCACACTTTGCCCACTCCACTGCCGTTGGGCACGCGGGACAGCTCGTTCTGGGCAACATCGGTGCGTGGCCGGTGGTGATCATGCAGGGGCGCGTGCATTTATATGAAGGATATCCGGCGCAGACCGTGGTGTTTCCCATGCGCGTGTTTGCCCGCATGGGAGTACGGGCGGCGATCCTGACCAATGCCGCAGGCGGAATTAACCTGGACTATGGAAAAGGCAGGCTGGTGGTCATCAAAGACCACATCAATCTTCAAGGGCAGAACCCGCTGGTGGGATCGGAAGACCAACGGCTGGGCTTGCGGTTTATTGATATGACCGAGGCATACGCAAAGAACTATCGGCAGATGGCGCTGGAGGCGGGAAAGCGGCTGGGCCTTCAGCTTGCCGAAGGAGTTTATGCGGCCGTGCTTGGACCAAGCTATGAAACGCCGGCAGAGATAAGGTTTTTGCGCACAATTGGCGCAGATTTGGTTGGGATGTCAACGGTTCTGGAGACGATTGCAGCGCGGCAGATGGGAATCAAGGTGCTTGCGATTTCATGCGTAACGAATATGGCCGCAGGCACGACAGACCAGCCAATCAATCACGAAGAGGTGTTGGAGATCGGCAGGAAAATTGCCGGACAATTCAAATCGCTGCTGCGCGATGTGATTCCGGTGATCGCGCAGGATGCGGCAAAAGGATAGCTGCTTGTTAGTATTGGGGCAAATTTTATCGAGAGAACGCCTTGAAACTGTATGGCAAAAGGATACCCTCTCGGGGTTCTTCGACTCTACCTCGCTCCCTTTGGTCGCTCGGTGCCGCTCAGGATGACAGAGGTAAATAGTTTTGCACGATCATTGAATGTCACCGATGATGCGGTGAACGATCGCCCTCCGCTTTAGCAGTGGAGTAGCTTCAATGCGATAGCTTTGCAGGATGAGCGGCTCGGCTTGCCGGAATCGCTCTTCTGAGTTGTAATAAACCGTGCAGAGCGCATCGTCGGAAGAAACTCTGTCGCCAATTTTTTTGTGGATGATAATTCCGACCGCGGGATCAACCGAGTCTTCCTTTTTGGCCCTTCCGCCGCCCAGGAGAACTCCTGCGGTGCCGATCTGCTCAGTCATGAAGCCAGTGACATAACCCAAGGTTGGGCTTTTTACATCGGCGTTGTTCTGCGCCTGAGGCAGGATACCAAGATCATCTATCACTGCTGGCTTGCCGCCCTGAAGGCGAATCATCTCGCGGAATTTTTCTCGCGCTTTGCCACGGGAAATCATTTGTTCGGCGAGTTCCCTGCCCTGATCAATACTTTGCACGCGCTTGCCCAGCAGGAACATCCAGGCAGAGAGAATGAGGCAGAGTTCACGCAGATCGTCGGGGCCTTTGCCGTTGAGAACGTCGATGCATTCTGCAACTTCAAGAGCGTTGCCTACGGCATGGCCCAGAGGCTGATCCATATCGGTAATCAAGGCAGCTATGCGTTTGCCCAGACGCTGGCCGGTTTCAACCATCAGCTCGGCGAGAAAGACGGCGTCTTTTTCCGCTTTCATGAAAGCGCCGCTGCCGGTTTTTACGTCGAGCACCAGCGCATCAATGCCTTCAGCAAGCTTTTTGCTCATGATGGAAGCACAGATCAGATAGGGACTTTCCACCGTGCCGGTAACGTCGCGCAGAGCGTAGATTTTTTTATCGGCGGGGGCGATCTCTTTGGTCTGGCCGATCAAACCAGCGCCGCATTGGGCCAGGACACGGCGAAAATCGGAGACGGAAAGATTCACGTTGAAGCCGGGAATCGATTCAAGCTTATCGAGCGTGCCGCCGGTGTGGCCGAGGCCGCGGCCGCTGATCATGGGAACATACAGGCCGGCTGCGGCGACAATGGGAGCGAGAACAAGAGAAGTTTTATCGCCCACGCCGCCGGTGGAGTGCTTATCGACTTTGGCGGCACCCAGCTCAGGAAAGTTCAGAACCTCACCGGAGTTGAGCATGGATTCAGTAAGGGCGGCCAATTCCGCGCGCGTCATGCCGCGCAGCAGCACGGCCATAAGCCATGCGGACATCTGATAGTCAGGGATTGAATCGCTGGTATAGCCGTTGATGAGAAATTCAATCTCGTTGCGCTGGAGTTCAGCGCCATCGCGTTTGCGGCGGATCAGATCAGTGACAAGCATGAGTTCTTAGATTGCAATATCGCCGAAATTGCCAAAATTGGCAATTTTAAAATCTGTAACTTATAACCGGAAAGTTTCAGGCAGTAAATTGGCGATGGTGGATTCTTGAAAGCCGTTCTTGCCTTGAAAGATGATTACAACATCTTCGCCAAATTCAGCGATGACCTGGCGGCACGCGCCGCAGGGCGAACATGGCACCTGATTGCGATTGGCTACAGCGACAGCGCGGACGACGAGCTTGCCGTGCGTTTTTTGCACTGCGGTGAAGATGGCGGCGCGCTCAGCACAGATGGTGAGGCCGTAAGAAGCATTTTCAACGTTGCATCCGGTGAAGATCTGGCCCTGGTCGGTGAGGACAGCCGCGCCAACGTGAAAGTTGGAATACGGTGCATAAGCGCGATGAAAAGCCTGTTTCGCGGCATCGAGGAGCTGGTCGCGTTCGGCAGGGGTAATTGGTGTTGATGACATTAGTGGCTCCGGGTGAACCCAATACAGTAACCTATCCCACCCTTTAGCAAAAAGCCAAGAAAGCACGGGCTGTTTTGGTCTTTATGGCCTATGGCATCATTGGACAGAAAAGTATCTGAGACAGTGGCATGAGCGAACAAGAAAAACCCCGCTTAGACGATGCCGATGGCAATTGTCGGCAGTGCGGCCACCCGTTTAAGCCCCACATAGCGGTCGCCTACGATATAAATGATTTTCCAAAGGAGGCGAGATTCGGTGTCCAGTGGCGAGATGCAGTTGTTTCCACAGTCTAGATTTTGACTCAAGATTGCTCGCGGGAAAGTGATGGAGCAGGCAATCCAGCCTGAGGCTACGGAGAAAAAGCACAATGTGATCGTGCCCTGATTGCCCCGCGCGCGTAATGGATCCGGCTTTCCTCATTAAATGTTGGGCAGCAGGTCGAAATATTCGTCGTCCTCGTTCTTTCCGCCTTCTCCTTTGCCGAGCATCTTTTCAGATTCAATGAATTCAATGCGTTCGATCCATTTGACCATCTTGTAGCCAAGCTGATTTTCAACGCGCAGCCGCAGAGGCGCGCCATAGACTTCAGGAAGCCGTTGCCCATTCATTCGCGTTGCCAGCAGACATTGCGGCTTGAGCAGGTTCTCCAGACTTTGCGTGTCATAGTAGTGCCCGCCATACAGCGCTTCGCCAAATGAGAAAAACGCCGCAACCCTGGCCTTCGGCCTTGGCTTTACCAATTCAATGAGCTTCTTCATTGGGAGACCGCCCCACTGTGCGATGCCGCTCCAGCCCTGAATGCAATGATGCATGGTAATGTGTTCGACCTCGCCTAGCTGCTCCAGATCAGCCAGCGAGAGCTCGACCGGATTTTCAACCAAGCCTCCAATTTTCAACCGGAAATCTTTGAAGCTGCTCTCTGCCATTCGCTTCCAATCATCACGGACAGGGACCTTGCCATTTGGCCAGAAATATGGAGATATCTGCTGCGGTGTGTACTTCTGCTCCGGCAACAGCCGGTTCAACGTGAGCATTTGCATGGGATAAGTCACGAGCTTGAGAGCATGTTGCAGCCCACGCGGATGCTGCCAGGAAATGTAGTGGGCCACGATCCACGAGAGAAAGACCACGGCTATACCAACGAAGCCGAGGTACATGCCGAGATGCCCCTCGTCGTCCGTGCCCATCACAATGTGATTCATGTTGCGCGCAAATCCAGTCATCACAACCAAAGTCACGTGAACAACCAGGAATGAGAGGAACCCGAGCATGTTGAGGAAATGGATTGACCGTGCTGATTGCCTTCCGCCAAAGATTCGCGCGTACCACGGGAAGCGGTTTACCACCGCCGGTGACATAGCAATTCCCGTCGCAATGGCCAAAGGTCCGAAGACAAACACGGCGGTGAAGTACGCAATCTGCTGTAGCGCGTTGTAACCGTAAAAGCCGTTCGGCTCAGGCGGAAGATGCAGTGTTGCGTAGTGGACAAATGTGTTCCATGCCTGCAACAGCACAGTGGGAGAGGTTGGCACGATTCGCCGCCACTGCTCGGTCAGGAACAGCATAATCACAAAAAGAATTCCAGTGATGATGAAGCCATGCACGTCAATGAAATGCCAGATTCGTGCGACGCCGATGGTGTGCCGGTACCCCGGCGTGCCGACAAGCGGCGAAATATAACGCGCGTCATCCTTGGCGGTCCAAAGCCGATCGCGCGGGACCTTAAGCGGCGTAAACCGTATCCATTCGCTGCCGGGCGTGCAACCGTCATTGAAGTAGAGGCGGGGATGGTCCATCAAAATCGACAGCCCGCTGCGAATCAGCATCATGACAAAAAAGAAATTGAAGAAGTGGCAGTAGCGTACCCAGGCCGGGAATCCGTGCGGCCCCGCGAAGTTGCTGGGATATATCTGAGGAACGGCTGGAACACCTGGAAGCCCGGCGATGGCGAACTCGATCCAAGCCGCGGCTACTACCGAGAGAACCGCTATACCAAGTCCGATGAGGATTGAAGGACGAATCCAAATACGGAATCGACGATCGGGCGGATAATGAACGGCTTTGTGTGCCGCATCGAACTGGACCATGCCTGCCTCCCCGAACTACCCAATCGAAGACCGGAAGCTCGACAGTGAATATTTGTTTGCGACCCTTGACGGAAACAGTTTAAAAAATCTGAATTCTGGACTCGTACCACTAATCATACCGGGAAGAGCAAAACCTCACCACGGATGAACATGGGATAAAACAGATTGGGAAATAATCCTGGGCGCTCAAGAATTAAATGTTTTCAGAACTCCATCCGCAGGTAGCGTAGAGGCTCGCACGAAGCCTGGAGGAGGATGGAATGAGCTTGCAAAGGCGGCAATTTCTTCAAATCGCGGAGAATCCAGAGGCAATTGTCACAACAGCACAGCCGAGGCAGCTTCTCATAACCTCCACTGGCTTCCATGGCCACCAGTTCCACTTGATGCTGGCGACAGAAAGCAGCCAACTCCGCTATGCCGTCGCTAGTATTCGAGAAACAGCTTTCGGCTCCTTCCCGCCCAATCCGGGCCTG
>DASTCT010000019.1:0-14065 GCA_035710845.1 Candidatus Angelobacter sp.
CCGGGGCCCGGCTGCTTTATTTGCCGCCCTATTCTCCGGACTTCAATCCCATCGAGCAAGCCTGGTCAAAAATCAAACAGCTTCTACGTGCGGCCAAAGCCCGCAGTTTGGAAGCATTGGAGTTGGCCATCGCCGAAGCCCCTGGCCGCTGTCACTGCCGAGAATGCTGTCGCTTGGTTTGAACATTGTGGCTATGGCCTACACTAACCATGAAAATGGTCTAATGTGGGCACGTTTTGGGTTTTCCTTTCAACCCCGAGAGGACATCGGCTGGTGCTGACGGGGCCTGCCCACAATCTAGAGGTGAAAACCACATTCTGGAACAAGCACCGGGAAATAGAACTTATCTCCATGACGGCAGCCGAGATTCATACAATCCTATGCCGGTTTGACGGCAAGCAATACAAACAACAGACACCGAAATGGTCCCCTATTGAGTAAATTGTACTCAAGAAAAGAGCACCGGCTGAAGCCGGTGCTCTTGAAGAATCGAACTAGGCTAGAACTGCAGCTTCAACGCGAACTGCAACTGGCGAGATGATCCGGAGTCGCCATTTGGGAAACGCGTGCTGGAGATAGTGGAAAAGCTTGTGAATTGATTGCCTGGGTTGTTCGTTGCCGGATTGGACGTGACCGGAACGACTGGCTGCAGAGACGCGGCCAGAAAGCCTCCGGACACTCCAGGTTGACCGTAGTTCGGGTGGTTGAGCACATCGAATGCGTCGGCACGGAGCTGCAGATTCAGCCTCTCGGTGATCTTCGTGTTTTTAACTAGACTCAAATCCATGTTCGTGAATCCGGGTCCGTATACGCTATTGCGACCCACATTCCCAAATGTCAGAGTGCCGGCAGTACAAGTTGGTGCTTTTGTAGTGCTCGTGGTGGTTAAGGTACAAGGAACTGACAACACATTGGGATTAGATATCCACTGTCCGAACGGGTTGCCACTGGTCTGGATTGGAGAACTGGCATTGAGGGTTATCGTGTTGCCAACACCATTGAAGCTGGATGAATTGAAAGCTACCAGATTAAACGGGTTGCCGGTCTGCCAGCTGAATATAGGTGCGATTTCCCAGCCACTGACCACGCGGTTGCCCTTGAAGGGCAGATCATAGATCGCGTTGGCTACGAAACGATGACGAGCATCAAAGTCGGAGCTGCCACGGCTAAGAAAGATGTTAGTGCTGTCCTGCACCTGAATACCAGCGTTGTTTCGCGAAACATCATCAATTGAGTGAGAATAAGTATAGGAACCGTTGAACTGTAGTCCGTGAGATACCTTCTCCGTAGCCGTTACCCACAGGGCGTTGTAGATGGAATTGCTGCCACTCTGGCGTTCAGTGATGCTTGCAGCCAGCGGAGAGTTCGGAAACGCCGGACTGTTAGGCGACAGACGCTGGAACGGCAGGCTGATATTGGTAGCCCCGGTGGCTACGGAGCCAAGAACTGCTGTCTGATTGGCATTGATATCGTCTTCAAGGTGTGTACCCTTGTTTCCAAAGTATCCCACCATGATTGACGTGTTGCGGTTGAGCTCTTGCTGAATGTTGAGGTTCCAGGATTGCACATTCGCATCCTGGAAGTTCGGATCGACAAATGTTGGAGCAATGCTAGCCGGTGTTGGACTGTTGTACAGCGTCGAGGTGCTCGCAAACGTCTGCGCCGTTGCAATGCTCAACGGCACCACGAAACTCGGGTTGTTATTAACCAAGCCGGTCACAACTCCAGTAATCGGCTGATCAACCTGGAAAGCATAACCTGCACGCAATACGGTCTTGCCGGTATGGAAGACGTCCCAGGCAAAGCCCACGCGCGGCTGGAAAGTCCTGCTCTGGCCATATGGCTCGCTGGTGGGAACAATCATGCTTCCAGTGGCTCCGCCGGGAACAAAATTAAAGAAGCGGCCGCTTGCCTCTGAAGGCGTCATGTTCCACCCCCAGCGAAGGCCCAGTTCCAACGTCAGGTATGGCCTGAACTTGAAGCTGTCCATGCCATAGAAATCCAGCGCTCCCACGTTGATTCGGTTGGCCACATTGCCAATGCTTCTGGCTGAGGAGTCAATTTGGCCATTGATGAAATCAGTCACGCTGTTGAACACCAGCTGGCCGGGATCGCCGTTGAAGTTGGCGTTGCGGAAGTCACGAAATTCCGTGCCAAACTTAAGCGAATGCCGTCCCATGATATAGCTCAAATTGTCGGCAATAACACCGGTTGTATCGCCACGGCCCTGGGGAAATCCGCGCTCATCACCAAACGTTGGACCGCCGTTGATGGCGATCGTAGGCATAAAGGCTTCGTTCGGTCCTAGAGTGGTGCTGAGTCCCAGGCTGTTAGGATCGGTGGTGTTATTGGGTGTAAAAGTGATCAGAATGCGATTGATTCCGAGGTTCAACTCATTGACTAGCGATGACGTGAAAACGTGGGTCTCGCCCAACGTGAATACCTGGCGGTGGCCTTCACGCGTATCGCCAAAACCGGGGAGGGTCGAGCCTGCAGTGGCTTCTTTACGTAGATCGTGCTGGTACACGTAATATCCGTGCAGGCGGTCTCTATCGCTGAAATTGTGTTGAATATCAAGAGTTTCCTGATCGATATTGACTGGGGCAGTAGCCGAACCCAGGAAGCCAGGGCCTCCATTGACGGTTCCGTTAGCACCCGGAATCAACGCTGCAATTGACTTTACCGTCGAATTCGGACTGGCTGCGATCTGAGCTAACTGCGCTGCGCTAAAGACCGGTGCGCTTGTGGTCAAGCCTTGACGATGACGCTCGCCTTCATACGTGCCATAAAAGAACGTCTTATCTTTAAAGATCGGACCGCCAAAAGCTCCGCCAAACTGGTTGCGCTTAAATGGGCTTTGCGCAATCGGCGCTCCTGTAATTGAATTGGTTCTTGGATTGAAAGCGTTGCGCGCATCGAAGACGTTGTTACGCAGATAGTCATACACCTCGCCATGGAACTGGTTTGTGCCTGAGCGGGATGCAATGGTGACGATGGCTCCAGCGTTGCGACCGTACTCTGCGCTGTAAGTTGAGTTATCAACTTTGAATTCTGAAACCGTATTGATAGTGGGCTGGAAGGTTACCTGGTTCTGGACCATGTCATTCAGGTTGATGCCATTGACCATCCAGTTAACGGCGTCTTCGCGCATACCGGCAGTGTTGACGGCGAAAGCGCCCTGGCCGCGCAGCGGCGCGGTAAGAAAACCATTTTGCGGAGCTGTTACGGTTCCGGGGATCAGCAAGGCCAGATCTACGAAATGCCGCCCGTTCAACGGAAGTTCCTGAACCGTACGCTGGTTGATCGTTGATCCAACCGTCATGGTTGTGGTTTCAACAATCGGCGCGGTCGCTTCAACTGTGACAACTTCATTGGTGCTTGCCACTTTCAGAGCAAAATTCTGCGTTGCGTTATTGCTGACCTCCAAAACCACGTTGGGGGCTTGCTCTGTTTCAAAGCCGTTCATTTGGATTTGAACGCTGTATTTTCCCGGCGGCAAGGCAGCGACTTCGTAATAGCCGCTGGCGCCGGTCTGGGTGCTTCTTTCAATTCCAGCGTCTGTGCTCTTGACGGTAACCTTGGCGCCGACAACGGCAGCTCCACTTTGATCGGTTACAGTTCCTAATATTTTCGCGGTGGTTTGGGCAAATGTCGCTGTTGTAAATGCCAACAAAAGCAGCGACAGCAGCCATAGGGAAAAGGCTCTCTTTCTTAACATCTCATCTCCCTCCTAAGGAAATGGCAATGGTATGCACAGAGAACGAGCTCTAAAACTCTATAAAACCAATTTAAATTGCGCTTTAACCTAACAGTATTCAATCGATTAGTTCAGTAGAGCTTATTTTGTTTTGTGCATTCCAAGTACCATTCTTAATAGAACTTAAGAGTTTGATATTGAAGCACTTACCTACGCGAAGATTATTAGAAATTCCAATTTTTGTAAGTGCCTGAATTTGGAGTTACTGAATTTGGGATCGAAAACAAAAGCTTTCCGCCATTCCTCACTGACAAAAAGCTTTGCATAAACTTACTTGATGGTGTTTCTGGCTTTTATTTTGGATTTGCCGGAACGTTCGGTGTTGGCAGTCGAACGGCATTAGTAGCTCGCGGCACAACTTCTGTCGCCGCACGACGGCGATCCAACGGCACAACGTCCACAGTCAGCGGTTGTTGTAACAGCATTTTGATGGATGTGCCCGGCTCAATACGAACATCCTGGCCGCGAGTCATTAACACCGTTGCCAACCCAGCTAAGCCACCGATGCCTGCACCGCTGAGCGCCCCCGTCCTACTGCCCGTGAGAACACTGCCGCCGACAGCGCCTATCCCAGCGCCTTCGCCAATCGTCTTGGCGTCCTTGCCTTTTTGGCTATCGGCTTTGATTACGCCCTCATCGTCCACGCTTGCATGGGTAGATCCGGAATCATGATGAACTGTGCCCGGCATATCAATGGTGTAACCGTTGGGGAAAATCAGAGTGTTAAAACGAAAAAGAATCTGTGCGCGCCCTTTTATCTTGCCGGCACGCTCCGCTTTTACGACCTCGCCTTTCACATAAGTTCCAGCAGGGATCACGATCACGTTATCGACCACCACTGGGAAAGCAGTTTGGCAGTAGACACCATCTCCAACTCGCGTGTTCTTTGTATCGATGGCGCTTTTAAGCGTGAGCGGAACCTCAGTGCCGGCGGGTACGGTTACCTGTTTCAAAGAGCCTTGAGCGGCAGGAGTGGACTGCTCTGGAGCAACGGGTTGTTCCGGAGCATTTTGCGCCACAGCGACAATGGACGACAGAAGCACAACACATAGCAAGCCTCGCATGAGCACCTCTTTCGGGTAGATTGTAGTGCTCTCCTGGAACGAAGTCACCTGCTGATTCTTGCTTGCTCCATTTCAGAAATAATGGCCCGGGCAGCCTTCGCCGGATCTGCAGCGTGGGTAATAGGGCGACCAACCACGATATGGCTTGCTCCATTCACAATGGCCTGGGCTGGCGTGGCAATTCTCTGCTGATCATTGCTCTCTGCACCGGCAGGCCGTATGCCGGGCGTCACAATGGCAAAGCCTTCGCCCAGGGATTTTCTGATTAGCAAAGCTTCTCTCGGCGAGCTGACGATCCCCTGGCATCCAGCGTTCTGAGCTAGCGCTGCCATTCGCAAAGCCTGGTCGGTAACCCGGCCGGCGATCCCAGTCTCTTCCAGGTCTTCATCGCTAAGGCTGGTAAGGACAGTTACTGCCAAAACGTTCAGCTTGCCGCCTGCTGCTTCCGTGGCTGCGCGCAGCATGGCAGCTCCGCCACTGGCATGGACGGTCAGCATGTGCACCCCGAGATCTACCGCGCTCTTTACCGCATGGCTAACGGTGTTCGGGATGTCGTGCAGCTTCAGATCGAGAAAAACACGCTTTCCTGAGCGAACCAGATCGCGCACAAAGCTGGGCCCTTCAGCCGTAAAAAGCTGCAATCCCACTTTGTAGATTCCCGCCGCGTCGCCAATCCTCTGGACAAGCGAATGGGCAGCGCTGGCGCTGGAAACATCCAGAGCAACAATAAGCCGTTCCCGCATCCCGGAGGATGCGGGCGAGGCAAGAGTGCTGGAAAGCTTGGAAGCCATACTTCCCAGTATATAGTTGTCGCTTATTGTCCGCTGTAAGCCTGGTTTACCGCTACGTGCTGAGGCTGAATCAGGTCAAGCCGGACCCGCTCCACGCCGTCGCGGAAGTTGAGCATTCGGGCGGCGCTGTAGCTCAGGTCCATGATGCGATTGCCCACATAAGGGCCGCGGTCATTGACCCGGACGATGATCCACTTGCCATTTTTAAGGTTGGTCACCTTTACAAAGGTTCCCAAAGGCAGCGTACGATGAGCGGCTGTGAACTCGAACATGTCGAAATCCTCGCCGCTGGCTGTGGTCTTGCCATGAAACTGTTTGCCATACCAGGACGCATTGCCTACCTGGTAGGGTTTGGGTTCAGCTTTAGCTTTCTTGGCTGTGTTTGAGGCCACGGGGATGGCGCTGTTTTTGGCTCTGGGCTGTTGGTGGTTTGGAACTGGAGCCGCCCCCACGTTGGCAGCCAAAAATAAGGCCGCCGCCAGAATGGACAGTACTCGGTTCATGCAAACTCCTTGACATACAGAATCTGGGTTCCCCAAGTGACGCCGCCGGTAATTCTATGGATTGCAAAGACAAAATAGCAATCGCCTTATCTTCTCCGAAACTCCTGGCGTGTCTTTTTTACCACTGTTCCAAATGCTTGGTCTAAGCTTCTTACCCTAATCATTGTACCCGATCTTAGATGCTCACCAACAGAAACTTGTTGTTTTGGGATTACCATTGATTTGCAAAATAATCGCTTATTTATCAATGGCTTATAAAGAAAACATGGGGATTTTCTATTTCTCGCCAATAGCTTAGACAGTTCCCGCTCTGAAAAGCCTTGCACACGGCTAAACGCAAGTGAAATTTGCTACCGCTCAACCCTCAATCCATGGCCGCTTCTTTATACTGAACTGGCCGTGCCATCTGACCGCGAAGTCGAAATTAAGTTCCTGATTGACGATATGGACGCCCTCACCAGCCGCCTGACCGAAGCCGGTTTCAGCATCATCACCCCCCGAACCCATGAATTCAACACCCTCTATGACCAGCCTGACAGCAAGCTTCGCCGGCGCGGCGCTCTGCTGCGGCTCAGGAAATTCGGTGAAAAATGGACCCTAACCTATAAGGACAAAAGCGGCACCAGTGGAGGGCGGCACAAGTCGCGCCGGGAGATTGAAACCCCGGTCGAAAACGGCGAAGCTGCAGCCCGGATCTTTGAATCGCTTGGGTTCCAGCCAAGCTTCCGCTATGAGAAGTTCCGCAGCGAATGGGCCGACTCCACCGGCCATGTGGTGCTGGATGAAACTCCTATCGGCGCGTATGGCGAAATCGAGGGCCCGCCGGAATGGATTGACGCGACCGCGCGATTGCTCCACATTGCGCCCAGCCAGTACATCACGTTCTCTTACGCTGAACTGTTCGCCGCCTGGAAACGTAAGACAAAGAGTAAAGCGGCAGAGATGACGTTTGCGGCCATAAGCTCACGCCGGTAAATCGCCGGGACGAAACGCACCGCGCAACAAGCTCACCATCTCTGGGCACGTAGCCAGCAATTTTCGCGCTACAATTCTCGGCAACTGTTTCTTTTCGAGCGTTGCCCGTTTTCTAGTCCGTCCCCGGGAGTAAGCCCATGTATGACTACATCATCATCGGCGCCGGTTCTGCCGGATGCGTGCTGGCCAACCGCCTGAGTGAAGACCCCAAAGTAAAAGTGCTGCTATTAGAGGCCGGCGGCCGCGATACCCGCAAAGAAATTCAGATTCCTGTTGCGTTCTCCAAGCTCTTTAAAACTCCCTGTGATTGGGCTTATTACACTGATCCGGAAGCGCAACTCGCCAATCGCAGTTTGTTCTGGCCGCGCGGCAAGGTCCTGGGTGGCAGCAGCTCAATCAACGCGATGATTTATATCCGCGGCAACCGTGCTGACTATGACGGCTGGCGCGACCTGGGCAATCCCGGCTGGGGCTATGATGATGTGCTTCCCTATTTTAAAAAGTCTGAAAACCAGCAGCACGGCGCGTCTGCCTATCACGGGGCCGCAGGATCGCTACATGTAAGCGATCTCCGCACCATCAACCCTCTCTCTGAAGCGTTTGTTGCCGCAGGGCAGGAAGCCGGATTCAAGCGCAACCCTGATTTCAATGGCGAATCGCAGGATGGGTTCGGCTTCTACCAGGTCACGCAGTTCAATGGCAAACGCCACAGCGCAGCCGCAGCTTTCCTGCATCCGGTCATCTCGCGACCGAACCTCACCGTGAAGACTGACGCGCATGTATTCGGAATTTATTTTGAAGGCAAGCGCGCAGCCATTGTGAGCTTTCAGCAAGGTGGAGGAAGTACGCAGGAGCGGGCTGAGCGGGAAATTATCCTGTCTGGCGGCGCGATTGGATCACCACAACTGCTCATGCTCTCCGGTGTAGGCCCGGCAGAACATCTGCGCGCCTTTGATATTCCTTTGGTTTGTGATCTGCCCGGCGTGGGCCAGAACTTGCAGGACCATCCGTGCACCGGCATGGTTTTTGAATGTACCAAGCCCGTCAGCCTGGCCGGTGCAGAGAGCCTTTCCAGCCTCGCACAGTATCTCTGCTTTAAGAAAGGTCCGTTGACCTCAAACGTGGCCGAAGGCGGAGCATTTCTAAATACCTCGTCGCCAGGCCAGACTCCCAACCTGCAATTTCATTTTGGCGCAGGCTATTTTGTAGAGCACGGATTCCAAAAATTCAATGGCCATGCGTTCGCCTTCGGGCCAACATTGCTGCATCCCTTTAGCCGTGGCGAAATCCGCCTGCGCTCCAGCAATCCAATCGACGCACCTTCCATCCGCGCTAATTATTTTTCCGATCCCAGAGACATGGACGTGATGTTGGAAGGCGTCAAGCTTTCGCGCTCACTAGTAGCTACTAAAGCGTTTGCTCCCTATCGCGGCAAAGAGCTTCATCCCGGCCCGGATGCCAAAGACGATCAGGCACTCATATCCCACATCAGGAAGTTTGTGGAGACGCTCTATCATCCCGTGGGCACCTGTAAGATGGGCACTGACACAGCGTCGGTCGTCGACTCCGAGCTTCGCGTTCACGGCGTGGAAGGGCTGCGCGTGGTGGATGCTTCAATCATGCCGCTAGTCATAGGCGGAAACACAAATGCGCCGACGATCATGATTGCAGAGAAGGCGGCGGATTTGATTAAAGGTGAATCGGCTATGCGGCGGGCAGAGAGTTACTCTGAAAGTTTAGCCTAACGCTGAAGATCAACACGAGCTAGTTTTGCTTTCCGAAGTCCGTAGCTAGCCAACTTCCGCAGACTTACTGCAATTAACGATCCAAAAGGCTTTGCGCCTCGTCGCTGTGTTCCGCAATTGCGAAGATGCGTTCGCGCACTGTGTCATAGGTCGGCCTGCCGTCGAAGAATTGAATGAGGGCATGCAGGTGATCGATCCTGCCGTTGGGCAGAGTCCGATCTGGTCCGAATAAATCAAGGGAAAACCGTCGATCACCCTTGGCTGCAAGGTCGGGATGGATTTCTCTGAAGTACACTTGGTCACCATCGTCGCTGTCGAGCTCTATGTGGAGAATCGTACCGCCAGAAGCGTCAGAGATCTCTGCTGAGAGATGAGTGTTGTGGGGTCCAAAGGGGCGCAAAACATACCCAATCGCGACACTCCCCCCATTCTTCGGGCTGTGCCTTTCTAACAGGAACATATCGAGGTTGCCGATGGGCGATTTTGGAGTCTGTTTGTGCAGCGCATTGAGAGCGCTGATCTCGGCGTCGCGCTCTGCCGGCTGCCCGTTTTCAGCGTAAGCCCGTGCCAGAAGCGTTCTTGCCGGACAATCTCTATCATCGTGTTCTTCGATGGGCCGCAGAAGTGATATTGCATAGGCCCACTCTCGCGCTTCGATCGCTGCTTCCGCTGTCCGCTCCGCGATCGCGATCTGTGCCGGAGTATTTAGAGGAAGCTGTGCCAACAAACCGCGTAATTGTGCAAGCGCATCGGCATAGCGGCCCGCTATGAACATATCCTGCGACTCCATAAACGCTTTTTTCTGAGTTTGAGTCAATCGCCCTAAAGAACCGGCAGGAGGGTCGCAGCGCGTTGTGAGTTCCTGCGCGGCGAGGCTCACTGGTGCCCTTAGCGTGGCGGCCGTCAACACTGCCACGCAGAGCCATTTCAAAGGTACTGGCATTGCCTAACTCCTCTGTTGTATTACGGCTACAGAAGCTTCAAGGGAGGGGATGCCATCACTTCCCTTTCAGAAAATCCGTTACCGCCTTGATGTAAATATTCGGCTGATCGACAAACGCCAGGTGTCCCGCTTGCGGCACCACTACCAATTTTGATCCAGTGATCTTTTCATGCATCGTGCGTGAGAGTCTTGGGTTCGATTCATCGTGATCGCCGCAGATCAGCAGTGTAGGCACCTTGATGCTCGGCAGCCTGTCCAGATACTCCACCGATTTCAGATTGCCGTCAATCACGAACTCGCCATGCGATCCCCACATCTCGCGATAGAGATCCCACGAGTTTGTGGTATTGCCTGCAACCGGATCATAGTTGGGATCAGGATGGTGCTGATACAGGAACGGAAAATATCCATCGCCCCAGGCCAGCTTGGCGTAGTCATCAGGATAACGGTTCTTTTCCCAGTCTTTGCCTTTGCCAAAGAGACCGGCTTTCTCAAGATCGTTCAATTTCGCCAGCGCATCAGCAGGCATGGCGTTCTTCTCTTCCGCCAGGACTTTGTTCATCTCACTGGTCGAGTAGAACGTGCCGCCCAAAATCAGATGCGTGAGGTTTTGCTGATACTTGAACGCATAAGCTTGCGCCAGCACCCCGCCATAAGAGTGTCCAAACAGGCTTATCTTGCCCAGATGAAGCGCCTGCCGAACCGTTTCCACGTCTTCCACCATGTTTTCAACCGTGTACTGGCTGGCGTCTTCAAGTTTTTCTGAACGGCCTGAGCCGCGCTCATCAATAAAGACGAGCCTGTTGGTGCGTGCCAGCGGTAAGAGATATGGCAAGAAATAATCGTGCGACGCGCCGGGGCCGCCGTGAACGATCATCAGCGGCGCGCCATGGCCAACAATCATGTAATAGATCAGCACGCCATGAGCATCAACAAATCCCTCTTCCATGTGATAGACGCTGGAAGTCGCTGTCGCATCAGAAGTCTTATGGGCAGAGATCGGTTTCTTAGTCTGGCCCAATACTGGCAGTGATATGAGCAGGAGTATTACCGCAAAAATGGGTTTTTTCATGGCGGAAATTATAGTTGCGGCTGTCAAATTGCCAGCAGATGATTGAAAACACTGGAAAAATACCCCGTGTTTCGCCTTGCACTGCGGGACTACAATATATAAGGGACTAAAAATATGCGGCGGCTTACTTCAATCACGGTGATCGGGTTAGCGTGTCTACTTTCTTTGCCAGTTTATGCACAGCGTGGTATGGGCGGCGGCCGCAGTATGGGCGGTGGTGGTTTCAGAGGTAGTAGCGGGTTCCACTCCAGCGCTCCAAGCGGCCCCAGAGGATTTGCGCCTTCACGCTCATTTGCTCCTCGTTCTGCCCCCGGCTCCTTTGCTCCTCGTACCTTCGCTCCTCGCACCTTTGCCCCCAGGACTGCCCCCAGGACGTTTGCACCGCGGACATTTGCTCCTTCAGGAGCGCACGTATTCGCGCATACCTCTGGACGGTTCGCGTCATTCCCTGGCAGGACAAACGGGTTTGTACGCTTCCGCAACGGATTCTTCTTTAACAACAGGTTTAACAACAACAGATTCTTCTTCCATCACAGATTTTTTGCGCGCGGATGCTTTGGTTGCTTCTCACCCTTCTTCTTCTCGCCATTCTTCTTTGATAGCGGATTTTTCTTTGGTGACCCGTTCTTCAGTGGGCCATTTATCGGCGGGCCTTTTATTAGCGCACCCTTCTGGGATCCTCTCTACGATGGATACCCGCCAGGCTACTACGCACCGCCGCCTCCAGCGCCCGCAGCCGAGAACAGTGATAACGGCAGCAACGCTCAACTCGCTGCTGATGTCCAGCACCTGACGGATGAAGTGGAAGACCTGCGCAGTGAGAACCGCGATTACTACAATCGTTCAGAGTCCAATTCCAACTCATCCATTTCAGCCAAGGAGCCGGGACAGCCCGCAGTGTTCATCTTTAAGGATGGCCGCAGAGTGACGGCGCAGAACTATGCCATTGCCGGCGAGACTCTTTGGATCATGGATGAGCATGCAGCGCATAAATTTGCTCTCTCTGAGCTTGACGCTACTGCTACCGAACATGCTAACGCCGTGAATGGCGTTGACGTTCGTATTCCCACAACCAAGCCCTAAGCCCACAGAGATTAGCTCAGCTAATCTCTGGATTAGTTTGATTGCTCGGATTTCAGGATATAGGTGTGTCTTCCTCATGGCAGCGACACCGGCGCATGATATCCTCTCTTTTCAACCCTGATTCCCGAATGAGCCGCCTTTTTCTGGTCCGACACGGACAAGCATCTTTTCTTGAAAGTAACTATGACAAGCTCTCACCCAAGGGCGAAAGACAGGCCCGTATTCTGGGCGAGTACTGGGCAGGCTTGAACCTCCGTTTTGACCGCGTCTATTCAGGTCCGCGCGTGCGCCAGTGTGCAACCGCCAGAATTGTGGGTGAAGCTTACAGAAGTGCCGGCGTTCCGTTTCCTGAACCAATGGTGCTGGAAGGTTTTGACGAGTTTCAAGCCGAGCTGGTGATTGAACGCAGCCTGCCCGGACTGATAGAGACGGATGCCGAGCTTAACAAAATGAACCAGGCGTTCAAGGAATCGCGCACGCGGCCGGAACAATTCAAAACGTTTCAAAGAATGTTTGAGGTCGTGATCGGCCGCTGGGCTGAAGGGCAAATCCCGTTGGAGGGGATTGAGCCGTGGCCGGATTTTTGCTCCCGAGTACAGCGCGGGCTTGCGCAGCTTGCATCGAATGGCAGCCGTGGGCAGCAGATTGTAATCTTTAGCTCCGGCGGGCCCGTGGGCGTGGCCATGCAGCGCGCTCTCAACCTTTCTACTGAGGCAACATTGAAAACAGCCTGGATGGTGAGAAACTGCGCTTACAGCGAATTTCTGTTCTCAGGCGGACGATTTACTCTAAGCTCGTATAATGCTACTCCGCACTTTACCGATCCTGATTTGATCACGCACAGGTAAGGACAAGCAGGGTTTGCAAGGATAACGAGAGGTCGCTATGGCAGCCGAGGCCACACCCAATCCTTCCGTAGCACAAGAGTTGCAGGATAACTCCCGCGCTGTTCGGGCCGGAGAAGAACTCGACCTGGCGCGGTTGGAACCGTATTTGCGCAGCCACTTTCCCGATCTCCGCGGCCCACTGGTGGTAAAGCAGTTTCCCAGCGGACACTCCAACCTGACATATTCGGTATCGCTGGGCGAAAAAGAAATGGTCCTGCGGCGGCCGCCATTTGGAAGCAAGGTAAAGTCAGCCCACGATATGGGACGTGAATATCATGTGCTGACCCGGTTGCATGATGCCTATCCCGCGCCGCGGCCTCTGCTCCACTGCACTGATGAATCCATTCTTGGAGCGCCATTCTATGTCATGGAAAGAGTGCGCGGCGTGATCCTGCGTAGAAACTTGCCGCAGGGTTTTAACCTTGACGTTGAGACAGCGCGAAAGCTGAGCGAGTCATTCATTGACCGGCTTGCCGCCCTGCATCGGCTGAATTACAACGCGCTTGGCCTGGGGGAGCTGGGCAAGCCGCAAGGCTACCTGGAGCGGCAGGTTCGCGGCTGGATTGAGCGCTATAGCGGATCAAAGACGCACGACCTTCCTGAAGTCGAGCCACTCTCAGCCTGGCTGCGCGAGCACATGCCGACGCAGAGCGCAGGGACGTTGATTCACAATGATTACAAGTTTGACAATATGGTGCTTGATGCTGATGACATTACGCACATAAAAGCTGTGCTGGATTGGGAGATGTGCACGCTGGGCGATCCACTTACTGATCTGGGCACCGCGCTGGCCTATTGGGTCGATCCGGGCGATCCGCCGGAGATGCAGATGGTGCGCTGGGGGCCGACAATCCTCCCCGGTATGCTGAGCCGCGCCCAGCTTGCAGAGCGCTACGCAGAAAAGACTGGGCGTGATCTTTCGCAGATACTCTTCTATTACGTGTTTGCGACGTTCAAAACTGCGGTGATCATCCAGCAGATTTATTACCGCTACTTTCATGGATTGACGAAAGATGAGCGGTTTGCCTCTCTAGGCGAAGTTACAAGGACGTTGATGAGGGTGGGATTGAGCGCAACGGAAAAATCAGGCTTATAGATTTTGTAAAATCCCGTCTATAACAACGACGGCGGTGTCAAGAGTAAACGAGGGCGTCGACGCCCTCGGGCTTTAGAGAAGCGCCATTTCGCTCTCGTTGAAAACCGGACACTGTTCACGATGACCAAGACTCGCGCTCTTCTCTGAAT
>DASTCT010000020.1:0-30811 GCA_035710845.1 Candidatus Angelobacter sp.
CAGCATATGCCAAATGTAGCGCAAATCTATTGAGCGAATCAATTACGAAAGCATTCGTGGCCGAAGGCTAACATTTAGTGATCGAATTTTTCCAAATCCTCTGGACTCGGTGGACTATCCCAATTATGAAGAAATACTCTGAGGTGCACCCCTGAGGTGAGACAGAAAATTTATCCCACAGATGTGATGGTGAACGGTGAACCCCTGATTTGGGACAGTCCATAGAGTCATAGTGCACCCTCGTTGTTCTCCAGCAGGGGGTTGGGGTTCGGGGAAGGGGACGGCGTTTGAGTCCCCGTCCCCGATCCCAGTAATGTACTAGCTCTCCCAAAGGTTAAAGTCACTGTTGCCACCTTCAGACTTGGGTCCTGGTTTTGGCTCTGTTCTCGTTCAAACTCCTCCGGGGTGCGATACCCCAGCGCCGAGTGCAGACGTTTCCTGTTGTAGTAGCGCTCCAGGAAGTCACCCAGGTTTTCCCGCAGATGTTGCAGATCGCGATAGACGCTGGCATTAATCTCTTCCTGTTTCAGCGTCTGCATGAACCGCTCACAGCGCGCATTGTCATACGGATTGCCCGGACGGCTCATGCTAGCCACCATCTGGTGTTTCTCCAGCAGTGCTACATACTCACGGCACGCGTACTGCACTCCCCGATCGGAGTGGTGCACCAGACCCGGCCCCGGCTGCCGCATTACAATCGCCTGTTCCAGCGCTCTCACGGCCAGCTGGCTGCTCAAACTACGGCTCAGTTCCCAACCCACCACCTTGCGTGAGTAGGCATCCAGCACCACCGCCAGATACACAAACTCTTTCCCTAACCGGATGTAGGTGATGTCGGCCACCCACAACTGGTTTACCGCTGTCAGTTTCATGTGCCGGGCCAGGTTTAAGGCTATCTCCAGGCTGTGCTTGGAATCGGTGGTCATCACATACTGCTTCCGCTCGAGCGCCAGCAGATTGTCTTCCCGCATCAGCCGCAGCACCCGCTTGTGATTCACTACCATCCCCTGCTTGTGGTTCAGCTCAAACCATACCCGCCGGTATCCGTAGCGCCGCCGATGCTCCACTACGATCTTCTGGATCACCGCTCGCACCATCATCTCTTCTTCGTCCGGACATTGCTCAGCAAAGCTGCGGTAGTATCCTGCCCGGCTCACTACCGCCACCCGGCACATCTTCTCTACACTCAAACCGCCAGATGCCTTTCCTTCTTCTAACTTTCCTTCCCACTCGCTGCCTTGCACACGCATTACTTCCTGGATCTGGTCGTAGACTCCGGCCCGCCAACGCTTCCGCTCTGCCGACGTCGCGCCTCGACCTTGTGCAAGGCACCGCGCAAAAAATCCACCTCCAGTACCTTCTCGGCCAAAGCCCTTTTCAACTGCTCCACTTCCTCCACCAGCGCCTTCTCTCGCCGCCTGTCCGTTCGCAGCATCTCCGGATCCAGACGCTCCTGCCACCGCGCCAGTCCCCGCCGATCCACTCCCAACTCCAGCGCCACTTCCGCTAAATTCTCTCCTGCCTGTACCCTGGCCACCGCGGCCTGCCAAAACGGCAACCCGCGTTTTTTGCGCCTTTGAAATTCGCCACTCGCAGCTCCTTTTCTGCTCTGTGGGGATATTATCTCTGTCTCACTTTTGGGGTGCAGGACATTTGGCAGGTTCGAGCATCCCCCAAAACAGAATATCGGCTTAATAAAATAAAGCCGATACTGCTACATAACATATTGTAAATTAAAGACTTAGATTAACATGCTTGAAGCAACATTTCAAGCAAATTCCGACTGAGAAATTTGGGGTCAAGTGAGGTTTCGGAAGTCGCCAACCTCGGGTATTTTGTTTACATTTTAGTCGTTTGCCGATATATTCCCGTTTCGCATGAAAATCGTCACTTTGCTTTCTGGCATAGCCCTTATCTTGAATACCGCTCTGAGCGTCTACAACCTCGTCTCAACCCTCATGAGGATTAGGTCATTTCAGGCCAATACAATGACCCCTTATGTCCTTGATCGTGCATCGTGGATACTGGCTGAAGCCTGCATGGCTGCATTTTTCTTTGTCCTTTATGCCCGGCAGAAAACTTAATCGGGGGACCCATCATGGCAAATTCTGATCTCAATTCCGCCCTGGGCATCGGAGCAGCTCCTGCGTTGCAACCGATGGCAGCAACTCTTCCCGGCGACCTCGCGGATCGTGCTGCTAGCCGCTATATAGATGGCTACAGGGTTGCTCGATTCATCGTCGGCTTGGGAACGCTCATCAAAGTTCTGGGCGCGGTAGCCGGCGTGTTGGTTTTAATTCTTGGCTTCGCCGGCGCTTCAGACGCCTTTGGCCGTGGAACAAGTGAAATGGTTGGGTTGGTTTCCTTTCTCATGGGTGCAGTTGTCTGGTTCGTCTTCTTTATCGCTGGAGTCATCGTTTCCGCGCAAGGACAGCAGCTTAAAGCCAGCTTGGATTCGGCCGTCCATTCATCTCCATTTCTTGATCCTGAAGGGAAAGCGCGGGCCATGAGTCTCTAAAGACCTCGATGAACAATTACACTGTTCATCGGACATGAAAAGCATCATCATCGGCACCGCCGGACACATCGATCACGGCAAGACCGCGCTGGTCAAAGCCCTTACCGGCATTGATGCCGACCGGCTGGAAGAAGAGAAGCGGCGCGGCATCACCATCGATCTTGGCTTTGCTCATCTGGAACTCGCTGCGTCCAGCGGAGAAAAACTCGGTTTCGGTTTCATCGACGTTCCTGGGCACGAGCGCTTTGTGCGCAACATGCTCGCCGGCGTCGGCGGAATGGACCTGGTGTTGATGGTGATTGCCGCCGATGAATCCATCAAGCCGCAGACGCGCGAGCACTTTGAAATTTGCCGGCTGCTTTCTATCCCGCGCGGCATTACCGTGATTACCAAAGCCGACCTGGTGGATGAAGACACGCTGAGCGTTGTGAAGATGGAGATTGAGGATTTTGTGCGCGGATCGTTTCTCGATACCAGCCGGTCGCCCGTGGTCGCCGTCAGTGCACTCAAAGGCACAGGGCTGGACGAGCTGAAGCGGGAGATCATCCGCCTTTCCGCCGAGGTTCCTGCGCGCGATACCGAAGCGCTCTTCCGCCTGCCCATTGACCGCGTCTTCGTTATGAAAGGATTTGGCGCTGTGGTGACGGGCACGCTGATCGCCGGCAAAGTAAAGAAGGAAGAAGAAGTTGAGGTCTTTCCTCCGCGCAAGCGCGCCCGCGTGCGCGGCGTGCAGGTGCACTCGAACGTGGCCGATCAGGCGATCGCAGGCCAGCGCACGGCGCTTAACCTGGCCGGCGTGCAGGTGGAAGAGCTTGCCCGAGGCATGACGCTGACCGCGCCTGGAGTGTTTGAGACGACGCAGAGAATTGAAGCTCAGCTTGCGTTGCTCAAAGACGCCAGGCCGCTCAAGAACCGCGCGCGCGTCCATCTCCACGCCTTTGCCTCAGAGACGATTGCCGAAGTGACATTGCACGGCGTAAACGAACTTAAGCCCGGAGCTACGGCTTTTGCGCAGCTTCGCACTGCCGAACCTCTGCTGCTATTGGCCGGTGATCGCGCTATCCTGCGCCAGTTTTCTCCCGTGATCACGATTGGCGGCGCCGTAGTGCTGGACGCATTTCCTCTGCACCGGCAAAAGCCCGACGCACTCCAGGCTTTTCTGCAGACGCAATCTTCCGGCAGCCGGCAAGAGGCGTTGCTGGCACGGATCGCGCGCCGCGGGCATGAAGCTTTGTCGCTGGCAGCAGCCGTGCGCGAGACCGGGTTGAAGTCGTCAGTCCTGCAGCCGATGATCGCTGCGCTGGTGCAGCAGAAACAGGTGATTCAGGTAGGAGAATTCCTGCTCGCAAGCGATGCTGCACAGAGAACAACACAGAAGCTTGTTGCTACGCTGGAGGCGTTTCACAAAGCCAACCCGCTGGTGGGCGGCATGAGCAAAGAAGAGTTGCGGGAAAAACTTGGCCTTAACCAGCCGGTGATGGAAGCCCTGCTGGCCCAGCTTGTGCGCGAGAAAAAAGTTGAAGCTACCGGCGAGCAGGTTCGGCTAGCTGGCCGGGGCATTGAGCTGAAAGACGATGAAGCCAAGGCCAAGCAGCAGATTGAGCGCGCCTTTGCCGAAGCCGGGCTTAAAGTCCCGTTCATGAAAGATGTTCTGGACAAATTGCCGATCGATAAAGCGCGAGCACAAAAGCTGGTGACGCTTCTGCTGCGTGATCGTGTGCTGATCAAGCTGGCCGACGATCTGGTCTTTCATCACACGGCGCTTGAAGGCCTGCGCCAGCTCATGGCCACACAAAAAACCAAAACTCCAAAGATCGACGTGCCCACCTTTAAAGACCTGATTGGCGTGACGCGTAAGTATGCCATCCCGCTGCTGGAATATCTCGACCAACAACGCATCACGCGCCGCGTGGGCGACGAGCGAATCATCATTTAGGCGAATGTCTGGCGTGCTACTTCGCGATTGGTGTCGCCGCGGCATTGTCATCAGAGATTACCTGGCTGGCGATGAGCCACTTCCCGCTATCTTTAGTCAAAATCCAGGTTGAGTGAGTGTTTCTCTGCGGCATTACTTTTCCATCCAGAGTCTTGTGGCCAACTGTTCTGTAATCGCGGTAAGCCACAACCACGTCCGGACGGATGAAGCGGATCAAGGGCTCGTCCCATGTGGTCTGGCGTCCCTGCACGCCAGGACGCTTTACCACCCTGCTCACAAACTCCACAATCTTTGCGCCGCCTTTAATGCGAACGCCAAATGCATTCAGCCAGTCGGCATCGTCGGCGTAATCGCCTTGCAACACTGAAGCATCAAAGTGTTCCCAGCTCTGCTGCCAGTGAAGCACGATTGCCCGAACAGCCGCTTCGTCTTCAGCAGAAGCGGGCTGCGCCGGCTTGTTTGGTGCGGTCTGTGCGCAGGCTGAAATCGCCAGCAGTGACAGTAATCCCAATAATCCAAAGCTCGTCAATTTAAAGCTCGTCAACTTAATGACCGTCAATTTCATGGCGGTCGAGTATAGGCGATCACCCAGCCTCCCTACAATTGCATAGTGCGGAAAAACCAGGTTTGTATTCTTACCAGCCGCCTCCGCCCCCACCGCCGCCTCCACCGCCTGAAGATCCACCGCCGCCTCCACCCGACGACGAGCCCGGGGCCGTTGATGATGACGAGACCGCGCTTGAAAACGAACTGCCGAAGCTGGAGGTAAACGATGATGCTGAGAAAGTTGTTGTGTTAAAACCCGAATACCATGAAGGCGAATAGCCTCTGGTTGAGCCGCCTGCCGTCGCGGCTTGTGCCAGCACTTCAGAAAACTGGTTGGCCCAGGCCTGCTCCACCCCGAGCGCCAGAGCATACGGTAGAAATCGTTCAAACAGCTCCGGAGTTTTGTTCGGCGGTGGGGCCATGGTCTGCAGACGATCGACCTCCACGGCTTTCAGGAATATCCGGAAACCTTCCACGCGGTCCATCAGCGCCCGTCCGGCCAGCGTCGGCGCTTTCAGCAGATGATGAAACAGCACGTTGATGAACGCTGCTAAGGCAATGATCAAGGTTGCAACCACTCCGGCGCCGAACAGCAGGATGCCCAACCCAACGCATTCGCCAATCACGAAAGGAATACTGAAGATAGTTGTCCATATCGCAGCGGCCGCGCTCAGTACTCCTCCCGCACGCACGCTGCGCCACGCGCGAATCACGCTGCTGAGCAGAGCGTACACGCCAAAGCTCCAGCCCGTAAGCCAGACTGACATGAACAGAATCACCGCCAGCTGCGTGCCGCGGCTGGTGGCCACCATGGCCGCGATGGAAATAAACGAGAGGATCACGCCAGGCAAGACATACTTGCCGTTCGTGGCGAAGAAACCGATTTCGGTGGTCGCGTGCAGCGTGGTCTCGAGTGCCGTCTGGGCGCGCGAAAGCAGCGTGTGTTTTGCATTAGTGAGCGTCAGCGTAGCGCCGTCTTCAAACAGGATCTTTGCCAGCGCTTTCTCATCGGCTGAAAGTCCGCTCTCGCTCGGCGCTTTGCCCTTGCGTATCAGCTTGTAAGTCTTTGACTCGTCTTGCTCGATCCTCAGATAGCCTTTTGCCGCCAGCCCGATGATCGCGCAGGTAAAAGCTTTATCGTCAAACCCCATCCGTTCCAGAAATCGAACAGCGGCCGGTGACATCCCGTCTGGTGGCTCGTACAGTGGCATGATGGTTCCGTGCTTTGGGTCACGGCCAACCGCCGTCCAAACCACCAAATAATAGAGAAATGCAATGAAGATCCCGCCGACGCCCAGGATCTCCGGCTTGTGGTCGGCGATGAACCACGCGCGCTTCTGCGCAGCCGTAGGTTCGGCGATGATTCCTTTGGGCCACGTGACCACAATCGTCAGGCCCTGGTTGGGTACGAGCTTTTCTGCACGAAATACCGGATTGCCCGCATTATCGCGCTTCGCTGTATATGCCTGGCCTTTTTCGCCCTGATAACCCGTATAGCCTTCCAGATCCATCGCCCGCCTGCGCGCCTCCGGCGGAAGCAACACCGTGGCGCTGACTGCATCGATGGGGAATTGCCAGCCGTTTCCTGTCACATTCCAGTAAAGTTCGTCATGGTCGGCAAAGAAGCCAAGCTGGCGGTCAGTGCGGTACTCAAATTCGTAGGTGTGCTTACCCGGCGGAAGATCATAGGTGGCGCTGCCGAAATAAACGCGCACTCCATTGCTGATGTCCTCGGTGTGGTAGGGTTCGGAGTGTCCGTCGCGATTGAGGCTAACAATATCAAACAGCACCGAATGCTGGTTGCCATGGCGGTCTTTGTAGCGGGTAGGAAACTCACGATAGATGCCATGCTGGATCGATTCCCCGGCGGACGTGATCGCGATGGTCTCCTTCACCAACATGCTTCCGTCGGTGTTGATAGTGATACGGGCATCGAAGGAGCGAATGCGCTCGTCACTATCCTGGGCTGTTGCGGGCGCAAACGCCGCCAATAGAAAACAAAGTGCCGCTAAAAAGTTTTTCATGGAATTTTGCACCCTGACTATATCCCGACACGCCGTCAGGCAGAAAGAGCAAAGTTGCAAGAGGCTGAATCTCTGTGAAACAGTGGTCATAAGCGGAGCGCAGTATGAAAGTCCTTCTCATCGGCGGCAGCGGCTTCATCGGCCCATTTGTTACCCAGCAGCTTCAGCACGGTGGACACAGCGTAACTATTTTTCATCGCGGGAAACGGCCCCTTCCCCAGAACGCCAGGCAAATCATTGGCGACCGCAATCATCTGCCTGACTTTCGTGAGCAGCTCACGCAGGAAAAGTTCGACGTCATCATCGACTTTGTTCTCAGTTCAGGCCGCCAGGCCGTGCAACTCATGGACACCTTCCGCGGCATCACTGGCCGCGTGGTTGCGCTGAGCAGCATGGACGTCTATCGCGCCTGGGGTGTTTTTCACGGATTTGATTCGGGTGGGCTCCAGGAGTTGCCACTCACTGAGGAGTCAGAGCTCAGGACCAGCCACAACGTCTACCCGCCTGAAGCGCTGGATCGTATGCGAGCCGCGATCTATCCCTGGGTTGACGAAGAGTATGACAAGATTCCTGTGGAGCAGGCAGTGCTGAGCGAGCCAAAACTGCCCGGAACAGTTTTGCGCCTGCCCATGATCTATGGTCCGGGCGATCCGGTTCAGCGCTTTCATCCGGTTCTGAAGCGCATGGATGACGGACGCAGGCAGATCATCTTTGCCGATGATGATGCCGCTATGCGCACGCCGCGCGGATATGTGGAGAATGTAGCTGCTGCAATCACACTGGCGGCAACTTCACCACGAGCTGCGGGCCGGATTTACAACGTGTGTGAGACAGAATTCTTTAGCGAGCTGGATTGGGCAAAGAAAATTGCGGCAGCCACCGGCTGGAGCGGAGAATTTGTCGTCCTGCCGCATGACCGAACCCCTAAACATCTACTTTGGCCCGGAAATACCAGGCAACATATAGTCGCGTCCTCAGAGCGCATTCGCAAAGAGCTTGGATACCGTGAGTTGGTTTCGCGTGAAGAGGCCATCCGCCGGACCATCGATTGGGACCGCGCCAACCCGCCCGCCCAATCACTCGCTCAATTTGACTATCCCGCGGAAGACGAAGCGCTGAAACAGTTCAAAGCAACCGCTTAGACGCCAGAGCCCAGTCAGCTCTTTCCCTTGTAAACTTGAAGTATCATGCTCTCCATCCGCAAAGCAACCCAGGCCGATGCTTCTCTCATGCTGGACTTTATCCGCCGTTTGGCTGAATACGAACGTGAGCCTGACGCCGTGGTCGCTACAGAAGAAAGCCTCATTCGCGATGGCTTCGGCCCGCAGCCGAAATATCGCTGCCTGATTGCCGAGTGGGATGGCAGGCCAGCGGGCTTTGCTTTATTTCATTACAACTACTCCACCTGGCGCGGACAGCCGGGACTTTACCTGGAAGATCTCTTCGTCCTTGTGGAGATGCGCGGCAAAGGGATTGGCAAAGCGCTGTTGCAGAATCTGGCGCAGATTGCGCTGGAAGAAAACTGCTACGGCTTGCGCTGGATGGTGCTGGAGTGGAACACGCCGGCTCTGAAGTTTTATGAATCCCTGGGTGCTGAGCTGCTGGGCGAATGGGAGACAATGCTGGTGCGTGGGGACGCGCTGGAACGGCTGGCCAATGCAGCCAGTGTCACAAAAACTCATCCTCAGGCAGAGACAAAAACGAAGTGACTGCCACTATCAAAATCATCGGCGCAGGCCTGGCCGGCTGTGAAGCCGCATGGCAGTGTGCGCGCCGCGGGATGGAAGTTGAGCTGTATGAAATGCGGCCGGTGCGATCCACGCCCGCGCATCAGACCGACAAGTTCGCCGAGCTGGTCTGCTCCAACTCGCTTAAATCTGAAAGTGAGAACACTGCTCCCTGGCTGCTGAAGGAAGAGATGCGGCAAGTGGGATCTCTTCTGCTGCAGATTGCGCAGGAAACCAGCGTTCCTGCCGGCCATGCGCTGGCCGTGGATCGCAAGAGCTTTGCCACCAGAGTTACTGAAGCAATCTCAGCCGAGCCTAAAATCAAAATCATCCGTCAGGAAGTAACCCAAATCAGAGAAGATGATGGCTTGACCATCATCGCTACCGGGCCGCTGACCTCAGACGCGCTCTCGCAGGAAATCGCGCGCCTAAGCGGCAGCGACCATCTTTCTTTTTACGATTCCATCAGCCCAATCGTGGAAGCCGATTCAATTGACATGAGCAAGGTTTACATGGCGGCCCGCTATGGCAAAGGCACCGCTGACTACATCAATTGCCCGTTCACCAAAGAAGAGTATGGCCGCTTTTATGATGCTCTGGTGGCAGCAGAACCGGTGGAAGGACATGACTGGGAGAACCTGAACTACTTTGAAGGCTGCCTGCCCATTGAAGAGATTGCGCGGCGCGGGCGCGACACATTGCGCTTTGGCCCTATGAAGCCGGTTGGGCTTGACGATCCCAAGACCGGTAAATGGCCTTACGCTGTGGTTCAGCTCCGGCGAGAGAACCTGCGCGCCGACTCTTACAACCTGGTCGGCTTCCAAAATCACTTGAAGTTCGGCGACCAGGCCCGCGTGTTGCGCCTGATTCCCGGCCTGGAGAGCGCCAAATTCCTGCGTTACGGCCAAATCCACCGCAATACTTACATCAATGCGCCTGCTCTGCTTGCAGAAACATTGAACTTAAAGGCGCACCCAAACGTATTCTTTAGTGGGCAGATTTCTGGAGTAGAGGGTTACACGGAATCCATTGCCATGGGCATGCTGGCAGGCATAAACGTGGCCTGCATTGCCCAGGGACGCGCGGCTACACCCCCGCCGCGCGAGACTGCGCTTGGCTCTCTGCTCCACTATATCTGCCATGCTGAAGCCAAAAACTTTCAGCCGGCAAACATTACTTTTGACCTTTTGCCGCAGTTGGATGAAGCCACGCGGCAGCGTGTCCGCGACAAAAAGCTGAGACACAAAATGGTTTGTGAAAAGGCGCTGGAAAAGCTAGCATCGTGGCTTCAGCAGACTGAAGCGGGCAGCGCTCTGGCCGCCAGGAGTTCTTATGAATCGTCTATCTGCCATTGATGCCATTGGGCCTGCGTTTTCACGAGTAGGAACCATGCTGTTCAAGCCATTCCGCCTGGGCACGTGGATCAAAATGGGGTTCATTGGCTTGCTGGGCGGCGGATTGGTCACCTTTAGCAATATGAACTTTCACGCGCCAATGGTGCCGCCACGAGGTTCTCACGGTGATTTCCCCAGCGATCCTTTATATGAAATTCAGCGGGCCATTCGTGCCATTCACCTGGCAGACTACTTTCATACCTACTTCCACATCATTGTGGCCGTTCTGGCCGCCATTGTTGTGACCTCGCTCATCTTCCTCTATTTGTTTTGCCGCTTTCGTTTTGTTCTTTTTGATTCTGTTATCAGCAGCCAGCCCACAGTAAAACGAGGCTGGCGGCAATATGCGTCACAGGCCAATCGCTATTTCGGTTTCTGGCTGGCTTTCCGCATAGTGACCTTTGCGTCAATGGTGTTGATTATCGGTGTACCGCTCTGGCATGCCTACAAGGGCGGAGTGTTCAGCGGCGACGATTCCATTGCCTCGCTGTTCCGCATCCTTGCTTCCATTGCTCTCAGTGCGATCGTTGCGGCAGCGGTTTTCGCCATCATCTCCACGCTGATGAAGGATTTCATCATGCCCATTATGGCCTTGGACGACCTTTTGCTCGGCGATGCATGGTCAGCGCTTTGGCGCGTGATTGCTTCTGAACCGGGCGCATGGCTCGGATACCTGGGCATGAAAGTGGTTCTCGCCATCGGAGCAGGCATCGCTCTTGCCATTGCAGGGTTCATCGCAATGCTGCCCGCGCTCGTGATCATTGGAATCCCAGTCTCGGTGCTGGTTATACCAGGAGTCTTTGCTCTTAAAGCCGGGACAACAGCAGGGGCAATAGTTTTATTTGTGATTGCGGGCGCGTTGGGGATAGCGGGACTCTTCTGCCTTTATATGATGTTGATTGCTCCCTTGACCGTCTTTTTTCCTGCGTATGCCTTCTATTTCTTTGGCGGGCGATATCCCAAACTTGGAGCGCTGCTCTGGCCGCAGCCAGTGCCGCCTGCTCCAGTTCCGCAAATGGCAGGCACGCAACAGGTGGTATAGTACCGCGCCGGATAATGAACTAGCTTATTCAAAGCGTAGCGCCTTGATAGGATCAATGCGTGAAGCTCTCCAGGCAGGCGCCCAGCAAGCAGCCATCGTCACCAGCAGCACAGCGACCGGCACCACGATAAACGTTGCCGGGTTCGGCTTGCCCAGTCCTACCAATCCAGCAGCCAGAGCCTTGCCTGCTATCGCGCTCAGAATGCCGCCAATGGCAATTCCAATTCCGGCAAGCACAAATCCCTGGCGCATAATCAGCTTTAGGACGTCGGCACGGTCCGCGCCAATGGCAATGCGCACGCCGATCTCGCGTGTACGCCGCGCCACTGCATAAGAGACCAGACCGTAAATCCCAATCAGCGCCAAGGTCAGCCCGATAAGCCCCATGGTCATTACCAGTTGCATAATCATTTTGGGCGGACTCAGCGCGCGCAGTTCATAGTAGTTAGAAAAAGTGCGCATGTTGAACACCGGCTCGTTTGCATCCATGGAGCGGACGATCTCCCGAATTGGAGCAGCAAGCTGGGCCGGGTCGCCGGAGCTTTGCGTAAGCAGGACCATGCGCGTGTTCTTCTCCTGCGCAAAGGGCGTATAGAAATAACGGGCCTGAGGCTCCGTGATAAAGCCGTACTTTGAATTTCGGGCCACGCCCACAACCTGCACGTATGGACCTTTTTCCGTATCCAGGTGGAAGCGTTTGCCCAGCGGGTCCTGGCCCGGCCAAAAGTATTTGGCGAATTCCTGGTTCACAATCGCTACGCGCGGCATTCCTTCTTTATCGTCCGCAGTAAACGCGCGGCCACTGACAATATCAATCTTCATAACGTCAAAGTAGCGCTCATCCACCACATCATTCAGCAGAGAAATATCTTGCTGGCCCTTAGGCGTCTGATATCCCTCAGGAATCACCGTGCGCGGTGATTGCGTTGGCTGGAACGGCACTACCGCAGAGAGAGAGGTCGCCTGAACGCCAGGCAGCGCCAGCACACGGTTCTTGAGATCGCGATAGAAGATGCGAGTCTGCTCCGGTGTGTAGCGCACAAGCGATGTATCAAACTCGGCCATCAGCAGATGATCGGTGCGAAAGCCGGGGCTGGTCACCAGCGACTTGCGAAAACCATCCAGCAGCATGCCCGCAGCCACCAGCAAGACCATGGAAAGCGCAATCTGCGCGATCACCAGAGTGTTGCGCCCAAGCGTACGCTGCCGGCCCGCCTTATTGGTGTCTGCACTTTTAAGCGCGGAAACAAGTTCCGTTTTCAGGCTCTGGAATGCCGGCGCCAGACCAAATACCAGCGCGCTTACCAAAGCGGCTATCAGGCTGAAGATGAGGACGCGCTGATTGAGCTGCGGATCAATCACGATCGGCAAGTCAGTTGGCACGGGGATGGTTTGCAGGAAGCGAATGCCGCCATAGGCAAATCCCAGGCCGAACACCCCGCCGATTACGGAAAGCAAAATGTTTTCCGCAAAGAGCTGGCGCAGCAGCCTGGTGCGGCTCACTCCCAGCGCGATGCGTATGGCCATCTCGCGTGAGCGTCCACGAGCGCGACCAAGCAGCAGGTTGGCAACGTTGGCGCAGGCAATCAGCAGCACCAGAGAAGCCAACACCATGAGCATAGTCACCAAAATGGCATCAATGGAATCCTGCGCAATGCGCGATTGTATTTGCGTGCGCACCGTCATGGTTCGGTTGCGGCCATCGGCGGGATATTGCTGCTGCAATCCCTTCCAGAGCGTCGCCATCTCCGCCTGTGCCTGTTTAAGAGAGACGCCATTCTTCAGGCGGCCTTCCACTGTCAGACCATAGTCATTGCGATCTTCCAGAGGATCTTTGGGAGTTCCGTTCAGCCGTTGTGCCCACTGCATTGGTACATAAAACGCTGGGCGAACATATTGGTCCATGCTGGTAAAGCTTTTTGGCGCCACGCCCACAACGTTGAAGTCCATTCCAGAGATACGCACTGTCTGCCCGATGACGGATGCATTGCCATTGAACTGGTCCTGCCAGAATGCATTTGCCAGAACCACGGCAGGAGTGCCGCCGCGGACATTTTCTTCAGGCAGAAAGTCGCGTCCCAGAGCAGGTTCAACTCCAAGCACAGAGAAAAAGTTATCGCTTACCAGCAGTCCCATCCGCATCTGCGGTGTTTCCGTGGCTGCGCGCGCCATACTGACCGTGGAAAACTCAAAAGCCACCAAGCCCTCAAAGGATTTAGCCGTGGCGCGGAGATCGCGGTAGTCAGGATAGGAAACTCCTCCCAGGTCGCCGCTGGACTTATCAAGGTCCACTTCCATTACAGTGCCGGGACTTGCCACCGGCAGCGGGCGCAACAGGAGCGCGTCTGCCAGGCTAAACATGGCAGCGTTAGCGCCGATGCCTAGCGCCAGTGAAAGGGCAGCAATCGCCGTAAAGCCAGGATTGCGGAGGATGATGCGGAAGGCGTAGCGAATCTCTTGCAGCATGATCTTGTATGACGAAACAGAGAGGCAAATTGTTTCGTGAAAATAATGCCTTACGATCAAATTTTTAGAACTGATGACGGAAAAGAAGTAAGTTCTTAAGGATCTTACAGTTAACGGCGTCGCTCTTTTTTGGGTCCTAATTCCACCTTGCTCCTTGCCCGGTTTTTGATCCAGATCGGCGTGCCCACAAAGCCAAATCTTTTGCGGATCTGGTTTTCCAGGAAACGTTCATAAGAAAAGTGGAGCTTCACGTCCTTATCCGTAAAAAGGATGAACGTGGGTGGCGAAGCCTGCGCCTGCGTCATGTAAAAGATCTTTACCTGCTGGCGATGTGGAACTGAAGCCCGCTCAAAATCCACTGATTCGATAAAGCGATTCATCTGCGCCGTGCTGATGCGCTTGCGCCGCTCGGCAGAGACCAACTCCAATGCGCGAAAGATTTTATCGATGTTCTTGCCTGCTGAGGCGGAGACAAACACGATGGGCGCGTAATCTAAAAACTTTAAGGCCCGCCGCACCTGTTTTTCATAGATGTCGCGGTCCGCAGGCGTGCGGCCGTCACCGCGCGTCGGGCTAATCAGGTCCCACTTGTTCACCACGATAATGACCGAGCGCCCGCTCTCATGTGCGTAGCCGCCAATCGTGGCGTCCAGTGCAGAGACTCCCTCCACAGCGTCAATTACCAGCAGAGCAACATCGGCGGCTTCAAGATGCTTGCGCGCCATTACCACGGAGAGTTTTTCCGCCATCAATCGGGTCTTGCCTTTGCGACGAATGCCGGCCGTATCAATAAAGCGATAAGTATTCCCGTCTTTTTCTATTAGCTCATCCACCGCGTCCCGCGTTGTGCCGGCGATGGGAGACACAATCGCCCGCGACGTGCCGGTGAGAACGTTGAGCAAAGTTGACTTGCCTACGTTGGGATGGCCGATGATCGCAACTCTGGTTTCTCGCCGTCCATGGCGTTGCGGGCTTTCTTGAGCATCATCGTCCGTGGAAAGTTCATCTTGCTGCTCTGCTCCTTCGGGCGCAGGAAGCAGTTCTTCATGGTTTTCCTCAGCAGAAGCGGGGATGATTTTCAGGATTGCATCCAACAACTCTGCGGTTCCGGTGCCATGTTCAGCGGAAACTGGATATAGATTTTGAATTCCCAAAGTGCGAAAGTTTTCCGCCTCTGTCTCAAGCTTGGTGGAATCAACCTTGTTCACCGCCAGAAATAGCGGTTTGCCAACACGGCGAAGGAGCTGTGCCAGTTCAAAATCAGGCGCGGCCAACTCAGTCCGTACATCCACTACCAAAATGATGGCCGCAGCCTCATCCAGGGCCAGTCGCGCCTGGCGGAAAATTTCCGCGGGGATAAAGTCTTTATCATCAGGAATAATGCCGCCGGTATCGACAACGCGCAGCTTTCGGCCTTCCCAGGTGGTCTCACCGTAAAGGCGATCGCGGGTGATGCCCGGTTCGTCGCCAACAATGGCGCGACGCGAGCCAATGATCCGGTTAAACAGAGTGGACTTGCCCACGTTGGGCCGGCCAACGATGGCGACGAGGGGAGCGCGGAATGAATTTGCTGGCTTCAAGGGAAAATCAGGCCTTATGGAACACTGAATTTCAAATTTGAAATTTTAAATTTGAATTTTGCAACTGCTTTAACGCTATTATAAAAGCACCGTTCGCCATGGCTTCTCCCTATCAGCCCGAAACTACCGCTGCGCCCCCAAATCGGCTGCCCACGCTGCACCAGTTCTTTGCGCCTGGAGGGCTGCTCAGCCAGGCGCATCCAAATTACGAGTTCAGGCGCGGACAGTTACAGATGGCAGAGGTTGTGGAGCGAGCCCTGGCAGAGAAAAGGCACCTGATCGTAGAAGCTGGAACAGGCACCGGCAAGACCCTGGCCTACCTGCTGCCGGTGATTCGCAGCGGCAAGCGCGTGATCATCTCCACCGGCACCAAAAATCTGCAGGAGCAGCTCTTCTTTAAAGATATTCCATTCCTCGAGCAGCACCTCTTTGGCCAAAACCCGGAGAAGCTGCGCGTCTGCTATATGAAGGGCCGAGCCAATTATCTCTGCCGACAAAAGCTGTACGACCTGACGAACCAACCAGTGCTCAATGGGCTGCAGGAGATTGAACAATATCAGCAAATTGCCGAGTGGGAAACGACAACGGAGAGCGGCGACCGCGCCGAGTTGAAAGGCCTGCCAGAAAACACGCAGCTCTGGCAAAAAATTGATGCACGCACCGAGCGCTGCACCGGGCAAAAATGCCAGCAATGGGAGCGCTGCTTCATCACAGAGATGCATCGTCGCGCCGCCGAGAGCGACATCATCATTGTGAATCACCATCTCTTTTTTGCCGATCTTGCATTGCGCCAGTCCGGCGGGCCGGATGCCGGCGTTCTGCCCGACTTCAGCGCCGTAATCTTTGATGAAGCCCATGAACTGGAAGACGTGGCCGGAAGCTACTTTGGCGTCAGCGTAAGCAATCTGCGTTTTGAAGAGCTGGCGCGCGATATCGAGTCCACGCTGCAGCAAAAGAAAGCTATTTCGCCGGGCATAATTCAGGCTATGGCGCGATTACGTGAGCGTTCGCGCTTTTTCTTTGGACTTCTGCCATCGGGCGAGGGCCGCTCTGCTTTTACCGGGCGCGAAGAATTCTTGGAACAACATGGCGACGATTACGACGCTGTGTTGCAGTCGCTGGGCAGGACCATAGCTGAGCTGGAGTTGTTGCAGCAAAAACCGGAAGAGGTCTTTGGATTCGTTCGTCGCTGCCAAGAGTTGCAGGTGCAGCTGCAGTTCATTATGGAGTCCGAAGATAAGAACACCGTTTTCTGGCTGGAGTATCGTGGCGAATCGCGCCGGTCACGCAGCGGCCAGACTCACATTGTGCTGCAAGCTACGCCCATTGATGTTTCGCAAATCCTGAAGCAAACTCTGTTTGAAAATGTAGATACTGCCATCTTAACTTCAGCCACGCTGGCGGTGGCTGGCTCTCCTGATCGTGGCAATTTTGAGTACATGCGCCAGCGCGTGGGTTTGGAGCATGCCCGCGAAATGGTGATTGCATCGCATTTTGATTATGGGAAGCAGGCAATTCTCTATGTCCCGCCAGACATGCCTGACCCGCGTACGCCTTCTTTTGGCCGCGCTGCAGCGGAGAAGATCCGCCGTGTGTTGGAGATTACCCAGGGCCGCGCCTTCTGTCTTTTCACCAGCTATGCGCAGATGAATGACATTCACGATCGTCTGCTGGGCGAGCTGCCTTTCCCCATGCTGCTGCAAGGCAGGGCGCCAAAGAGCGCACTGCTGGAAGAATTTCGCCTTACGCCCAACGCTGTGCTGTTTGCTACTTCATCATTCTGGCAGGGCGTTGACGTGCAGGGCGAGCAGCTAAGCTGCGTGATTATTGACCGGCTGCCTTTTGCTGTGCCAAACGATCCCGTGGTTGCGGCGCGCATTCGCGCTATTGATACGGCAGGCGGCAACGCTTTCTTTGAGTATCAGGTGCCGTCAGCTGTCATCGCGCTTAAGCAGGGTTTTGGCCGGCTGGTGCGTTCGGTAAAAGATCGCGGCGTACTCGTGCTTCTTGATAACAGGCTGCTCAAACAGCGCTACGGCAAGATTTTTATCGATAGCCTGCCGGCCTACAAGAAGACCAAAGACCTGACCGACGTAGAGGATTTCTTCGGGACGTACTCTGAATTCGTGTAAGTCCCTTCAGTGGCCTTAAATGCCATAAACATGAGCGCAGACGCCTGCCCATACTGAGGCGCTGGAGCTGCCCCAGGAACAATCAGTTTTCACGCTAAGGCAGTACCCCCAATGAACGGGGTTACTCCTTCACCACCCTCGGTCCCACAGTGGGATATTCCTCCAGGACTTCAATGATCACTTCGCGAACGGCAAATTCTTCGTGCGTGGCGTGAGATGAGGTGGTAACGCTGTGCAAGGCCACTGTGCCAGCTTCAATGTCATCTGCTAACTGGCGCAGCGCCGCAATGGCCTTGGCATTATTTAATCCGAACGCGTGCTTACCGGCACGGTCAGCACACGCGGCCGCATTGATGGGTGTCCTGCCTCCGCTAATCATGTAGGTGTCCCCTCGCTACCAAAGAACGGTCCGAGTACCATCCTTTGCTAAGAAATTTCTGTATGAAGGCCCTAGCAACTCTTTGGCCAAGCTGCAGATGCAGAATAGCCCAAAAATCTGATTGCCAGGTTGTAATAAAACGTCCTTGTCGCTGGCACCCTGCAAATAGCTTATTTTTCAGCTAAATACATGCGGTTCAGATCCCTTTGCCGGTTCCTGATACGCTAATGCTGCTGTTATCTTGAACGTCTGGTTATGGATTGTTGCCGGAAGCTTTTATGCGTCTCCAAGAAGACACCGTGTAGCAATCTCGGCACGCTGCTCTGCTTCTGGCCCCCTCTTATAGACACCATTTACAATTGAATCGGTGGGTTCAGCGCCACACGCCATAAGGGGAGAGGATGTACGAAGTTACAGTTGAAGATTCATTTGCCGCAGGACATTACCTGCGCAATTACAAAGGAAAATGCGAGAACCCGCACGGGCACAATTACAAGGTGCGCATCACGCTCCGCGGCTCGGAGCTGGACCATGCCGGCCTTTTGCTTGATTTTAAGGACTTGAAAGACGTGATGAAGCACGTGATTGAGCGGCTGGACCACCAGATGCTGAATGAAATTGCGCCGTTTACTGAGCTGAATCCCTCGGCGGAAAATCTGGCCAAGTACTTTTTTGACCAGACGAATGGCCGCTTGCAGTCGCTTACCACCGGGCGCGTCATCGTGAAAGATGTAACGGTCTGGGAGACGGACACCACTACAGCGCGATATTCGGAGTAAAGGTCACGCCAAACGTCCTTCGTCACAAGTCCTTGGCTCAGGCCGATTAGCAAATCAAAATGGGCCTATCCAGCCCAATTTATCTGGCCGTTTTGCGATAATTAAGTGATGAGGATGGGCAGCTAAAGCAGACTGCCTGATCATCTGAGAGAAGTAGAATTTCGCTGAAAATCAGGGGTAGCTGTGGCGCCTGGAAAAGCAGGATCTGTCGTGCTCTTAAGCGGAGGCATGGATTCATGTGTCTGTGCCGCGCTGGCAGCGCGTGACACGGATGCCGCAGCCCTCCACATAAGCTATGGGCAAAGGACAGAGGAAAGAGAACGCCGTGCTTTTCAGGCTATCTGTGACCGCCTGGGTCTGACGGAAAGGCTTCTGCTGCAGAATGATTCCCTCAGCATGATTGGCGGCTCAGCGCTTACGGATAGCAATATCCCGGTGCCTGATGCAGGCGAGCAAATCGGGGCTAAGGTGCCGGTAACGTATGTCCCGTTCCGCAACGCGCATTTTCTTTCGGCTGCGGTGAGCTGGGCGGAGGTCCTGGGAGCTGAGAAGATTTATATCGGCGCAGTGGAGCAGGATAGTTCGGGTTATCCAGACTGTCGGCCTGCATACTATCAGGCGTTTAACGCGGTCATAAAAGCCGGTACGCGAGAAGGCAAGATTGCCATTGAGACCCCGCTTATCGGCATGCGCAAAGCTCAGATTGTTAAGCTGGGGTTGGAGTTGAATGCGCCATTCGATTTGACCTGGTCCTGCTATAGCCGTGAAGATAAGGCTTGCGGGGTTTGCGAAAGTTGTGTGCTGCGCCAGCGCGCGTTTGCAGAAGCGGGAACTTACGACCCCATACCCTACCTGGCGCTGGCAGGCAGGCCATAAAATATCAGTTAGAGATTCACGCCGGAGGCGGACGATGAAAAGGAAACTGTTGCATGTACTCATAGTGACCCTGCTGTGCGGGCTGGGCGCGGGAACGGCCTGGTCACAGACCGGCAAGGTGGATGGGCATATCACCAACCAGGGCAAGCCAGTCCCTAATGCGCAGGTCACGCTTAAGAATATTGAGAATGGCCGAGTCATCAAGATGAAGGCTGACAAGGACGGCTACTTTAACGGCATGGCCGTTCCCTTCGGCCAATACGATGAGCTAGTTGAAAGCTCAAGCGGAGAAAAGCTCTTCGAGAAGAGAACCCTGGTTACGGGCCAGGGCGTTAATGGCGAGGGGGGACATACCGATGACCTTTCAGTGGACGTTAGCTCCAGCGGAGGAGCAACGATAAGCAAGGAAGAGGTGGAAAAGATCAAGGCAGAGAACGCCAAAGCGACCAGTATCAACGCGCTGATTCGTCAATACTCAGCAGCTATCGACGCCAAAAACCTGGCCGACAAGAATCTTCAGATCGCCTCAGCCGATCTGAAGGGTAAAACGGACCAGGCCTCCGTTGACCAACTGAAAAAGCTCACCGATCAGCACGATGCAGATGTACAAAAAGACTGGACGGACGCAGAAACGGCTTTAAAGCAGATGGTGACAGCCGATCCCACGCACTGGGATTATTTCCAGGCATTGGCCGGCGCTCAGAGCAGCCTTAAGCAATATCAGGATTCGATCGATAGCCTTGAAAAAGGTATCCAGTTGGCGCAAGGGGTGGTCGGCGGCAACGCTCCCAAGGGCGGCGGCGCTGCTGCTGATCCGGCTAAAGCCAAAGCAGGAATCGCCCAAATGCTGGCTGCGGAAGGCAACAACTACCTGAAGTTGAATAAGCAGAAGGAAGCCATTGCCGCTTTCACAAAAGCGGCGGAGATGGATCCGAATCCAGGTGTAGCCTACTTTAATATCTGCGCCACCCAATACAATACCGGCAACACAGAGGGTGCTTTGTCTGCGTGTGATAAAGCCATTGCCGCTGATCCCAATCGCGCGGATGCCTACTTTATAAAAGGCTCTCTTCTCATGGGGAACAGCACCATGGACAAGGCAGGCAAACTGCAAGCGCCGGAAGGGACTGCCGAGGCGTTGAATAAATACCTGCAACTCGCCCCCACAGGCGCACATGCAGAGGACGTAAAACAGATGCTGGCGGCGATTGGGGCCAAAGTGCAGACGACGTACAGCGAGAAAAAGAAGAAATAAATATTTTGGAATACTGTTCCGATAAAGAGCGGCTGCTGATGCCGCTCTTTCTTTTTCTGCAATAAAATTTATGTCTGTTCTATGCGTCCAGATATCCAGGTTCGTGTTGCTCTTCCCGCAGATATTCCTGCACTGCGCGAGTTGATACAGCTTTCCGTGCGCACGCTGCAAGCGCAAGATTACTCACCCGAACAGATGGAAGCAGCTCTCAGATCGGTTTTTGGCGTGGATAGCCAACTGATCGCCGATGGAACTTATCTTATGGCTGAAGCAGCGCTTTCCAGCGGCAGTTCCGCAGCGATGGAATCTCAAACGGATTTTGTTCTGGCGGGCTGCGGTGGATGGAGCAAGCGCAAAACGCTCTATGGCGGAGATCGCTGGAGAGAGCGGCAGGACGATCTGCTTGACCCACGGCACGATGCAGCGAAGATCCGCGCATTCTTTATCCATCCTGACTGGGCGCGGCGAGGCGTTGGCACCAGGATTCTTGACGCTTGCGAAGCCGCTGCAATGGCTGCGGGCTTCACGCGTTTTGAAATGGGAGCCACATTGACCGGCGCGAAACTCTTTGGTGAACGCGGATACGTACCGTTACAACAAATCGACTTGGCGCTCGAAAACGGGATCACCCTGCCTATTATTCACATGGAAAAGCAAGCGCACCGATAAACGAGCTTGCCGTTGCGACTGACAGCGTCGCGTTATGGCTAATCGCAAGAAAATCATTTGGCGTTTGGAGCAGCGACAGCCACAAAAGTTGTACACTGTCTGGCAAAATGAATGGCCATTCAGTTTGCTGATGGCCATGCATTCCGATCGATGATCGTATGTGAATACCAGGAGCACCTATGGACCTGAATCTCAGCCCGGAAGAAATCAAGTTTCGTGACGAGTTGCGTTCATGGCTTGCAGCCAACGTCCCTAAAGATTGGGATGAGCGGCGCGAGGAATCGCTGGAGTCGCGTTTTGACTACCTCAAGCGCTGGCAACACAAGCTGTATGAAGGCGGCTGGGCAGGAATTTCCTGGCCCAAGGAATATGGCGGCCGCGGCGCCAGCCTGATGCAACAGGTGATCTTCTGGCAGGAGATGGCGCTGGCCCAGGCTCCGCCACTGGCGAACGTGCTTGGCTTGGGAATCATTGGGCCGACCATCATTCATTTCGGCACGGAGGCACAGAAGAAGCGCTATCTGGCAAAAATCCTGAGTGCGGAAGAGATCTGGTGCCAGGGATTTTCTGAGCCGGATGCAGGCTCAGACCTGGCCAACGTGCGCTGTGAGGCGCATCTAGAGGGCGATCACTATGTCATTAACGGGCAAAAAGTCTGGAACAGCTATGGCTGGGCCGCCGATTGGTGCGAACTGGTTGTGCGTACCGATCCCAACGTTCCCAAACACAAAGGGCTGACCGTACTGCTGGTGGATATGAAATCTCCGGGCGTGGATGTGCGTCCGCTGCGCCAGATGACGGGCGAGACCGAATTCAACGAGCTTTTCTTTCATGATGTGCGCGTGCCAACTGCGAATGTGGTAGGCAAAGTGAATGAAGGCTGGAGCGTGGCCATGGGCACGCTCATGCATGAGCGCGGCACCTTTGGCGCGGGATTGCAGATTACCTACAAGCGTAATATGGAGCGGCTGATCGACTTGGCCCGGACGACGCAACGCAACAGCCACCTGGCCGCTCAAGATCCGATCATCCGGCAGAAGCTGGCGCAGTGCTATGCGGAGATTGAGATCATGCGCCTGAACCAGATGCGCGCCTTCAGCCGCATCAGCGCCACAGGCGTGCCGGGGCCGGAAGGCTCAATCCAGAAAATTTTCTGGAGTGAGCTGAACCAGCGTTTCCAGCAGATCGCGCAGGAGTTGCTGGGACCGTACGGGCAGCTTGAAGCCGGCGACCATCATGCTATCGACAACGGCATGTGGGCCTACGGCTACCTGCGCACGCGCGGCAATACGATTGAAGCCGGAACATCTGAAATTCAACGCAACATCATCGGGCATTTTGTATTGGGGTTGCCTAAAAGCTATTAGCGATCAGCCATCAGCACTCAGCTGAATGCTGATGGCTGATCTCTGAGTGCTAGAAACCAAGGAGTGCCACCATGCAATTCGGATTAAGCGAAAGCCAGCAGATTTTAAAAGACACGGCCCGCAAGTTCTTTGCCGGTGAGTGCCCCATCGCCGCTGTGCGCAAAATCATGGAGACGGATACCGCTTACGATGCCGGCCTGTGGTTAAAACTGGCGGAGCAGGGCTTCACCGGTATCATTGCGCCGGAAGAGTACGGCGGCATGGGCTTAGGAAAAGTGGAACTCATTCTGCTCATGGAAGAAGCTGGTTACGCGCTCCTGCCAGGGCCATTTTTTTCGACTGTAGCTTTGGCTGCGCCTGTAATCGATGCGCTGGCCACACCGGCGCAGAAGAAAAAATATCTTGAACCGATTGCTGCCGGCAAGGCCCGCTCAACCCTAGCGCTGGTTGAAGCCAATGGCAGCTGGGATGTCCCAAGCCTTCAGCTTTCAGCCGCCGGAGACAAGCTGACCGGCACAAAGCTGTTCGTGACCGATGCGGCTATAGCAAACTTCATCATCGTGGCCACACGCAACGGCGTGTTTGCCGTGGAAGCGAAGGCCCCCGGCCTGCGCATTGAACCGATGAAAGGCATGGACCTTACGCGCAAGATCTACTCTGTTGAGTTTAAGAACACACCGGCAGAAAAACTTGGCGGCAGCGACAATCTTAATCAAGCGCTCAACGTTGCCACGGCAGCGCTTTGCGGAGAGATGGTGGGTGGCATGCAACGCACGCTGGAGGCAACCGTGGCCTACGCCAAAACGCGCAAGCAGTTTGGCAAGCCAATCGGGATTTTCCAGGCGGTACAGCATCTCTGCGCTGATATGTATCTGGAGACAGAAAGCTCGCGCTCCGCTGCCTACTACGCTGCCTGGGCACTGGAGGAGAACACGCCTGATGCCCCCACTGCAGTCTCCGTGGCCAAGATGTATGCGAGTGATGCCAGCCGCACTGTGGGCAATCGTGGCATACAAGTGCACGGCGGAATGGGATTTACCTGGGAAAACGATCTTCATCTCTACTATCGCCGTGCCAAGGCTTCAGAAACCATGCTGGGCGATGCTATCTTCCATTGTGAGCGGATCGCACGACTGGTGATTGATGCAGGAGTAAATTCCGGAAGCAAGCAGGAACAAGAGAGAGCGGCCCTGGCAGTCAAATAAATTTATTATTTGTGCTGCTGGCATGCCAGCGTTTGACCAGGTCGCGTGCAGCCAAAGACCACTCTGGATACTTGAACGTAAAGCCGGCATCCAGCAAACGTCCGGGCACAACACGCCGGCTCTTTAGAATCAGCTCGGTTTCAGTCCGCAGAAAAATTGCTCCCACTTCCAGCATCCATTTGGCTGCGGGCAGCCCAATACGTGTTCCCCATGCCTGGCGAAGATCACGCATGAATGTCATATTCGGCAGCGGATTTGGAGAACAGACGTTCACGACGCCTTCTATATCTTTACGTGCGGTCAGGAAATCAATAGCACGAAGAAAGTCGCACTCATGCACCCAGGAGACGAATTGCTTTCCTGAAGCTGCCTTTCCGCCAAGGCCGGCGCGCACCAGCGTGAACAGCGTGGCAAAGATTCCACCCCGGCTGGGACTCATGGTCATGGCGCTGCGTAGCGCGACCTTTCGCGTATGCGGTGTACGGGCTGCAAAAAATTCCCGTTCCCATGCCGTGGCTACGTTAATGCTGAACCGCCATGACGCTGGCGTTCCCGGCTCGTTTCCGCCAAGCTCTCCGCTGATCTCATCCATAGGGCGGTCTAAAGCGTGACGATAAATTGTGGCTGTGCTGGCATTCAGCCAGAGTGCCGGTGGATTGTTTGCAAGTGCGATGGCCTGTCCGATGATCCGTGTGGAGAGCACCCTGGAATCCATGATTTCCCGGCGATTCCGCTCCGTGTAGCGGCAGTTGACGCTGCGACCCGATAGATTGATAACGACGTCAGCGCCGTCGATGGCTTGAGACCAATCGCCCAAATCCCGTCCGTTCCAGGGAATCACCGGCCATGGCTCTGACTTAGGTTGGCGTGAAAGCACCGTCACCGCATGACCAAGTCCGTTGAAGTGGTGGGCCAGGGCTTGGCCAACTTGCCCGCTGCCGCCGGGAATAACGATGTGCAGACGTTTGGGATCGCGATTCATCGCAAGCCCTTATTGAACGTGTTCAATGATCTCCCTAAGCCTACGCGCTGTCAAGAGAAAATTTGAACGCATTCAATTAGACTGGATCCAAAAACTCCGGAGTGGAACGTGCTGGATCAGCCGTTATTTCGCTGACGTCGCCGCTCCACCATTCTTCTGCTCTGCCAAAGTTTGGTAGTAGCCGTCAAAGAAATCAAGCCCCGCCTTGTTGATGTTGGCGTGAACCGCGATCTGGTCGCCGAATTCCAGTGACTGATCTGCAGTAGCGTTGTATGCGGGCCATTGGGGCAGGTTTTCTCCGTTGGGATTCCCCGTTTTAGCAAAATTCACCCAGTAGCTGGTGATGGCATCGCTCAACTTCTTGTCTGTATCTTCCCACGGAAACGGCCAGAAGAAGGTCCCGAACACATAAGAAAGCTCTGAGGCATGGAAGGCGCGAAGGCGCTCGCTCTGCGGGCCGGGTGGACGGCGGCTGAAATAATAGAGATATGCGGGCTGGTGTCCGGTCTTGGTGGCCATGCGCGCCCAGGTGCGCATCTCCCAGCCAAAACTCTGGTCGCGGAAGGCAGAGTAGAAGGACTTGACTGCCTCTTCATCGGAACCAGCAGGATAAAGCTTGAGAAATTGATCGGATTGCGCGCCATAGCGCTGATGAACGCCGGTTGTGAAGACAATTACTTTCAGATTCACCGCCTGGGGCGCCAGCGTAGTGCCTTCATCGGCGTTGTAGCCAACAATCAGCGGCACGTCATTCTGCTTGCCTTGCGAAAAGATTGCGGCAATGTCCTGTGGCAGCACGTAACCGTCAACAATGGGTCTTACGGTCTCTGTCTCCCCCGCCTTGAGCAGGTTTGCAGGAGACATGGCACGCAGCTCTTTTAGAACGTCAGCATAGGCTGAGGCGGCGCTTTCAGATTTCTGGGAAGGGTCGGATTTTGGTGGAACGACATCAGGAGTCAGCAATCCGCCTAGCTTTGCTCCTTCTTTTTCTGCCGCATCCAGAGACTTCATCGGCTCGAACGAGCCGCCGCTTTCTCCAATGGCACGTTGAAACAATCCTATCGCCAGCGGGCTGGCCATCAGGGCGTTCACGGCCCATGAGCCGGCTGATTCGCCAAAGATCGTCACCTTGCCAGGATTGCCACCGAAAGCGGCTATGTTTTTCTTCACCCACGTCAACGCCGCGATTTGATCGAGCAGCGCATAGTTCCCGGAAGCGTGATGTCCTGACTCAGCGCTGAGACCCGGATGCGCGAAGAACCCAAATATCCCCAGACGATAGTTGATGGTTACAACTACCACACCTTTGCGGGCAAGAACTTCGCCGTTATACGCGCTTGTGTTGGCGGTGCCGCGGGTAAAGCCTCCGCCGTGTATCCAGAACATGACCGGAAGGCGATCTTTGGCAGATTTTGCCGGCGTCCAGATATTCAGATAGAGGCAATCTTCACTCAGCGGCGGGAGCTTGGCCTGATAAATGGCTGCAGCGGGCGGATAGGGCGTTTGCCAGCAGGCGTTGGAAAACTCTGTGGCCTTGCGCACACCTTTCCATGGAGCTGCAGGCTGTGGCGCTTTCCAGCGAAGATCGCCGACCGGCGGCGCTGCGTAGGGCACACCAAGATACACGCGAATTGAAGCAGATGCGTCGTTGGTCCCGGCAAGCAGGCCTTGCTCAACCCGAACAGGATCAGAGGCTGCCGCAAAGCTGGCAGAGGTGAATGAAAGAATGGCCAGGATGAGAAGTGCAGAGCTTAAACGAGTCCTCATAGAAAAGCGCGCTCTCATGGAAAGGAATAAAAGCTAGTTGAACGACGGAATTTGCTTGCCGGTTGGGGGCTTGCCACCCTCAGGCTTTGAACCTTCGCGCGAAGATGCAACCACCTGCTGCTGCGCAGCAGCTTCTGCGGCCTTTAGGTCAAGAATGCGTGTCTGCTGGTAGGTATAAGAGATGCGATGGATGATGGTAATGGTGGAGAGCACAGCCAGCACCCACAACACCGGCGACATTGCGCCCCAGCGCGCAAACAACGCGCCGATAATCACCAGCACGATCCGCTCCGGCCGCTCCATGAATCCGACCTTGCAGGAGCCAATCAAGGATTCCGCGCGTGCTCGCGTATAGCTGACCATGACTGAGCTGACCATCACAAACGCCACCAGCACCAGGTAAAAGAAGTGATTGCCGCGCGCATAGTAAACCAGCAAGCCGAAGAACAGAGCTACGTCACTGTAGCGGTCGATGACCGAATCAAAAAATCCGCCAAAAGTCGTAACCTGGCCGGTGGCCCGCGCTACGCGGCCATCCACCATATCGAAAATACCCGCGCCGATAATGACCAGCCCAGCATAGAGAAACATGCGCACATGGTTCTGCTGATTGGCGTAACCAAAGAGAATTGCTGCAATGATATTGATGACCAGCCCCAAGAAGGTAAGCACGTTGGGCGAAATCCGGGTTAGCGCAAGGCCGCGAACAATCGCATGCAACAATACGCGGCAAGCCCTTCCAAACGCCCCGGTCCAAGTCATGAAGCTGAAGCCTCGTCGTGAATGGTGATCAACTGCAAAACTTCCAGTTCCCGGTTTCCATTAGGAGTGACGACGGTTGCGGTATCGCCCACCTTCTTGCCCATGAGTGATCTTCCTATGGGAGAAGTGGTGGAGATCAATCCCTTGGAAACGTCTGATTCTTCGCTGGTTACTAATGTGTAAACAATCTCTGCTTCTTTGGTATTGTCAAAGACAGTAACTTTTGAGCCGAAAGCCACGCGGTCTTTAGGAATGTTGGTTAAATTGACCAGTGCCAGTTCAGCCATGCGCTTTTTGAGCTGCCCCAAGCGCGCGTTTACGAACTCCTGGCGCTGCTTGGCCATGTGATATTCAGCGTTTTCGCTTAGATCGCCCATGGCGACCGCTTTTTTGATCTCTTTAGGAAGCTCATGGGCCAGCTCATGTTCCAGGGCACGAATCTCCTCTTCCAGCTTCCTTTTGATGTGTTCTGGCATGTTCTGGGAAAGAATACTCCTATACGAAAAAAGCTGCCCGTGTAAAACGCTAATTATAAACCTTTCGGCCTGAATACGTTAAGCGGATGTGGAATCCTGCGCTGAATTATTTTCCGCCGGGTTCCACTATCGAGCCCACGAATATTGCCAAAAGGGGTGAAAAAGTTTATAATGTTTTTTGTCTGACGTTCCCCCGCTTGAGTCCCCATCTAGGTGTTTATGAATGGTAATTTGAACTTCCAAATCGGCGACAAAGTAGTTTATCCGAATCATGGCGTAGGGGTAATCGAACAGATCAGCAGCCGGACCATCGGCCCCAATGTCCACAAATTTTACCTGCTCAAGATCAAGGCCAGCAGCTTGAAGGTGGAAGTCCCTTTCAACAATGTGGGGATGGTTGGCCTGCGCCCAGTGGTTAAAAACGGCGAAGTCAACAAGATTCTTAATTTCCTGGTCGATGGCCAATGCGACAACCACCAGGACTGGAAGTTTCGCTTCAAAGAAAATTCCGACAAGATGCGCACCGGCTCTCTGCTGGAAGTTGCTGTGGTGCTGAAGAGCCTGCTTCTCCTTGCCAAGGACAAGCCGCTCTCCTTCCGCGAAAAGAAGATGCTGGAACGCGCACGCTATCTGCTGGTGACAGAACTTGCCATGGCCCGCAACAGCGAAGAAGCTGAAGTAGAAGACCTGCTCACCAAAGCGCTGGCCAAGTGCAAGCTGAAGTTCCCTGAAGTGACCGCAGACGCGTAGTTTTTTCTGAAATCCCGAAGAGTAGCGAGGGATCGCTACTCTCTTGCAACAGCTTCAATGAACCAGACTCGGAAGGCGCCAGATTCCGACGAAGCGTCGATCAATTATTTTGAACTCTTCTTATCGGGATTCAGCTTCGTTGCGATAGGGATTTCTCGCTTCGCTCGAGACTTCGAAAAAAATCAATGCTCCGTCTTACCATCTAACAATTCCAGTGCGTGCGGCAAGATCTTAATCACGGCCTGCAATGACTCCACTGCCGCTGACGGGCTGCCCGGCAGATTCAGCAGAAGAGCTTTTCCGCGGATGCCGCAAACGCCACGGCTAAGCGCGGCAAAAGGTGTCTTTTTTACGCCGTCGATCCGCATTTTTTCTTCAATTCCCACAATTCTTCTTTCAATCACGGCCAAGGTGGCTTCCGGGGTAACGTCTCTGAGTGCAATCCCGGTTCCGCCAGTTGTGATAACCAGGCGCGTGATCTCGCTGCACTCAAGCAGCCGCGCTGAGATCGAATCCTTTTCATCCGGCAGAACGGAGCTGTGCAGCACCTTAAAGCCGGCAGCTTCCAGCTCGCGCACGATCGCCGGACCGGAGATGTCTTTGCGCTGACCGATTGAGGATGAATCGCTGATGGTCAACACAGAAGCGGTTTTTATTGTTGGCGGATTCACAGATGGGGATTCTCGTACTTCAGGCTTTGTTCTTTAGATCCTAAGATCCTAGGCTTCCAGGACGTTTTCTTCGGTGTCGCGATTGGATTCATCCAGCAGGCGCAGGCCTTCCAGCAGCAGGCCTTGCGTGGATTGCGTGGTCGATTGTTCATTGCTGACGCCGGCAAAATCAATCTCAAAGCTGCCGGCAGTCCAGGTAAGCACCTTGTAAACGGCGGGATCGCCCTTCAGGTCGCCGTAAAGCGCATGATTGATCTGTCCGTCGGTAAAAAACATCTTGCATCTATCGCCATTGTTGGCCAGGGTAAGCGCGCAGGTTTTGCGTCCCATATCCAGAGATTGCAGCAGATCAAGCACGTTCATCTGCGCCAGACTGCCGCGCAGCACTGACTCTCCGGGCGCTTCCTTGGCCATTTTTTCCAGAGAGATTTTATCCACAACCTTCTTGATCCGGGCCGCGGCTTCCTTCAGGAAAAACGGTTTCTCTATGAAGTCTTCAACCGTGTCCTGTATGGCTTTAAGTTTTTCATTGATATCGGTTTTGCTGGCCATGAGCATTACCGGAATGCCTGCGCTGGCGTTGCGGCTCTTGATTTTTTGCAGAAGCTGGCGGCCATCCATGCCGTTCATGGCATAGTCGGCGATGATCAGGTCTGGCTTGTCTTCAATCGCTTTGAGCAGCGCGTCGGCCGCGTCTTGCATGGTGTGGACGGTGGAAAAGTGGGCAAGGGCCTGCCGCAGCATCTCCAGAATCATGGGATTGTCATCGACCAGCAGGACCTTGATGTTGCTTGGCATGAAACTTGTTTCCTGAAGCGATCACCTGGTGTTGGTGCGCTGGAATTCTCCGCTCTTTCCGCCTGATTTTCGCAGTAAAACGATTTCGCGAATGGTGATGCTCTTATCAAGCGCCTTACACATGTCATAAACCGTCAAGGCGGCGACGGTTGCTGCCATGAGCGCCTCCATTTCCACTCCGGTCTGGGCGGTTGTGGCAGCTCTGGAATAGACCTGCACGCCATTTTCGCATACCTCAGTGGTCACATCAATGAAACTCAAGGGCAGTGGATGGCACATTGGTATTAGCTCGCTTGTCCGTTTGGCGGCGGAAATCCCAGCAAATCTGGCCACTTCCAATGGATTTCCCTTTGGATTCTGGGGCAAAGCTCGCAGCACTTTGGCTGACATCTCCACAAACGCTGAAGCTTCTGCCTCACGACGGGTAGCAGCTTTACCTGAGACGTCCACCATCTTGGCCTGGCCAGTGGAGTCGTAATGGGAAAGAACGGATTTAGATCGCGAAGATGTCGGTTTCTTTGCCATCGTCTTTTCTAACATCCCGAACCCGCGTTCTTTGCGGGTGAGGGATCCCTATAGCTACGACCATATTTATGTGTAACCGAATGAGTCCCAAATTCCTTGAGTAGGACGTTTTTCATAAACCTTTCACTTATAGCGGTAATAGGGGCCCTCGCTCCGCTCGGGATAAAAACACTCACCGCAGCACC
>DASTCT010000021.1:0-1750 GCA_035710845.1 Candidatus Angelobacter sp.
GCCACACGTGGCCAAATTAAGGATCGCATAGGGCGGCACCTCTGATAGGTTGATTGCAGTTCGGCAGAACGAACAAACAACCAGGAGGCACCGCCTTGAATCGAGTATGCAGCATTTTCAGTCAGCTTCTGAAGCTGTTTCCGAGACCAGAGTTCGAAAGCTTCGTCAAAGAGCACAAAGCCGAGCGCCACGCCCGCGGATTCACCTGTTGGGGACAGTTTGTAGCGATGCTGTTTTGCCAGTTGGCACGGGCGCATTCCTTAAGAGAAATCTGTCAAGGGTTGGCGGCCTGTGAAGGAAAGCTGAAGCATCTGGGGTTATCGGATTCGCCCAAAAGGACGACCCTCGCGTATGCCAACGGGCACCGGCCGTGGGAAGTGTACCAGGACCAGTTTTATGCCTTACTGCGGCGCTGTGAACAGGAAGTCCGTCCCGGCCACAAATTCCGGTTCCGCAACAAGCTGGTGTCTTTGGACTCGAGCACGATCGGGCTCTGTGTGTCGATATTCGATTGGGCACACTTCCAGCGGGCGAAGGGGGCGGTGAAAGTGCACCTGATGCTGGACCATGATGGGTACCTGCCCAAGTTTGCCGTGATCACTACGGGGAAGAAGCACGACATCACGGTAGCCCGGACGCTGCCGTTTGAGCCAGGCACCATCGTGGTGATGGACAAAGGGTACGCCGACTACGCGTGGTGGGAGCGACTCACCGAACAGAAGGTATTTTTGGTGAGCCGGCTGCGGGACGATGCCAGCTACCGCAGCGAAAGTCAACGGCCGATCCCGGAAACACACCAGAAACGGATCCTGAAAGATGAGGAGATCACGCTGCTCGGTCACGGACAACTGGGTGAGGGCGGGTTGCGGGTGCGCCGGATTGAAGTCTGGGATGCAGACAGGCAGGAGAAATTCGTCTTCGTGACCAACCACATGCGGTTGGCCGCCTCCACCATTGACCAGATCTACCGCGAACGCTGGCAGATCGAGACGTTTTTCAAAAGCCTCAAGCAACTGCTGAAGATCAAGACTTTTGTGGGTACCAGCGAGAAGGCGGTGCTGACTCAGATTTGGACAGCATTGATTGCCATGCTCTTGCTGCGCTGGCTGAAACTAAAGGCTCGCTACGGCTGGTCGCTATCCAATCTGTTGGCTCTGCTGCGCCAGCAGTTGTTTGTTTATCGGGAGTTGTATCCTTGGCTGGACGACCCGTTCACGGCACCGCCCGCCATTGTCCAAATGGAGGCGCAACTGGCCCTGGAGCTCGTTTGATTCAATCTGGACAGCATGCGCCGACAACCCACACTTCGAAATCGCGGTTGCCATCAAATCCCGGCCAATAGAATCAGCGTGCCCTTCGTCCGGTCCAAGCTAATTTGGCCAGCTCTGGCGGGAACGCCTGTCCTACGTTGATCCAACCACAACCCAGCGTTGTAACCTGGGAAAAAATCTGGGCAACCGCTCCGTGACCGTCGCGACTCGGTAGAACACAGACGTGCGATCAAAACGCTTACGGAGCCGCGGGTGTGAACGAGCGTATCGCAGGGTGACAAGTTGTGCGCTGCTGACAATTACAAGGCCACCGTAACTTTTCATGGCCGTCGCCGGTTATACCGTTAGAAGATGGCGCGTGGGCAACGCTGGTGATGCAATCCGGTCAAGAATCTAGCGAGCAGCGGCTAATCGAGGCCGCTCAGAAAGACCCCGCCCGGTTCGCGGAGCTGTATGAAATTAACTTTGAGCGCGTATAT
>DASTCT010000022.1:0-22545 GCA_035710845.1 Candidatus Angelobacter sp.
ATCGCGCTGTGTTACTCCCCCCGAATCATGTGACACCAGGGCCATCGTGACCGTGTTATAGCGGATATCGATGTCAGGGTGATGATTTGCCTGTTCAGCGGCGTCCGCCACTTTGTTTACAAACTGCATTGCCGCTTTGAAGTCAGGAAAGCGGAAGACGCGCTGAATTGCCATTCCGTTTCGCTGCCAGTTTTGCAGAGAACCAAGCGCCTGCTGGATTTCCGTGTCAGTAAGCACAGCCATAAGAGCACCTTCCTTAAGAGCTGTGATTTTAGATGCTTTGGAGAAAAAATTCAGCTCTGTTTGAAGAGAGCTGCTAATTCACCCTGCCTGAGGTTACTGCGGCCATGATGGCCACAGGCTTACTGGGATAGGTAAAGCGATTCATCTGCGAGTTGATCTCTTTACGTAGGTCTTCCCAAATCGTGTCCGGCATTTCCAGGAAAACACGTACCACTTCAGGATCAAATTGGCGTCCGGAGAATCGCTCAACTTCTTCACGCGCTACCTGAATGGTTTGCGCGGCGCGATAAGGGCGGTCTGAAGTAATAGCGTCAAGCGTATCCGCTACAGAAAAGATCCTGGCGCCCAGGGGGATATCTTTTCCACTCAGGCCCCGCGGATAGCCGGTGCCATCAAAGCGCTCCTGATGGGCATAGACGATCTCTGAAGCTTCAGAAAGGAAGGGGATCTTCTTGAGCATCTGGTAGCCGCGGAAGCAATGCTCACGCATGATCTCGGTCTCAGCCTCTGTCAGTGCGCCCGGTTTGCGCAGGATGGCGTCTGGAATAGCCATCTTGCCGATGTCATGCAGGAAGGCACCGCGCGCGATCACGCGAATCTTGTCTTGCGAAAGCCCCATGGCGCGAGCGATGGCGATGGTGAATGCCGTGACGCGCTTGGAGTGGCCTTCGGTTTCCGCATCTTTCAAGTCAAGCGCATCGCCCAGCGCTTCCAGGGTGATGTCATAAGAGCGCTCCAGATCAGTCATGGCCTGGCGAAGCTGCTCAGTGCGGGCAGCGACCAGCGATTCCAGGTTGGATTGGTAAGCCCGGTTTTCCAGTTTTAAACGCCGGTGCTCCAAGGCGCGGCGTACCATGGCCAAAAGTTGCTCACGTTCAAACGGCTTAAGCAGGTAATCGTAAGCCCCATTGCGGATGGCGGCGAGGGCAACAGAAATATCATGCACGGCGGTGACCATGATCACCGGCATATCCGGGTATTTTTCCTTAGAACGCTCCAGCAGGGCGATGCCATCCAGCTCCGCCATCATCAGGTCTGAAAGCATCAATTCAAATTCGCCGGTAGAATTGAGAATAGCCAGCGCTTCCATGCCAGACGAGGCTTGGCGGGTCTTGTATCCCGCCGCATTGAGCATAGACGAGATAATTTCTCGAATAGGCTCTTCATCATCAACGACCAGAATGCGCTCTGTTGCCATCGGGAAAAGGGCACCTTTTCGGGGGGAGCTTTAATTTAACCCAGAGTGCCCGGAAATACAACGTTAATAAGGAGAAAAAACACTGCCAAATCAGGGATTTCATGGTATATAGGAATCCCCCGCACTGTTTAGAACTCCTGTGAATTGTTGAACATGGAATTTAGCCTCCAATCGGCTTTTTTGGCGGAAATGTCGACACTGCTCATCCTTCTGGCCGGAGCAGTACTTTTGTACAGCAGCTTCCGCGAAAAGTACCTGGTGCCCTGGATCGCGGGCTGGACTTGCCTTACCCTCTCCAAAATTGCCGTCACCGTGAATTTGGGCCGCGGGCCAGTAGGGTTGTGGGCTGCTTTAGGCTATGCTTTTTTTGTGCTTGCCGTAGGGCTCTTTTCTACGGCTGTGTTTTTATATGTTTCGCAAAAAAAGCTGCTCTGGCCGTCAGCGGTATTGGCGGCCGCTCTTCTTTTTGGAGTGGCATTTACGCTTGAGCCGTCACACCCCTTTTTGCTTGTCCTCAGTTTGGGCCTATGCTGGGTGGTTAAGATTGTGGCTTCCACACAGCTTGCCCGCTTTGCCTGGGGACGCAGATCAGTAGGACGTTGGCTGCTGGCGGCCATGCTTCTGCTGCTGCATGCTGAGGTAGTTGGAACCAGCCACTCTATCGTCGGCTATGACATTCTGGTGGACCTGCTTCTTGGCATCGGCATGATGACAATCGTGCTGGAGGACTCAAGGATCCAAATCCAGCGGTTAGATGCCCTGAACACGATTACACACCAGATCTCCGACTCGCGCGATTTTGATCCGACCGTCAGCAATGTTCTGGATGAGCTGAGGAAAGTTACGCGCGCCAGGGCTGCCTGGTTCCGCATCCTGCAAGGCGATAAGCTGGTGCTTGCCGCCCAGCGCGGACTGACTGAAGACTTTGCCCAGAAAATTGCCACCATTGAAATAAACAGTGGCGTGAGCGGCTTTGCCTTGCGCGAAAGCAAGGTATACATTCTGCGCGCGTCAGAATCACCGCTGAAACTTCGCCAGGCCATCATTGACGAAGGGCTCCATCATCTTTTGCTGGTTCCTGTTGAAGGCAAAAGCTCGCGTGTAGGCATGTTTGTTTTGGGCGTTCCGGGCTTCCGCGCCTATACCGACCAGGAAAAGAAATTTCTGAAAGCAGCAGCCAAGCAGCTTGGTCTGGCTGCAGAAAACCGTCTGCTTTTGCAACAGGTAGTGCAATCACGCAATGAATGGGCAAATACCTTTGATTCCATTCCGGATTGCATCCTGGTGCACGACCTTGAATACAGCATTCTTCGCGCGAACCGGGCATTGCTGGATCGCTTGCAGCGTTCGCGAGAGGAAGTGGTTCAGCATTCTTGTGAGGAAGTCCTGCCCGGAGCCAACGTTAATTGGAAAGGCTGCCCCTATTGCGCCCATGCCGACTGCGCCGGCGAAGAAGACCCATGCTTTGGCGGCTATTCCGTCGTGTCCACTTCAGCCTACACGTTGGGCGATCATACCCGCGGCGGCACCCTGCACGTGATTAAGGACATTACGGAAGCCAAAGCAGCGGAAGAACGCTTTACCTCGCTCTTCAATCACATGCATGAAGGCGTTTTTGCTTCAACGCCGGATGGAAAGATACAGGATTGCAATGACGCATTTGTGCGCATGCTGGGCTATGCCAGCAAAGAAGAAATTCTCAAGCTGGATGTTGCGCAGACGCTCTACGTTGATTTGGAAGATCGCAAGAAATTTCTCAAAGAGATTGGGCGGCAGGGATACGTCAGAAATTTTGAGATTGTTTTACGCTGCAAAGACGGGCGGAAGATCCATGTAATTGAAAGCAGTTTTGCCACCCGCGGTCCCAGCGGAAAGATTGAGCGCTACCAGGGCGTGATGCTTGATGTGACGGAGATGAAGCGCGCGGAAGATGAAATCCGCCGGCGCAATCGCGAATTGTATGTACTAAACAACATTGCAGTCACCTTCAATCAGTCGTTTGATCTGGATGAAATTCTGCAACTCATCATGCTGCAGATGGTGGAGCTGTTTTCCACTGACACCGCCGCCGTCTATCTGTTTGATGAAGAGAGCAACAGGCTGGTGAAGAAGTCCTCTTACGGGCATCGGGGCGAGTGGGCCGTTGAAAGCGAAAAGTTGATAATGCCTGAGGAATTCATTGCTGCAGTCAAGCGCGAGCATACAGAGATCATTGATCCATCTTACCTTTCACGTCTGCCTGAAGTATTGCAAAGAGGCGTAGACATGGAAGGGCTTAAATCCTGGCTGTGGGTAGTGCTTTGGCGCAAGGAAAAAATCCTGGGCGTGCTTGCCACCAGCAGCCGTGTTCCCAGAGACTTTACCCGGTCTGAGGAAGGCGTCATGGTGGCTGTAGGTCGCCAGCTTGCTACAACGATTGAGAAGGTCCAGCTTTATAACGAGACTAGGAAAGCTTATGACGACCTGCGCCGCACCCAGGAGCAACTGCTGCAGAGCGAGAAGATGTCGGCAGTAGGACAGCTGATCTCAGGCGTTGCCCATGAGCTGAACAATCCTCTGACGGCCATCCTTGGTTACACGCAACTTCTGGAAACTGAAAAACTCGACGCGCGGGTGGAAGAATTTGTTCTTAAGCTGCGCAAGCAGGCCCAGCGCACGCAGAGAATCGTGCAAAACCTGCTTTCATTTGCCCGGCAGCATACTCCACGGCGTGTGCATGTTGACCTGCGCAGCGTATTGGAAGATACCATCGCACTGCGCGATTACGACTTGAAGGTCAACAACATCACTGTTGAGCGCGATTTTGAGCCGGTGTTGCCTTCAGTAGTGGCTGATCCGCATCAGCTTGAGCAGGTCTATCTCAATATTATCAATAACGCTGCCGATGCCATGCTTGATGGCGGGCGCGGCGGCCGGTTGCGAATTCGCGTCTTTACTGACAACGGCCATGTGGTTACGTCGTTCCATGATTCCGGCCCAGGTATTTTCGATATTAAACATGTCTTTGATCCTTTCTACACCACTAAGGGAGTAGGCAAGGGAACTGGTCTGGGGCTAAGCATTTGCTATGGCATTGTTCAAGAGCATGGTGGCGAGATTTCCGCGCAGAACCATCCTTCCGGCGGCGCTGTGTTGCAGGTGCGCTTGCCTGCGGCTGCTGGAGAAAAACCTGTTACGGAAAGCGATCGTATTGTTGCGCGGCGAGAATCGCGGCTGGAAGGCTCTGTTTTGCTGGTTGACGACGAGGAAGCCGTGCTCGATTTTGAACGCGCTGTGTTGACCGCTGCCGGTTTAAAAGTGATTACGGCAACGTCTGGCGTTGAGGCCGTGGAGTTTCTTGAAAAAGAGGATTTTGACATCGTGCTACTGGATAGCAAAATACCAGGAACATTGTCGAGCGAAGATGTCTTCCACTGGATTGAGCAGAGCCGCACAGAATTAGTGTCAAGAACGGTGCTTGTGCTTTCTAACGTCTCCGATCCCAGCGTTCGCGTCTTTGTGGATGCCACCAAACTTCTTTGCCTGGTTAAACCCTTTGAAGTCGCCGATCTTCTGGCCATGGCGCGACGCGTTTTGCGCAGAGCCAAAGCGGCTTCGGCTTCGCATTAATGGCCAACGTTATCTCCGATGTTCAGCGCCTTGAAATTAAAGCGTAATTACGACGTTGCCTTAATCCGGCGCAAGAAGTGTGGCGATCGAGCGATCTTATCTCGCCCGCGTGGCTCGCAACATCATCTGGCCAACTCCCGGCACACTTGCCAGAGCAAAGGCCGTATTTCGCAGCCATTTGGGCGCAGCAAGGGCATTGCGTAGACGCGCAGCGTTGCGGAAGGCCGGCGTAAATCGCTTCTTATAAGCAGAGCGATACTCCAGCAACGCCTGCTCCCATGAGCATTTGCCGATAAGGAAGGAAACTATAGTCTCAGCCGCAAGGACCCCGCTCTGCAACGCCAGAGAGATGCCGTCACCTGCGAAGGGATCAATAAACCCTGCAGCATCGCCTGCTAACATCATTCCTTCGGATTCGGTTTCTGGTTCGCGAAAATACAGAGGAGACGTGGTGACAGCGGGGAACAGCGGTCTCCAACTTCGGCTGCGACGCCACAACTCCGGCTCTTTGGCAAAGACTTCATCCAATGACCGGGCTACATCTGCGCGGACCATGGCGCAGGCGTTCACGGCGTTTGCGCCTACAGGTGTGACGCCGCAATAGCCGCCCGGAAAGAAATATAGATCGACTGAGGGAGCAGGTGATTGCTCGCTGAAATGTGCTTTCAATCCAAGCCATTTCTCTTTTCCAGCGACATCAAATTGCCTCAGCTTTGACCAGCGGCCCGTGGCATTGACCACTGCTTTGGCTGTAAATGAGTTTTCTGAAGTCTCTATGAGAAAAGTTTCTTTCTTCTGCACCGCATGAATTGTTATTCCTTCGCGTATCGCGGCACCGGCGCGCTGCGCTGCCTCAAACAATGCGGCATCAAGCTCATAGCGCGGAATGCTTTGTGCGGCAGGTGAGACTGGTAGACGCAGGCACTTGTTATCGACAAAGAATCGCGCCGAGCTTACCAGAATGTGTGAAGACAGATTTCTTTCGCCCAGAAGCCCACGCAGAAGCCCCAGCGATTCCGATGAGACAAACTCCCCGCAAACTTTATGTCGGGGAAAACGATCTTTTTCCAGCAGAAGCACCTTGGCGCCCGCCCGTGCGGCAGTAATAGCGCACGCAGAGCCGGCTGGCCCCGCGCCGGCAATAATCAGATCGTACGCGGCTGTTTCCACACGATCACTCCCATGCGGTAAAGGTAGAAGCGCTCAATTTCAATATTGTCCGGCTCAACAACTCGCGCAAGCATCTGCCGAACTTCATCTTCAGTGTATGCCCGGTGAACGGACGCAGGTGCATCGTGCCGCGTAATCCGGCTGCGGTAGAGCGGAAATCCCAAATAGCTGAGCGCCAGATGCACAGGATGCCGCACCAAATCGTGAATCAAAAAAGCATGGCGCGCCACACGCAAGCCTTCAGCCACAAAGCGAACAATCTCTTCTGGCTCCAGATGATGCAGAAAGAGTGACGAACCAACCACGTCAAAGCTGTCGTCATGAAAGGGAAGAGCCAGCGCGTCACCGCAGACGGCTGCTGTTGCGCCGTTCATGTGCGTGGCAGCGCGATCAAGCATCACCGGGAACAGCTTGATTCCGGACTCCGCCAGAGCTTTTTGTGCCTGGACAGCAACAAACCCTTCGCTCCCGGCCACATCGATCCATGAAATCTCTTTGAGCTGTTTCTTCTCGGCGACCCTGCGAAGCAGGCTGCTCACAGTGTGCACTCCGCCAAAAGCGCGGTTGAACATGCGCAAATCTTTGATCGATTGCGCCACCTCGCTGGGCGTGCCTGCATCTGTATCGAGCAGTTCCGGGACAACCACTCGTTTCATGCTTTAGACCCGCGCCAGTTCTTCTTCCAGCAATTGTTTGTTGTAGAGGTCGGTATAGTAGCCGTTCTTGGCCAGCAGTTCGTCATGCGTGCCCAGTTCCACAATGCGGCCTTCATGCAGCACAGCGATCTTGTCAGCATTGCGGACCGTGGAAACGCGGTGCGAAATAAAGATCGTAGTGCGGTCGCGCATGACCTCGCGCAGATGGTTGAGAATCTTTTCTTCCGTATAGGTATCCACGCTGGAAAGAGCATCGTCGAGCACCAGGATGCGCGGGTCACGAATAATGGCGCGGGCAATCGCAGTGCGCTGCTTCTGCCCACCAGAGAGAGTGATGCCGCGCTCGCCTACCATGGTGGCGTATTGCTCAGGGAAGCCCTCAATGTCAGCGGCAATGTTGGCTGCTTGTGTAGCGCTACGGACCTCATCGTCACTGGCATTCTCCACACCAAAAGCAACATTTTCGCGGACTGAATCGCTAAAAAGAAATGTCTCCTGCGGCACAAAGCCAATGTTTCGCCGCAGCACGTCCAGCGGATATTCGCGAATCGGGCGGCCATCCAGCAAAAGCGTGCCGGGAGCAGCGTCATAGATTCGTGGCAGCAGATTCACCAGCGTGGTCTTGCCGGAGCCAGTCGGGCCAACAATAGCCAGGCTGCTGCCCGCAGGGACCGTGAGATTGATGTCCTTAAGCACAGGCACGCCATCGTAAGCAAAGCTGAGATGGCGGAACTCGATCTCCCCGGAAAAAGTTTTGCTGTTCGCAAGGTCGGCAGCTACGGCAGCGTCAGTAATTTCCGGCTTGGCAACCAGGATTTCATTGATCCTGCCCATGGAAGCGGTTCCGCGCTGGAAGATATTGATGACCCAGCCAAGAGCGATGATCGGCCACGTGAGCAGCAGAATGTAAATATTGAAAGCGACAAAATCGCCCAGGCTCATGCGATGGAGCAGAACCTCGCGGCCGCCCACCCACAATGTGATAACTACACCAATGCCCAGAAGCAGTTCCAGGGTGGGCCAGAGCATGCCGGTCAGGCGGGCCAACGGCAGGCTGCGCGAGACATATTCCTGATTGCTGGTTTCAAACAGAGCAACTTCGGCCTCTTCCTGAACATAAGCGCGGATCACGCGTGCGCCGGAAAAATTCTCCTGGGCGCGCGCTGAGATATCTGAAAACTGCGCCTGGATCTTCTCAAACCGTTCATGAATCTTGCGCCCGAAATACTGCACAATAATGCTGGCCAGCGGCAGCGGCGCAAAAGCGTAGAGCGTGAGCTTGGGGCTGATCTGCCACATAAACACCAGCGCCACGGCGGTAAAAACCAGCGTATTCGCCGTATACATAATCGCCGGCCCCAGCAGCATGCGGACCGCGTTCAGGTCATTGGTGGCGCGGGCCATAATGTCGCCCGTGCGGTTCTTCTGGTAGTAGGAGTAAGAAAGCGACTCCAGGTGGCTGAACATGTCATTGCGCAGGTCGTATTCAATCTCGCGTGAAACGCCAATCACCAGCCAGCGCGTCAGGAACTGAAATACGCCCTTTGACAGCGCCAGCCCAATCAATATCAGCGCATAAATAAGGATCTTATGGTGCGTGACGCCGTAGTGGTTCAGATCGTCAATCGCGCGCCGGACCACCTGCGGCGACAGCACTCCCAGCCCGTTATTAAAGAGCACGGTAATGCCGCCCCAAAACAGCGTGAGGCGATACTTCTTAAGATAAGGAAACAGCGGTCGCAGGTTCTTGCCCATTGAGGTTAATAGATGATTTTAACAGCGATAAAGAAGCATTTTTGCTATCGACCAATCGGTTCATCCAATCGTCGAATCTGAAAGCCCGATCTCCCGATGACCGGATCACCCGATCTCCCGATTCTTGTAGCCCTCTGCCTGCATCTTTCAGCCGACCTCCTCCCCTACCCCCTATGTACACCCAATTCGACCCAAGATGACCCAATTCGACCCAATGCTGAGAACATCGGCAGAGGGTCGCACTGCATGCCCAAACCCCCTTGGCACAGCTATTTCTTAGTTTAGGAAACAGCTTACGCTATTTGTTCGCTAAGATCAAATATCGTTGGCGCATAAATTGATCATCGTCTTTGGTTCCGCAGCACTCACCATTGAACAGACAGCTCGTCATCAAAGCGGATTCCCTGAAGATAGGCTGTAGCAGCAGCATCTGGTAATAAAACACCCGTAATCTTTCGCCGAAGATCATAGCCGGGATATCGATCTTCCATTGCCCGCCATACTTCTTTTGCTATGCCTGGCTCGAGGTAATCCGCGATGCCCCACAAAAAAAGATGAGTATCTTCATAGTCCTTGATTACCGTTTCTGGTTCGTACTGTCTTGCCAGCGCCTCAAAATATTTTGCGATGTGATCCCCGGGTTCTTTGAAAAGTGGCCTTTTCCCCTCGAAATATAAAACTTCTATCTGCTCTCTTTCGGGATCGACATTTCCATGTATCGCATTGTTCCGTTTGTCCATTACTCTCTTGAAGTTTTTGTATGTTGATGCATCCTGATTGATTTCCTTTTTGAATCCTTCACATTTGTAGGCTAAATCAAATATTTTGGCATCAATTTGAGAGCGGATAAATGCTTCAAACTGACGTTTATTATCTTTGATCTCCTTCTTGCAAAGGATCAATATCAGCATATTGATGAACGCCTCCGCTAACACAGGCGTGAGTAATGACAACTCAAGACAGTCTCTATAAAGTTTAGAATAGCGCCTGGCGAGACGCCTATTGCGAGATGCAGAAGCGACTTGTTGCTGCTTGTCTTCTCTGGAAGAGAATATTGGGAAGGAATCGGGGAGAAGCTTAAGCCCGTCTGCAATCTGCGCATGCAGTGCGGAGCAGATCGTGGATATCTCAAAAAATTTATTGGGGAAAATGATCCATTTTTCTAAATTATGCAAAACTGCAGCTTTTTCTTTTCCTAATCGGCCGTAGTCGGACTTTATTTTCAAAATTAAGTCGCGCCAATCTTCGTCAGTGAGTTCCTCAGAAAGCATCAGGTGAACTTCCCGATAGGTACCGCATATATAAATATCTTCGCGGTCTACCTTCAAGTCGAAGTCCCAGTGAATCCAATTGTCACTGTCGTCCCTGCGCAATAAATTTTGAATTCCATTAGGCTCCCCAAATCTAGCTTTCAGATAACAATACATATCCACTGGCGCAAGGTGTTGACGGACCGCGAGGACGGATCTGAATGGCGACTCGGCAGTGCCAATCGCCCTGGCCTGATAATAATCGCTCATCTCTTGTCGTGTAGCAGCACGCCAAGCTTCAATGTCCATGCACTTCAATTTGTTAATTGGATCATGCATATCTTCTTTCCGATATGAAAACACTCCTTCGTTAAAATCGCATTAGAAAACCCTTTTTCAATGTGCGCTGGGCGGGTAGGAAGTGCAGGAAAGACGAAACCGTCCATTCGGCCGGTTTCAATATCAAATATCCGCCTTTAATCCAATAACCAAAAGCTTGCTTCCCCTTGACATTCTACTAGAGGCCAATTTATCCTCCACCTAGAATGTCTACTAAAGCGGAGAAAGAGCGGATTGAGTTGCTTCAGGGAACGCTGGACATGTTGATCCTGCGCACGCTTCTCCTTGGGCCGGCGCACGGCCATGCCATAGCCAAAGCAATCGAGTTCACTTCTAACGATGTGTTGCAGGTGGAGCAAGGTTCGCTTTATCCGGCGTTGCACAGGCTGATAAAACGCAAATGGATCATTGCCCAGGAAGGCATCTCAGATAATAATCGCCGCGCCAAGTTTTACCGGCTGACCCCAACCGGACGCAGGCAGCTTGCGGTTGAAACCAGCAAGTGGGAGAAGCTTGCCGGGGCCATTGCCCGGATTCTGCGTCCGGCGGAGCAAGAGAGCGGATCATGAGAGGTCGCAAACGAATGCTGGATGATCTTGACCAGGACATTCGTGACCACATTGAGCGCGAGACTCAAGACAATATGGATCGCGGCATGGCCCCGGAAGAAGCGCGCTCTGCCGCCCTGCTCAAGTTCGGCAATGTAACTCGAGTCAAAGAAGAAACGCGCGATGTATGGAGCTTTGTTTGGCTTGAGCAGCTCTTGCAGGATACTCTTTATGCTTTGCGCATGTTGCGCAAGTCTCCCGGCTTTGCCGTGGTGGTCGTTCTTACTTTAGCGCTTGGAATCGGCGCAAACACAGCCATCTTTAGCGTGGTTCAAGGTGTTGTGCTGGCGCCACTCCGCTTCAAGCAGCCAGACCGGCTCGTCATGGTGTATGAAAGCAACCCCCGCTATCCACGTGTATGGATTTCCTATCTCAACTTTCGCGATTGGCAGCGTTCCTCCCAGTCCTTTGAGCAGATGGCGGTCTTTAACCTAAATAAGGGATTCGATCTCACGAATCCAGGTGCTCCTGAGCACCTTGAGGGCAAGGAGATTTCCGCCGGCTTCTTCAATATTCTTGGCGTAAAGCTGGCGCGTGGCCGCGAATTTACCGCGGAAGAAGACCAGCAGGGCGGAGCGCGCGCAGCAATTATCAGTGATCGCTTGTGGCGGAACAGGTTCAGCGCCAGTCCAGATGCATTGGGCAAAGTCGTGACTCTAAACGGAGCGGACTACACGATTGTCGGCGTCACTCCGCCGGAATTTCTTTTTGAAGGCCGGGCCGATGTCTACACCCCCATGGGCCAGAGCGATCCTCAGTATCTGAGCTATCGCGCCGCGCACCAGCTCTCCTGCGTTGCCCGTCTCAAGCCCGGAGTTACTATCTCCCAGGCAGAAGCAGAGATGAAGGCAATCCAGAAAAATCTGGATGAGCAGTATCCAAAAGAGAATCGCGATCTGGGCATTACCATTTGGCCGCTCAAACAGGACCTCACTGGCGATTCCAGCGGGTTGCTGTTTGTATTATTGGGTGCGGTTGGGCTTGTCTTGCTGATTGCTGGTGCCAATGTGGCCAACCTTCTACTCGCGCGTTCGGCAGTTCGTACCCGTGAGTTTGCTGTTCGCTCAGCGCTGGGAGCAAGCCGCTCACGAATCATTCGTCAATTGCTTACAGAAAGCATCCTTCTCTCGCTTGTTGGAGGCGGTCTGGGTTTAGGATTGGCAGCCGGCGGATTAAAACCGCTGCTCCGGCTTTTGCCATCCAATCCGCCGCGAGCGCAGGAGATTGGCCTGAATATTCCTGTGCTTGTTTTCGCTTTGATCATCGCCGTTGCGGTCGGCATTTTGTTCGGGCTGGCGCCGGCTTTGAAGAGTTCTAAAAGTGATCTACAGTCGGCATTAAAAGAAGGCGGACGAGCAGCGTCCGGCGGACGGCAGCGGGTGCAAAGCACTCTGGTGATTGCGCAGATGGCGTTGACACTCGTATTGCTTGCCGGCGCTGGCCTTCTGCTGCGTACCATTCATAGCCTGGGGCGCGTTGATCCCGGGGTTGATGCGCAGCACATCATCGCCTTTCGGGTTGGCGTGTCTCATTCGTTGACTAAGACCGTGCCGGCCACGCGAGCTGCCTATCAACAATTGATCGAGCGCATTCGCAATGTTCCCGGTATTGAAGCGGCAGATTTTGTGAATGCCGTGCCTATGACCGGCGAAAGCGCCATCATGCCATTCTGGATTGGCTCCAACAAGCCGGAATCGCTGCAGGCCGCGCCACGGATTATGGGGCTTCTGACCGGGCCGGACTATCTCCGCACCATGGGAATTCCTCTTCTTCGCGGGCGCTTTCTTACCGCTGAAGATACTACTAGCTCGCCGTGCGTCATGGTCGTCGACAGTCTATTCGTGCATAAGTATCTTGCCGGCACCAATCCGATCGGGCAGACGCTCTCAGTCGGGTTTGCGACCATGGGGCCATGCACGATCGTCGGCGTTGTTGGCCACGTCAAGCACTGGGGACTGGACGAGCCGGGCGTTTACTCGATGGGGCAGGCCTATCTGCCACTGGCCCAGGATCCGGACCAGTGGGTGCAGATCAACTACGCGGGACTGTCTGTCGTCGTGCGCACGTCGCTTGATTCCGCAACGATCATGCCTTCTATCAAAAATGCCGTTTACGGGGCCGGCAATGACCAGCCGGTTTACCGCATTGAAACCATGAAAGAGCTGATTTCCGAATCCATGTCCACTCAGCGGTTCCCCCTTGTCTTACTCGGGGCCTTCGCAGTGGTGGCATTGTTGCTGGCATCCATTGGAATTTATGGCCTGATTTCTTATTCGCTGGCCCAGCGCATCCGCGAAATCGGAGTTCGCATGGCGTTAGGTGCCGCAAGAAGAAATATTTTTCAGATGATCGTTGGCCAGGGGGTTCGACTTGCTCTGATCGGTCTTGTCATAGGCGCTGCAGGCGCGTTGCTTCTTGCGCGCTTGCTCTCAAGCTTTTCCAGTTTGCTTTATGGAGTGGGCGCTAATGATCCGCTGACGTTCGTTATAGTCTCGATCGTGTTGGCCGCCGTGGCTCTGGCAGCATGCTGCGTTCCGGCCCGCCGAGCCACCCGCGTTGATCCCATGATTTCATTGCGCCATGAATAGGCGCAAAAGAATGATGGCAAGATAGCCCGCAAGATGGCCCCATGACGCGATCTGGCGCGGCTCGGCATCATATTCTCGATTTGCAGGAACGGCTTCTCCTGTCGCCATAGTTTTCCTGACCGGCGTTCACAATTTGTGAAATTCCATCTCCGATCAGTGTCATCAGTGTTTATCAGTGGTAAGGTTTTAGAGTCTTATCTCACGAGGGCGTCTTCAATATCAAATATCCGCCTGTTAATCCAAAGATCAGGTCGGGTGACCATGCAGCAATCAGCGGCGGAAGCTGGCTTACATTACCCATGGCTTCAAATAGTCCTACCATTAGCACGTAGCTAACGCCGATAATCAGGGCTACCACCACCCCGCTGAGCGCTCCGCGTCGGCCGCCGGAGAGCGCAAAAGGCACAGCAAGCACGGCCATCACCAGGGTGACAAGCGGGAAGGCAATCTTTTTCTGCAATTGGACGCGCAGCCGCACCACGTCAAAGCCGCCGGTCTGGAGATCGCTGATGTAGTGGCGCAGCTCCTCATAGTTCATCTCTTCAGACTGCAGAACTTCTTTCTTAAAGTAGGTGGGCGGCTCGTTGAGTTCAGCAAAGGTGCTTACGTCAAATTTATGCAGGTCTTCCTGGATATCTCCGGCAGGGGATGTGCTCCAGGTGCGCTGCCATCCATTTTCAAAGGTCCACTTCTGCAGTTGGTCAGCCCAGCGGGCGCGTGTGGCATAAACGCGCTTCACCATCTGGAAGGTGTGGGGATCGAGCTCAAAAACTGAAATGCTGCCAAAGACATTCCGGTCAGGATCAAAAGCCTCGTAGTAATAGATCTTGCGATTTCCCGGCGAGCCATCGGGTTTCTTCTTGCTTTCACCAAAAATCCACTTCCGGTCAGGGCGCAGATAAGTTTGAGCCGGTTTGCCTTTGATCAAATTTCGCAGCGTCTCAACCCTCTTGTTAGCGTAAGGCAAATACCATTGATCCAGGAGGAAAAGACCGCCGGCGAGGGTCGTGGCAATCACCAGAATCGGTATCACCGTGCGATAGATGCTGACACCCGTGGCCTTCATGGCCGTAATTTCATTGTTTTTTTGCATTAGCCCAAACATGACCAGCACAGTGAGCAAAACAGCTAAAGGTGTGATCTGGTACAGAACAGACGGTATGAAGTTGAGCAGGTATTCAATCTGCGTGAGGAAGGAAATTTTCTTGCGAACAATATCAGAGAGCAGTTCGAAATAGGTAAACACCAGAAACAGCACAACTAGGCTGGAGAGAATCAGAAGGAGATATCCAACAAAGCTGCGCAGAACGTAATCGTCAAGGATCAGCGGAAAGCGTGTGCTGAAAAGGCGTGACCGCCGGCGGGTGCCGTTGCCGGTTTCATCGCCGCGCGAGTTAAAGATGGCGGCAAAAAGACCTTTGAATTGTCCCATCAGGATTTGCCCCAGCCCCAGTTCAATGGGCAGCTTGTCTGTGCGCCAGAGCAGAGCAAGCCCAATAAGGGCAAAGATAATGTTGGCCATCCAAACGCCCAGCACCGGCGAGATTTTGCCCCCGCGCGCCAGTGAGACGCCAATGATAGAAAGAAAGTAATAGATGAAGACCAGAATGATCGTCAGGACAAAGCCCGCACCCTTGCCGCCTTTCTTGGCTGAGAGGCCCAGCGGAATTCCAATCAGGACCAGGACAAGGCAGGCTGTAGGCAAAGCCAGGCGGCGATTGAATTCAATCCAGTACCAGCGTGCCAGCTCTTTATTGGGATTGTATTTCTGGCGAAACAACTCCGGCGTGCTGAGCTGCGCCACCGGGACTGCTTCCTGCGGCGGCTTGACCACAGGCGGCAGGCTGATTGCTATATCCGTTTCCTGGAAAGTAGTAATGGTGTATTGATCTGGAGTGCGTGAGTTGGTGTCGTGAGTTTCGCCGTTGATCAAATGAAGACGAAGAGTGTCATTCCCCGCGCTGCTTACGATTGCCTCTTTGGCAATGGTGATTTTGGGCGCGCCGGGTGTGCTGATATCGGCATCAAAAACGTTTTTCCATACCGCCGTTCCGGAAGTGCTGCTCACATCCTCAACATAGAGAACGTGGTTTCTGAAGCCTTCATAGAACACGCGCGGCTGCACTTCAAAAGATATCTGCGCTGAAGCCAGATTATTTTGCAGCTTGGCCAGCGCCGCCGCAGAGCGCGGCTCAATAATGACCGTATTCAGCAACGCCAGCACCCACGCCGCGGCGCCAAATAGCGAGATGATCTTCAGGAACGTGCGAACGCTTACGCCTGAAGCCCGCATGGCTGTGACTTCGCTGTCGGCAGCCATGCGGCTCAGGCCAAGCAGAATGCCAACCAGCACTCCCATGGGGATGGTCACTTTTAAGGCGACAGGCAAGGTAAGGAAGAAGAGTTCAGCAACGCTGGGAAAAGGAGCGCTGTTGCGCACCACCAGTTCCAGGATTCGGGTGACCTCACGCATGAAGATCACAAACGTGAAGACAGAGGCTCCGATGATCCCGTGCGAGACAACCTCTTTCAGAATGTAGCGGGTAAAAATTCGCACGCGTTTTTCTTGAGCCGGTTTGCGGACGTGAGCGCTAGCATGGGCCCGCAGGCGAAATCCTGAGCGCAGAAGCGCGAAGGACCTCAGGCTTAGTAAAGTCTAGCAGAAGGGCGCATGTGTTATTAATGGATAAGTGGATACTCCCGCCATCCGTTTGCTGTTTCTTTGGCACATGCACCAGCCGTATTACAAAGACCTGGTCACGGGTGAATACCGCCTGCCTTGGGTGCGCATGCACGCCCTCAAGGATTATTACGGCATGGTCAAGCTGCTGGATGAGTTTCCCGGCTTGCACCAAACGTTCAATCTGGTGCCGTCATTGATCGTGCAGCTTCAGGAATATGTTTCCGGAGTTGCAAAAGACCCGTTTCTGCTGGCGGCTTCGCGCCCAGCAGAAGAAATGGACTTTGGCGAAAAGGCATTTGCGCTGCGCTATCTGTTCCAGGCGAATGCTGACAATTTAATCGCCCGTTATCCTCGCTATCTTGAATTGTGGCAGGAATTTCATCATCACCCTCAGGATGCTGCTGTCATTGCTCAGCGCCTCCATAATGGCGACCTTACTGATCTGCAAGTGCTTTCGCAAATTGCCTGGATGGATGAATTTTTTCTTGACGATCCTGTGATCCATGATCTGGTTGAGAAAGGCCGTGATTATTCCCTGGCTGACCAGCAATTGGTAATCGCCAAGCAAAAAGAATTTTTGGGCAAAGTGCTGCCTGCCTATGCTGAGGCCGCGCAGCAAGGTTCTATTGAGATTTCCACCTCACCGTTCTATCACCCCATTCTGCCGCTGGTCTGCGATACAGATGTTGGCGCAGTTTCTCATGCCGGATTGCCGTTGCCTGCTGAGCGCTTCTGCCATCCTGAAGACGCTCGTGAGCAGATCAATCGCGGCTTGGATCTTCATGAGCAGGTATTTGGTGTACGCCCGCGCGGGATGTGGCCTTCTGAGGGCAGCGTCTCCAACCAGGCGCTTGGAATCGCACACGAGCTTGGTCTGAACTGGGTGGCCACCGATGAAGGCGTTCTGGGCCGGTCAATTGGCGTGCCGTTTCATCGCAGCAACGGCGTCACGCTTGATGCTGCGGGCGCGGAGTGTCTCTATCGTATTTATCGCTGGGAGCAAGACGCCTCTGCCATGCACATGGTCTCTCGCGACCACTCGCTTTCTGACCTGATCGGCTTTGTCTATTCCGGTATGCCGGCCAGGGAAGCCGCAGAAGATTTTATTCGTCGCGTCAAGGAGTCGGCAGCGCCGCTGCTTGGGCAATCCAAAAGCGCCGTGGTGCCGGTCATACTTGACGGTGAGAATGCCTGGGAATTTTATCCACAATCCGGACGCGAATTTTTGCGCCGGCTGTATGACGCAATCCAGAACGATCCATCCATTGAAGCCCTGACGGTCTCAGAGGCCATTGACCGTGAGCCTGCCCCGCAAAAGCTAAGCTCGATCTTTCCTGGCTCATGGATCAATGCGAATTTTGATGTCTGGATCGGTGCGCCGGAAGACAACATTGCCTGGGACCATCTTTCTGCAGCGCGTGATTTTTTCACAGCGAATGCCGATCAGGCTTCCCCTGAGCAACAGGCCCTCGCTTATGAAGAGCTGCTGATTGCTGAAGGAAGTGATTGGAACTGGTGGTATGGACCGGAACACCATTCTGATAATGATCGCGAATTTGACGAGCTTTACCGCAAACATCTTTCCAATGTTTATCTGGCACTGGGAAGCGCCGCGCCAGACGCATTGGCCCAGCCGATCTCCGGCACTTCCGCAAAGCTGCAATTCACGCCGCAGACTGAATATATTCATCCCAAAATTGACGGCAGGGACACAGGTTATTTTGAATGGCTGGGTGCCGCAGCGCATGTTGCTGATCGCTATTCTTCTGCCATGCATGGCAAATTATTTCTGCTGGACACCGGCTACGCGGGCATTGACGAGGCAAACCTTTATTGCCGTGTGGATTTTATGGAGCCTGCTGAGGAATGGGCCAGCGGCGAAACCCAGCTAACAGTATCGATTGAAACCCTGTCGCCCGAAGCGCCTTCAGCTGCAATTGTGCACCGCTTGGAAGTCGATATTTCCGGCGGCAGCGTGCATGCCTGGAAGTTTATGGAAAACGGACAGCCAGGAGAGCACAAGGAATCAATTCAAGCTTCTCTGGCGGCGATCTTTGAATGCTGTGTGCCCCTGGAATTGCTGGGTGCACAAATACGTTCCACGCTGCGCGTACGCTTTTCACTGTGGCGCGACCATCTGCCTCTTGACGCTTTGCCCCAGGAAGGCGCAATCGAGGTGCATCTGCTGCCAGAAAGCGAATTGATTGCTATTCCTTATGCCAAGCCTTAGCGATTAATAACCGGCAAATTCCTATTGATGCCCGGGATCTTTTTTATGCGCAGCCTGCAAAGACTCCATAAACAAGCACGCGAGGCCCTGACAGCGCCGAGCGTGCCGCGTCAGGCGCAGAATAATTCCAAGTCGAGATTTCATAGCGGTTTGGAGCGCAGCGACAGACAACTTGATAGTGGAATTAAGGGCGAGCCCGGCTTGCGTGGCGAGCCCGCTGCTCCTAACGCAGAAGAATCTTGCCAGAAGCCAAGCTGCATAGCGGTTTGGAGCGCAGCGACAACAAAAAACGAAGGCCTGCGTGAGCAGGCCTTCAAGGGTTAAAGGATGAAGGAATTTACTAGTTGTTGTCTACGCGGGTGGCAATCATTGTGTACGCGCCGGCGTTGAAGAACACCAGACCACGTACGCGAATGGTTGCACCAGCAGCGGGGGTTACCTGAAGGTTTGTGCCGCTAACAATCGTTACCGGGATGGAGGTTGTTCCGCTCAACGTTGCAAAAGCGGAAGTTGGGCTAAGTGTGAGCGTAAAGCCTGAAGATGTAGGCGCCGGTGTGGTTGCAACCGTACCAACCAGGGCTTGTTCACGCAGTTTCAGTTTGGCAGCCAGGATTGGCGAGGTTGTGCCGTCGGCGTCACCTTCAACGCGCTGGCCGTTGCCGATATGTGAAGCGTCAAAGGCCGGTGGTGAGCTAAGGTTCAGTTTGTCGGTCCTCACAATGAATTGCGTGCTGGCGTTCAGCGCGATATTCACCGTAGTCGGCGGAGTTGTGCTGGAAGTGGAATCAACCTGATGCGCAACGGTAATCTGCGTAGCCGGGCTTCCTGTTACGGCGGAAATAATGCCTTCCAGTTCTTCGCCCTGGTTATCGCACTCGCGTTCAATCTTGGTTGCCAGCTTGCTTCCATCCGCTTGCGTTACGGAGTCAACTTCAACAATGTCTCCCACTTTCAGGTCGGCCAGTGATTTCAAGCCGTCATTAAAGTTGGTGTTGGCATCCGTAGCAAACGTGATGTCGGTTGAATTCGTGGTGATGGTGAAATTCGGGGCATTAATCGATTTCACGCTGCCATGAACGTCGTCATTTTCACCGTCTTGATCGTCTTCATTGCCTTTGTTCGGCGCGACGGTTGAAGTGCTCACGGTGAACGTTGGGTTGACCGTGGCTGAGGTGATAGGCGATCCGTTAAGCGTGATGGAGCTTGCCAGGTTCAGATCAAAGTTAATGAACAGCGGCGATGCGCCAACCGTGAGGTTAGGGAAAGTGATAGTGACCGAGGTGTTGGAAAGAGTCGCGGGTACCTTTGTGGGTACGCCGGCGTTGACTACCACGACCTCTGGATTCGATATGGTAAGCGTTGCGCCGTTGTAAGTTCCGGCGGGCACATTGGCCAAAGTCAGCGGCTCAAGCGTGCCTGCCTCATGCACAAACTCTACTTCGCCGGGTTTGGAAAGCAGATTTGTCGTGGTGGCCGTTGGGCTGACGCCGGTAAGAGTAATGGAGCTGATGGTCAATTCAAACTTTACAACCTGATCATTGACCGCGTCACCGGTCTGGATGGTGACATTTCCCGATCCTGGCGTAGCGGTAATCGTGTTGTTTCCACCGCCGCAACCTGTCAGCAACAAAGCAAACACCACACTAAGAAGTGTGAATGAAAAAACCCGTTTCATTGGGCCTCCAAGATTTAACATTTTCATGAATTCGATCGAGTGGCGTTGTAGCGTTAGACTACTATGAACCACGCGCTGAGAGCGGGGCGACTCCGTCTGGTTATCGCTCCCCAGTACATGCCCGGCGCAAATTGCGGATAACGGACTTCCGGTGTGTTCTTGCCCAGACGGGTGCGCGGGCAGCACTCCTTGGTTCGCGATTGGCAAATTGCTCCTCAAGACTGCACCTTTCTCACTTCAGGCGAGGCGAGCACAGCGGGGATCCATGCTTACCCAGCCTGATAAAGAGCAGCTCTGTTTCCAAAGCGCAGTATCTATTAAGTCCTTTATTTTCAGCGAATATTCTGGTTTATCCCAGAGTAGCTGCGGGTTCTGGTGACCCAGATGTGTGTCAGGTGGATACACTCCTCAGCAAAGAAAGATGGCGACGCCTGGAATGCGTCGCCATAAGAAAACTAAACCTAAATCTAGAGCCAGTTCCAATAGATTGTTGCAGGCGGTCTGCCGCCGTGATGATGGTCATCTCCTGAACCAGAGGTGCTGCCGCCATCAGAGCCAGAAGTTGATGACCCGCCGCTACTGTCAGATCCTCCCGAGGAATGGCTGCCGTCTGAATCACCGCTACCACCACTTCCACCACTACTGCCGGAGCTTGAGCCAGAGCTGGAACCAGAGCCAGAAGAATCGCCGCCGCTGTGGTGATCTCCGTTGTGATCATGGTCAGAAGCTAGCAGCTTTTTCGTGGGATCGTCGTCAATGGAGCTGCCTTTATCTTTGCGGCTGGGACGGTCAAGCTGCGGGCGCAGTTCGCGTGTCGGGCGCGGAACTTCCGGCCCGGTTTCCATGCCCACGCGGCTGGAAAATCCAGCGGTGATTAAGACGGATTCACCCAGACCCGAGAGCGCTTCCAATTCCACTGTGCCTTCTTCTACGTCCACTTCAGTAAAGCCGCGGCGATCAACTTCCACGTCAAACTTGGTGCCGCGAACAGAAATCACGGCGCTGGGCGTGCCAATCTGGAATGCAGGCGCTCCGCCCATGCGTTTCTGAATGCTGGTGCGGACGCGGCCAATCAACATCTGAAAATATTTCCAGCCGTTGTTCTCCGGCTGCTTTAGCACCAGCTTGGTGTTCGGACGCACCAGAATGTCGCTGCCGTCAGAAAGCTTCAGCAGCAGCCGGCCATCGTCAGTGCTTACCGTTGTATCCGGCGGCAGAATCTCGCCGCGTGTGGGTGCGGTGAATGCCTGCGCGGGAAGCTGGATGCTGACTTTTCCTTTAAAGTCGGAAATCGTTGCACCAGCATAGGGCGCACTCACAGCAGCAGGCGGTGTCTGCTGCGCTGCAGCGCTCATGCAATACAGCACTATGCCGACGATGGTGAAAGACAACTTGTTTTTCATGGCACTACCTCTGATACTTCACAGGCGCCTCGTGGCAATGTAAACGCAAACGAGGTTCCTGCGGTTTCACTACTGCTTACGTTGACCCTTCCGCCGTGTTGCTGCGATATTCGGCGGACAAAGCTCAGTCCCAACCCCCAGCCGGGTATTGATTCGCTTCGGCCAGGGCGATAGAAGCGTTCAAACAACTGTACCAGCTCAGATTCAGGGATGACCGGGCCGGAATTTCTTACTTCAAATTGTATTTCTTCATCGGAAGAGCTTACCCGCATGCTTACGCCGGCATCTCCCGCGCCATACTTAATGGCATTGCTCACCAGATTGAGCAGCGCGCCTGAGATCAGGGTCTCATCGCACATTGTGAATTCGTCTTCACAATCCAACTCTACTTTGACTGGAACTTTGGCGGCAGCGGCCAGCGGCTTCACCACTTTTTCTACATGCTCAACCATCTTGCGAACGTTTGTGCGCGCCAGCCGCAGCGGACGCGCACCGGCATCGAGCCGCAAGACTTCAAGATAAGTGTTAATCATCGCCACCAGCCGATTGGTTTCCCGAAAGATGGTAGCGGGCGCTTCACTGCTGGCCGGGGAGTTAGGATAGCGCATCAAAAGCTCAGAAAAACCTTGGATCGAAATGAGCGGCGTGCGCAGTTCATGCGTGACAAAGCTCAAAGCTTCAGAACGTGCCTGGTCTCTCTGCCGCCGGGCAGTGATATCTTCAGCGATCAGCAGAATCGCTCCCGCCTCCGCGAATGAGGTCCAGGGCAGGCGTACAGCATGGAAAAGCCATAGCTCTTCATCCAGTGGAACTTCTTTTTCCGCCCAGGCAGGTGCATCGGCCGCCAGTTCCGCAAGCTCGCGCCATCCGCCTGCCAGTTGCGTTACACCCGAAAGCGTTTCCAGTTGAGCGTTCTGTCGATCGCAAAACTTCTTCCATGTTGCGTTGCTGAACTTGAGCGTTCCATCAGCGCCATAGACCGCCAGGCCTTCACGCATCGTCTCCAGCAACGTCTGATTGAAGCTGTAAAGTGAAGATAGTTCAGCCTGAAGGTCTTTGAGCGCAGCAAGTTTCCAGTAGAGGTCCTTGGCGGCGGCCTGTCCGTGAGTCTCGTTGCCTTGCTGCGCGGGTTTCAACT
>DASTCT010000023.1:0-16838 GCA_035710845.1 Candidatus Angelobacter sp.
GTTTGATTTCACAAAGCATTGGAAGGAACCGAACTCCGGGATCAGCGACAGAGAGCTTGAAACCAGCCGGTTTTTTCGCGGGGAAAACAGCGGATGGGCTTTGCACGTCACCGATACAAAAAATATTGTGACGGCAATTCTTCCACCGAAGCGGGAGGTGGACTTTGCGTATTTTGGTTATTGAGGATGAGCCTAAAGTAGCACGTACACTGGTGAAGGGTCTTGAAGCAGACCATTTTGCCGTTGATCTGGCCGGGGATGGCGAAGAAGGTCTCCAGCTAGCCACCGAGATTGATTACGATGCAATCATTCTCGACTGGAACCTTCCTAAACTGGACGGACTAACCGTCCTGAGAAAATTGCGTAAATCAGGGTCGAACATGCGTATTCTGCTCCTGAGCGCGCGGAAAGACGTTTCCGATCGCGTTTGCGGATTGCAGGCCGGCGCGGACGATTACCTGGTTAAACCATTTTCCTTTGAAGAGTTGCTGGCCCGGGTCCACGCTCTTCTCCGCCGTCCCCAGGAATTGCTGGACAAACTCAGCGTCGAGGACCTGGAACTCGACCGCATGCGCCACATGGTGACCCGTGGCGGCAAGCCAATCAATCTAACGCAGCGTGAATACGCGGTGTTGGAGTATCTGATGCGCAATGCCGGCCGCACCGTAACCCGTACCATGGTTGTGGAGCATGTCTGGAACCTCGGTTTTGAGGGCCTGACCAACATCGTTGACGTATATATCAACTATCTCCGCGCTAAAATTGATCATGGCTATGAGAAGCCGCTGATCCACACCGCGCGCGGAGTGGGATATATGCTCTCCGCCACTCAATGAAACTAATGCTGTTACGCCGCCTGAGTTCCCGGCTGGCGTTCAAGCAGACATTAACGTTCGCGCTCCTGGTAATCGTACTTGCCTGGAGCGCGTACGCTCTGTTGGAACGCCGGATTTACGGCCAAGTCGATGAGGAGTTGCAGGACCGGTCGATTTCTGTCCGCAGCATGCTCCAGATTCGTGCCGGCGATGTTCACTGGCTAAATGAAAAGGCTGATCCGGAAGTCAGGGCGCAGTTCGCAAAATCTATTCGCTTTTATCAATTGCTGGATGACACCGGCAAGGTCATTGCAAGCTCCCATGAAATGTCAGCAGTGCAGATACCCTTTGGTCCAGCCCGTCTGGCATTGCAATCCGGACGCCCCAGTTGGGAATATTACGGCGCTCCTGGGGTAGATCACCTGCGTATCCTGAATTCGCCCGTTCTCGGCCTGAACCAACAGCAGTTTGTCATGCGTATTGCTGTCTCGTTGGATGAAGCGGACGAAGACAGTCGGCGTCTTCGCCTCTTCGTGCTGCTGCTACTGCCCTTTATTATTCTGGCCCACGCTGCCAATGCATGGATCATGGCGGCAACTTCACTACGGCGTCTTGAGGGCATCACTGCCGCCGCCAAACAGATCACACCATTCGACCTAAGTTCGCGACTTCCAGTTTCCAGCCGCCACGATGAGCTGGATGAACTTAGCTCCTCGCTGAATGCTACGATTGCGCGCCTGCAAAGCTCTTTTCAACGGATGACAGAGTTTCTTCGCAATCTTTCTCATGAGATCCGCCAGCCGCTCACGGTGCTGCGATCGGAAACTGAGCAGGCCTTGCGCATGGGCAACAGCGAGACTAACTATCGTGACATGCTTTCCAAACAGCTTGAGCACGTAGAACTCCTGGCCCGCACGGTTTCAGACCTGATGGAGCTGGCCCAGTCTGAGCACGAACAAATCAAACTGCAGCTTGCGAAAGAAGACCTCTCTGAGCTGGTCCAAACTGCTCTTGACGGCATGCGTACGCAGGCATCAGAACGTGGCATACAAATCTCCGGCACGGTTCAGCAAAATGTGGTTGGGGCTTTTGATGCCGGGCAGATATGGCGGCTTCTCCTTAACCTGCTTGACAATGCCATTAAGTTCAACCACGCAGGCGGGAAAGTGGATGTTGCTCTGACCGTGGTGAATGGCCGGGCCATGATATCCATTACTGATACAGGCAGCGGCATTGCACCCGATGAGCAGGCGCACGTTTTTGAGCGCGGCTATCGAACCGCGTCGGCCCGTAAATCCAGCGTTCCTGGCACCGGTCTTGGACTACATTTTGCCCGCGCCATTACTGAAGCGCATGGCGGCTGTATTGAAGTAATCAGTGTGCCGGGAGAAGGCTCTTGTTTCCGCGTATCGCTGCCCTTACTTCCTGCTAATGAGCCATCAATGCTCTCTGCGGTACAGCGGGATGCAACCGTAAACTGAGCCAGGTATTTCTTGATCGAATGCAAGAAGCCGGCAAAAAGTCGTTCTCACATAAGAAATTTTAATGGTTTTTCAATGTTGGCAAACCTGTAGAGATTAGACAATTTCAGTTAATTGAAGTATTGGGTCGGTACACCAGGGTCTTTGGATCGCGCTCAGCAAAAAGCTGTAATCGTGCCCGGCAAACAGCGGTATAGTACGTGTTTGGGTAGGAAAGCAGGAGTTATGTCAACTTCCGGAAAAGTTGCAAAGCTAGTCTTGACGATCGTTGTTCCGGCCCTCGCTGGCGCCCAGGCGCCACAGCAGGTTAAACCCTCGCCGCAAGTAGGATCAGCCGCTCCGGCAGCAAACTCCAACGCCACGGTTACGCCAGGACAGAAAACACAGGCTGCTGTTTCGCCGCGCTATGTGACTTCTGAGAATTTTTACCGTCCGCCCACTAAGCCCCAAACGGCTATTCCTGTTCCGCTTATTACAAGACCTGCGCAACCAGTAATTGCAGCCAGGCCGAACAATGCGCCTGTTCCTGCGCAGGCAACACCCATTGCTGCTGTTCCTCAGGCTCAAGGTCCTCAGGTTCAGGCTCCGCAGGCTGCTCAACCCGTAACTGCATCGAGCACAGGCAATGCTTTGGTTGATTATGCTTCCGGACAGCTTAGCGTGGTTTCAGATGACGCGCCGCTTGGTTACGTGCTTAAAGAGATTGCGGCAAAAACCGGCGCAGTAGTGGATATCGCGCCCGAGTTGCAAAATGAGCGCGTGGTCGCCCGGCTGGGCCCCGCTTCTGTTCGGGAAATCTTGACCCGGTTGCTGGATAGTCCTCAAATCGACTACATTGTGCTGGGCACAGGAGACGAACCTGGAAGCCTGCAGCGCATTGTGGTGCGTACGCGGGGACGGGCCGGACAGATCGCGATGGCAGGTGCTCGCCAGCCTCAAGCCACTTCCATACCGGCAAATTTTGAACAACAATCGCAAATGGGCATGAATGGCCCTATTAACGCTGCTCAGACGCAGCGAATGGAAAATTGGCAGAAAGCCCGTGAAGAAATGCGGCTTGCCGAGATCAGGAAACAAGCCCAGGAACGTGCAAACGAGCAGAACAACCCTTCTTATCCCGACCCGCCGGCGATTGAAAATAACCAGCCAGTAGATCCGCCACAAAATAATCAGGCAGGAAATCCTCCTCAGCTTTAATCACCTTATTTCTGCAGCAGAGGATGGGCTTACGAGGACGGATTATGCCTCAAGAAGACATTGCTGCGGCATTTGCGCCAGCAAATCCTCGCAGGTCTAAGGGATTTTAATCTCGCCTTGATGGCTCTCTAATCGCAGAGCAGCACCATACAGTTGGTATTTAGAACGCGCTATCCCCCCGCTACACGGAAGAGCGGTGATTTTCCTGGTCGCGCGCGGCCGGGATGTTTGCACGATTGCTGTATTTGAAGCTGGCTGTCTTATTGGCCAGCTTCTTTTTTGCACACGAATTTCACAGGACCTGGCCCTGTGGATACGCTGGAGATTTTCCTTGGGAAATTGCGATTTCCCCTCGCCCGGACAAGGGGAAACGAAGTGGATACTCCCGAATACTAAAGCTAGCTTGCGGCGCCGCGCATTACGTTTGCGGCCAAAAAGCCTTTAGGACCTTTTAGGAGCTCAAATTCCACGGTTTCGCCCTCGTTGAGGGTCCTGTAGCCATTTTCCTGAATGGCGGAAAAATGCACAAAGACATCCTCACCGGTGGAGCGCTGAATGAAGCCATACCCTTTGGCTCCGTTAAACCACTTTACTGTTCCCTTCTCTTTCACAAACGCAACTCCTTTCGCCTCAGCTTCAGATTGAAGTCGCCCCTGCCACTGGGGAGACAAGGCTGCTGCTCTGCCGGCCAGATCGCTTCTGATTGCATTCCAGAACCGGCGGCTGGCCATAAGGGACGGTAATGGCCATTGAGCACGAGGGTTCTGTTCTGCCGAAGCTCAACCACGCTGTGCAAAACATCAACCGAAATGCGCCCTGCGGGATGATCGCTGGGAGCTAGGCATAATATTCAGGAACTCAGGTTTTTGTAAAGCACTTTGTTTTGATCTGCTCGCGGGGGATGGTTGCGCCGGAAAAGGTTTCATCCATAAACTGGCCCGAAAGTGAATGAAGATAAGGAACTTTCGTGCCTTACATCAGGCTTTCAATCTCTCCGTAGATATCCAATTCTGATAGGATTTTTGCTGATTACCCTCATGACACCAGGTTCCATCTCGTCTCCAGCAGAGTCTGCACCCATTGTGGCGCCGGAATCTCCTGCTTCCAGGCTCTTTTTCCAGCCGTGGAAGCACATGCTGCTGCGGCGTGGTTGGCCGACTATCCAATACCTGATGAAGACTGAAGCGCATACCTATGCGTTCTCCGTAGCGGCCAATGCGATCCTGTCGTTCTTCCCTTTCATGGTCTTGTTGATGTGGCTGATCCGGAATGTTTTTCATTCGCCGACCATGTTCAACGTGGTGGTCGATTTGGTAAAAGACCATTTGCCCGCAGGGCAGGATTTTATTGTCAAGAACCTCACCTATCTGGTGAAGTCGCGGCAGCGCGTTAAGATGGCCTCACTGGTCATCCTGCTCATTACTTCCACTGGCGTTTTTGTGCCGCTTGAAGTGGCGTTCAATCGCATTTGGGGCTTTGCCAAAAATCGTTCCTACCTGGGCAATCAGGTTATTTCGTTGTTTTTGGCCTTCGCCTGTGGTGTTTTGGCGCTGGCCTCAGTAGGCTTGGCGGCTGGAAATGAGCTGATCCTGACCTTTGTGATGCGTGGGAATGAAAACATTGTCTTTCGCGCGTTGACGTTTGTAATGTTGAAAATATTTGCAACTGTGGCCAGCATTGCTATTTTCTTTCTGATTTACTGGGTCCTTCCCAACGGTAAGGTCAAAGCAAAAAGCGTATTGCCTGCAGCCGTCGCCATGGGTGTGCTTTGGGAAGTAGGAAAAATCATCTATATTAAAACTTTGCCGTGGCTGAACTTTCAGGAGGTATACGGCCAGGCCTTTTCCATCTCGGTTGCCCTCATGTTCTGGGCATTTATTTCCGGCCTCATGCTGCTGGCAGGAGCGCATCTGTCTTCTGATTTCACGCCGGAAGGGCCTGAGCCCACGAAGTCAGACAACGAAGAAGAGGGCCTCGAATTTATGTAGTTTTTCAGCATCAATTTCGTTTTTCGTTACGATCCTGACTGTGGCGAGAAGGCGCGGTAGCAAAGCCAGTAAAATCCTCCTCGCGATTTTTGGTAGCCCTCCCTTTTGATTTTTGTCCGACCATTTTGTAAGCACCATGGGACCCCGATCACGACATCTGTGGGCGGCTTAAAGCCGTCTGAATATCTGAAGAGAGAATGAGGAGAGAAACATGCGGAAAAAAGTACTACACACAATTGTTGTAACGTTGGTTTTGGCAGCGACGGTTTGCGCGCAATATCCTGGGAGTCCTTTGCCTGTACCGCTTCCGCCGACTGTGAATTTAAAAGCTGTGGCATCGACTTTTGGAACCCCAATGCCAATGCCGATTCCGCCGATTGCGAATTTAAAAGTTGCGGCAATTAACTCCGGAACCCCCATGCCAGTGCCGCTCCCGCCGATTGCGAGTAGTACGCAGGGAGAAACTTATCCTGGAACCCCCATGCCAGTACCGCTCCCTCCAATTGGAGAGCAGAGCTAGCTAGTTTGCTCTAAGCCAGTGGCTGGGTTAAGCTTGGCCCACACGTACTCATGAAAACTGCGGAACTGGCAATGGGCCTCGTAGGCACGGCGTTGCAGGTGTTTCTGTGCCTATTGCTGTTAGTGCGAGGCGCGTACCGTCAATTCCGCTTTTTCAGTCTCGGTATTGTTTTTTCTGTGGCGTACACGATCGCGCTGATCGCAGTGCACAGACATGCTTCTCTTTACCTTGGAGTGTATTGGGTCAATGAAGGCATTTCTGTAGTCTTGATCTTTCTTGCCCTGCAAGAATCGTTTTATCTGGTATTTAGAAATTTTCTCACCATTCCCTGGTTCAGGCGTCTTTTCCCGGGCATCGGTTTACTCATGCTTTTTGTAGCTGTTCTCCGGGCAGCTTTTCATCCGGCAGCGCAGGCCAGCCTTCTGGCCCGAACCTTGATTACACTGGAAATTAGTGTTGGATTTCTGCAATTTGGCATCTTTTGCCTTTTTATTCTCCTGGTACAGTTCTTTCATTTGCGCTGGCGTCAACAGGCCTTTGGAGTGGTCCTGGGCTTTGGCATCTACGCAGCTGGATTTCTGGTCACTTACTTATTGCGTTCCGAATTCGGAACAAAGCTCAACCCAGTTGTTAGAATCACACCTCCTATCGCTTACATTATTGCTGTAGTTGTTTGGGTGGTTACGTTCCTGCGGCCTGAGCCGTTAAAGCCAGTGCTCGATGCGGTTTTTAGTCCAGAGCAGATGGCGTCCGACTTCAGGCGCTATACCAAAGCACTCAAGGGCTTCCTAGAACGATGATGTTCGACCTCATTACGATCTTTTTTGTCGGCAGCGTGCTACTCTTTGCCGGCTACACCGCATTTAAGTTCATGGGCAAGTTCCCCAAGCGCACCATTGAGGACGTAACCCCGTTCTTGCGGCCATCGGAAGCGCATGAGTTTGAGGGGTTGCTGGATCCCGCGCAGGAAGTGAACGTCCGTCTTCGAGTATCACCTGCTGAATTTGCAGCCTGGCAGTGCAAACGATTCCACTTGATGCGTGAATACCTGCTGCGAATGTCGCATAACGCTTTGGTGTTGATTGAATGGGGCAACATGGAGCTGGAGCAGGAAGCGAGGGATTCTGCCCAGTGCAGACAACGAGAGCTGCTTGCCCGTGAGTTGGTGCAGGCGGCGACAGAGTTCAGGCTATATTCTTTGCTGGCCCTGGCAAAAATAAGATTTTGGCTCGTATTTCCCTCCTCTCTCTCTTTTCTAATTTCCTCCCCCAGCTTGCCTCGGCTCCGCAATCTTTTTGGAATCAGCGCTCTTGCTTCCTATGCTCGGCTCAAGGATGCCGCCAGCGGATTAGGCCAGGTTTACAGCAGCGCTTTTCAACAAGACTTGCTCGCCAAGCTTTAGATCTAAAAGTTTGCTCTAAGCTGCTGTTTTGCCCCCTTTCTCTCCTTTTCTTCCCGATATAATCAAATCGGCTTGCCTATCTGGACCAAAACCACGCACAGACTTGCCGCCTGGGGCATGATTCCACGCAGCCGCTTGGCCCATTTCACCCTCTATACGGCAGGGATGGAAGTAGCGCTCCTGCTCTTGCAGTGGATTTTGCAGGTCGTCGGGGCCGCAAAGGCCGCGTATAGCCTTAACGGATGGATCGTGTTCCTGGGCTGGGTGCTGGCCATTCTGCTGCTTGTGCTCTCCCTGCGCTGGTTCCGCGCCCACGTAATGTGGAGCGTCCGCAACCGCCTGATTGTTACTTACCTGTTCATAGGCGGAGTGCCTGTAGCACTTCTGGCTGCCCTGGCCATCGGCTCCGGATATATTGCCATTGAGCATCTGGCTACCTTTGTCGCTGTCTCTGAAATTCGCGCTCAGGAGCAGAGCCTGGCTGCCGCGAATGCGGCCGCAGTGGAAGAAATTGAGCGTCACAATGTTCCGCCTGAGGAGATTGCCGCCCGCGATCTGGTGTTTCCGGGATGCAACATCACTGTTGTGCAGCAATCCGCCGCCCCCGCATGGCTCAAGGATGGTTTTGCCAGCCTGGTAACCGATCATGGCCACCTCTACCTGCGCGCAGCCCATTCTGCCAGGATCAAAGGGCCGGTGATGGTGATTTCCAGCGTTCCCTTCGATCAAAAAATACTAACTAAAATCGCCTCTAAGCTTGGTTCCCTCACCATCTCATGGGCCGACTTTGACAGCAGCGTGGGTAAAACTTCCGCCACCAAAGATTTATCTTCCTCACCATCCACGCAAAATCGACAACCTGCGCACATGAGTGCTGGTTCGGTTCCAGCGCCGCTAACCCGCTTTGACCGGGAGTTGATCTTTGGCGGGCTGGTTCAAGCTGTGGATTGGCAATCTGGAGAGTCAGATGCAGCGCTTTTTCTCGGTGGCGCCACTCGGTTCTCTGCTCTGTACTCTTATCTTGCGGCTTCCATGGGCCTCTGGACCGGTACGGTAGGCATTTTTCTCCTAGTAGCTGTAATTGCGTTGGCTCTGGTGGTGCTTGCAGCCCTGCTCATCGGAATCAGTTTGACCAGAAAGATCACCTACTCTGTCGCCAATCTCTATAAAGCCACGCAACATATCAATCGCGGTGATTTTACTCATCGCATTCAGGTGCGCGAGCGCGACCAGCTTGCGGCTTTGCAGGTGGCCTTCAATTCCATGACTGAATCGCTGGAAAAGCTGATCGCGGAGCAAAAAGAAAAAGAACGCCTGCAAAGCGAACTGGAGATCGCCCATGAAGTGCAGGCGCAGCTCTTTCCTCAGTCAGCTTCTGGGACCAGCACGCTGGAATTGTATGGAGTGTGCCGGCCCGCGCGCATTGTGAGCGGCGACTACTACGACTTTCTTTCTTATGGCCCTGATCAGGTTGGGATTGCCGTAGGCGATATCAGCGGTAAAGGTATCTCCGCCGCCTTGCTCATGGCCACCATCCATTCTGCCGTTCGGGCTTATGAACAGGAGCAGATGGTTGCAGTGGGATCCGCTGCAGCCTATGGTACCAACACACGAATCGCAGCCGTAGAAGCCCAGGTAGCTCCGGCATCACCCGCGCAAATGCTGTGGCTGCTGAACCGTCATCTTTTCCAAAGCACGCAGCCGGAAAAATACGCTACGCTCTTTCTTGGATTCTATGATGACGTTAAACATCGCCTGACCTATTCCAACGCTGGCCACCTTCCCCCGATTGTCCTCTCGCGCGATGGCTCTGTTCGCCGTCTTGACTGCGGCGGCACTGTTGTAGGACTGTTCCCTGACTGCGATTATCTGGAAGAGACAGTAGAGCTGTATTCCGGGGATATTTTCATCGCTTTTAGTGACGGCATCACCGAGCCGGAAAACGAATTTGGGGAGTTTGGCGAGGACCGCCTGGTTGAAACTATCGCCAGGTATCGTCATCTGCCGCTGCCGCGGATCACAGAACACGCGATTACAGCCATACAGGACTGGATCGGTTCAACTGAGCAGCCAGACGACATCACGCTGGTCCTGGCCCGCCGCAACTAGGCCAATTGCACGCGTTCTGTATTACCTATCTTGGTAACACAGTATTTCCTGCTTACTTTTTTCTCTGCCAGCCGTTATGTTTGTACGCCTGACGTTGGAATTTTCTACTGGAAAAACTATGAAATTAACCGGCAGTACCCATCGTCGTACCCCGATTAGCACGTGGCAGCACAAACCCAACAGCAGAGACACGGTTCTTAAAAAAATCCAGTCCATCACTCGCGAATTGGGAGCGCTCCAGACAGAGATACATGCCGAGTTGGCTGATCCCAGCCAGGACGAAACCAGCACGTTTTTTGAAGATGGCGCGGCGGTGGAGGCCCTTAACCTTTTCAAGGCAGAGTTGGACCAGTTGCGGCGCATTCTCTGGTTTTATATTGAAGAAGCTGCGCGCAAACCCCGCGCCGGAACTGATTATGAACAGCAATCGCGACGGCTTAAGCGCGTAACTGATCTGCTGCACGCCATCTCTCCCGCCGGCAGTCCTGGAAACGCAGCTGAGTCCGGCTCATTTTTTGAGCGGCTCAACTGCGTGATTGACACTTACATGGAGAAGAAACCTGCGGCTGGCGAGAAGAAAGCCAGCATTCGCCGGGATTTTAAGGCGTTTTCGTAAGCCGATGGTCCAGATTGGCGATGCGCCAACCCGTCTCAAATACCAGGCGCGTAACTCTGGTCATCTTGCTGAAATCAATCTTATCGATCGTATCCGTGGGCCGGTGATAGTCCACATGCGTGCCATCAAAATAAAAGATGATGGGCACGCCGTGCTTCGCGTAGTTCCAGTGATCTGAACGGAAATAAATCCGCTCAGGATTGCTCGGGTCGTTGTAGTAGTAATCGAGCTTCATTTTCTGAAATTCAGAATTGGTTTCTTCGCTGATCTGGTTCAGCTCTTTGCTGATGCGGTTTGCTCCCACCAGATAGACCGTATTGGCATCACTCAAATGCTCGTCTTCCAGCGCCTTATCGCCTGCTGGCCGTGAGCGCCCGATCATATCAATATTGAGGTCCACCACCATTTGGTCCAGCGGCACCACTGGCGCATAATCAGTGTTATATTCCGATCCCAGTAGGCCCAGTTCCTCGCCGGCATGGAAAATCACCAGTACGGAGCGCTTCGGCTTCTCCAGTGACATGGCGTGGGCAATGGTCAGAATAGCTGTGGTGCCGGAGCCATCGTCGTCAGCACCAGGATAGATTTCGCCACTGGGCCCGGTCTTAAGATGATCATAATGCGCGCTGAATACCACATATTCGTTCTTCAACTTTGGATCGGAACCTTCCAATATTCCGGCAACATTCTGCGTAGTCGTATGGGTGATCTGCATGGCAACAGTCATACGCACGGAGACGTCGGTCTTTTTCGGAGTCAAAGGCTGCTTGTGCACCACGGCATCCATGACAGACTTGAAGTCCATTCCGCAGGCAGTTAAAAGCTCTTCGGCCAGATTTGGCCCAAGCAAAACCGTCGGTAATTTACCTTCAACTTCGCGCGCTAAATGGATATTCTCACGGGCAGCAGCCCGGTCCTGAAAGCCTTTGTTCCGCATGAAATCTAATATGCGCTGCGGGGGAATCTGCATGACTCCAACCGCGCCATGGGCGCGCGCAGCCTCTTCCCCATTTTCGTTTGCTCCGAGCCGGGAAGAATCAATCCCGGATGGGGTTCCAGAAACGATCAATACAATCTTTCCTTTAACGTCCAGGCCGGAATAGTCGTCATGATGCTGGGACGGCGAAGAAATGCCGGCGCCAACAAATACGACCTGCCCTTGCGCGTCGCCAGTGGAAATGCCGGTCAGATAAAAATCCCCGAAATGATAACTGCTTGTCTTTCCCGCGTTAGTCATCTCCAGAGAGCTTTTTGCTGTATCCGGTTTGGCGGAAACAACTTGAAAGGTCTGTAGAAAATCTCCATGATCACCAGCGCCATGGAACCCGTATGCTTCAAGATGAGCAGCCAGATACCGGGCAGCGATCCCGAAATTGGGAGCAAGCGTGTATCGTCCACCCAATTCTGGCGAGGACAGGAATTCCAGGTGCATCTTCAGCTCGCCCGGCGTAATGGAGTCCACTGTTGTCGGGACAGCGGGCAGAACGACTGCGGCTGGCCCGGCAGCGTACAGCCATACGGAAGCGCTTAGAGTGATTAAAATTGCTAGTTTTGCAGCTAGTTTTTTAGGGGGATTCACGTCTCCGATGGTAGCAGCCCCGGCAGCGGCTTACAATCTCCGCCCGGCAATTCTGGCCTTGCGGTTAGAATCTTAATCAGAATACATCCGGAAACCACGTGAAGCAGACAATCATTGTTTTAGAAGATGACGCGGATATCGCCAACTTGGTCCAGCACCATTTGCAATTGGCGGGTTTTGTAGTAAGAGTGTGCAGCTCCGGCGATCAGGTCATCCCGCTGGCTCGCAAACAGCCTCCTATCCTGTTTCTGCTGGACATTATGGTGCCGGGAGGCAGCGGTTTTGAGGTTTGCCGAAGGATACGCGAGAGCCGTGACCTGGTGCGTATCCCTATTATTTTTCTCACGGCAAAGGCTGGCGAAGAAGACCGTGTGCGCGGCCTTGACCTGGGCGCGGATGATTACATTACCAAACCTTTCGGCACTCGCGAGCTGACAGCGCGGGTGCGCGCAGTGCTGCGGCGATTTGAGAAGCCGCTTACCACCAACATCACTACGCCAGACTTTGAACTGAACAGTGATTCCATGACGCTCTCTGTCCGTGGCCAGCCTGCCGAGGTAACGGCCACAGAATTTCGTCTTCTGCACTTTCTTGCCTCTCATCCCGGTCGCGTTTTCACGCGTGACCAGGTGCTCGACGCGGTTTGGCGCGACCTTTCTTTTGTGACTCCGCGCTCGGTTGATGTTTACATTCGCCGTCTGCGGGAGAAGATTGAACGCGATCCTGAAGACCCGCGGTATCTCAGGACCATCCGTGGCGCCGGATACAAGTATGAGGCAGCCAAGTGAGAAACCGCATCTTCCTGAAAGCGATCGCTGCTTTTGTTGCGGTGATTGCGGCAGCCACGCTCACACTCGATATCGGTATCCGCCACACCTGGGAAAGCTCTCTGCGCACTGATATTGAAAAGCTCCTTGTGCAAAATGCCCAGGGCTTTGCCTTGCGCGTGGCCAACGACCATCAACACTCTCTGCAACAAATGGCGCAGGAAGAAGCGCAAATCACCGAAACGCGCACCACCATTATTGCCCGCAATGGCGTCGTCTTGGCAGATACTGAAGCCGATCCAAAAACCATGGAAAATCACGCTGGCCGACCGGAAGTTGCTGCCGCATTGGCAGGAAAAACCGGCAGCGCCACACGCCTGAGCCATACCGTGGGGATTGAGTTCCTTTATGTCGCTGTGCCCAGCGGCGATAAGATAGTACGTCTGGCGTACCCGCTCTCCAGCATCAAAAACCACATTGCGCAAGTCCGCTCCGCTCTGCTTCGCGCCACCATGCTGGCGTTGCTTCTGGCACTGCTGCTGGCGTTGGGAATTGCTGAGGTTATTGCGCGGCGTCTTCGCCGCATCGTTGATTTTGCCGAGAAGATTGCAGCAGGAGATCTTTCCGCGCGCATCGCTGTGCGCAGTGGCGACGAGATTGCTCAGGTTGCGGCCGCGCTGGACCGCACGGCACGCCGTCTGGAAGAAAATTTTGCTGCAATCCGCGAAAGCCGCTTGGAACTGGAAGCTCTGCTCAACGGCATGACCGACGGTGTCATCGCGGTCTCTCCCGATCTGAAGGTTCGCTGGGCCAACCAGGCCATTGCCGGCATCGCTCATCAGCGTGTGCGTATCGGATCGCCGGTCATCGAGTTGCTGCGGCATCCTGATTTTCTTGCCACGTTGAATTCCACGCTTAAATCCCGGCGGCGCGAATATGCGATTGCCGCTTCCCTTTCCGGCCGCAGGAGTTTTTCTGTAACCGCAGAGCCTCTGCCGGATGGCGGCGTGGTCACCGTGCTGCATGACATATCGGAAATAGAGCGCGTGGAAAAAACACGCCGTGATTTTATTGCCAATGTTTCCCATGAACTGCGGACCCCGCTTACGTCGATCCGCGGTTATGCTGAAACGCTGCTTGAGTCGGATGGAGCGTTCCCGGACAGCACTCGCGAGTTTCTTGACGTGATCCGTCGCAACGCCGAGCGCATGGGCCGCCTTACGGAAGATCTGTTGGTGCTGGCAAGAGTTGAGTCGGGAGAAGACAAGCTTGACCTCCGTCCTCAGCCGGTAAATCACCTGCTTGCTGAAGCCACATCCTCCTTGCAGGAAAATGTCCGTGCCGCAGAGATGGAACTCATCGTTGAAGAGGTGGGCGACTGGGAGGTAATGGCGGACGCTTACGCCATACACCAGGTCTTCAGCAACTTGATCAGCAACGCTGTGCGTTATGCCCAGAGTGGAAAGAAAATCATCATTGGTGCCACGGAGAAGCCCGAAGGCATTGAGTTTTTTGTTCGCGACTTCGGGCCAGGGATAGCTTCGGAACATTTGCCGCGAATCTTTGAGCGTTTTTATCGCGTGGATAAGGCCCGCTCCCGCGAAAGCGGCGGTACAGGTCTGGGTCTGGCCATTGTGAAACACATTGTGCTGAACCATGGAGGCTCTGTGCGCGTTGAGAGTGAAGTGGGTCATGGCACTACATTCTTTTTCGTCCTGCCAAAAGCGTAGCTGGCGACGTTCGGCTCTCAAAATCTTCACTCCTTAAATTCTTCCCCAAAAAAATGCCGGCAGGGATTTTAACGTCCTATTCATACACAGTTCATCAATTCATAACATTGCTCCCCTATAAGAGGTCGTTGCACAGCTCTGTACAGACGTTGTTGATTTGTTGTCGGCACTCGTAATCGCCGTTTTCGTAAACCCCTGCCGTCACTTAGTAAAGGCTCGATGGCAAAAAGTGAAAGCTTAACTAATCAGTCATTCCCAGCCGGGAGGAAAATTGGAATGAAATTGTTGAAACCCATGGTTCTTGTGTTTTTAATTTCAAGTTTAATGTTTGGCCAGAGCAACGCGCCCGCTCCGGCACAAAAATCTGACGATGCAATTGCCAACAAAATCCAAAGCCTTGAAGATGCTATTGCGCAACAGCAGCAGCAGATTGAAGAGCTGCGGAAGGAATTAGCAGATAAAAAGAATGCTGACTCCACTCCGCACCTGACCAATGCTTCGCTTACAGCCAACGTTTCTACATCGACCACTGGAACAGCGGTGCAGGAAACAGAAAAACCAAAAGAGTCGCCGCTATCCTTCCGCATCGGCGGAATGGACTTTACCCCTGGCGGCTTCATGGATTTCCAAAACATTTTTCGCACTGTGAACACCGGCTCAGTCGTCTCCACCAGCTTCGGCGTCATTCCCTTCAGCAACACTGCAGCCGGCCACCTTACTGAATATCGCGCTACCGGGCAGTATTCACGCTGGAATATGAAGGTCGGCGGCAAATATGGCGCCAACAACATCACCGGCTATATTGAAGGCGATTTCAACGGCAATGACGCCGCCAACGTGTTTGCCACCACCAACCCGCATACCTTGCGCTTGCGTCTCTATTTCGCAGACATAAAGCGCGGCATCTGGGAAATTACAGCCGGGCAAGCATGGAGCCTGATCACTCCCAACCGCGTGGGAACTTCGCCCATGCCTTCTGATCTGGCGACCACCTACTCTCTTGACGGCAACATTCTGGTCGGCATGCCTTACTCGCGCGATGGCCAGTTCCGTTTGACGGTCCGTCCCAACGATGCTTTCTCCTGGGCTGTTGCCATTGATAATCCACAGCAGTTCACGGCTGGCACGGTGACCGCTCCAACTGTCTTTAACGGCGTGCTCACCAACACCGGCAGCGGACAAAGCCAGCTTGACGGCAACGCAACCGGCGGCACACCCAATCTCTTTCCAGACATCATGTCCAAAATGGCCTTCGATACCAAATTGGGCGGACGCCTCTTCCACCTTGAAGGCGGCGGTCTTGTTACTTCGGCAAAAATCTCCGTGTTGCCGACTGCCGGAAGCGGGATCACAAACTTTTCTTCGCACTCCAGCATCGGCGCAGGCGGCATGGGCGGATTCAATTTTGAACTGGTCAAGAACTTCCGCATCATGGCTTACGGCGTCTATGGAAGCGGCATAGGAAGATACTTCAACGGAACTGGCCCGCAGTTCGTGGTTGCGCCTGTTCCCATCGGTACAGGCTTTAATGTGGTTACCTCCATGGTCCACTCCGGCGCCGGTTATGGCGGAACTGAGTTCCAGTTGGGCAAAACTCAAATTGGAGCCTACTATGGCGCGTATTACTTCCAGCGGAGCAGCTTCAACGATCTGACGGCAGCAGCAATCGCAACCCCGATTTCCTGCGCCCCAGGATTGGCTCCCGTAAACCGGCCTTGCATCGGTTTTGGCGGCGCCAACTCTGCCAATAACAACAACCGCGACATCCAGGAAGGCAGCATCGTATTGCAGCAAACTCTGTGGAAGAACCCGCAGTACGGAGCTCTGCTACTGATCAATGACGCCAGCTATACGAGCCGCTCGCCCTGGTTCGTAGCAGCGGGCGCGCCTAAGAACGCTCACATGTTTATGGACCACCTGGCCCTCCGCTATGTGATTCCGTAAACCATAAGAAAACTGAAAGACACAAAGAGCGCCGGCCCAAAGCTGGCGCTTTTTCTTTCCGATCACGTAACCGAGATAGCATTCGGCCTGAGTTCAAGCCCCACCATGCTGGGATTCTCTTTCCTTTCCCGATCACCAGATTTCGTCTTCCTCCGTGTCACCGTGGCTTTGCCTTTCCCGTCACAGCGATGACGCGCGATCACGGCGATCTCGGCGATTCTTACGTCCCTCTGCTTGTCTCTTGGTTCTATTGTTCAATTTCGCGCTTTTCTACCCTAAAATTGCTCCTCTTTTAGCCGACTTCTTAATTACCGACGTTGGCATAAGTCCTTGCCTTTCAATTACCCATTTACCAAATTACCCCATTTACCAACTCCCCCCGCCCCCTCCCCCGCTTTCACCCAATTTCACCCAACCTCACCCAATGTCACCCAAGAATCGGCAGAGGGTCGCAAATCGGCTCTGGATTCGACTCCCGGTTCGGTTGACCGCTGACGGCTGAATGCTGGGATGGGGTGCCCCTCGATAAGAGCGAAAGCCTTGTCAAGCAAAAACTATCCCTGGCGATGCGCAAGCATCGCTGCGTTAGCCAGAGATTGCTGACGACGGAAGACACTGGAAAGCATCCTTAACTTGAATCACCCTTCAGTGGAAGGTTTTGCAGTTGCTTTTGCTGTTGCCGTTCCACCA
>DASTCT010000024.1:0-31637 GCA_035710845.1 Candidatus Angelobacter sp.
TAGCGCTAATGCTGGCCTCCGGTATGGCATTTGCGCAGGGAAGCGGGAGCAGCGGCTCACAGACAACGCCGGACCAGCAACAGCCGAGCCAGTCGACCAGCCCCTCCACCACGAGTCCATCGACAGACCAAAGCACGCAACAACCGTCTCAAACTACTCCATCAACGGACCAGAGCACGCAACCATCGCAAAGCACGCAACCGTCCACTGACCAAAGCAATCAGAGCGCAACCAGCACCGGCGCTGATCAGCAGGCTTCCATGAAGGGCTGCCTGAAACAGTCAGGCGGGAACTGGGTCCTTTCCGCAGACAACGGCCAGACCGTAAACCTGCAGGGCGATAGCTCTATGCTGAAGCCGCACGATGGGCATCAGGTACAGATCCAGGGAACACGTGCAAGTGATGGATCAGTGCAGGTGAGCTCAGTGAATATGATCTCTGATTCCTGCACCAGCAATCAGGCCAGCATGGGCGGCGCTGCAACCGGTGCGGCTGCCGGCGCAACAACCGGCGCAGCGGCATCAAGCACTTCGCCTGACCAGAGCAGCACGTCCAGCAACAATACGCCTGTAACCACCGGCAGCAGCCAGACTCCGACTACTGATACGAACAACGCCAATGCTCCAGCAGCAACAACATCGAATCCAGCCGGGGCATCTAGTGAAAGCGCCAGCGCTCCAGTAAATCCGCCGGCGCAAACTCCAAGCTCGACTGACCAGAGCTCCACTGCTTCAAGTGCTTCAAGCAGCACGGCTCCTAGCACCACGCCTCCAAACTCGACTGACCAAAGCTCCACGACTTCAACGGCTCCGAGTTCCTCGGCTTCAAGCAGCACGACTCCGAGCACCAGCCCTGACCAGAGCTCTGCAGCTTCCAGCAGCACGGCTCCCAGCAGCACTGATCAGAATGCGGCTTCGGCTTCATCCAGCACCACGGCGCAAAATCCTCCAGCTAGCAGCACTACGCCGTCGTCCAGTGATCAGAATGCAGCTTCCTCCAGCAGCACCAGTGCTGACCAGAATGCTGCCCAGAGTAATCAGAGCGGCGCAAACACCTCTGACCAAAATGCAAATGCAAGTGCAAACAGCTCTGACCAAAATGCCAATGCAGGACAGAAACTTCCCCAAACCGCTTCTCCGTTGCCACTGCTCGGATTGCTGGGTATGGGCTCCCTGTTCACCGGCTTGATCAGCCGCCGGAAGAAAGTAAGCTAAATCGAACCACAAACCAGAACTGCCTGAAGGGTGGCAACCTTTCGGGCAGTTTTATTTTGCGTGTTGTACAGATAAGCATGTCCGCGCTGTAATTTTGGCAAGTCAATCTGCTTGGCTTGCGGGAAGAGAGATGCTTTTGGGATCAAGCGGGCTGCTGCTGCGTCATGCAGTGAATGGCACCAAGGCCCCAGATGAAATCGCCGCAATGAATCCCAACAATCTCCCGGTCAGGGAAGAGATTGGCCAGGGTATTGAGCGCAATGCGGTCATTAGGATCGTTGAAGGTGGGAACTAAAACCAGACCATTAGCGATATAAAAGTTAGCGTAGCTGGCGGGCAGACGCTGTCCGCGAAAGAAGACAGGGCGGGGCAGCGGCAACTCGACGATCTGCAATTTGCGGCCTTCAAAATCGGTGGTCGCACGCAGCCGGCGCAGATTTTCCTGGAGTGGTTCGTAGTTTACATCGGCGCGGCTGGGCTCTATAGCCGTGAGCACTGTATCAGCGGCAACAAAGCGGGAAATATCATCCACGTGGCCGTGAGTGTCGTCACCCTGAATGCCGCGGCCCAGCCAGATTACTTTTTCCACTCCCAGATATTCAGCGAATATCTGCTCCAGATCACGCTGTGACAGCCCGGGATTGCGCTGTTGCACCTTGCTCAGCAGACACTCTTCCGTCGTGAGCATGAGTCCCTGGCCGTTGACGTCGATGCTGCCGCCTTCAAGAACAACGTGATATGGCTTGCCATTGCGCTCGATGATCGGAGTGAACTTATCTGTTTTGAGTTTCTTTGTGATGCGCTCTGGAAGCTGATTGTCATGCTTCCAGTCGGAATACTTGGCCCAGGCATTAAAGCGCCAATTGGTGAGTGCGATGTCAGTCTTGTTCTTGACGAAGATGGGTCCGGAGTCGCGCGTCCAGATGCGATTGGTGGGCCAGATATGGAACTTCACTCGTTTGGTATCAATATGGCAGAGGCGCAAAATTTTCTGTGTCGTTTGTTTTTCACGCGCTGAAGCTACTATCAGATTTACATCTTCCACCCGCGCCAGATGCCGGACGATATCAGCAAAGATCCAGGGAATGGCCTCAAACTTTCCCGGCCAGTCTGAGCGATTGTGCGGCCATGCCAGCCAGGTAGCAGCGTGCGGTTCCCATTCGGCGGGCATACGGTAACCGAGAGAGTGCGGCGTGGGATTGGGCGGAAGCCCCGCTTTGGCGCGAGCCATCAGTCCAAAAACCTGTGAGTGATGCCGCCATAGCTGTCAATGCGGCGATCGCGCAGAAATGGCCAGTTGCGGCGTATATCTTCAAGCTGCTTTAGATCGCACTGGCCGATCAGGATTTCTTCCTTGTCGTGTGAAGCTTCAGTGATAATCCGGCCGAAAGGATCAGCCAGAAATGAGCCGCCCCAGAACTCCAGGCCTTTGCCCTGAGCGCGATTGCCGCGAATGTCGCCGAACTCATGCCCCACGCGGTTGACCACGCCGACAAAGACGCCGTTCGCAATCGCATGGGCGCGCTGAATTGTGCGCCACGCATCATGCTGCACTGTGCCGAACTCGGTTTTTTCATCGGGGTGCCAGCCGATAGCCGTGGGATAAAAAAGAATATTGGCGCCTTGCAGCGCAGTCAGACGAGCGCCTTCGGGATACCACTGGTCCCAGCAGACGAGAGTTCCCATGCGTCCGTGCTCGGTGTCAAAGGCTTTGAAGCCCAGATCTCCCGGAGTGAAATAAAACTTTTCATAATAAAGAGGATCGTCCGGGATGTGCATCTTGCGGTAAAGACCCTTGGTGCTGCCATCCGAGCCAAGGATGACCGCAGTGTTGTGATAGAGCCCACGAGCACGACGTTCAAACAATGAGACAACGACTGTTGTCTTAGTCTCGCGAGCGACCTCAGCAAGCGCTTCGGTGGTCGGACCGGGAATTGGCTCAGCCAGATCGAACAGCGCAGCGTCTTCTCTCTGGCAGAAATATTGGGTGCGGAAAAGCTCCGGCAGGCAGATCATCTGCGCGCCCTCCCTGGCGGCGGAGCGCACTTTTTCTACTGCCCGGCGAAGATTGTCGTCAGGGTCAGGCGAGCAGTGCATCTGGATCAAGCCGACTGTGAATGTGTCAGAAGAAATTGCCATAATTTGCCAAAATTGCCAAAAGTGACAAATTGAAAATCGCCAAGGATGACAGCGATTCAGTTTCGGCGATTTTGGCAATCTTGGCAATTGCAATCCTATAAAGAATATCAAACGCGCAGTTTGACTCTGCGCTCTTGAGCGTTTACTTTTCTAAGTTTGCTCAACTCTCACGCGAGGTGACTCGATTGGCCAAGAAACACAATGAAGGTTCAGGCATTGACCGCAAGCTCCATGATCCGGTTTCAGATAAGCTCTCGCCGGTTTTTCCGCTTGATCTTGGAAAGGTCAAAGGCATCAGCGATCTGGTGCGCGGCATGGCTGATACGGCTTTTACCGGGCGGCAGCTTGGCGAGTCAGTGGATGTGCTGGAAGCCATGGCGCGCGACAAAGAATGCTTTGTGGTAATGACCCTGGCCGGCGCCATGACAGTGGCCAAGCAGGGACTGATTATCTGCGATCTGATTGAGAAAGGGCTGATCAACGCCATTATTTCTACCGGCGCGCTAATGGCCCATGGGCTGGTGGAAGCTACCGGCTGCAACCACTATCGCTACGACCCCAAAATGAACGATGTGCAACTGTACGAGGCCGGCTACAACCGCGTGTATGACACGCTGGAGCCGGAGCAGAACCTTGATCACGTTGAACTGGTGATGGAAGAGGTGCTGGGCAAGTGGGACCCGCAGCAGACCATGTGCTCATGGAAGCTGAATCGCGCCATTGGCGAGCATCTGAAGAACCACGCCAAAGGGCGGGGGATTCTGAAGTCGGCCTTTGTAAAGAATGTTCCAGTCTTTGTGCCGGCATTCACTGATTCTGAGCTCGGTTTGGATGTTGCACTCAATAATCGCATGCGCGCGCGCGAGGGCAGGACGCAGCTTCGCTACGATCCTTTCCTCGATCTCAATCATTTTGCTGAAACGTTGTTGCAGCAGAAGAAGCTCGGCATTTGGACGATTGGCGGCGGCGTGCCGCGAAATTGGGCGCAGCAATTTGGGCCTTATTGCGAGCTGCGTGTGCGCCGCGCCGGAGAAGATGTGCCGCTCAAGCGCTATCACTATGGCGTGCGCGTCTGTCCGGAACCGGTTTATTGGGGTGGGCTTTCCGGCTCTCCGTATTCTGAAGCTGTTTCCTGGGGCAAGTTTGTTCCGCCGGAAGAAGGCGGCCGTTTTGGCGAGGTCTTTGTGGACGCCACAGTCGGTCTGCCGATCATGTGCGCCGCGTTATTTGAGAGGCTGGGGAAGGGATATAAGAAACCTCCGATGAAAACAAAGGGTGCATTATAATTTTTTACATGAGCCGTGATGCCGGTGAAATCCTGAAAGATGCTTTGGCGCTTCCTCCCGAAGCCCGCGCCGCATTAGCGGAGTCTCTATGGGACAGCCTCGACTCCGAAGTCGATTCAGATGCTGAAAATGCATGGCGACAGGAAATTCGTCATCGTCTTGCTGATCTGGATTCCGGTGCTGCGATTGCCATACCTTGGTCTGAGGCCCGCTTGCAGCTTCTAGCCAAACTTCCCAAATGACCGCCAGACAAGTCGAGATTCATCCAGAGGCGCTCGCTGAAGCTGCGGCTGCAGTAATGTGGTATGGAGAACGCAGTTCACGTGCGCCAGCAGCCTTCATTGAAGAAATCGAGAATGCAATTAAGTAATCCTCGCGGCCCCTAATCGATGGCCAATCTATGAGCTTGACTGCCGTCGGCTACCGTTGACTCGCTTTCCTTATTTCGTCGTTTATCGTGAAAAATCAGCCAGCTTACTGCAGATTGTGGCCGTAGCTCATGCGCGGCGTCGGCCCGGCTACTGGCATCGCGGAGCTAGGATTAGGTTGTGACTTCGATCTATTCCAGGCTTGCTATGCAGGGTGTTCAGAGCCATAGGTTGCTGGAAAACTGGCAATCCCTTCTTCGGCTACTCAAAAATCAAAATCGCCGATGCAATCACCGTAGTCCACAAACCGCGCTTGTCCCCTACGCCGCTCTGCGTAATGTTTGTTGTACGAACGATCTTGTTGGAGATGCGGTAAATCTCCTTTTTCTCGTCCCATGAAGTATCAGGATTAAACTCCACGTTAAGCGTGGTGGCGAGCATCTCAGCGGCCAGCTCTTCAGCATATTCGCCGGCAACGTCGTCGGCTTCGCCAAACGAGTGGTGCTCGCTTAGGTAACCGTAGGTGCTGCGGTCGGCAGGCATAGCCAAGCCGATACTAGCGGCAGTAAGCCGATGAGGTTCACGGGTAGAGTTCTCTGCAACCACGGCAAAGGTCACTTCACCCGGATGGAGGTACTTCACGCCTTCTTTGCGTGAGATCAGCTTGCAGTGAGGCGGAAAAATAGACGAGACGCGCACCAGGTTCTGCGCGGCAATGCCGGCATCCCTCAAGGCCAGCTCAAAAGAGGTAAGGCGTTCTTTGTGCTTGCCTACCCCGTTGGTCAAGAAGATGCGCTTGGGCACCATGTTTAATCCCAATTTGTCTGCCTCCAAGATAGCCGCGTTTTTGGGTGAATGAAAAAAATAACATACGCGGAGAGTTGAGCGGAGAGAATTTTCCCCGAAAATTTTTCAGGCGAAAGAAACTGGTCAGGGCTTCCTCACAAGTTTTTCCAAATGCACTGAAACTGGTGCATACGAAATTGCCCTAAAGGCCAAAAATCGCCGAAATTGGAAATGCGGGCGGAGGGTCATCAATTTTCACTCTTTGGCAATTTCTGCGATTTTGGCAATCGGATTTGCCGCCGGCTGAACTTGCTTGATCTTCACCGCGATCTCAATAAACGCCAGTGCCGCCCGGCTCAGAGCTTTGTCCTTGCGGAAGACCAGCGCCAGGTCGCGGCGGATAGAGGCGTCAGCCATGGCCACAGCCGCCAGCACTCCGGCCTTCACGTCCTCGCTCACATTGGAGCGGGCGATAAAGCCAATCCCCACGTCGGCAGCCACAAAGCGCTTGAGCAGCTCACTGGAATCCAGCTCCATGGAGATTTTTGGCTTCAAATTGCGCTCATGGAAGAGGTTTTCCAGGGCGTCGCGCGTGCGGCCAACTTTAGGCAGAAGAAGAGGGAAGCGCACCACGTCAGCAATCGCCGCCTGTTTCATTTGGCTCAGCGGATGGCCCGGCGGCGCGATCATCACCAGCTCATCACGATGAATGGTCACCACGGTCAGCCGCTTGTCATCTACCGGAGCGGAAACCACTCCGAAATCGACCGAATTATCGATGATCGACTCCATAATCTTGGCCCGTTCCAGGCGGCTGATCTGGACCCCCACGTTAGGATAGAGCTTTTTAAATTCAGCAAAGACCTCAGGCAGAATGTGCAGGCACGTGCCTTCATTCGCGCCGACCACAATTTCCCCGCGCGGAACACGCTCCATTTCCGCCACGGTAATGAGCATGGTCTTGCGCGACTCCAGCGTCTGCTCCGCGTATTGCTGAAAGACCTTGCCGGCGGCTGTAAGCGCCACCTTGCCGCCGCTGCGGTCAAAAAGCCGTGCGCCAACCTCTTCTTCCAGAGCACGAATCTGAGAAGAGATAGCCGGTTGCGTGCGGAAGCGCTTTTCCGCCGCGCGGGAAAAGCTGGTGTGCCGGGCGACCTCAAGAAAGGTCTCTAGTTGGTCGAAATCCATGTGAGGCTCTATTCTAGTGACGTTGCAGCTTTTAGCAATTCGCTTTTTTCTGCAATCCCGAGCGTAGCGAAGCTTTTTCCGAAGTCCCGAGCGGAGCGAGGGATCCATACCCTCTCGATGCTCTTTCGTGTTTAATCCTTATTGTGGATATACATAGTGATCTCTCCCTGCGCTCGGGATTGTAGAAAGGCTGATTGCTGACTGCTGATTGCTGAATGCTACTCCATGAAAGCCATCATCTGCGAACAATACGGCGGCCCAGAAGTCCTGCAAGTGACCGATGATGTGCAAATGCCGCACCTCGGGCCCAATGGCGTGCTGGTGCGGGTGCATGCTTCCAGCGTGAATCCGTTGGATTGGAAACTTCGTCGTGGGCTGCTTGACGCCGTGAGGCCAGTAGTTTTTCCAGTGATCTGGGGCTGCGATTTTTCCGGCGTGGTCACGGAAACCGGCCTTGGCGTAACGCTCTTCAAGCCGGGCGACGAGGTCTTTGGCTTCAAAGACGGCTATGTGGCAAAGACTTATCGCGGCACCTACGCGGAATATGTGGTTGTGCCGGAAAAAACTCTGGCTCACAAACCGAAAGCCCTGAGCCATGAAGAAGCTGCGGCCATGCCGGTGGCGGCGCTCACGGCGTGGCAGGCATTGCTTACTCAGGGCAAGCTTAAAACCGGGCAGCGAGTGCTGATTCATGCCGGCGCAGGCGGCGTAGGCGTGATGGCCATCCAAATTGCCAAAGCCTTTGGCGCATACGTTGCTGCCACGGCAAGCACACGCAACCAGGATCTGCTGCGCGAACTGGGCGCCGACCAGCCGATCGACTACACAAAAGAACTGATCGATATCCGCCCCAAGTTTGATCTTATGCTGGATGGCGTGGGCCAAAGAGTTTGGGGAGCATCGTTTAGTGCCTTGAAGTTCGGCGGACGCCTCGTCACGCTTGCAATCCCGATCCCGGAGAAGCCTGCCGGTAAAGCCAAATTCTTCGGCACGGCGCTGGCCGGGGTAGGCGGAGGCTTTACCCAGGGCCTGATGACCGGCAAACGCTTGCTGCTTACGCAGGTAAAGCCGCGCGGCGGCGATCTGGAAAAAATCACCGTGCTGATCGAGGCCGGCAAGATCAAGCCGGTAATTGAAAAGGTATTTCCTCTCGAACAGATCGCTGAAGCCCATCGCCTGAGCGAGCAAGGGCATGTGCGGGGGAAGCTGGTTCTTTCTGTAAGCAATGAGCACTAGCAATTAGCCTTTTTCTGCAACCCCGCAGCGAAGCGCGGTTCTTTTCTGTAATCCCGACCCTGAGCTTGCCGAAGGGGAGGGAACCCTATCACAACCATTAACATTCGGGTCATAAGTGATTTGTCCGCCCGGTCACTCTCTTTAACCATAGTGATCTCTCGCTTCGCTCGAGACTTCGGAAAAATCCCACCACCATAAACTCCGCTTATCCCTCACATAAAAACAATCAATTTCCTTCCGGCCAAGCCTCCCATATATCGTCAATCTGCGGAGGAAATTTTATGTCGTCAACCAAAGCTGACCCCAAGGCCGTTCTTGAATTCGTGCAGAAAAACGGCGCCAAGCTGCTTGACCTGCGCTTCACTGATCTTCCTGGCCTGTGGCACCACGTTTCCTTTCCCATCGAGCAATTCTCTGAAGCGTCTTTTGAGGACGGCTTCGGCATGGATGGCTCTTCCATCCGCGGCTGGGCAGCGATCCATGAAAGCGATATGCTGCTTATTCCTGACGCAAATTTCTATCTCATGGACCCATTCACTGAAGCGCCCACGCTGGTGATGATCGCTGACGTGATTGATCCGGTCACCAAGCAGCGCTATGACCGCGACCCACGCTATATCGCCAAAAAGGCGGAGATGTATCTCATCTCGACCGCCCTGGCGGATACAGCTTACTTCGGCGCTGAAGCTGAGTTCTTCATCTTTGATAACGTCCGCTTCGACCAAAAAGAAAATCAGGGCTTCTACTTCATCGACGCCGAGGAAGGCCGCTGGAACTCCGGTCGCCAGGAAAACAATCTCGGCTATCGTCCGCGCTACAAAGAAGGATATTTCCCCGTCCCGCCCACCGACCACTACCAGGACCTCCGTACCGAAATGGCGATGACCATGCAAGCCTGCGGACTCGAAGTGGAGTGCCATCACCATGAGGTTGCAACCGGCGGCCAGACCGAGATTGATCTGCGCTTCAACAAGATGGTCCGCTCGGCTGACAACATGATGCTCTACAAGTACATCGTGAAAAACGTGGCCAACCAGTATGGCAAAACGGTCACCTTCATGCCCAAGCCGCTCTTCAATGACAATGGCAGCGGCATGCACACGCATCAATCGCTGTGGAAAGACGGCAAGCCTCTCTTTTCCGGCGATGGATACGCGGGTCTTTCGCAACTGGCGCTGTGGTATATCGGCGGCCTCATCAAGCATGGGCCGGCGCTCTCGGCCATCATCGCGCCCACAACAAATTCTTACAAGCGCCTGGTGCCGGGCTTTGAAGCTCCGGTGAACCTGGCTTATTCGCGGCGTAATCGCTCTGCGGCCTGCCGTATCCCGATGTACTCTGCCTCGCCCAAGGCCAAGCGCGTTGAGTTTCGTCCGCCTGATCCAAGCTGCAATCCGTACATTGCTTTTGCCGCCATGATGATGGCCGGTCTCGATGGCATCGAAAACAAGATCGATCCTGGCCAGCCGCTGGATAAAGACATTTACGATCTCGGCCCGGAAGAGCTGCGCAAAGTGCCATCCATGCCCGGCGCGCTCGATGAAGCCCTGGACGCGCTGGAACACGATCATCAATTCCTGCTCAAGGGCGACGTCTTCACCGAAGATCTGCTGACAACCTACATCGACTACAAGCGCGCGAAAGAAGTGGATGCAATGCGGCTGCGTCCGCATCCATATGAATTCGCGCTGTACTACGACATCTAACTTTTGGCCTTTAGCTTTTAGCCAGAAAGCTGTGGGTGCCCCATCCTTTGCGGCTTCGATTTTGTAGGACTCTGCAATCTGGCCGTGCCGCAAAGGGTGGGATCAGCAACATGATCCGATTCCTCTATGTTCCGCAGCCTGCACTGAGCGACCGAAGGGAGTCGAATGGGTGTCCTCGGTGGTGAAATTTGTTTCATTCCGATGACCAGATGTCCCGATTTTCCGATGGGGGTACCCCCTGCCCCCCTATGTACACCCAATTTCACCCAAGGTCACCCAATCTCACCCAGGGCCGGGGTCCCCGACACGCGTGCTTTTCGCGTGGTGGGGTGGAAGGCTGAGAGCATCGGCAGAGGGTCGTAACCGCCTTCGTTCTGGTTTGGCTGACCGCTGATCGCTGACCGCTAAATGCTAAACAGCAGTGTGTCGCAACTTTCACCTACCCACCCGGGATAGGAGCAGTTTTATTGGAGGCAAAAGACCTCGGCCATTCAACAAGCCAATCATAAGCCAGTGACAAGGCAGTCATAAGGCTGTCATAAGCCAGTCACAAGACTGTCGAATCTTTGATCTCTGCGCATGGTTTGGCTGACCGCTGATAGCTGATTTAACTGACCCCTAAATTTCAAAGATTCTGATGCTTCCTTGCCCCTGAGAGCGCGCATAGTCTAGCGCGATTGCATAGGCGAATCAAGTACGAAAACAGACGGTGAGCTGGAATCGTCCAATATAGAATACGATGATAGTTTTGGCAGATAGCTGGGCTAGAGTAATTGTTTCGAGATGCTCTTTGCCACTTCCCACATGATTGCTGCATCTTCCGGTTTCAGCTCAATCCCGTGCGAATGCTCCTTCTGCGGATGAATATAGTTGCGATATTCACCGAGAACGCTACTCACATCTTTCGCTGAAGTAGTTATCCATTTGAGTTCGTGCCCTACATCGATGAAGTTCTTGAGCATCCACTCCTTCAAAGGCTTTGTTTTGGTCGTGCCTTTTTCTTTAGGTGCGCTCACAGCAGTGAACAATCGACTTTGAACTTCCTTGTTAGAACGGGCTAGAAGCAGCCCTTCAAGCAGGCCACCCATCATTACGGTTGCGGCCATCGGCGCAGGAGCATTAAGGCAGGTAACGCATTCGTTCCACCGCCTTGTCAGGATCGCTTGCATTTTGGGGTCAGGTACAAGTTTCGCGAAGCTTGGGGGAACGTCCGTTGTCGTTCGCGGGATCGCTGGAGCTAACATCAGCTTCGCACGCAGGGAGAGCAGCTCTTTTCGAAGCGTCTTGAGATTTTCCAAATAGCGAGATCGAGAACCCGCGCGGTCACTTGCGCTCAAGAGTTCATTGTAAATTTTATCGATCGGCGCTATTGCGGCAGGTTCGATTTGCGAGACAATGAGCGGTTTTTGGTTGTTGAACCAAGCGAACGAAGTCGCTTTAATGGTTTGGCGCTCGTCGTCAGCCCCAACTTGTTTGGCCGTTCTCTTGCGAAGCAGTTTCTTGAGGAAATCGCACCGCTTGAGGGCGTCGTCAAGCGCCCTCTGCCCATCTGTCATAGCAACTTATGCGCCCCGTTTCTTTTTTGCCTTCTTTTTCTTGCCACGAGGGACGCGTCCCTGTTCGCCATCTCCGGGAAGGATCATCCCGACCAGGTTTTCTCCGACTGAATTGATTGTGAAGTTACCTCGCTTCGAACCTTTGTCAAGGAGACCGCCAGCTTGTGCGTTGTGTAGCGTCGCATTGGGTTTCGTTAGGGCACCGGGACGGCCCGCTCGCCTGCACGCGTCCTCAAGAAATTTTGCATCCACTTCGTTCCGTCGTTCCGCCTCAGGAGCTTCGAAACGGTAGTAGTAGGCGATTGTAGTTACCAATTGGAGATCATTGCGAGGAGCTTTTTGATCAACGAAAGTCCTAACGTCCTTCGTACCTTGGCTTTGCCCATGCTTGTTACCAGAAGGTGTTCCCGGAGACATAGGTATACCAGCGGCACCGGAGACGGGCGTATTTGCTTTAAGTCCTACACTCTCGCGAGCCCATCGCAAAATCCGTTCTTGGTCCTCTGGCGCGAAACCTTCCAGAGCCTCCCGGATGACGCGAACTGCGTTGAGATCATCCTTCCTCGTTGCAGGGTCAGAATCTTTGGTCATCCCAAACTTGCCTCCAAAGATAAGATTTTTGTTTTGTTATTAAGGATACAGCAACTCAGGACCGAATGGTTTCAGGGACTATTTAAAGTTTGTCATGTCGCAAATTCTCACAGTGCTTGCAATGGGCTAGCAGTTTGTGTGTAGAGTTCCATCCGCACTTATCACCTTTGCAATTCGGGCATCTATTCTTTCGCGGTATAAGGGGTCCGGTAGGGCAAGCACTATTGTCGTGAAAACACCAGGTTCGCGGGTGTGTTGAATGCCAACTCTTGACTTGCATTTGGCAGGTGATGCTACCACAAACAACCCTGAATAAGTTGAGATTATCTACAATTTAGAATCAAATTTTGTATCCCTTCCGCTTACAATTGAGTCTCCGCCGCGACGGCTGCGGGCCGAGTTACACAGAAAGAGGACTTTGGTTTTCATTTTCATTCCTTACGCACAGCAGGATGGTGCGCAGCACTTCGCGGGTTTTGTTGCGCGCACAAATGCGCTAATGAATTTCCCTTCCACTTCCGCAGCGATTGCATCCACATCGATTCCCTGGCCGTTCAAAACCGTGCGGGCATCCTCAATGCTGTAAATTCTGGTTGGCTCAATCTCGATTTTTTCAAAACCAGCGGTGGCGAGTTTGGACGTGTAATCAACATCCGATAGCGCTCCAGCTATGCAACCAACCCACAAGAGCAGGCTCTTGCGGATTTCATCCGGTACAGTGCCGCGCACCACCACATCAGAAACAGCGAAACGCCCGCCCGGCTTAAGCACTCGAAAAGCCTCAGAAAGCACGCGGCCCTTATCGGCGGAAAGATTAATGACGCAATTAGAAATGATTACATCTACAGAATTGTCAGGCAAAGGAATGTTCTCGATTTCGCCCTTGAGGAATTCCACATTTTGAGCGCCCGCTCGCTTTTGGTTTTCCCGGGCCAGGGCCAGCATGTCATCTGTCATGTCCAGTCCATAGGCTTTGCCCGTCGGACCTACTCGCTTTGCGGATAGCAACACATCAATCCCACCACCAGAGCCAAGATCAAGCACCACTTCACCGGATTTGAGTTCTGCCAGCGCCGTAGGATTCCCGCAGCCAAGGGAAGCTTTTACCGCATCGTCAGGCAGCATGGTCATCTGGCTTGCGTCATACAAATCGCGTGTAATGGGATCAACATCCGTGCCGCACGGTGCAGCACCGCAGCAGGCATTACCGATTCCCGCCGTTACCCGTCTGGCTGCTTCTCCATATTTCGCTTTCACTACTTCCTTGATCTGCTCAGTCATTGCTTCTCCTTTGTCCTTACCGGCAACAAACAATTTTTTGTGGCTCAATCGCTTTATTTCGCGTGCAGCATTCGGCATATAGAAAGCCAACCAGATCTTGCAGTGCTTGCGTGTTTGCCCGATAACGCAGAAACGTCCCTTCGCGCTGCACGGTAACCAGGTCTTCATTTTTCAGCTTGTCCAGATGGTGGGAAAGCGTAGAGTTCGGGATTTCCAGTTCTTCCGTGATCTCACCAACAAACATGCCTTCCGGGTGGGCCGCAAGCAACAGGCGAATGATGCGCAGTCGCGGTTCTGTACCCATGGCGGAAAGCATGTCGGCGTAGCGGGTCACATCTAAAGAAGGTTTGGCTGGCATTGCTTCTCCTGTATTTCTACAATAATCGAAATATGTTTGCCTGTCAATTTGTGCGGTGAGATGGCGGCATATTCGGGGTTTTATGATGGGCTCCGCGCATCTGCGCCCTGTGGTTATTTGCTCGATCCCACAAATTTTGCATCCCTTCTGCTTACAATTGAGTCTCCGGTAAGGTCGAACCATATTCACCAGGAGACTCAATGACACCCATTCGCGTCGTAGTGGCAGCCGTGCTGTTGATTGCGAGCGCTTTTGCCCAGACTCCCGCACCTTCACCCACGCCGCCGCTGCTCCAGCCAGACAGTCGTCTCAAAGTCGATCTGCTTCTGGTGGTCGCGCACCCAGATGACGAAACCGGCGCGGTGGCGTATCTGCTCCAGCTTATTGATCAGCACAAGAAAGTTGCGGTGATCTACACCACGCACGGCGAGGCCGGCCACAACAATATGGGACCGGAGCGGGCGCGGTCGCTGGGCGCGGTGCGGGAGATGGAACTGCGTCATGCACTGGAGAGCGTGGGCATCAACAACGTCTGGTTTTTGAGCGGCAAGGATACGCCGAGCCAGAACGTTCTTGAGTCGCTGGGGAACTGGGGCAACGGGCAGGTGCTGGAAGAGATGATCAGGATGGTGCGGCTCACTCGTCCGGAGGTGATTCTTACGCTGCAGCCGGGGTTTTTTGTCGGTGAGAATCACGGCGACCATCAGGCTGCGGGTGTGATGGCGACAGAGGCCTTTGACATGGCCGGTGATCCTGCGGTTTTTCCCGCGCAGCTAGCCGGAGCGGTAAAGATCAATGAAACTCTGCTCGACGGTTTGCAGCCCTGGCAGACCAAGAAGCTCTATTACCTTCCAGAGTCATCGGGAGATAATTTTAAAAATACCGGACCAAGCTACCCCACGAACGGGGTTTCACCCAAGTTCAAGAAACCTTATTGGCAGATGGCCATGGAGACATTTGAGTATCACCTGACGCAATACCGCAGCTTTATAGAACGCATGAAAAAGATGGATGAGAAGCAGATTGCCGCGCAGGAGAGTAACTGGGGCGGATCAATTGACCTTCTTCTCGCCAAGTCTCATGTGCCCGGCAGTGTGACCGGTGATGTGTTTGAAGGAATCACGTCGGGAAAGATTGCGTTTGTGCCGGCCGCCAGAGAACCGTATGAAGAGCCTGCTGCGCTTTCAGTGGAACTAGGCGGCCCGTGGAAGTTCTATCAGAATTTTTATCGCGCACACGGGCTAACTAAACTTCCGCAAGCACCCGTCCCGGAGATTGCCATCAAGCACGGCGCTACATTAATGATTCCACTGGAACTGCACAACCACACGAACGCCGCAAAGACGATTTCCATTTCTCTCAAGCTGCCGGAAGGCTGGACGAACCAGAGTGGAACGGGAACGCTCACCCTGGAGCCGCAATCCGATTATCACTGGCAGGTAACCGTTGACGCGACGAAAGCCGATACAAAAGAGCGCCAGCAGATCGAGTGCAAAGCGGAGTCAGACGGAAAAGTGCTGAACACCATCAAGCTTTCCGTGCAGCTGCGCAATGGAGGCTTGCCGCAAAACTGATCTCTGGACGAGTAAGACGTGCTTGAGACAGTCCGATTTCGATTCCATTACAATGGCGCTTCCTTTAAGGAGGCTGCATGCGTGCTGTCTTATGCAAAGAGTGGGGAGGACCGGAGAAGCTGGCAGTGGAGAATATTCCATCGCCACCGATCAGAGACGGTGCGGTGCGAATTGCGGTCTGTGCTGCAGGCATCAACTTTGCTGATCTGCTCTTGATCTCCGGCCAATATCAGGAGAAGCCCGCATTCCCATTCACGCCGGGCATGGAAGCCGCGGGCACAATAACCGAGACTGGCGCAGGCGTGACTTCGCTCAAGACGGGCGATCGGGTCATGGCGCTCACCGGCACCGGTGCATACGCGGAAGAGGTAGTGGTTGATGCCAATCGCGTATACAAGATTCCCGGCCAAATGGATTTCTCTGCGGCTGCCGGCTTTCCGGTTGCGTATGGAACGTCCCACGGCGCTTTTGACTGGCGCGCACATCTAAAGCCCAGCGAGTGGCTGCTGGTGTTTGGCGCAGCAGGTGGTGTGGGGCTTACGGCGGTTGAGATCGGCAAAGCCATGGGAGCGCGGGTGATTGCCTGCGCCAGCGGAGCGGAAAAACTGGAGATCGCGCGCCAGCACGGCGCAGACCATCTGATTGACTATTCACGCGAGGACATCCGCGAGCGGGTCAAAGCCATTACAGGCGGCAAAGGAGCGGATGTTGTCTATGATCCGGTAGGTGGCGATGCTTTTGACGCCAGCCTACGCTCGATTGCCTGGGGCGGACGAATCATTATTATTGGCTTCGCCTCTGGACGCATTCCGCAAGCTCCGGCCAATATCCTGCTGGTAAAAAATATTGACGTGATCGGGTTTTATTGGGGATCGTATCAAGTCCGCAAGCCGGAACTGCTGCGCGATTCCTATTCCAAGCTGCTGCATTGGGTTGAAGAAGGCAAGCTCAAGCCGCACATCTCCGCGCAGTTAGATCTGGGTGAAGTGGCGCAGGCTATGAATCTGCTGCGCCAGCGGAAGTCCACCGGAAAAGTGGTGCTTACGACCGGGCGATGATGCGTGCTTCTTTACTCTAAGGAAATTCTATTCGTAAGCGAATAGCGATTCATATTTTGCGGCTTTTGTAATTTTATGTGTAACAATAAGCGGTCCCGAATCACTTACTATCAGGAGCTAATGCCAATTGGAGAAAGACAATGGAAAGCGAATTGGCGACAGGTCTTACCTGTGGTTGGGGTCCTGAGAGTCCTGATCTTCCTGCGATTGCTCATCTTGCCGTTTTTCCGGCACCTGTGGAAGGGGACGGCGCTGATGTATCCGTTGTTTGCCTGAAGGCGGAGGCGCGTCGTGTTGAGTCAACACAACTTCGCCTCCCGGCTTTAGCGGGAAGCTTCTCGAAGGACAGGGCTTTTCTACTTTTTCGTCGTTTGGATCAGGCGGCTTTTCGTCCGGCACATCCGCCTCCTTATTTCAGTCTATTCCATTTTAATGCGCCTATCGTACCCGGGGTTGTTTTTTCCGAACCAGTCTCGATGAGCTATTAACTTCTAAGCGGAGAGATCGTCATGAGCAAGAACCCTGATAAAAAGTCCACCAGCAAAACACCCGAAAAGAAGGTCACCGGCGCGAGGCCGATGGCAAAGAGCATGTCATTGAGACCTGCCGCTTCAAAAGTTGTGACTCTCAAGCACCTTGATGCGCCCCCCAAAATCGTGCGGCCCAAGAGAGTTCACCCGCGCAGGCGTCTACCTTTCATTAAGGAAGGGGTGGAGCGAGGGGTTCACAGCACAACCGCACGCGCGCTGATCCGCCCTCTCGATACGCCGGACCAGGAACTCAAACTTTTTTTGAACACTGAGCTGACAGGGCCGGCACAAAACCAGACTGCCGGGAACGTCGATGAGCCCAGTACGTCTATCAACGGTAATGTGGTGTTCTACACCGGCAACTGGTATGCGGCTTTTTCATCTGACGGTGGGAGTACTTTCCGTTATCTCGATCCCAATAATATGGCGCAGCCGGGAGACGGCGACGGAGTCACCTTCTGTTGCGATCAGGTGGTCAACTACATTGCCTCAATAGACACCTTCGTCTGGTTGTTGCAATACGGTCCCACCACGGGAGACAACATTCAGCGCCTGGCTTTTGCCAAAACAGATGACGTTGTCGCGGGCAAGTGGCGGATCTTTGACATCACAACACAAGCTCTAGAGGTGCAGGGCGCGTTCCTGGATTTTCCTGACCTCGCTGTAGGCTCAAATTTCCTCTACATGACCACCAACATCTTTCCTCAGGGAAACACAGCTGGATCGGCGGTGGTGAGAATTCCGTTGGCTTCGATTGCGAGCGGCAATCCCACAGCGGAAAAATTTGTCTCCATGGATCTGCAAAGTTTCCGGGTAACGCAAAATTGCCGCGATATTGCCTATTTCGCTGCGCACAAAGACACCAGCACAATAACTGTTTATTCCTGGCCGGAAAATCAGGCCCAGCCGGTTCCGACTGATGTGGCAGTTGCACGATGGATTGGCGGCACTGGTGGATATTTCTCGCGCCTGCCGGATGGACGCCGCTGGCTTGATCGCGCTGATCCACGCATTACCGGCGCGACCATGGCAGGTAACGATCTTTGGTTTGCCTGGGGCGTTGATGCGAATTCCAACCATCGCCCCCAACCCTTTGTGCAGATTGCCCGGATCGACTCCACTGATTTCACTAAAGTGGACAACATCAACTTATTCGATAGCGATTCTGCTATCTGCTACGCGGGCCTCAGCACGAACGCCGCGAATGAAGTTGGTGTCTCTTACATGATCGGCGGAGCCAAGCCGCCTACGCACGTAGTGGGTATCCTCACAGATCCACAAAAACACATTGAAGCAGGCCCCGGAGATCGCGGACCATTGCCTGATCCACAGACAGGAGCAGGTGAATGGGGAGATTTTCTGACCTGCCGTCCCGTGTTCCCTGATGAAAAGCTTTTTGCTGCCACCGGCTACAGCTTTAAAGGAAAAGTGGACGGCAACAACGTGGACGCAACTCCGCGATTCGTAATTTTTGGCCGTACAAGTAATTCAACGGACACCACCCCGACAGACAACGGAACGGATGCCGACTCGAAAGTGAATGCTAAAAAGAAGCGCGGCGGTCACGGCGGCAGTGGAGGTCACAAGCCACCGGTAGGTGGTCCTAGCGGTGGTAGCGATGATGGTCCGATTACTGACGTCGATCAACTTCTCACGATCACTCCGGATGTGGCGGCGCAGATCAAAGCTGCATGCGGCGTCAATCCCGGTGTGCGCGCCATGCCGGCGCCTTCCCCTGCCATGCTGCCGATGATGGTCACCAAGCCCGGCAAAGAACGCTGGCCGGTAAAGACAGGGACTGATGAAGACGTAGCGCTCGTTGGGAAGAACGTAATCAACGGCCGCAACTTTGGGAAGGGCATTGTTGAGGCTAAAGTCGAAGAGCTGATCAGCATTCCGCGTCCGGCTAACATGGCAGATCCCAAGTCAGACTTTCCAGCATTCCAGAGCAAACGTTCGCTGCCGCTGGAAATTGTGATCTGGCGGCTTGAGGTAACGATTACCGCCCTCAAGTTGGAAGCTGATGGGGATTACCACTTGGTGCTGCAGGGGGATAGCGGCGAGACTATGATCGGTGAAATACCCACGCCCACCCAGACTTTTCTCGGCGACAGCCCGTGGCTCAGCAACATCAAAGCGGCGCGCCAGCAGGTGGATGACAAGCTGGTGCATCCCTTAAACCCGCAGGATTTCGTGCCTATGGGGAATATGCTGGTGCCGCGTTCCGCTGCTCCGCCGGAGTTGCAACATGTGATGGCCAGCTTTAAACTGCCGCCATCTTTTGTAACCCCGCCGGAGGGCCAGGAATCGACGATGCCGGCGTTCAAGACCAAAGTAAACCCAACACTGGCAAGAATCACCGGGGTCGGGTTCTTTGACAAAGTGCACGGCCAGATGGGGGTTTCCCAGTTGCAAGGCATCGAGCTTCACCCAGTTTTGAAGATTGAATGGCTCTAAGCCGGAGTGGCTCGTGAATCAAGGAATTTCACCCGCGTACATTGTGCCGCTGGCATTCTGGACGGTGTTGATCGCCGAACTGGTAGGTGACAAGGTTATCTATACCTTGACGTCGCTCACGCTCCGCTTTCGCACCGGATTGGTATTCATCGCGTTTGCCGTGGCTAGCAGCGCGAAGATGCTGGTGGCCGTGTTACTGGGCAGCTTCGTGATTCGTTTCCAATCACACTGGACGTATGCAATCAGCGGCCTGGCGTTCTTCATCTCGGCCATATTGATCTGGCGGGATGAGCCAGGAAAGGCCCTTCCCAATGATCAACCGCGGTCAGAGAGCTGGACTAAAGGAGCGTTCGTCTGCTTCGCTGCATTCTTCTTTACTGAGTGGGGCGATCCCGGTCAGATTTCCGCGGCTGCATTGGTCTTGAAATCACACATGGTGCTGGGAACCTGGCTTGGAGGGACGCTTGCGCTCATGGCCAAGGGCGCGGTTGCCATAACCATTGGCTTGCAGATTCGCCACCGATTGCCGCAGCGTTCACTGCGCCTGCTGGCATCGGGGTCATGCTGCGTTCTTGGAGTGCTTGCGTTCGGTGAAAGTATGCTGGCATAAACTGCTGGCTCTCAACTTGCAGATGAGGATAGGATCCATGATCTCCAGGGTTGATGGATGTAATATCCTTCCATTAGGCTCAGAGCAGAATCCATGAAATTTTTCTTATTTGCAGTCTTCTTATTCTTAGCAATACCAGCTTGTCTTCCGGCCCAGGCTAATCCGCCGCGCATCTTCTTTTCCGATCTTGAAAGCGGCCCGAACTCCGGAGGACAAAGCAACAATGGCGTCTTCGTTACCATATGGGGCCATGGCTTTGGCCCGGTACGCGGGCGCTCAATGGTGACGGTCGGCGGTGCCGCCGTTGCTTCTTATCCTATTTGGTCTGACAGCAAGATCACTTTTCAGCTTGGCCGATCGGCTCGAACAGGCGACATCCTGGTGAAAGTTGTGCCTACAGGAAGGAATGCGGACAGAAATTCGTCCACGATCAGCAATGGGCTTCCTTTCAGTGTGCGGCGCGGAAAGATCTTCTTTGTCGCTGTTCACGGCAATGATCGCCACAATGGCAGCTATAACTCGCCGTGGCGAACGATTCTCCATGCCAAGGACCACATATCGGCCGGCGATGTGGCCTATATCGAGAATGGAGTCGTGCAAAACCGTGAAGACGATTATGCCGCGTACTTGAGCATGGATAATGATGGCGGCAACAACTCAGGCAAGTCGCAGGCGCCCAAAGCTCTGGTGGGATATCCGGGTGCGCGGGCTACTATTGGCGTGGCGCGCGGGCTTGAATATGCCATTCGTACGCCGAACATCCGAGCGCGTGAAGATTACTGGCTGATTTCGCAGCTTCACATTGTTGGTGGCCGCCAGGCAATGGACATCAGCGGGACCGGCTGGAAGATCGTCGGGAATGATATCGAATGCCCCGGCGCCGACGGCCAAGTGGGATGCGTGGAAACCAGCCAGGCAAACCGCGTACGTTTTTACGGCAATGAGGTGCATAACTCTGGCATCAATCCAACTTCCTCAAAGTTCTATCACGCCGTTTATTTCAGCACTGACTCCAACCACATTGACGTGGGGTGGAACCACATCCATGACAATTTCACCTGCCGCGCTCTTCAGTTCCACTCCTCTCCGCTGTGCAATCCGGGATGCGGCTCGAGCGACGAAACAGGGCACAACCAGTATGACCTTCACGTCCATGACAACCTGATTCATGGCGATAACTGCAACGCCATCAACTTTGCCACGGTCGATCCATCCAAAGGCCCGGTGGAGGCCTATAACAATGTGATTTATCACGTCGGCCTGCGCGATCCGCTGCAGAACGGAGGCGCATTCTCCTGTATCTATGTTGCCGGCCTCACCAACCGGGGGCGTCCGGGGACAGGAACAGTGGAAGTTTTCAATAACACGCTCTACGACTGCGCCGCCAATAACACGCGCAATACCGATGGCTCACGCGGCGCGTTCAGCGTGGGCAACGGACCATTGATCATGCATCTACGGAATAACGTGGTCTACCAGCTTGGGGGTGAAGTTTATCTTGATGGCCAGAAATCACAGATCACCGGCAACAATAATCTATGGTTCGGAGCGGGTGATCCACCACAGCAGACCTCAGGCAATCTGATCGTTGATCCACAGTTTGTGAACCTGCCAGGATTTGATTTCCATCTGCGAGTAGGAAGCCCAGCGCGTGGAGCGGGCAACACTGTGCTGCCGAACAATCCGTTTGTAACCGGCGGGCAGGCGACGGACAAGGATGGCATTCCACGTCCTCAAGGGAAAGCATCTGCGCTGGGCGCTTATGAGCCAGTGCCATAATCTGCGATTTGCCGGGCGGACCTGCCAATGATGTGGTAAATAATGTTGCACAAAATGCTGGCAAGCAGCGTTCCTGAATGGGGAGAAAAGACTATGTGCAATGGCAGGTTACTGTTCAAAATTGCTGCACCGGCATTGCTCGCGTTTTCAGCGTTAAACGCGATTCCGCAGAGTTCCGCGGGCCAGACAAAGTCCAATCCTGCTGATCCCGAACGTCAACAGGCCCTTGAACTCTATCGTCAGCACAAGATGCCAGAGGCGGCCGAGCTTTTAGAAAAGGTAGTCGCGAAATATCCAGAGGATGTTGTTGCGCACGAAGCTTTAGGGACCGCGCTGCTCAGCCGGGGTGACACGCAGACCGACCTGGAAAAAAGAAAAGCTGACCGGCTCAAGGCGCGAGCTGAACTGTTGCGCGCCAAGGAACTGGGCGACAATTCTGATCTATGCAAGGTCCTGCTGGCAGGAATTCCTGAAGACGGCAGTGATGCTAAATTTTCTACAAACCAGGAAGTGGAAGCTGCCATGGAACGCGGCGAATCCGCTTTTGCCAAAGGTGACTGGGACAACGCAATCAAGGAATACTCGCACGCGCTTGAGCTTGATCCCAAGATGTATCTGGCTATGGTCGACATCGGCGACACTTATTACGCAACCAAGACATGGGACAAAGCCGGAGAATGGTTTGATCGAGCAGTCAAAATTGATCCAGATCGGGAAGTCGCCTATCGTTATTGGGCTGATACGCTGATGGCCAGCGGAAAGATAAAGGAAGCGCGGGCAAAGTTCATTGAGGGTGTAGTTGCCTTTCCATATGCAGAAACCTCATGGGGCGGATTGAATGGCTGGTTGGCGCGAACCCATCTGGCTTACAACAAGATTTCCATTCAACTGCCGCAAGGCTCCACGACTAATGAGAAAGGCGATATGGTTATCAACATCGATCCCAATAGCTTGAACAAAAAGGACGGTGGGGAAGCATGGCTGATATATTCCATGGAGCGTAGCCTCTGGAAGAATGAGAAATTTGCCAAGGAGTTTCCTGAAGAGAAGACTTATCGCCACACGTTGAAGGAAGAAGTTGACGCGCTATCAGTTGTTGTAACCGTATTTAATGAGAACCAGAAACGTAAGAAGATCAAGAACCCAGATCCGTCGCTGGTAATGCTGGCGCAGTTGCAGTCTGAAGGAATGCTGGAACCGTATGTTCTTCTGGTGCAGGCTGATAATGAGATTGTGCAGGACTATTCCGCCTACCGGGCGGCGCATCGAGACAAGCTGATTGGGTTTGTTGATAAGTATGTCGTTCCGCCGGCGCCCTAATCAAAGAATCTGAAAGTTTGCGTTATTCGGTGGCGTTGCCGGCAGCCAGGCGCAAAAGACCCCGGAATTTCTCCGTCTGCTCGCGGTCGGCATCGTTTTCCAGCAGGAATTCAATACCGTAGTTGTATCCCCGCCGATGGCGGACAATACCCTTGGCCCGCACCGGGCCGGCGGCAAACGGTGGCGTAAACTCAATTTGGACCTCATATCCAGTCTTGAGTTCCAGCCCTGCAAAGACCAGGACGCCCCCTTCACTCATATCATTGCCCCGGCCGCTCATGATCTTAGAAGTCCCATCATGCGTATAGATAAGCCGGATTGGAATATTGAGCCTATAGCGCTGCCAGCGCCGAAAAACTGCTCTTTCCTGGGATGGTTTAGTACCCGGTTGAGCAGAGGAGCGTACACGAGCCTGTGTTGCCATGCGACTGATCATACCCCGCGTTAATTCGCTTGGTGAACGTTACAGAAGTATCATGCGTCTTAGGTTGATGCACCTAGATGTTTAAGGGAACATTTCGGGCGAACCAAGAATATTACGTTGGTACCCAGGATGGGCTGCGGGATTGATGAAACGAAAATGTATGGTTATCACGCAGTTAGCGAAATCGCTGTGTAAGTTAAGACTGGATAAAGATTGATTGCCCATTTCGATAAAGAAAAAAGGCTGGTCCCGAACGGCCAGCCAAAGCGGGTGCGAGAGTTACCCAAACTTTAACAACGAACAATTTTGGAACTTTGAATGCCTTTGGTCGCATTGCGCGTATCAATCACCAGGTTTGATTGCTCGACAATTGCTTCATAATCATAAGAAGAATGGTCGGTAACAATCACCACGCATTCATATTGCTGTAGATCATCCAGCGGAGTGTTCTTCATCTCCAGGTTGTATTTGCGGCCGCGGCCCACGTATTCAAAGAAAGGATCGTTATAGCTCACCTGCGCGCCTTCTTTTTGCAGCAGCTCAATAATGGTGAGCGCCGGCGATTCCCTCAGATCGTCAATGTCTTTCTTGTAGGCCACGCCTAAAATCAGCACCTTTGCGCCGTTCAAGCTTTTGCGCTCACGGTTGAGCGCCGCCGCTGTGGATGTAACCACATGGTAGGGCATATTGAGGTTGATCTCGCCCGCCAGCTCAATGAAACGGGTATGGAAGTCATACTCTTTGGCCTTCCATGAGAGATAGAACGGATCGATGGGGATGCAGTGCCCGCCCAGTCCCGGTCCGGGATAAAACGCCTGGAAGCCAAACGGCTTGGTTGAAGCCGCGCCAATCACTTCCCAAATGTCGATGCCCATCTTCAGCGAGAGAAGTTTAAGCTCGTTTACCAGGGCGATATTGACACACCGATAGATGTTCTCAAGCAGCTTGGTCATCTCCGCTGCAGCAGGGGTTGAAACCGGCACTGTGCGATGGAAGATGGTTCTGTAAAGCTTGCGGCCCAACTCCGTTGCGTCAGGATTCAATCCCCCCACGACCTTGGGGATATCGCACCGCGCAACCGTGTCATTGCCCGGATCTTCACGCTCCGGGGAGAACGCCACATAGAAAGTGACGGTCGGATCACTATTGGTTCCACGCGCAGCTTTCAATCCGAGCGGGTTCTTCTCCAGGATCGGGATCAGCAGCTCTTCCGTGGTTCCAGGATAGGTTGTGCTCTCCAGTATCACCAATTGTCCCGGCCGTAAGTGTGGCGCAATCGATTCAGCCGTCGCGGCGATAAAGCTTAAATCCGGCTCATGATGATCATTGAGCGGCGTGGGGACGCAGATAATAATCGCGTCCATGCTGGAAATTTGTGAGTAATTCGAGGTCGCGGAGAAGCCACTGCGCTGCGCCGCCTGGATTTCGGTTTCCGGTATGCGAACGATGTAAGAGCCGCCATGGGAAAGAACGCTGACCTTTTTGCTGTCAATATCAAAGCCGGTCACACGGAATTTTTGTTCGCTGAACAGTAGCACCAGCGGAAGACCAACGTATCCCAGCCCAATCACGCCAATGCGTGCCGTCCGGTCTTCCAATTTGGCCGCCAAAGAAGCAGACGGCGAAGAAGTTAGATATTCCAAGGAACTCATGGTGCTTTTTAACGGCACTTCGGATGCCAAATCCACAGGCTGGTTTCTACTGAACCAGGCGGTTTAAAGCTTTTAGTATATTGAGAATACAGAGATTTATTTCTACCTGTGAGCCAAAAGATAACGGTTGAGAATGCAAAGACTTGCACAGTTTTTCTTCCAAAATATCGGGTTTATTGGAAATGACACAATTCACTTGTTACGTCTTATGTAGGTAACCAAGTTTGCCTTCAGGTTGGGGTTAGTGATATCTGAAAATGTGCAGGAAAGCCAGGGTCAAGCCGCGCGCCAACTGAATATCGATCTAGATCTGTCCGTCCGTAAGCGATCCAAAAAGCTTTTTGTGCTTGGTGGCGTGGCTATAGCGGTATTGGTCTTTGCCGTGTTTGCCGGTCGATTGCTGGTTCGCGATCATCCTGAGCGTTCTGACGTGATCGTGGTCTTGGCTGGCGACAGCCAGAATGAACGCTATCGCCGCGGCATGGAACTGCTCCGTGCCGGTTATGGCAATCATCTTTTTCTCGATGCTCAATCTGATTCCACTTACTTCGGCCACACGCCGGTGGAATATGCCGAAGCTTTTCTCAAACAGGACGCTGGCAATATGTCAGCTAAAGTAAGCGTATGTCCTTTTGAGGAAGATTCAACACTCACGGAGACTGGCTTTGTGGCCAAGTGTTTGGAGCCGTTTCATCCCCGAAACGTGTTGTTGGTCACCAGCGATTTTCATACCGCACGCGCCCGATCTGTGTTTGCCCACCGTTTACCGCAGTATCACTGGTCCGTCGCGGCAGCCCACGATCTGCGAGTCTTCGGCACTCGCTGGTGGCAACGGCGTGAGTGGGCCAAAACTACTTTTGAAGAGTGGTTAAAAGTGATCTGGTGGAATGCGATTGACCGTTGGCGCTGAGAATGAGGCGTTCCATTCACCTTTTTCAAGAGGAAGTCATAAAGACGAGATGGTTGGGAATGTCCTTGTAGATCTCGCGTCCTTCGAGAATAGTTTTTCTTGTGCCGACCATATCAGCAAAATCGAGATAATCACGCCAACTCCAAAATATTTGCCCATATTTTTGGGCCACGAGACGGCGAACTAATTGGCTGGGAAAACGAGTGCTCACGGCTGAGTAGCGCACCCCATCAGCATCCTGAAGGTAAAGGTATTGTTGCTCCGATGCACACTCGAGTATCTGCTGAAAGTCCTGTATTGGTTCTAAGCCCACGCCTGCCTGTCGGAACATAGAAATGAATGGGCGGTCGGCGGGAATCACGTGAATGTGCGCGTGCTCAACGCAACCAGCTTGTCCTTTGGATTGTAGTCCTAGGCCGTGCTCACAGACAATAGCGGACAACCCTGTTCTCGCTCGCAGGCTCTCGAGCACAGCCGAAAGAATAATGTTTACGGAATCCGCCTTATTTTTCCATAGTGTAACAAAGGAGCGTTGGTGCGACCGCGTTACCAGTAAAAGATGCCCAGGTCTTACAGGAGCTACGTCGAGAATGAGCGATACATCATCCTTGTGCGCTAAAACTTCCAGAGTTGCAGCGGAGGAACCGAAAAGGGTTGCAAACCCGTCACTGGATTTTCCCATTCGCAGTGCACAGAGCTGGCAAGGGAGGGTCATAAGGCATTGTTCCTGATTACCAAGTCGCCGGCCCCATTTGCAACACAAAAAACTCGAAACTCCACTCCGTTCTGAGCACAATGCTGCTGGAGATCATCCAAGGTATCTTCTCGGACAAAAAAACTTACAATTCTTTTGACCAGCATGCCGTGCTGCCGCAACTCGGAAATACAATTGAGGGGAGTGAATCCGGTAGTGGTGAAGTCATGAAGAAAAATGGCATGTTCCCCGCGTAAGTATCGTCCTTTGATTCGATTGGAAGATGCTTCCAAATCGACGATCGCTGGACGAATCTGCATACGGGCCACGACGGCTGCCAGTAGAGCAATATCCTCTTTATAGTGTAATGCCACGCGGGTTGCGCAAGCTTCATTCGCAGACGGTTGCAAAAGATATTGGGCCGCAAATTGGGCGAAAGTTGCACTAAGTTTACTCAAGTCCTCCGATTCAATGGCCGAGAGATCAATAAAATCGTGAAGTTTCGTAACATGTTTCGGGAGTCCTACAACCCGAGTCCCCGTGCAACGGTATTTCTCAAGCAGTACTTTCATATGTGAAGTTGAAAGTCTTGCGGCTTTTGCAGCATCAATTCTTTGAGTTAATGCTTTGCCAGCAGAGGCCTAAAGCTATCAGGCTGCAAATATGTGCGGCAATCCCGTAATTCGCTTAGCACCAGTTCAAAGTCTCCCTGCCTCGGTCGAAGCAGGTCTTCAATGCATCGATTTGCAGTATGGAGAAGATACTTTCTAAGGTCAATGGGAGTCGCTCCAGACAAGGGCTTGATACGGATCGTTTGAATACCACGCAAATCGCTAGGTACCTCACTCTCGCCGATCTGTACGAGAATGGCACTGTGTCGTCCTAGATACCCCGCAAACAACCCGTATTCAAAAAGAATATTGTCACGAATTGCAGCCGATGTTTCACCGCGCTTGAGCAAAAGATCGTCGGGAGTCGCAACGAAGATGGCAAAAGTGGTTTGTCTGAACATGCGGAAAAGGGATTCAAAAAATGAATCGCCTGACTGGCTCATGTCATGTTCCCACCAAGGTATAACTTCAAAAAGCGGGTGTTCCTGAATCACGCCGGCAATAGCTTGAGCGTAAGGAAGTGCTTCCGAAGAAGAGCCGACAAAGATAGAAAAGGCTCTGTTATTCATGGGTCTATCACTTGCTTGAGTGCGGATAGCGTAGCTGATTTTGGCGATCCAAGTCCAGTCGATACCGTGAACAGCTTCAACGATTGTTACCTCGCCGCCGGCGCACCGATTCTGCTGGTCAGTATGCGCCATCTGGCACTCTTCGTTTGGTTCGCTTTTTGAGAGTCAATTCGTGGATAGGCTGACGGGGCTGGATCCTTGAATATGAGGGAAAGCTCTCTTCCCAGTGTGAAAACATTTTCCTATTCATCCTGACATTAAATGGCAGGCTTTTGCACCGATACCTTGTCCAGCACTCCATCACAAAGATACACATCCTTTTATTTTCATATAGATAATAGATCTATCCGATTCCTGCCTGTGACTTAAGTACATGCTCCATTTCCCGCTACTTTGGCGTTGTACATGCACATACGCCGTATGCACCCTCAGCGTCAACTTAACTCGTTTTGGGCAGACGGAGCCTCGAATGAAACAAATGATAGAGCAGAATTTTGACCTTCCCTCGGAGTCCGTAATCTTTGGCTCCTCGGATGCAATGAAGAAGGTCCAACGCGACCTCGCCATGATCGCCTCGGCTGATATCCCGGTCCTGATTCAAGGACCGAGCGGCACAGGCAAAGAGATCATTGCCAAGCTGATTCACCGCAATTCGCCTTTGGCCAAAGGCCCTTATGTAAAGGTGAACTGCCCCGCGATTCCGGATGCGCTTCTGGAAAGCGAGCTTTTTGGATACGAAAAAGGCGCATTTACCGGCGCCTACAACTCCAAGCCGGGCCTGATTACCCTGGCTGACCGCGGCACGCTCTTTCTTGATGAGATTGGCGAACTGAGCCTGGGCTTGCAGTCAAAGCTCTTGCAGGTCTTGCAGGATGGAAAATTCAGCCGCATCGGCGCGCAGGAAGATACCCGCTCTGAAGCCCGCGTAATTTGCGCCACCAATCGCGACTTACGGCGTGAAATTGCCGCCGGAACTTTTCGTGAAGACCTTTTCTATCGCGTGAACGTGGTCAATATCACTTTGCCCTCACTCCGCGAGAGAAGCGCCGATATCCCTGAGCTGGTGGAGTATTTCCGTGGCCATTTCAACATGGTTTACAACCGCAAGACTCCGGCCTTGTCGGCCTCGCTCCTGCGGCTTCTGCAGGCCTATCACTGGCCCGGCAATATTCGCCAACTGGAAAACCTGATCAAGCGTTATGTGATCCTGGGAACGGAAGCCTGCATCAGCAGTGATCTGGCCGAGCCGGCAACAAGCGCTTTTGATTTAGAAATTCCACAGGACGGCCCGGTTCCGCTCAAGAAGATCACCAACCAGGCAGTGCGCCGCCTGGAGCGCGAAATCATCCTCAAAGTTCTTCAGGCCAATCACTGGAACCGTCGCCGTGCAGCAGAAGCGCTCAAGATCAGCTACCGCGCCTTGCTGTACAAGATCCAGGATGCTGGCCTTTCACCTAATCGCGGCGCCGTAAGAAGCATGCAGTCTGAAGCTGTTGCCGCCTCTCATGACACGCATGACACTGAAGACAACGGTGGAGACATGGTTCGCCCGCTCGTGCCGGTTGCCAAGGTGAGTAATGCTTAAAATCGGCGGACAAAGAATCCCGACCAAAACGCTGGTTTTGGTCGCCAGTGAAGGCCTGTTGATTATCCTCGGCCTCGCGCTGGCTACCGTCCTGCGTTTCATGTCCACGCACTGGGAATATGCAGGCGGGCATCCGGTCGCGCGTTTTCTTGTCGTCGTGATGATGTGCGAATTTGCTCTCTACTACAACGATCTTTACGACATTGAGGTCATGAAGTCGCGTGGAAGCCTGATGATTGGACTTTTGCAGGCTCTCGGTATCGCGTCCATCGGCTTGGCTCTGGTTTATTACCTTGCTCCCGCCGTAAGCCTGGGCAGAGGCATTGCAGCTCTGGCCGTGCCCACCATCATGACTTTGATTTTTGCCTGGCGCGTGCTGCTTGATTCCAAGGGCTTCTTCTTTCTTGGCCGCCCGGAGCGTGTCTTGATTGTCGGCACCGGTCCTGCAGGTATTTCGCTGACTCGTGAAATCTGCTCCCGGCCCGATCTCAACCTGAAGGTCCTGGGATTTCTGGATGAAAAGGGCGAAAACATCGGCAAATCACTGGTGAACCCGGGGATTATCGGTGGGCTGAGCGAGCTTGAATCACTGGTGAAAGAGAAGCAGATTGAGCGCGTGGTGCTTTCGCTGGCGGAGCAGCGCGGGCGCATGCCGTACCGCGAACTGCTGCGGCTCAAGTTTGCCGGGGTGAGAGTGGAAGACGCGCATACGGTCTTTGAAAGAATCAGTGGCCGCATTGCGCTGGAAAAACTCTCACCCAGTTGGCTGATCTTTTCAGACGGCTTCCGTAAAAGCCGATTTCTGCTGGCTGCTAAACGCACGATTGATATCGTCGCGGCCTCTGTCGCCATTGTGCTGACGCTGCCGGCAATGGGGCTGGTGGCTGCGGCCATTCTGATTGAGAGTGGCAAGCCGGTGTTCTTCCGGCAAAAGCGCGTTGGTCTGAACGGCGCGCAATTTGAAATTTTAAAATTCCGTTCCATGCGCCAGGACGCCGAAAAGGGCGGTCCCAGTTGGGCGGCGGATGGAGATAACCGCATAACCCGCGTCGGGGCGTTCATTCGCAAATATCGCCTGGACGAACTGCCGCAATTCTTCAACATCCTGAGCGGCACCATGAGTCTGGTTGGCCCGAGGCCTGAGCAGCCTTATTTCTGTGAACTGCTGGAGTCCAGCCTGGATTTCTTCTCTCAGCGGCATACGGTTCGCCCGGGTGTTACCGGCTGGGCGCAGATCAAGTATCAGTACGGTTCCACCATGGAAGACGCGAAGAGGAAGCTGGAACTAGACCTCTTCTATATCAAACACCTTTCTATCTCGCTCGACCTTGCCATCATTTTTGAAACGGTCAAAGTCATTTTCCTGGGCAAGGGAGCGAAATAGGCAGTTATGAAGTTTTATCGCAGTTTGAAGAAGCAGGAGTCAAAAATGTCCTTTTACAAGAAAGTTATTGCCAATATCGTGGTGTTCTGCTCGGCTTTCGGCACAGCCGGATTGTTGGCCCAGACCCAGAGCGCGGACCTGAAGTCTCCAGAAGCAGCCGACAGCGCAAAAGCAGCCGATACAACGAAGGCCGTGGATACAACCAAGCCCGCCGACACAGCCAAACCTGCGGACACCAAGCTGCCGGAGGTTGTGCCTGCAGAGTACATCGTAGGTGAATCTGACGTGCTGCGCGTGACTGTCTGGAAAGAACCGGATGTTTCACAGACAGTGGTTGTCCGCACAGATGGCAACATCTCGCTGCCTTTGATCAATGACGTTAAGGTGGCGGGCATGACGCCGCTGCAGATTCAGAACATGATTGCGGAAAAACTCAAGGGCTTTCTGAACAATCCGCAAGTCACGGTCACCGTGACTGACATCCGCAGCAAGCGCGCCTTTATTACCGGTGAGGTGATTCGTCCCGGCGGCTATTCGCTCAACTCTGAGACGAGCGTGCTGCAGTTGATCGCGCAGGCGGGTGGATTTACGCCGTTTGCCAAGCGCGACAGCATTGTGGTTCTGCGCGTAGAAGACGGCAAGCCGGTGAAACTCAAGTTCAAGTACAAGGAAGTGGTCCAGGGTAAAAACACGGAGCAAAACATTGCTCTACATCCAGGAGATACGGTGGTGGTCCCATGAAAAACAAACGCATGATTAACCGGGCCCTGA
>DASTCT010000025.1:0-10249 GCA_035710845.1 Candidatus Angelobacter sp.
AAGATGCCGTAGCGCGAATCGAAGCCGAAGTTGTCTTCGTTGTTCGCGCGCACGCACCCGACGTCGGTTTTGCCGGCCACTTCTACCGCAAACGCCATGTGTGGGTCCCGCGTGTGAAACGCTAAACTGGTGCCTTTCTCAGCCATTATCCTGTTTTCAATACGTTAAGTGGGAAATTTCAATATTGCTGGAGGAGATTCGCGCCTTGCACTTCCGGGGGATTGGGCGGATTTTACTAACCTTATTATTTGATTTGCAAGTTACCGCCGTGGCAGGGCGGTCAAACCGGCTCAGCCGCCGATATGCACCATGCTGCGCGAAGGCTTGATAAATCCAGCTTCGCCAATGTGATGGCGGGCTTCTTTCTGGTCGACCACTGAACGAACGTAATCAGTTAATTCACTGTCACTCGCCCCGCTATACATCCGCCCGGCAAGGTCGTGATCAAGCAGTGAAAACAGGCAGGTGCGAATCTTGCCGTCTGAGGTGAGGCGCACGCGTGAGCAATGTCCGCAAAAGGGATGCGATACCGGTGCGATAATTCCAATTTCGCCTTTGCCATCGTCAAAGGTGTAGCGCCGCGCAGTCTCGCTGGGAGCGTTGGGAAGCTGGCGCACCGGGCGAAACTCATTCAGCTTCGCGAGTATCTCGTCCATGGTGACCACCACATCTGGCGACCACACGCGATCTTCTTCTAGCGGCATGAACTCAATAAAGCGGACTACAACACCTTCATCGCGAGAAAACCGCGCAAACTCCATGATCTGGTCTTCATTAAAGCCGCGGAGCAGAACGGCGTTCACCTTTACCGGCTCCAGCCCAGCCTGCTTGGCGGCGCGAATGCCAGCCAGCACGCTTTCATATCCGTTGGGCACGCGGGTGATCCGCGCGAATTTTTCTGAATCAACGGCGTCCATGCTGATTGTCGCCCGGCTCAGGCCTGCATCTTTGAGTGACTGCGCCATCTCCGCCAGCAGATGTCCGTTGGTAGTGATTGCCAGATCAAGCTGCTGGCCGTCTAAAGTGCGCAGTTGCGAAAGCTCTCCGACAAAGTCCACCAGTCCATGGCGCAGTAGAGGCTCGCCGCCCGTGAGCCGGACTTTCTCAATACCCAGACCCACCAGCAGCCGCACCATGCGCAGATAATCGGCAAACGGCAGCTCGGCATACTGCGCACCTTCATTGCCTGTGCGGCAATAGACACACTTATAATTGCATCGGTCTGTGATGCTGACGCGCAGGTCAGTGATGTAGCGCCCGTGTTTGTCGCGAAGACGCATCGGTTTATTTAGATTGGCAAGGGACGAAAAGGAGAGAAACGCGCGAAGCGCGCTCTGGTTCCTTTCCAATTCTTCCCATTTGGGAAGAGGGGAGGCCCGCGCGTTTCCGCTCCGGACCCTTGTCCTTGCCTTAGCAAGGAACCGTCACATCCGGCAGGTATACCTTAGGCCGGGAAGTGATCAGAACCTATTGCTTATTATACTTCACGGCCTTGCTGGGCAAACTTTGATTTGAGCCTGGCAAAGACAACGCGCTTTATAAAGACCGCGCGACGCTGGAACTTCGTTTCTGAAGACTTCAACCCTTGGACCAATTTTCCGGGTTTCGATTTTGATCAGTACCCTGGCCTTTGTGCCAGGTCGGTAAACGAAGTTGAATTCGTGCCGCACTGTCCTGTCCGCACATCGATCGATCCGGTAAATGGATGAAGGCCCCCAAGACAATCATGATAGACCAATAGAAATTTGTCATGTCTGTGCCGTGCAGGAGATTGGGTTTGGTTACTACTATATCAGGCTAGCTACTTTTATCTTATAGCCACAGCACCATCAGCACGTCATCCATATATCGGTTTTCGATTTTGAGCGAGTGCGGCTCAATGCCATAGCTTTTGAAGCCTACGGATTCATATAGCCTTTGTGCCGGCAGGCCTGCTGAAGCCACCAGGGTGATCTGCTCGATACCCTTAATCTCTCGCGCACAACGAATGATCTCCTGCATCAAGACCTTTCCTACGCCTTTGCCGCGCTGCTCTGGGCTTACATACACGCCCCACACGTGGCCCTTGTGCCGCTCTTTGTTGTTCTTGCGACGGAAGAACCCGGCTGTACCCATGAGCTTGCCATCTTCAAAACTACCAAGCACAAAGTTGCTTGCCGGATCGCCTGTGCCTAGATGCTTTCTTGCAACCCCAACGGTTGTGGCTTGGTGCTCCTCCGCCGAATCGGCAAAGGAAACAGGATCGTTGCGCAGCATTTCCAGGCGAAGCTGCCACCAGGCTTCGGCATCGGTAGCGGTGAGAAAGCGGATTTCCATCGTGTGTATTGTCGCAGACTTGTGAAAATGCTGTATTGCTTGCGCTGAATTTCTGCGATACAACTATGCGCGATGAATCCCGTGATTCGCGTCGCTGTTCTCTTTGCCGCTGTCTCGCTCGCCGCCCAGCAAACGCCAACCGCCTCACCGGCCTCGCTCATACAAAGTGCTGAGTCGGGTGATGCCGCGGCGGAATTCGAGCTTGGCCAGGCTTATGAAAGCGGCAAAGGCGTCCCGCAGGACGATGGCCGCGCTGTTGAGTGGTTTCGCAAATCGGCAGAGCAAGGCAATGCGCAGGCAGAAAACAGTTTGGGCGTGATGTATGCGCTGGGCCGCGGCGTGAACCGCGATCGCGAAGAAGCCGTGCGCTGGTATAAAAAAGCCGCAAAGCAGGGCTCGGCCGATGGCATGTACAACGTGGCTATCTCATACTTTAACGGTGAGGGGGTGGAAGAGAACACCACGCTCGCCTGCATTTGGATGACAGCCGCACAACGTAAGGGCGACGCGCAGGCAGCAGACGCTCTTAAGCACATTGAGGACCAGATCGGTACCGCGATGGGACGTTGCAGGTACGATCTTGCTGGTATGTATGAAAAAGGCGACGAACTACCGCAGGACCTGCCTGCCGCCCTGCAGGTCTATACGGAGGAAGCGCAGAAAGATCATAAGCAATCGATCTTTGCTTCTCCGGCGCAGTTCAAGCTGTGCCAGTTGTACGCGGCAGGAAAAGGCGTGTCGCAGGATTATGCTCAAGCCAAAGCGTGGTGCAAGAAGTCCGAAACCCCATTTTCGTACGTTGTGCTGGGCCGCCTGGCAGAGAAAGGATTGGGCGGCGACAAAGACCGGAACGAGGCGCTGAAATACTATCGTGACGCCGCGGTGCTCAGCGTGCCCGATGGCATTATGGAGTGCGGCCGGCTTGAATCTGAAAGCGGAACGCATGAGGGCTGGAAGAACGCATATTTTTGGTACGCCATCGGCGTGGACCGCAGATTTGTCGGCGCATCTGAGAAACTTCAGCAAGTCGTTGCGCAGTTAAGCGAAAAAGAGAGAGAGCAGCAGGAAAAGTCATTCAAGAACTGGCTCAAGTTGCCAATCAACCAGCGTATGGCGGAGATGAAGAAGCATTGAGAATTTGAAGGTGACGTTTTAACGCTTGGCTGTCCTGGCCGCTAGCAGTTCCCGACAAGCCACAATCTGTTCCGGTTGCATCACCCGTAGGCACTCACAAAATGGCGCAGTGCTCTTCGCGTGATTGCCGTTCGCCTGTTCGCCGGGTCAATTCGTTCTCTCCTGCCTTCAAGAAAGGCCTCGGCGTCATGGTGCACACCGCCATGTCACACTGGCAAGGCAGGCACTCGATTCCTCTTCCTCCCGATCACTCCAGTTGCTTGAGGCTTTGACAGGGCCCGGAACTTCCCGCCGTGCCGTTTCGTAATACCTCGCATGGCAATGGCACAGAAGCGGTTAGGCGGACCTGAATGGCTCATCCTGAGCGGAGCAGGCTTATTTATCCTGGTCCTCGGCGTATCGGCATGGTGGCAGGCCGATATTCGCTGGCTTCACTTTTTCCAGGCTTGGATGTATATAGCGGCCATTGTGCTGGCCCTCTGCAAGACCCCGTGGGGATATTGGATCGGTTTTTCGGCCGCCGGTCTGTGGGATTATAGCAACCTGGTCGCCACCACGTTCTTTTTTAATGGCCTGCAGCAGCTTTCGCAGTGGATTCAAACCGGCCATCTCAAGCGACCGGATTTGCTGATTGCGGTTCCGGCATGGTTTGCCAATCTTTTTGTGGTGATCGGGTCAGTGTGGGGTTATGCAAGGCTTCCGCGAAAGTCCCCAGGCGATCTTGTCAGGCTCGTGGTCGCGTTCGTCCTCACGACTGGCTTCTTTGCCCTGGATATGGCCTTGTTCCAGCCTCGATACCTTGGCCTGTTCCGCGCTCTTCTGCATCCCCACCTGCCGTGAAGTGCAATGGGGGAGTGTTTGCGTTAAGGCAAACTCACTGAAGGCTTTCGAACTGCTGCACCCCAGAAGGATTGCAGGGCATCTGGTAAAATATATAAATCCCAGGCAGTTGATGCAGAAAAGCGGATTGGGCGCTTAACTCAGCGGTAGAGTGCCATCTTCACACGGTGGAAGTCATAGGTTCGAATCCTATAGCGCCCACCACTCTCCTGGTTCCCAGATGTGGAATCTAAAACGGAACTGACAGGGGGTGGAAGTTTACAAGTTTTTGCTTGCACAGGCAGTTGTTCGTGGTAACATCAAAATGTCTTCAGTGGCTGCCCGTTCCGGTGCGGCGTTTCGCGCAAAGACTAAAAGCGCTGATAACAAACGAAGATTTTTCCATAACTTTAGCCGAAAGACGTCCAAACCAGACCCTTGGAAGTTTGTTTCATACCAGGTTACCCCTTGGACATCCGGCAAGATAGATCAAGCTCACAGGTATAAAAATGAATGAAGGAATGAACCAACCGCAGCAACCGCGCAACAATCGTAAGTCGCGGCGCCGCAGACGGAATTTTGGCGGCGGCCAGAACCGGGGACAGAATAACCAGAACAATCACGGTGGCCAGGGCGGCGGCCAGCACCGGCAGAATCGCGGGCAACGCGGGCAACGCCGGGGCAGTGGTGGAGGGTCCTTTGTTGGTCCCATGGACCACAGCTATCGCAATCAGGGCAACGGCAACGGGCAACAGGGAGCGCGCTTCCACAATGGCGCGCAGGCTGTCCCGAACATGGAGCCGCTCACGCAACGGCAGGATGCGCCAACGCGGATCTTTGCTTTCGTTGATGACCTCTTCTTTGTGGCCAAGATTCAGGAAATCTCGCGCAAGCTCAACGTGAAGGTTGAGTTCGTAAAAACCGATAAAGACATTGCTGAAAAAACTGAGAACGTTGAAGAGAAGCCTTCTCTAATCATTGTTGATCTGAACAGCAATGGCATCAAGCCGCTGCCCGTGATCGCCAAGATGCGCTCCCGGTATAAGAAAGCCACTTCCATCGTCGGCTTTGTTTCCCACGTGCAAGGCGATCTTAAAGTAAAAGCGCAGGAAGCCGGCTGTGACGTGGTAATGCCGCGCTCGGCCTTTTCACAGAACCTGCCGAACATTCTCCGCCGCCACGGCGCGGAAGATGAAAACGAAGAGAACTTCAACCGGGCGTAAGGAAAATTGGTAATCGGGTAATTTGGTAATTGAGTAATTTTCGAAGCAGAAAAGAACAGGCGGTCCTCGCGGATCGCTTTGTTTTTTATGGTATGGTCCGCACAAAGCCGGGGTCTTCCGTCGCCACAAAGAGCAGTGAAATCACCTGAGATTCCCGCGAAAAACCAAAATGACACATCGTTTAAATTTCTTATGTTTTACAACTAACCAGCAGCCCTGAACGTCAAATCCATAGGCAGCAAACCATGGCTTTAACACGCGCGTATGAGGAACACGAAGTCCCGCCAGAGATACGCCGGATGTATGCGAATATTCGCACCGGCTTTGATCTTCCTTTTGTGCCCACAATTTTCAAGCTTTCAGCCGGTGTGCCGCAGTACCTGAAACTGGTTTGGAAAGACCTGGAGAGCGTGGCGGGATCGCGGGAGTTTGATACTGCGGCACGCGCCCTGCAGGAGATCGCACATTCCGCGGCGATCAGCGGCGGCTGGACATTTTCTGACCAGCCCAATCTTCTTGCCGCAGACAAATTCTCCAATGCCGATATTCGCGTGATCGGCGGCATTATCGGGCTGTTTGCCCGCGCAACTGCGCAGGTTGGCCTGTTCTCACGCCTGATGCAGCGCGGTTATTCCGGCGGCCAACGCGGCAGGGTTACGCGATCAAAACAAGTTTCTGCGCTGGCCCAGATGTTGCGCGTGCACATTCCCAACGAGCGCGAAGCCGGGCTGCGCGTGTGGCTGATCTATTCCGATATCAAGAAGGTTACAGGCGCAAAAAACGTGCTCAGCCTGTATCGCTCTCTTTCGCCTTTTCCCAGTTACCTGGCCTCGGCGTGGCTCGATAGTAAAAGATTATTGGCCGATCCCGCATTCATTGCCGCCACAGAGGAACTCAACCGCCGCACGCGTGCGTTGCTGGCGGGCCTTCCGGTGAAAGATCATCGCGCTATGCTCAAAGACCTTGATCCAGCGCAGTGGCACGAGATTGAAGAAACCGTAGATGGCTTTGCGCGGCTGCTGCCTCAGTTTGTTCTGCTCACATCCGTGTGGCAGCGTTCATTTCCTACGGCATCAAGGTTGATTGGGGCGGCGTGAGGTTTTCTGAAATCCCGACCCTGAGCTTGTCGAAGGGGAGGGAACCCTATCGTCAGAATTGCCTACAAATTATAGCGAGTAAAGCTTGGGTAAATTGAAATCGTTTGCTAGGCGATTTCCGAAAATCCACTAACAATAGGGTTCCCTCCCTCGCAAAGAACGCTCAGGACGGGATTTCAGGAAAAAGCTACCCCGGCGGCCAATGCATCTGTCGTCCCCCCAACAAATGCAGGTGCAGATGGAAGACCGTTTGTCCCGCGTCAGGGCCAACGTTGTAAACGGTGCGAAAGCCGTGCTCCAGCTTACGTTCGCGTGCGATCTTTGCCGCAATAAGCTGGCAATAGCCCACAAGTTCGGCATCAGCTTCGCTGGCCTGGTCAAGCCCAACAATATGCTTTTTGGGGATAATCAACACGTGCGTCGGCGCTCCCGGCTTGATGTCTTCAAAGGCGAAGGCCTTCTCATCCTCATAAACTTTTTTTGAAGGGATGGAACCGGCAATGATCTTGCAGAAGAGGCAGTCGGTCATAACAATGAATATTAGCAAAATGGCTGGGCGCAGGCGCAATTCAGAAACGCAGCTTTTTCCGAAGTCTCGAGCGAAGCGAGAGATACTTATCATTGCCAGAGACATTTGCGGAGGGAAAGTAAGTTAGAGATCGGTGTTACGAGATTCAGCGCGTTTCCTGAAGTTTATGCAGAAGGTAGGGTTCTCTCGCTGTGCTCGTGATTCAGAAAAAAGCCTCGCTCCAGATTTCGGAAAATTAATCCAGCCTCACCAGAAACACACCGGCATCAGTATGGGTCTCCCGCATCACTTCTTGTGCGCGCGCTTTGTCGTCTTCTGCTACGCGCACACGGAGCCAGTCACCGCCCACGGGGCTGGTGAATTGCAAAACCTTGGCAGTGCGATAGCGTTTGGCCAATTTCTCTTTCAGCTTGCGTGCATCATCAGAGTCCTGAAAAGCGCCAATCTGCACGCACCAGCGGCCGCCTTCCTGAATGGAAGCAGGCGTTTCCAGGACTTCAATCCGCACCAGCGCCGTGCCGTGCTGATAAACGCTCAGCTTGCGCGCGGCAGCGCGCGAGAGATCAATAATGCGGTCGCTGACAAAAGGGCCGCGATCGGTAATCCGCAGCAAAACTGAGTCGCCGGTCTTCAGGTCGGTCACGCGTGCGATGGTCCCCAATGGCAAAGTGCGGTGCGCTGCTGTCATTGCATTCATGTCATACGGCTGGCCGTTGGCGGCGTTACGTTTTTGAAATCCAGGACCATACCAACTGGCATAGCCAACTTCGCTGTAAAGCACCTTTGCGTTCTTGGGCACCCTGATCTCAGTGTCAGGGCGCGTAACCGGAGCCGGCGTCGGCACAGGAGTAGGTGTTGGCGTGGGAATTCGAGCAGGCGCCGGCGTTGATGCAGGCGCAGCAGGAGGCGGGACAGTCATCGTCGGCGGCTGCTCACGATGAGCGCAACCAGCCAGCAACAGCAGGAAACACAACAGCCCAGCTACTAGGAGCGATTTCTGTCCATGTACTCCGCGAGCTTGCTTAGCTGTTCCGCTGCCACCCGCAGAGCTTTGGTTGAGTGCGTGCGAATTGCCGGCACTACCTCGTCGTTCAGGTAGGCAATCACTTTTTCTGCTTCGCGATCTACTTTCTGGGCTGCTTCGCTGAATTCTGTATCCAGCTTGCGCCCAAAGCGTTCGAATCGGGCTTTGGTATTGGGACCGTCTTGTTGATTCATCTGCTCTTCTCACCATCAGGGTTTACCGGACGGGTGGCCGCTGACTATAAAAGGGTTATACGTGCTTCCGGGCGCTCCTGATCAAAAATACCCACAAACGGCCACTCTGTCTCAGTATCTTAGATGATACCTGCAAGGCAAGCACAAAGCGATTTTCCGTACAATGTCCGGCTAAACGCCGGACAATCCTAGAGATTAAACGGAGTGATTAACAGAACTTGGCGCCGAAGAAAATGCGGGTTTCCGGCCAGTTGCTCAAGTTGCGGCGAACAACGCGCACCAATCTGGTGCTGGAATGAAGCATCATTGGGATATCAGAGCCTTGAAACGTAATTTGCAGCCTGGCATCCACCTCAAGCATTTCATTCGATGAAAACAGGAGTCCGGACTCGCTCATATTGATCGCTTCGCCGCTTTGCCAATCCTCTACGCCTTCCAACCGGTAACGCAGAGGAATGTGGAGCTCGTGGCGCACGGCCCGGACATCGGTCGCAGCTTGAGGATGTAACCTGGAATCGATCTTTTCCATGCATTCTCCATCAACGACGATCTTTTAAACAAAGCGAGACAAACCCAGACGGCACATACCTTAGGCGGTTATCGAGGGGAGTCGTAACACCAAAGTTGGTATTAGATTCTCCATTGCTGTTGCTGGACTGTCAAGCTCAGAGTGGCCACATTTGAGTTTATTTAATTTCACAAAGCTGAAACGAATTACCTGTTTTTGTCACGCATTTCAGGCAAAAAGTCCCTCAACTACCTTGTTAGTTCCTTTAAACTTCAAAGCCGGTAAATAAAGCGCAGCCTATTAAATAAAAAATATGCTCACAACTTGGGGCAGATTAAGAGAACTTTTAGTTTCGTTAACGCTCTTGATCTGCCTCTTGCGGATTACCCATCTACTCAAACGAGGCTAACCTGCCCTTAAATCAACACTAGCCTTATGTCCACAAGCCTGCTCCGAAGCCATAGATTTAGCAGCACTTAATCCAGTTGATTTCAGTTTTACCTCCAGTTGAGACGCCGTGCATTGTCAGTTGATTGCGCGAAAGCGCAGATTGCGATCACACGCAAGTGAACCGATTGCAAGGTTCGCGGAAAGCGCCCTGTTGTAGCTCCTTCCCAACGCTTTTCGCGGACTGCAATCGGCATGAATCGGCAATCGGAGGTGAAATCAATGAACTACACTCAGGCATCACAGCCCGCAAACTTTCGTGAGGCCAAGCGTATCCAGCAGAGCTTTCTTGCCGGCATGGAAAAGCGAACCCTCATCTGGCTGGCCGCACGCACACCGGCCTGGATCAACTCTGACCATCTGACCGTACTTGGCCTGCTTTCCATGGCGGGTGCAGGAGCCGGCTATTGGTGGTCACGAAGCAATCGTGTGGGCTTGCTTTTGGTCATCGTGTGCCTGGCGCTGAACTGGCTGGGCGATTCGCTGGATGGAACGCTGGCACGCTTTCGCGATCATTCTCGTCCGCGCTACGGTTTTTACGTAGATCACATTGTGGATGCCTTCAGCGCGCTTTTTCTGCTTGGCGGCCTGGCACTTTCCGGATACATGTCGCCAGTAATCGCTCTTGGATTGCTGGCTGCCTATCTTATGCTTTCAGTTGAGATTTACCTTGCCAGCTATACGCTGGGCGACTTCAAGATCTCTTACTTCAAGATGGGGCCCACAGAGCTGCGTCTGCTCCTTTCCGTGGGAAACCTAGTGCTCTATTTCTGGAAGTCTGCTGCGCACGTCGCCGGTCGCACACACAAATTTTTTGATGTGGCAGGGACCATCGGCATCTCCGGCATGATGCTCATCATGGTGATCTCAGCAGTTCAGAACACCATAAGGCTTTATCGCCAGGAACCAATCCCAGCGGGGAAACCGTTGCCGGAAAAGCAGCCGCTGGTACGCGCCA
>DASTCT010000026.1:0-32696 GCA_035710845.1 Candidatus Angelobacter sp.
CCTCCAAAGAATCTTTAAAGTTAGTGTGGACTGTTTAATCGATTAACCACGCTTCACTGGCAAATTCCCGAAACGCGCTTCCACATCAAGAAAAAACTCGTGGTTTTGAGGCTTGGCCGCGTTGGAACCATTGGCTAGCCCTAAAAACCCAGGCATATCCCGGATCTGGCTAGTCCAGTAAAACTCGCTTTTATAGCATGTTAGAGGAAGAAGATCAATTTTGGAAGCCCCTCAAAGAAGTTAATGGGATTAGGGCAATCTAGCCTAATAACTTCATGTGCCAAGCCCTGCAAGGCACTCGACTGGAGCGCGGACGCCACGCAAGGCTTAGTGAGAGTAGAACCCGGCGGCGTGATGACCGACATCTCGATCATCAAACTCCCAAGCTATTCAATTTAAAAATCAACTCGTTATGCCTGCACCGGTAGACCCACTGGGTTTGCATCAGATGATCGGCCGAGGTTTAGAAGGTCGGGCCCGCCTCCTTGGTTGGATCGCACACAGCTCCTGTCGGCTGTGCGGGCAGGAACTGGGTCCATGGAACACCGGTAGGCGCTTGCAATAAATTGGGCGCACTGAAGTCAAAGAACTCGCTCATATCGCGTGAAGGATCCTGCCAGAATGCATCGCGCGCGCTAAGCGCCGGAACGTTGAAGGTCTTCTCAATGAAAGCCAGAATTGCCGTGTAATCGCGCGGCGTGTGCGATACAAAATGCGGTTTGGCGAACGGCGAGATCACAATCACGGGAACACGGAAGCCTGTAAGGTCGAAGGTGCCTCCGAGTTTGCCAACCCTGCAGTAGCCGAAAGATCCGTTATTTGGGTCAGGACAATTACCGGGCGCAATGCCATCCGGCAGTGGCACACTGAATGGGGGAACGTGATCGTAGAGTCCTCCGCCTTCGTCGTAGCTTAGGATGAAGACCGAGTCGTTCCATGCGTCGCTGTTCATGAGGGCTGAAATGATTGATTGCACAAATGCGGCGCCCTTTTGAACATTGCTATCCGGATGCTCATCCAGACCGCTGCCCCCGGACGGGCTATCGATAAAGATCACCTGCGGCAGAGCTTTATCGGGGTCGCATGGATTGCCGCTGCAGACGCCGTTCAGCCGGTTCAAGAGATCGCTGACCTGGACGGTTTTGGGTTGGATCGTGGGATCAAAGAAATCCTGGAATTGGGCGAGGAAAATTCCGTCTTTGTAGTAATAAGTCCAGCTCACATTGGCGTCGTTCATCGCGCGGAAGATCGTCTTTGCCGCGTATTTGGGATGGTTCGCGTCGCCATCTGGATATTGGTGGCCGAAAGAAGTGCCTGACATCAAATAAAAGCGGTTCGGAAATGTATTGGCCAGAATGGGCGAGTGCCAGCTATCGCTGGTGGCAAAGAACGTCGCCAGATCGTAGTAATACGGCAAGTCATCCTGATTGTAGAAACCTAAGGCTCGCGTGCCGTTGGGATCAAAATTCTGCGTTACCGAGCCGGTGGTGTCGAGGAAGTTTTTCATCGCAAACGATGAATTTGTGAAAGTTGTGGTGGTGTTCCAGGCTCCGTCGCCGCCGGTCAATGCAACATCGTGATGGCTTTCATCCCATGCGGGAGTCAAATTTTCCGTGCAGACGGTCGATTCATGGAACGGCTTGGTGTGAGTTCCGGTATGGATGTTTTGGAGCGTAACGTTGGGATCAAAGCCGTCGACGGTTTGCGTGTCTGTGATTCCAACCTGCGCCAGCCTGGCCGTGCGATACGCCCCCAGTTGCCCCAGATACATGTCAAATGAGCGATTCTCCTGCAGCATGAAGAAAATGTGCTTAATGTTCCCCGCTGCGGGAGTTGATACAGTCAATGTCGCGCTCTGCTTAATCGGTGTGCCATCGGGTGCTGTGGCCGTCGCGGTGTAAGTGGTTGTTGCAGCCGGAGAAACTGTTGCTGTGCCTTGAGGCAACGCACACGGAGAACAGACGTTATTATCGATCGCCAGAGAGGAAGTTGTTCCGCCGCTCACCTGCCAGCTCAGCGTAGCGGTTTGACCGGCCGTAATTGTCGCCGGCGTTGCGCTCAGGCTGAGGTTGAAAGGAACGGTCACGGTTACAGATTGAGGCGCTGAAGTTCCTCCTGGCCCTGTTGCCGTGATGGTGTATGTCGTGGTGGCAGTTACAGGCGGATTGGCTGAGCCCGATGTCGGAAGGGTGATGCCGTCCTCAGAATTGAATACTGGCGGGTTAATGCTGACTGAAGTCGCGTTGGTTGTAGCCCAGGTAACTGTGGTGGTCTGCCCGGCATTGACCGATGTCGGGCTCACGGTAAACGTTGTGACCTGCGGTGGAACCGGTTGGGCCACGTTCACGGTGACTGACTGTGCAGGAGTTGATCCCGAACTTCCATTCGCCACAGCGCTGTAGACCGTGGTTTGCGTCGGAGAATCCGCGACGCTGCCCGATGCTTGCGAGCTATTCGTCACGGTGCGCGTTGTTCCACCGGCAGTCGCAGTAATTGTTACGGATGAGGCATTGGTGGTCTGCCACGATAGCGTCACACTTTGCCCGCTGCTGATGCTAGTGCTGCTTGCAGAAAATGTCAGGCTCGGGGAGCCAGACCCATGGTTTCCAATTCCCTGCGATCCGCAGCCGATGAAAGTGGTTAGAGCGAAAAGTGCGGTAATAACAAAACAAAAAAAACGAATGCAGCGCGATTTCATATAACTGGGGCCCCCGGCCAAATACTCCTAATGCGGATTGGGATTCTAAGCTGTAGGCCAGAGTTGCTTCTGAACAATAAACTGCGCTGGCGTAGAGGCATTTTTTTTGCGCCGTCAGGGTAAAAGGGTGTCCCATTGAATAGTTGGCCAGGATTGGAATTTGCTTGGGTCAGGCAACCCAAAATGAGACGGGGGACGCTCGAAGCAAGTCAGTCAGAATTTCCTTTGGAGCGACTATCTCGCATCGCCGGCCAAAGACCAGCGGTTGCCGGAAAAAAGCTGATGACAATTTTGTTTCGATGGAAGCGTGATCTGAAACCCAGCAGTTAGCAATTAGCAGTTAGCCAAACCAATCTACCTCGAGATGCCTAGTCAGACGGAAGTTTTCATTCCTCACCGAATTCTTTGTAACGTTCTGGCCTTCCTGTGCACTATCTTTGCAGAGGATGTGGGGAGGACAGCTCCCTTATGCTCCTTCCCGACAGGGAAGACGGAGATTCCGATGATCAAGGTATTTCGGTTCCTGGCGATTTGTGCGATCAGTGTTGTGCTTGCAATGCCGGCGACCGCGTCGGCACAGACGTATCTCAGTATCGATTTTCCTGGCGCGATCGCTACCACTCTAAATGGCGGGCCCAATCCGGAGGGCACGAGTGTCGGTACTTACACTGACGCATCGGGTGTTAGCCATGGTTTCGTATTAACCAGGAAGGGCGTATTTACATCGTTCGACCCGCCAGGCTCTACGGCAACGACTCCCAACTTGATCGATCCGCAAGGAGTTATCGTCGGGAGTTACCTCGATGCAAGCAATGTCAGCCACGGTTTCATTCTGGACGACGGCAAATTCATAACGGTTGATTTCCCAGGCGCATCCGGTGCCGCTCTCAGTGGCATCAGTCCAACGGGTGAAATGTCAGGGCTTTCTTGTGTTGTGGCTTCATGCGCGAGCGGTGTTTCCCACAGTTTTGTGGTGTCCAGGAAAGGCGAATTTACGAGTTTCGATCCGCCCGTGGCAATCAGCAGCAGCACCGCCGCGGTTAGCCCGTCCGGCACAGTTTTTGGTGATTACACGGATGCGGGCGGAGTGGGTCATGGATATGTGCTCGACCACGGGACGTTTACTACAATCGATTTTCCAGGCTCTATATTTACGTTTGTTGGAGGAGGCAACTTCGAAGGCGACAGTGTAGGTGAATACAGTGATCCAGCAGGCGACGGGCACGGTTTTCTGCTAAGCCGTGGTGTTTTCACGTCGTTCGACTTTCCCGGATCCACCTTCACTGTTGCAACTGGGATAAATCCCGGCGGTATCATCGTTGGGGCTTATCTTGACTCCTTAGGCAATCAGCACGGATTTATCCGGACGCCATGAGCAGTGGCGGGTTCGAATAAGAAACTTTGCGGTCTTTTCTTATGCAGCCGCGCCGATTGTCTTTGCCTGATAGCGGGTACGGCAATTTGGACACTCCGCGATGTGTGTGACGCCACTTAGCGGAATCACTGGAATAATGAAAAAAAGCGTCAAGAATCGCATCCCCTTCTTGGATTTAAACGGGCCAGCAAAGCCACACTTTCCGCAGCGCCATGGCTGAGCCGTCATTTCTGAGCCCCAAGTAAAAAAACGCGTTCCGATAATCAGCATTGATTCCCTCGGTAGAAACTGGGGTAGCCTATCATGCAGGGTAGTAGATTTCTATTCTAAAGACCGCCGCGAAGTTACTACAGTTACGGAATCGGCGGCAGTTAGAAGTCCCTGATTAGTTTGTGCGTCCGATCAATTAGGCAACTTGGAATTTTGGAACATTCTTGTTCGGGACCTCGGGGTCGGAGGGTTCAAACCCTCTCGCCGACCAAAAGTTCGAAATCGTCCGGAAGAAGTTGATCCAGATGACAGCTTTGGTTCGATGGAAGCGTGAGTGGACTTAAAGTTCTTCAGGCTTCAACAATTTTAAGAGGAACCAAATGTTGAGGGCTTTTAAGGGGAACCAAATGTTGAGGGCTGTTGATATTGCAGCTTTGGCAGCTACAAAATTGACTTATTGCTCGACTGACATCGCAATCATCCAACTTCCAAGCTATTCAGTTTAAAAATTAATTCGTTATGTATGCGCCGGTAGACCCGCTGAGTTTGCATCAGCTGCTTGGGCTTCCTCATCAACCGACCTCCTGCGAACAAAATCAGTACGATAAAGACGATTGTAAAATCCATGGCGGTCACTCTCTTCGATTTGCAATTCAAATCTTAAAATTTACAAATAATCCCTTATTGACCTGAGTTGCCGCCGCGGTCATAATCGCGACAACACTTAAGTAAAACCTGCATGAGAAGCAGGGTTTTCCCACTGGGTGCTGCGGTTCGACGGAACTCGCCCCGGCGGAAATAATTCTTGTAAGACGAACCTATAACAGACGAGGGATAGCCCAGAAAGCGCTACCAATTCGTGTGCGGGAGTTCCTGCGCGCCGTTGGCAAGCAGCTCTTGTCCTTTCTGGCTCTACAAACTTCTGGATCGACCAGCCGTGAGCTGGCGGTTTTAAGCAAGACGCCACGCTTACTCAAGCTCCATTTCTCCATCTCCAAAAAATAAATCATTAACAAACAGGAGCCTGTATGTACTACAACGCGAATGGCGAGAAAGTCTCGCGTGCACGATGGAAAGAGATGTACAACGCTTTCAAGAACCGGCAGGAGCTGGTAAAAGCCGGTTTGACGAGCCGGCGTGATTTGATGAAGCTGGGCCTGTTGACCGCGGGCGGAATGCTGATCGCGAAGAAAGGCCTCAGCTCACGCGCATGGGCGGACACATGGGGCAGCGGCAATTGCTATTCCGGAACCAGCGGCTGCGGAAACTGCGCCAGTCCGACGACGCGCCCTTGGGTAGCCAACATGCCGATTCCGGCGGTGAAACAGCCCATCGCACTTTCGGCGCTGACCGGGCCCGCGCCGACCATCGCACCGAACAACGCCATTAACCCGGCTACGGGCATCGCTTATGAAGGCCGCACCCGCGCGCATCAGTCGCCCATCGGCAGCAACGGCAACCTCCCTTTTCCGGCGACCACCATTTATCAGGTGAACCAGCAGGTGGCGAACGTCAGCATGCATCCTGACCTGCCGATGCAGCGGCTCTGGACTTTTGACGGCGTGAGCCCCGGCTCCACTTACGTGGCGCGCTACGGCACCCCGATCCTGATCCGCAACTACAATAACCTGCCTTCGGACAACGGCGGGTTTGGAATCAACTCAGTCACCACGCACCTGCACAACGGCCATACGCCCTCTGAGAGCGACGGCTTCCCCTGCGACTACTTTGCTTCCGGCCAGTATTACGACCAGTATTATCCCAACCAGCTTGCCGGCTTCCTTTCGGACCATGTCTCCACCAACGGCGACATCAATGAAGCGTTGAGCACGCTGTGGTATCACGATCACCGTGAGGGCTTTACTTCACAAAATGTGTACAAGGGCCTGGTTGGACATTACATCCTCTTTAACAACTACGACACGGGTGATGAGACGACGGGCTTCCGCCTGCCGTCGTTCCCGAACTATGACATTCCGATGATGTTTGCCGACCGCTGCTTTGACGCGACCACCGGCGATCTCGTCTTTGACACGTTTAATACAGACGGCATTTTGGGCGACAAGTTCATGGTCAACGGTGTGATTCAGCCGGTGCTGCACGTGAGCCCGCGGCGCTATCGCTTCCGCTGGATCAATACCGGACCGTCACGCTTCCTGCAACTCTACTTAACAGACCTGAATGCTCTCACCACGTCGCAGCCGTTCTACCAGATTTCGAACGACGGCAACCTGCTGCCGAAACCGGTCCAGGTTCCGGCAGTCGCGCTGGGCGTTGCAGAGCGCGCAGACGTAATCATCGATTTCTCGAAATATGCTGGGAAGACAATTTACCTCGAAAATCGCCTGCTCCAGCCCAATGGCCAGGGCGGCCCTACGGGATCTGTTTCTGCTCCCGGCCAGGGGTTCCTGGTGTTGCAGATTGTGGTGGACCAGCCTGCGGCGCAGGACAACAGCGTGGATCCGGCAACCCTGCCGAGCTACTACGCACTTCCGAGCGTGAGTGGCACTCCGCGTGTGAGCCGCAACTTTAACTTTGACCAGGGTCGCAACGGCCAATGGACCATCAATGGTGGTCTCTTTAGCTGCGCCAGTCCGCGATTCACCGTGCAGCAGAACAGCATGGAGCAGTGGAACCTGCAAAACGGCTGGAATTGGTCGCATCCCATCCATGTCCACATGGAAGAGCACCAGGTGACGCAGGGCGCGCCTGGCTTGTACGGCAGCAGTAGTAACGATTCATGGGATTACAGCAAGTACAGCAGCCAGTACTGCTGGTCAGGCTGCACCACCAATGCTCCCACGGGCGTGAACCTGGCGCGTAAGGACACAGTCCGCCTGGTCCCCAAAGCCAATGCGACGATTCGCATGCGCTTCCGCGACTGGCTTGGCCGTTACGTGATGCACTGCCACAACGTGATTCATGAAGACCATGCCATGATGTTGCGTTGGGACATTGGCACAACCGGCGACACGAACACCAATCCGTAAACCCGGGCGGGGCAGCAGCATGCGGCAAGCCTGCTGCTGCCCCGCAACAACGATTCAAAGGAGTTTCAAAATGTCTGAAGTCAGCAGAAGAAAGTTGTTCGCCGGGTTTGCCGCCGCGCCATTTCTCGGGGCTATGGCGGCGTTAGGCGATGAAACACCCGCTGGACCAGCGCCTGTACACAAGTTCGCGCCTTCCATCTCAGGTCGCGAACGGATGCGGCGGCGCTATTTTCCCGACTTCGAGTTGGTGAGCCAGAACGGCAAAAAGATGAAGTTTTACGACGACATGCTGAAAGACAAGATCGTCCTGATTAACTTCATGTACGCCGATTGCCAGGGCGTCTGCCCCACCATCACCGCAAACCTGAAACACGTGCAGAAAATCCTGCGCGAACAAATCAATCACGAGATCTACTTCTATTCCATTACAGTGAAGCCGGAAACCGACACTCCAGCCAAGCTCAAGGAATATGCAGATATGCACGGCATCAACGACAAGTACTGGAGCTTCATAACTGGCAAGCCCGAAGAGGTGGATATGATTCGCCATTCTCTCGGTTTTGCCGATCCGAATCCAGAATTAGACAAAGACAAAGCCCGCCATAGCGGCATGGTTCGTTATGGCAACGAGCCGATGACACTTTGGGGAATGTGCCAGGGCAGCGGCGAACCAAAGTGGATGGCCCAGGAGATCGGCTTTGCCATTCCGCGGGAGTTCAAAAAACATCCGGCGATCAACGAGTAGTTCTCTCACCAAGAATTCCCACCCTTTTGCGCTCGTTTGCGAAAGGGTGGGGATGTACGCATCGAAAACATCGCCGAAATTTAGTTTCTGGGGTGAGCCCATGATCTTGCTTCAACCGAATTTCACGCCCTTTCATCGCACCCAGGGAATCAGCGGATGTCCCAATGCGGCTTGCACAAATGTTCCGCCCACTGCGGCTGCCACGATCAAGGCCACAATCGCGATAGCAAGTTTGCGGTGCTTGTGCGCCGGTATGGGAGCCATTTGGGAAAGGATGTAAGCAAAAAGCGGCACGATCTGGATGGCATGGATGGCAATGAAGTGGGCGATCCTTAGATCACCGCCGATGATGCTCCAGTTGAGAAAGGGAAGGCCAGGAGCAGCGTCTGAAGCGCCGACCGTGTGAGAGCCGCGGGCAAGCATGTATCCGCCAATCGCGTTGCCCAGAAGAAAAATCACAATGCTGGAACGCAGAGCAAGAAGCATTGGGCGATCGACCATTTGAGTCTTCACGCGACTCAGGAAAAAGAGCACCAGCATCCATGTGACGATCGCTGTATTGACCATGACCATGCTGTTGGTCATCTGGGCCAGGACGCGATCAGTAAATGTATGGCTGCCGGCGGCGAAAACGCTGCGCCAGGCCTGCGCACCAAGGCTAAAGATCTCCAGCGCCACGCTTATGGCAATTGCGCGCCGCGCCAGTTTGAGCTGCCACTGAGGAATTGCAAGCGTCAACAAAAACACGCTGATAGTGGAAGCGAAGGTGGAGAAGGAGAGCGAGAATTTGATTGGCTTGATCCATGGATTAATGGCCGGAGCCATGGCGTGTCCTGCGCCTGAAGCAAAGAAGGCGAGCGCGGCAAAAATGGGAATCACCGCCATGAGCGCCCAGCTTAAGAGCGAAAGCGTGCGATCTTGAACGTACATCTCGCGGAAAAATCTTATGGCGTTCGCAGGCGAGACGGTCTCCATTGCTGCGCGAAGGAATCCTGAAACCCAGGCCCAAGCTACGCTGGTTCGCGTTGGTGTGCGCAACGCCGCCGGCTCAGTCCACAGCTCAATTTGTCGCGTGGAGGTTTGTTCTCTGTATGTGGTTCCCCTGAGATACGTCATGGCTGCAACCCATCCTTTTTTCAAAATGCTGTTCTTCGGGGCAGGCTTTGGGACACACGTCTTCTGTTGCTGCCGCATCTGCATTTGCGACGCCAAGAAAACGAGGCCGACCTTGGTCAACTAACAGCCGGCAGGTGATTGTGGATGGGAAAAACTGAGACGTTGCTGGGAACTGCGCAAAGACCGCAAAGAGTTTCCTACTCTGCGTGCGCAAAAATCCCTGGCACTCTACAGCACCCTTTACAACCAAGCCCGCTTTAGCCTGATTGCCCGGAGCGGGGGACTTTGAGTCTGCCCATTTACGCTAACCCATCCTTTCCGCAAAAAACGCAGAACAGATGGGGTCCGCCAAAGCAGCGCGCAAATGAAACCTTGAAATAGGCTGGGCCTATGGCTCTAAACACAGGCACAGCGCATTACTAAAGTAATCCGCCGAACAATGCCAGAATGCGTTTGCAGGATTAAAGCTTTGTTGGAAGCAGATTAGACTTATTAAGAATCGCAAGTTTTTTGATGGCTGCCATAGTTTTTGCCTTTGCTTGGGAGTATCGAGACCGGAACTGGCAGCTATAGGCGTTAAGTCTAATATTAAAAAGAGTAAAGCAATAACTGCAATAGGCTGTAAATATAGATTATTTTTAGAAAAATCTGCAGACCACTTGTGTATATAGCTTGTTGGCAATTTTTTGCAAATCAGCAGTGACCTGCAATGCAATTTTGGGTACTGGCCTATTCAGGACAGTACCCCATTTTGGTTCAAGCTGGATTTTAATTGGCTAGCTTCTAATCAACCTCAATATCGCCAGAGCCGGTATGCACGTCGAGCAATACGCCGCCGTTACCTACCTTGCCGTGAATGTGATTGTGTGAGAGCGATCCCTGCATGGTTACCGGGTGATTCACCTTGAGCGATCCTGAAGAAGTGCGGGCATCAATGTTGAAAGAAGCCTGCGAAGGAACTCTCAGCGTAATGTTGCCGGAGCCTGCGCCAAGCTGCCAGTCACTGGTAGGCTCGCCTTCAGCGTGGATATCACCACTGCCGGCCGAGGCGCGCAGACCGCCTTTTACACCATATAACTTGACATTGCCCGACCCGGTTTCCGCCTTTACGCTGCCGCCGCCGGTCTGCCGAACTTCAATATTTCCGCTGCCTGTATTGGCGAACACGTCGCCAGTGATGTCATCAGCATGGATGTTGCCGCTGCCGGTATTACAGTAAAGCACGCCCTTGGTGGTAGAGATTTTCAGATCGCCGGAGCCGGAGCTTGCGCGCACTTCAGCGCTTACATGGTCCACGGTGATGTTGCCGGAGCCGGTCTTGGCTACGGCAGGCGATTGCACGCCGCTGATGCTGAGATCGCCCGAACCGGAGTGAGAATTTACGTGTGTCTGCGCTGGAACAGTGACGTCATAATCGATGGAGATATTGCGGGTGAGGTCGCGGTCTTCAATCTTGCCGATGGTGATGGAGTTGCCGTTCTGAACGACCGGCGGATTCTGCTCGATACGATGAATTCGGTCATCCACGTTGCCGCTGCCGAAGAGCCATGAGACGCCGTTATTAGCATGGATCTTGGCTGCAACATAAACTGAGCCGTTTCCACCTGTGTGGACGACGATGTTACCTGAGCCTGACATGACCTCAAGGTCAACTGGGCCGTTCACCTGCAGCGTGCGCTCAAAGTGGCCGGTTGTGGCCGCGCAAAGCGGAAGCGCGGAAAGCGCTAACGCGACGAAGAGGAAGACCAGAGTTTTGGCTGATTTCATAAGGGCCTCCGATGTTTGGAATTTTTTGACTTACTGCAGGATCACCTGCTGGCCTTCTTTCAGGCCGGATAAAAGCTCCGTCTTGGAGCCATTGGAAATTCCTACGGTCACGTCCACCTTCTTGTGGCCGTCTTTTGCGGCTGGATCAGGCACCTGGACTGACGCTTTGCGATCTTTGTCATAGATAAGCGCGCCTTCCGGGACCATCAGTATGCCCTTGTGTTCTTCCAACAGGATTTCGGCGTTGGCAGTCATCTGCGATTTCAGTTCGCCAGATGAGTTATCAATGGAGACGCGAACTTCAAATGTGGTGACGTTATCTTTTTCTACGCCCATGGGCGAAATCTTGGTTACTTTGCCTGAAAATGTTTTGTCCTTGTACGATTCAACTTTGATTCGCGCCTGCTGGCCGATATAAACGCGCCCAATATCAGATTCGTCGACCTTCCCCTTTACATAAACAGAATGAATATCGCCCAGCGTCATCACCAGCGTCGCAGAGGAGCCCAATATAAGGATGGAGCTGACTGCCGTGCCCACCTCAACGTCGCGTGAGAGCACAACGCCATCAATCGGTGAGACGATCGTGGAATTCTCATACTCTTTTTGTTTTTCATCCAGCTGCGCCTTGGCTTGAGCGACCTGTGCTTCTGCCTGCTTCAGCTTTGAGTTTGCAGAAACCACGTTGGCGCGGCCCAGTTCCTGCTTGTTCACCGCCATTTCATAATTTTTCTGTGCATCGTCCAGCGTGGATTGCGAAACCACACCTTCTTTGGCCATGCTCTGCGCGCGCTCATAAGCGCGTTTCAGCATCGGGATATCCGGCCCTTCGGCATCAACTTTGGCATGTTGCAGATCGGCATCAGCGGCGCGAGCAGCAGCTTCCGCCGCCTGCAAAGAAGCTTTTTGCTGGTCGACTTCAGCCAGAATCTGTTCTTTATCCAATTCAGCCAGTACCTGGCCTTTTTTTACCGGATCGCCATAATCCACCAACAGTTTCTGCACGATACCGCTGGCCTTGGACTTAACTTCTACGTTAGTAATGGGCTCAATTTTTCCGGTCGCGACCACACTCTTGGCCAGGTCGCCGCGCTCCACTTTGGCCAGCTTTGAAGGATCAATTTTTGTGCTGCCGCGGGTAGCGGCCACTAATCCCACAACAATGACAATAATGACTGCAAAACTGCCCAGTATATAAATGAGCCGTTTGCTCTTTTTTTTGTCGTTTGGCATTCCGCCACCTCTCCCTAATTCCTACACTTCTGTCTTTTTGTTGAATACGCCGGGACAAACAAAGAAGTTCCCGGAAAACACGTTAAACACACTTATTCTTTTCCGAGATAACCATATAGACCGTTCGTCCCTGAAAAAGACAGCAAAAGTCTCTGAAAGCATTGGACTTTTGCCGGTACTCAGCTCAGGTCTGGCGGTATATCATTAAAGCTTCATGGTCACCTTGGTCCTACTAAGGATCATCCTGGTAGTGCTGCTCGTGGCAGCCAACGCCTTTTTTGTTGCTGCGGAGTTCGCCATGGTCAGCGTGCGCGATACACGCATCCAGCAGCTGATCGAAGCGCACCGCATCGGTGCACGTACCGTCCGCAAAATCCAGCAGCGGCTCGATGAATTTCTCCCCGCCGTCCAATTTGGCGTCACGCTGTGCAGCCTTGGCCTTGGCTGGGTGGGCGAAGGCACGCTGGCAAGAATCATTGAGCCATGGATGGGCAACATCCCTTACGCCAAATTCTATGCTCACGGAACAGCCGCCACTCTCGCTTTCATCCTGATTACTTATCTTCTGGTGATTCTCGGCGAGCTGGTGCCGAAATCACTGGCATTAGAACGTGCGGAGCGGGTTGCTCTTGCAGTCGCCGGGCCTATGGATTTCTTTATGACCCTGGCCCACCCGTTCCTGCTCTTTATGAACAAATCGGCCAACCTGGTGCTGCGCGGCTTTGGTTCGCGACTGCGGCGGGATGGCGGCGCGCACTCTCCGGATGAACTGAAGCTGATCGTCACCGCCAGCCGCCGGCTCGGCCTGCTGCCTGAAGCTGAAGAAGAAATGATCCACCACGCTCTTGAGCTTGGGCATACCACCGTGCGCGAGATCATGGTGCCCCGGCATAAAATTTTCTCTCTTTCGGCGGAGATGCCGCTGGAAGAAGCCATGGCCAAAGTCGTGGATGAGCAGCACTCGCGCGTGCCCGTCTACGATCCGGAGAAGGGAAGAGAGAACATCGTCGGCCTGCTCTATTCCAAAGACCTTTCCCGCATGATGCAGTTGCGTCTCTCCTCGGCCGATATCTTTGCCCGCAAGACCGGCGAGCTGAAAGTGCGCCACATCATGCGTGAGGTCCTCTTCGTGCCGGAAAGCAAGACGCTCGATGACCTGCTCCTGGAATTTCAAAATCGCAAGCGCCATCTCGCAATCGTGGTCGATGAGTTTGGCTCCGTCAGCGGTCTGGTCACCGTGGAAGATGTTCTAGAGCAGATCGTTGGCGAGTTGGAAGACGAATTTGATGTGGCCCAGCGCGCCATTCCGCTGGCTTCCGGCGCTGTGGTGCTTGACGGCGGGTCCAACCTCCGCGATCTAGAGACGCAGTATGAGATCGTCCTGCCGCGTGAAGAAGGCTTTGAAACCCTCGCCGGATTTGTAATGTCCCAACTCGGCAAAATCCCCAAGGCCGGTGAACGCTTTGAATACGACGGCCGTCGCTACACCGTTCTGCAAATGGACGGGCATAGGATTGTGCGGGTGAAGATTGAAAGTTTGAATCAGCCAACGAGTCTGGAGACGGCGATTTGATTTTTTCTGAAGATAACCACAGGGACACAGAGGAGCACTGAGGCAAGAATTGGTTGATCAGGATATCAGAAGTTTGCACTGGAGCAATTTCAGAGTTGGTGTATCCTGTCGGATTTTTTCACCGGGGCTGTGAAGCCCCGGACTTGTCACCTTTAACGCGGCCCCTGTCAAAAAAAATGTGAGCGTACAAAGATTTCTCAAGCAGGGAAGGATAAGATACTGCTGCAGCGTCTACGAATGGTGTGGATGCTTCTGCGGCTTTGTTCGCAAGCCTACATTTAGTTTCTTGTAGCGATTCAGCGCTTCCTCGGCATCTGTAATAGCATTAACGATAGTGTGGTCATCATCACTGAACATACCTTGCATTTGATAAGTTTGGTCGAGTACATTCTGCAATGCGGCGGCGAGGTCAGCGGCAATCCTAGAATTCATGTTGTACTCCGGGTTTTCAGTTTACATCAATTTAGGTTGCGATTTTGATCAGATCGTTACAATGTGACCTTCGGGTCAACACGGGGTACAAGAGTGGCGCACAAATCGCGCGTGTTGTGACTGAGCATTGGTGCTCTCTCAACCTATACTGCGCGGGTTGCGATTCCGAGTCCTTGGTCCAAACACCCCCAAACACAAAGGCAATCGATTTTCATTGTGCTCATTGCCAGCAGACATATCAACTCAAGAGCCAAAGACACACCAATCTCACGCGAGTTACTGATGGTTCTTACACCAGCATGCTCGCGGCAGTTCAACTAAACCGCGCTCCTAACCTTCTCATCCTGAACTACGGTCGGGAATGGACAATCCAACAACTACTTCTGATTCCTTCGGTGTTTTTCACTGAATCTGTTCTGGAAAGAAGACCGCCATTGAATCAACATGCACGTCGTGCGGGTTGGGTCGGCTGCAATTTCCTTCTTTCGAATGTACCTGAAGATGGAAAAATCCCTTTGGTTTTGGAGAATGAGGTAGTCCCACCGTATTTGGTACGCAAAAGTTTTCAGCAGCAACAGAATTTCAAAAATATTGAGTGGCATGCGAGGGGTTGGACACTCGATGTCCTTAGAATTGCCCGCACTTTAGGACGATCATTCAAGCTCCATGACGTATATCAGCACGAATCTGATCTGATGCGTTTGCATCCGGCCAATCGGAATGTCCGAGCGAAGATACGCCAACAACTTCAAGTTCTTCGTGATTTGGGACATTTAGACTTTCTAGGCAACGGCAATTATCGCTTTAAACACTATTGAAGGTCATCTTCGAGATCGTCTTAACTCATATGTTCCCTAGAAACAAGACATTGTCCAATTTCGTAATTGATTCGCCTCATGGATTCTGCTACTCTCGATCAACCCTCAGGGGTGAAGCGGGATTACGGTCTTTGAAAATAAGCGGTCAGCGCTCAGCGATCGGCCAAAACAAACCCAAAAAGATAAGCAAAAACGATTTCGACCGGTCGGTCACCGTTCGGTCGAATGGAACTTCAGCTTTTGTTTTCAATAAAAGTGCCTGAAGGGGGTGGGGTTGCGACCCTCTGCTGATTCTTGGGTGACATTCCATCCCATCACGCGAAACTCGCGCGTGTCGGGGACCCGGTGCGATAGCCTTGTGGTCCTCTGCCGATTCTTGGATGACATTGGGTGACCTTGGGTGAAATTGGGTGTACATAGGGGGGCAGGGGGTGGGGCAGTTGATAATTGGGTAATTTGGTAAATTGGTAATTGAAACCGAAGAACTTACAGCAAGTCCGATGTTGTAAATCACCCCAAAATCGACCCAGATTTATACCATTTCAGCTTACTAACCCAAAAATAGGCAGAGGGCCACAACAGAATCGGGAGATCTGGTGATCGGGTGATCCGGAAAAGCAAAATCACCCACAGCCGAGAGGCACCTCCACCCCATCGCACACAAAACCAGCGTGTGCGGGACCCCGCGACTGTGCTACATGGGCGGATCGCCGGAGATCGATTGTCTAAGCCCTTATTTTTCGGGGGATGAGCGGAGAGGGGTGGGATGGTATCGTTAACAGTTCCCCATGCTCCGATATATCGCAACCCGCCTGCTTTACATGGTTCCCGTCCTGTGGCTGGTGGTGTCGGTGGTTTTTCTTTTGATCCACCTCGTACCCGGCGATCCCATTCAGCAGATGCTGGGAGAGAACGCTGCCGCGGCGGATTTGCAGGCCGCGCGGCACACTTACGGGCTTGATGTCCCGCTGCCGCAGCAGTATGTGAATTACTGGAAGGGCGTTTTGCATGGCGATCTGGGCCGCTCTCTGCGTTTTGATGAGCCGGTTTCCAAGGTGGTGCTTGAGCGGTATCCCTGGACGCTGCAACTGACCATTGCTTCCATGATTGTTGCGCTGCTCATCTCCATTCCTGCCGGGGTGCGCTCGGCGAGGCGGCGCAATCGCTGGGACGATCGCCTGCTCAGCTTTGTAAGCCTCTGGGGACTCTCGTTTCCCAACTTCGCGCTGGGGCCGATCTTGATCTTGTTTTTTGCCATCAAGCTGGGACTGTTGCCGGTCTCAGGATCAGGCTCGGTGGCGCACCTGATCTTGCCGGCTATTACCATGGGCGCATCGCTGGCCGCGATCCTTACCCGCATGGTCCGCACGGCGATGCTGGAAGAGCTGGCGCAGGATTACATCCGCACGGCGCGCGCCAAAGGCCTTTCAGAAAATGTGGTGGTGTACAAACACGCGCTGCGCAACGCTCTGGTGCCTGTGTTGACGGTGATTGGCTTGCAGTTTGGCGCGCTACTGGCCGGCGCGATTGTGACTGAAACGATTTTTTCCTGGCCGGGCATTGGCCGGCTTACCATCAGCGCCATCAGCAGCCGCGATTACTTTCTTGTGGAGGGCTGCATTCTGATGATCGGCCTCACCTATGTGGTGGTGAACTTTATGACTGACATGCTGTATTCGCTGGCCAACCCGAGGATACGGCAGTAAAGCCGCGAATCAACGCAAAGGAACGCGAATCAGGAAATCAGATTGCGCGTTTTCGCGTGAATTCGCGGCTGAAGCTTCTTTGGTTACATGATCGGCTTCCAGGCGTTGCACTCCTTGGTAGTGAGCGGCTCAGTCACCGCAGGGCCGGTATGCGAGCGAACCACGGCGTCTGTGGTGGAGCAAAAGCTTTTTCCGCCTGTGTTTTCATTGATAGGAGTGGCGGTCACAACATAGCCAGTGCAGTTGGTTTGAGTGCAAATGCCACGAACGCTGAAGCGATAGCCATTGTGCTCGCACCATTTGCCGGGGACGCAACTTGCGCCTCCTACTTTGTCATCAAGCAGGCACGCATGCGCGGCGGTGATATTGCTGTCTTTGCAATCGTTCGCATTCACACCCGGCGCTGGGCCCATGGTTGCCAGTGATCGGGCATAACCTTTGCGTGGATAGCTGGTCTTATACGTGATCTCAGCCGTGTTGACAGTGCGCACCGTGGCCGCAGCGGCGGCTTCGTTCGCGGCAACCTTTGATCGCATCAGGTTGGGAATCACAACTGCTGCCCCAATCAATGCAAGGCTTACGTTGTTCGTCATGATGTTTGTGGTGGTTGCCCGCAGCGTAGTCTTATCAGCAGTGGCGACTATGATGTTGGGCTTGGTTTCTCCGCTAAGCAATGATTTTGGAAGCTGGCCAAGCGTATCTTGCGGAAGCTGTTTCAACATGCTGGATAGAAAGAGGCCGATATTCTGATAGACAATCGCCGACGCTTTAGCTGGCTGGCCGGCGGCACTGGTAATCTGGTCCAGCTTGGCCAGCGACTCTCCGCTGCGATGCGCATGGACCGCATCCTTCACCAGTTGACGGTTTGTAGCTATCACAAGATAGCCATCCATGAAGAAGTAATTAATTTCCATCCCTTTGCCGTTTGCGGAAGGCGAAGTCAGCGTGGAAACAGTTACTCCATCTTCCTGACGCTCGTCGCTCTGCATGGGAGCCTGGGCAAGCAGGCGTTTGAGTGTCTGTTGCAGCCCTGCCGCATCAGAGACCCCAAGAATGAGCGTGACGCTCGGCTGCATCGCGACCATTCCCTGCGCCGGCATACCGGCAGGGATCTCCGGCAGTTGCATTTCAAATCCGATCTCGCCGGTGAGCTTGCTCAAAATGTCCTGTTTCAGGTTGATGTTGAGCTGCGCTTCCATTTGCGGCAGCATCGCCAGTGCGCCAGGTCCGGCGATCTCAGCGATATCGTCAAACATCTGGTCCGGACTCTTGAGCCTGAAGACTTCTCCCATGGAAGCCTTTGGGGACATGAAACCCAGTGCTCCCAGAGGCGCTGGTGTGGAGAGCCACGATGCTACTCCGCGTCGCGGGCCACCAAAAACCAATTCCATATTTGCTTCAGCGCGTCCGCTGGCCAAGTGGCTTTCCATCATGGCGTATTTTGCGTCAGCAAATCCTGTCTTCTCCAGCATCATCCGGCTTTGCGGCGGATTTTCCGGGATCAAGCCCATCAACTGTTGAACATCCACCCCGCCCACGCTATTGGTGCCAGATTGATAAGATTGTGCCAGCCTCTTGCCCAATCCGGTGGAAGCGAACGAGCCGCTGTTATTCAGTTGAGCGTTGAAAGTGCGCAGAGTTGCTGTACTGTTGCTGATCACAACAAAATCTGGCCGGATCAGCACCACCGGCTCCTGGCCGGCATGGTCGGTCGCCGCTTCCAATTGCTGGGGATCAAAGAAACGCAAATGTTCGGTGGATGTGGCATTGATCTGCTGATCAATCTTTTCCAGAAACGCCCTCAGACCCGGCTTCTTGATTTCAGCGATCAGAACGCCGTTAGGCTCTTTGCCGTTCAGCCCGCCGGTGATCACCACTTCATCGCCCAGATAATCCAAAAAGTCGCAGAACTTTGCGATGCCGTCCTCAACCTTTGGCTCAGAAGTGGTGAGGTGATTTTTTTGCAGGAAGTCGCGCATCGCGGCGCTGCCTTGAAATTCCTGGCGATAGATATCCAGCGACTGGCGCAATTGCGGTCCAAAGTTTGGCAATGCAGCATAGAAGACCGTATTCTGAGAGAGCCGCGGCAGCACCGCGCTTTGCGTATGCAACGCCGGATACTGGATCTCCTTGGCCAATCTTTGGCTCAGGTGATTGAGCTCATTCATCAGCTCAGGGTTCTTCAACGCGTCCTGCAGCCACGCCATGTCCGTGTCAGGTGTGGAAGCGCCCGGCTTATTGGCAGTTGAAGATGCCGCTGCTGCGTGATTCGGCGTCCGCTTGGCGGGAGTCTTGGTTTGACCCAGCGCTGCCTGTGAAACCGCCAGAAACGTGAAGGCGAAAACGGCGAGCATGCACAGAAATTGCCGGCTTCCCCACAAAGCTTGTTGTATGCCCAGTCTCCGTTTGACACTATCGCAATAGCGCATCTTCTCTCATCTCCAAAATGTATTGGGGGCTGGTTAAAAGATAGTATTGATCACCCCAATTTACGAGTGAAAAATACGATTTCTGCCAAAGAAAAGTTCCGTTCCTTGCAACAATACAGTTAGTTCTCCTGTATGTCGCCGTAACGGTTGTCATACACTTTCGTAAGCTGTTCCTGGGAGTTTGATGTGTTAAATAACCTTCATCATGGTTCTGCGGAAACTCCTGCCCATCATCTTTGTGCTTTTTCTCGTTCCCGGCTGCAAGAAAGCCCCCAAAATCTATCTTGTTCCCATTGGTGACGCGCCTGCGGATGAGATCCTTGATCTGGTAAGGCATTACCATGAAAAATTCGGCATTCAGGCCGATATTTTGCCGGCCATCAAACCCAGCTCTCGCGATGTTGATGGAATACGGCAACAGTTGATCGCAGAAAATCTGGTGCAAACGCTGCTGGAAAATTATTCCGATTTCCGCGCCAACAAGGGCGATGTGCTCATCGGCGTCACCGCAGACAATATCTACCCCAAGAGCCAGGACTGGGAATTCTGTTTTGGCTGGCGCAACCAGGAACAACTGGCAGCCGTGGTCTCAACCGCGCGCATGGATTTGCACTATCCCGGCGAGCCGGAAGGAACCTCAATCCGTCAGCGGCTCCGCAAAGTGGTTACCAAGGACATTGGGCTGCTTTACTATGGAAAACAAGCCAGTGAAAATCCCCGCAGCGTGCTCTACAACAATATTGGGGGGATTCAGGAGCTCGATCTTGTAACAGACGATTTCTAGCTTCATCGGCCAGCGGAGAGCGGCACATCGAGAATCCTTGCCTCTATCCCGCCAGTCAAAATCTCCAGCCTGCCCACGCTGATAGGTAGCTTGAACCTGCGCGGTCCCGCGCTTCCCGGATTGAAATACAGTACGCCGTCTTTCATCTGCTGTTTCGGCTGATGTGAATGGCCGCTGATTACCGCAGCAAAGCCTGCCGCCTTAGGATTGAGATCGAGCGCGTTGAGATCGTGAATTACATAGATGTGAACCCCTGCCAGCTCTACAACCTCAGTCTCCGCAAAGCGACGCGCCCATGGCTGAGTGTCAACATTGCCGCGAATAGCAGTAACCGGCGCTATCTTTTCCAGAGCGGGAATGATATTGGGAGAACCAATGTCTCCGGCGTGAATAATGTGCTCTGAGCCGAGCAGAAGCTCCAGCGCTTCCGGTCGCAACAGCCCGTGAGTATCAGAGATGACGCCGATGATCATGCTTTTTCTGCAATCCCGAGCGGAGCGAGGGACTCCTATCTTCTTTAGGGATGCTTACGGAAGCGGTTCACTCAACTCTTTTCAATGTGACTGCAATTTACTTGAATACCGTTCCTTCTCAATATTAGGATCACTCGAGGCGATAGCGATCCCTCTTCTAACTCGGGATTTTCAGAAAGAGCTAATTGCTAATGGCTCCTTCACAACCCCGCCTCAATCCGCGATCTTGGGTCCATATAGTCGCGTAGCGCATCGCCAATAAAGTTGAATGAGAGCACGGCCAGCATCACGGCCAGGGCAGGGAAGATCACGAGATGCGGCGCGTCAAACAGGTGGGCGCGGCCATCATTCAGCATTGATCCCCAGCTTGCCGTGGGTGGAGGAACGCCTAGCCCCAGAAAGCTCATGGTTGCTTCTGCCAGCACGGCCCCGGCCATGCCGATAGCGGCTTGCACAATCACCGGCTGAATAATGTTAGGAAGAATGTGCCGCGTGACAATGCGCCAGTCGCTTGCGCCCAGCGCCCGTGCTGCCTCCACAAATTCTTTTTCTTTTACCGCCAGCACCTGTGCGCGAACCAGCCGCGCATAGCCTACCCATCCGCCAATGCACAGAGCTAGGATCAAATTGAAAATCCCAGGACCAAGGAATGCCACAAAAGCAATGGCCAGCAGGATTCCCGGAAAAGACAGAAAGGCGTTCATCAGGACAGCGTTGAAAAATTTATCGGTATAGCCACCGTAATAGCCCGCAATGGAACCCAGGATCAGACCCAGCAGAAGCGATCCCGCCACCACGCTTATGCCAACCAGCATGGAGATTTGCGCGCCGTAGATTACGCGCGAAAGAATGTCGCGGCCCAGTTCGTCAGTCCCAAACCAGTGGGATGCGCTGGGCGGCTGGAGCCGTGAAGGCAGGTCAAGATCGCTGGGACTGCGCGGCGCGATCCACGGCGCGAACAAAGCCACCACTACAAAGATTGCCACCATCACCATGCCTGCTGCGGCAAGCACGTTGCGCCGGCCAAGTGCTGCTGCGGTGTTCCAGGTGGTTGCTTTTTCCATAGTCCCGAGCGAAGTATTTTCTGAAATCCCCGAGCGAAGCGAGGGAATCCCTATGGTCTGAGGGTTTTACAGTCCGGTTGATTTTCTATCCTCAAATATTTGCCATTCTTCCGCGTTGGCATACATCGAAAATTTTCTACCACTCATGTAGAGGATTGTACCCCTACCTGAAATGCGCGCAATCAGCGTCCTGCATCCTTGTCGCTCAACTTACTGGTGCATCGCAGCCAGATCGAACTTGCCCAGATAGATAGGCGAAGACGTTGCCGGTTGCGGCTTTGTCGCATCAATAGGATAGGGCGCATCCTGAGAAGTAGGAAAGCCCCAGATATTTCCTGTTGTCAGGTCGACCACAACTTTGCCCTGGACCTGGCGTGTGCGGTCCGGCGCAAGCAGCGTCTTGATTCCGGGCTCAATGTAGAGATGGTCCACATTGCTTTGGGCACGTGCCACTTCGGGCGTAAACAGAGGACGAAGAGCAATCATGCCGAGAAAGATTGTCGCCAGCCCGAGTACTGCGCGATCAAAAAAGTTCAGTCTCATTGGAACTCCTTGTCATGATAGATCGCAAATCTCACCGGAAATTGCATCATTTCTGAAAATCGCTTGAAGCCGCATATCGGAAGCAAAAGAGCTCAAACCGCAAAAAGCGCAAAGGATAAAACATTCTGAACCTCTATTTCCTTTGGCGATCTTTGCATCCTTTGCGGTTTGAATGGTTGGCTAATTGCCAATTGCTATTTGCTAATTGCCATCTGCACCACTTTTTTGAGTGCGCGCACAAACATTTCATTCTGCTCCGGCGTGCCAATGCTCACACGGATTGCGTTCGGAATGCCCCACGGCACCAAAGATCGAATGATCACGCCCTCTGCCTGCATGCGTTTGGCAAAGTCGTTGCCGTCTTCATCCATGGTGAAGTAGATGAAGTTTGCGCTGGTAGGAACGGTGTGAATGCCCATCTCGCGGAAGCGCTCCATCAACCAACCTGCGCCGGCTGCATTGTTTTCCACGGTGCGGCGAACGTGAGCTTCATCGCGGATGGCAGCCAGCCCCGCCGCTTCCGCCACCGCTGATACTGAAAATGAGTTGCGTACCTTGCCAAAATAACGGAGCAACTCCGGCTCGCCGCAGCCATAGCCTAGGCGGATTCCGGCCAGACCGTGCGCCTTGGAGAAAGTGCGAAGCACCAGGAGGTTCTGCCTTCCTGCACGCACGTGCTCAAGCGAGCGCGAATAGACCAGGCCGCGCTGCCGGGCAAAATGCTCGGCAAAATTAAAATAGGCTTCGTCCAGCACCACCAGCACGCCATCCGGGACGCGAGCCAGGAAAGCATCGGTGGCATCGGCATCAAACATGGTTCCGGTGGGATTGTTTGGATTCGCCAAAAAGATGATGCGGGTCTGCTCATTAATCGCCGCCGCAATCGCATCAAGGTCGTAAGCGTCATTGCGCATCGGGACCTGTATCAGCCGCGCGCCGGTGGTTCGAGTGACCAGCGGATAGCTGATGAAAGTCTTCTCGCTGGTGATGGCATTCGTGCCGGGGACGAGTAGCGTGCGCGATAATACATCCAGAATGCCGAGTGAGCCGTCGGCAATAAAGATCTGATCAATAGTTAACTGGTGGCGCTCCGCCAGTGCTGCGCGCAGTTCGCTGGCGTCGTTATCTGGATAAAGGTTCACCTCTACGGCTGCAGCGCGTATAGCTTCTATCGCCAGCGGCGATGGCCCAAACGGGTTCTCGTTTGACGCCAGCTTGATCATGGGAACGCCAGATTCCTGCTGCGCCTGCCGCATGGGTTTGCCGGGAACATACCCAGCCAGGGCCTTAATGTGTTCGGGTATCTGCGCGAGAACCGTTTTTTTCATCACAAATGAGGACAACAGAAGTTTGTATCACAATTTCTGTTGCAGTGCTTGGCACAGGAAGGAAACAAAGTTCAAAAGTATTTCAGGATCAATGCTGGCGTTCTCTTTTGGCATTGCCATGCGTATTCATCGCTCGGCGCTTCATTCGATCTGGAGAGCCTGACCCCGGTTCGCGAACTGATTTGCGCAGGGCCGCGACCTCCTGCGGCGCCAGTTCGCGCGATTCTCCTGGTTCAACGTCAAGCGAAAGCGGGCCGTAGCGGACGCGTTTGATCTTTTCTACGTGATGGCCAATCTCTTCAAACATGCGTCGAATCTGCCGGTTCTTGCCTTCAATCAGCGTAACTTCATACCAGGGATTGGCAGCATCTTTGGTCAGGCGGATTTGAGCGGGTGCGGTAAAGACTTGCTTCAGCTTGTGCTCTCCGCTGAACTTGCCTCGTGCTGAAGGCCCTGGTTCGGGCTTGGCGGCAATGCGGATGCCGCGACGCAGCTTGCCAATATCTTCTTCTGTTGCGCGTCCGGCGATCTTCACCAGATATGTTTTTTGTACATGCGACGCTGCTCGTGTGAGGCGGCTGGCCAGATCACCGTCATTGGTCATAAGCAATAACCCTTCGCTTGACCAATCGAGCCGCCCTACTGGATAGATTCGGGCGCCCACATTTTTTACCAGATCCATGACCGTGGGGCGGCCTTCAGGATCGGAAACCGTGGTCACGTAGCCTTTGGGTTTGTTGAGCAGCAGATAGATGTGGCGTTCTGCGCCACGCAACAGCTTGCCATCAACTTTAATGTGATCGGTGGCGAGATCGGCCTTGCTACCGAGTTCGGTCACCGTGTGGCCGTTCACGCTCACGCGGCCTTGGGCGATCAGCTCTTCTGCCTTGCGACGTGATGCGATCCCGGCGGCGGCAATAATCTTCTGCAAACGCTCCGCAGGCACTTCAGCCTCCAGTGCTTTCAGAGGCAATCTGCCCGGCGGCCTGCTCGTCAGCCTCGTCGTGCTGCGGATCAGAAGAGACGGTCGGCTCGGTCACATTCTGCGGGACGTCAGCTTTGTCTTCGGCCATCTGCTCTACACCACCGTCGTCTTCTTGGGAAGAATCGGGAATGCCGGTAGCGTCGGCAACTGCGCCTTCGCCCGCGTCAAAAAGTTCATCCTGTAGTTCACCGACGGCCAGCTTCTCAAACTCTTCCAGGCTGGGAAGCTCGTTCAGATCGCTCAGGCCAAAGCGGAGCAGAAACTCCTTGGTGGTTTTGTACAGCATGGGCCGGCCCACCACGGCTTTGCGGCCTGCAGTGGTGATGAGCTTGCGTTCCAGCAGCGTGCCGATCACGCCTGCTGCGTCAACGCCGCGAATATCGCTGATCTCCGGCACAGTAACCGGCTGCTTGTAAGCGATGACCGCCAGCGTCTCCAGCGCCTGCAGTGACAGCCGTACTGGCGGCTTCAGGCTCTTGGAAAACGCGCGCACCACGTCATGGTGCTCCGGCTTGGTGGACATGCGATAGCCGCCGGCCACCTCGCGCACCTCAATGCCGTGCTCAGGGTTGGCGAAGTCGGCAATTAGCTCATCCAGGTATGGCCTGAGCAATCCGCGAAGCTCAGCTTTTTCTGATTTCTCTTTGCCGCGCTTGGCCCTGGGATCAGGGACATCATCTACCGCGCCCAGATGATTTTCTGCCTGCTCGGCCTGCGATTGCTGTGGTTGCCCGCTGTCTGCCGGAGTTTCGGCAGCTGCGTCTGCCGCTCGGGCATTCTTCAGCGCCAGCAAACCTTCTTTCAGCAACGCAGCCATCTGGTCAATCGTGATGGGCTCTTCCGTCGCATAAATAAGGGCTTCGAGTTGGGATTTGATGCTCATAGCAAAATAGCAATTAGCCATTAGCAATTAGCTTAGCTAAAGCCAGTGGATACAGTCTGGCAGAATCCACCGTGGCCTTTCGTTTCAATGTCTCCATAAAGATAATATTTTTTGCTTCAGCCCGCTCTGCTTCGGTCTGCTTTAGCTGGGCTAACTGCTAATGGCTAATTGCTAATGGCTCATTTCCAGTCGTCGCGAATCGCTGCCCCTTCACCCATCACAGCATCAAACATCGGGTGTTTCTTTATCAGGACCTCGCCAAAAACTTTTTCCTGCCGCAACAAGATCGCCTGCAGCCGCACAAGCTCCAGCATCGCCAGAAAAGATGAGATGAGCGCATGGCGCGAGGTGATGTGCTGCAACAGCCGCTTCAGGCGTATAGGCTGGTCTTCCATCAAAAGACGCCGGCGAAAATACTCAATCATCTGGCCCACGGTCACGGTTTCTTCATCGACCTGAAGGATGGGCCGCGCCTTGGCGCGCTCCAGAATCTGCTGGAAGGTGCGCACCAGGTCAACCACGTCAGCGGCCAGCTCTGGCTCTGTGCCCTCGGCATCTTTAAATTCCTTCATGGAAGGATTGCTGACCACCGCGTCTTCAATCTGCTGTTTCTGCAGCAGCATCTGCGCGGCATTCTTAAATTTCTCGTGCTCCAGCAGACGCTGCACCAGCTCTTCCCGTGGATCTTCCTGCTCGCCCGCAGGCGCATCGGGGTCGCGCGGCAGCAGCATCTTGCTCTTAATATGAATCAGCAGCGACGCCATATAAATAAACTCGGCGGCAATGTCCACGTCGAGCTGTTTCAGGTTTTCAACATACGCCAGATACTGCGCTGTGATCTTGGCAATCGGGATATCGTAGATGTCGATGTCCTGCTTGCGAACGAGATCCAGCAGCAGGTCAAGCGGGCCGTCATAAACCTTGGCCACGCTGACTGCGAAAGGGAACTCGCTCGCCTGCGGCTTCGCGGATTGTAGGTTCTCAGCCATCCGAATCGATTCTTGTGGAGCGCAGCCGCCCTCGGCTGCGAACGCAGACACTTGAATGCCTGCTGACCTTAATTCTAAATGTTATTGTGATTCTTGCGACGGCTGGCGCTGTGGATTACGTGGTTTTTTCAGAGTGAAAAGCACTCTTATCATTTTGTCATCCTGAGCAAGTCCGAACGACCAAAGGGAGCGAGGGCGCGTCGAAGGATCCCGAAGGTGTGTTCTTTGCCATGCCGATTCAGGGAATTCTCACGAGAATTACTGCAGAGCACTGTAGTCACCTCGGTATTGCCCGATTGATACTTCTTCACCACCCGGCAATATCAATGCAGCTTTATTCGTTGCGTTTTTCAGCGTTATCTCAATCACATCACCAACTCGCGGAAATTTCTTCCAAAATTCCTGAAGAACTTTTGGCGGTAAAACGTAGTCATGCAAGAACCGTTCTTTATCTTGAGCAAGCAAGACCAAAACATTGATAGGACGATCTGGAAGCTCAAACCTCCAAATTCCGTCATGTTGTTCAGAAGCAGTGCGTACCCCAACCTTTCTGCCTTTGCGGGTGATAAACGTCCGTGGTCGGTCTTTCTTGAGTGGATACGTCGTGGAGATGCGTTCCAGCCAGTCGGCAGTCCGAATCGTCCAGCGTTCTTCATCAGTTGCGGCATTCGCTATGGATTCAGGTACACGTAACAAGCCCGGGCCTTCATCGATTGCCGCCAGCTTTTCAACCACGCCAATTTTTAGCAGCCCAACCGCATCGCGTGCGGCGACCATTGTTTCTTCAGCCACTTTGCCGGCTTTTTCTGCGCCGAAGCGGACAATCTCCATCAGCCGCGCGGGATCCTGTGCCAGCTTGCGGCGGCGCTCACGGATTGGCTCCAGATGCGCGTTCACGCTCTGGATCGCAAGCGCCTTGCACTCCACACAGGTGATGGTGGCTTGGGTGCAGCCTTCAGTAATGTGCGCCAGCCGTGCAGGATCGCTAAAGATCTGGTGCAAGTTGCCGACCGGGCAGCGATCGGGACTCCCTTTATCGGTCAGTTTTGGACGATCGGTAACGCTGTTTTTGATTTTTTCTTCGACAGTAGCCGGCTCGTCGCTCAGCAGAATGGAATTGCCGTACGACTTGGACATCTTGCGCTTGTCCGTGCCTAACAGCTTGGGTGTCTTGGTGAGCAAGGCTTGCGGCTCAGGGAAGACAGGCTTTTCCTGAAACTTGTAAAAATGATTAAAGCGCCGCGCCACCTCACGGGTAAGCTCAAGATGGCTGACCTGGTCTTCGCCCACGGGAACAAAATCAGGCCGATAAATAAGGATATCCGCTGACTGGAGCAGCGGATAGCCGAGAAAGCCGTACATGTGCAGGTCTTTATTCGGCATCTGTTGTTGCTGCTCTTTGAAGGTGGGAACGCGCTCCAGCCAACCTAGCGGCGTAATCATGGAGAACAGCAGGTGCAGTTCCGCGTGCTGCTTCACGTGCGATTGCACAAAGATGGCGCATTTTTCCGGATCAAGCCCTGCGGCCGCAAAATCAAGAATCACTTCCAGCGTGTTGTCAGCTAGGCGCGATGTGTCGTCATAATCCGTGGTGAGCGCGTGCCAGTCAGCGACGAAAAAAAAGCCATCGTGTGTGTGCTGCAGCTTTACCCAGTTCTGCAATGCGCCAACATAATTGCCCAGATGCAGCTTGCCTGTGGGACGCATGCCGCTGAGCACGCGCGAGCGGGAAGTTTTTGCGGGTTGATCTGCCATTAGAGTTTTCGGATGCGACGGCGCTTCATCGCCAGCTTATAGCAGTTTAACAAAGAGCGCTTACCTTCTTGCGTGCGGGTCCTTTGAATCACAGAAGAAGAGAGACTTCGTAGTCACTTGAAACACGTACGATTTAACGCGTTAAGCCAACAGTGACAACGCTTTGACATGCGGATGTAGCTGGCGCATCATTGTTATCAGAGATGAAAGCAGTTTATGCGCTTGTAATTGCTGCGCTGTCCACGATTGAGTTGCTGTTGCTCATAGCGCTTTGCATATCCCTTTTTGTCACCCCGGGCGGCAGTGGCGAGTTTACTGGTCTCAACCAATTTGGTTACGCACTGGTTGCCATGATGTTTGTGCCCCCGCCGGCCTTTGCGATTGTTTGTATCCTCGTATTTAAATTCTACCGGCCGGAGAACCAGCAAGCTTTCAAAAGCTTTGCCTGGGGATTGGGCGTGGCGCTGCTGATAGTTCCTCTTGTTTTGGTTATTACCGGCGGCGACCGTCTGAGACTGCCCTGGCACCTGATTGCCAATGCCGTTGTGCTGGCGGTATGGACAGCCATTATCGTGTGGCAGAGACTGACCCACGCCAAAGCTGAATCCTTCCAGACATCGGCTTAAAAGTAGCTCAAGTTCCCGTCTTATCTCCCGCTGCCTTGGATTGCGGCGCAATCGTCTTCACCTTCACCGGCTTGGCTGGGACACCCACGGAAATGTTGTAAGGCTCAACGTCTTTGGTTGCCACGCCCAGCGATCCAATCAGGCCATGCTCATGCACGCGGACGCCGCTCATCACGGTAGCGTGATAGGTAATTCGCGCGCGCGGGCCAATCTCCGTTTTGCGATTGGTCACAATCATGCCGTCATTCAGATCATGGTCATGTGAATACACGTTGGCATAGTCGGAGATGGAACTGCCTTCGTGAATCACAATCTCGCCACGGTCGTCCAGCAGCACGTATTTGTGAATGGTGCAGTTGTCTTCAATAGTCAGGTTGTAGCCGTAAGAAACTTCAACGCCGTGAAAAATCTTTACATTTTTGCCGATGTGCTTGAGCACATGCTTGGCAATCATCGCTCGCACGCGAAAGCCCAGCCAATGGTTCAGGCCAAGCGGAGAGCGGTCATACATCATCCAGAACCAGATCAGCGGTTTGCGCTCCGCGTATTTCTGTGCATCTGTGTCGCCGTAATACTCAGGTTCAAGCGTGGCATTGCGGGGATCAAAGCTGTGCACCAGAGCCTGCTCAGCCAGTGGAGCGTTGGCGGCGGGTTCGGCGTACGGACGGCCAAGATAGATTTCATGGAGCGTGTTGCGCACCACGGTACAGCGATGCTCGATGTTACGGTTGGAAAACTGTTCATCGAGCTTCTGGATCCAGTCCAGAAACACCTTGTCCGCTGCGGGCAGCGGTTGCAGGTTGCGGTACTCGTAACGCGGCATAAAGCCTCTCAGGAACCTCGATTCAATTTGCTGGGATAACCATCATATAACGCCGGACAAAAGTCTGACTGATGTCTCGCCAGACCAATAATGATCGTCCTGATCCAAAAAGGAACCAGGCTGTACACCATTGGATTTTCCGGCCACGCAGAAGACGCAGCTTATTTGCAAACTGATCGGCATCGGCAATCGTAAGCCGCTCTCGCCGCGATGTTGAGGTCTGTTCAAGCGCCAGACTTTAGATAAACAGAGTACGAATATCCGACGAAACCACAGCTCGTACTCAAGGAATTAGCCCTTCAGTTACCTACGTACTCTTGTTGCATGCAGAGTTTTGCAGCATAACTTAAGCACTTCCGGGATACGTCTGACTGCATTTAGGTAAGGACAGAACGATGATTTGCAGTTCCATGTTGTGGCCCAAGAAAGTCGCGCAAGCGGGTCTTCTCGGTCTCACTCTATTAGTTTCGGTCGCAGTACTGGCACAGGATGCAAACCAGGGGCAGGACCAGGCCTTGGACATCAACCTGAAGCCCATCCCTATTCTTACCGGGTCGGGCGCCTATTTCACCAAAGTGACGGCAGGACAGTTTCAGGATGCGCCGTCTATCAGCCCGCTTCTGCTCGTGCCCATTGGCGACAAATGGCTGCTTGAAGGCAAGGGCAGCTTTTCCGAGACTTTCTCCAAGGACCCGGACGACACTTATTACGAAAACAAAGCTTCCTATGGTCTGGCCTACGCGCAAGCTGACTACATTACAAAATACGTAACCTTTACCGCCGGGCGTTTTATTGTGCCATTCAACATTTATGGCGAACGTCTGGCTCCGAACTGGATACGCGCTTTGCAGGTCACGCCGCTCACCTCGCCTTTGGCCAGCGGCTCTGCTCTGGGCGGAATGTTGCGCGGCGGCTTTCCAGCCAATGACAAGATAAACCTGAACTACGCCTTCTATTTTTCTGCCAACAATACGCATCATTTGCTGGCCACAGATCGCTCTACCGGCGGACGAATCGGTTTCTTCTTGCCTGGGGCGAGAGTAGAACTGGGCGCTTCATTCCAGCAGGTGCTGCAGGCAGACCGGGCACACGCGGCGGGAGGCTACTTTGTCTGGCAGCCTAACCGTGTGCCGCTGAGCCTGCGCTCAGAGTTTGTGCGCTCTTCCGGCACCAAGGGCGGCGGATATTGGATTGAATCGGCATATCGGATGAGCCAGATATCGGCTTTGCGTCGGTTGGAGCTTGTAGGCCGTGGAGAGCAGTTCTTTGCTGCTTCAAATCTGAGCCCGGTCACAATCAAAAAGCTGGGTGCTCTGGGCAAGGACACACAAGAGGGAGACTTTGGGCTGAACTATTACTTCCGCAGCGATGTGCGCGCCTCTGCCAGCTACGGACGCCAGTTTCTTCTGGGCAACAACGCCAATCTCTGGACTATCGGCATGACGTACCGGTTTGTGATGCCGCTGGGGCCATCAGGAAGCAAGTTATGAGGATGAGCACGGCAATATCCACGGCTTTCCTGGCATTGGCCATGTTGCTGGCGATTGGAGCAGCGGCCAAGACCAACGACGGCAAGAATTCCACCGCGCCTGCAAATACGACGGCGAACAGTTCAACCGCAGCGGCAACTACGGCGGCAATCAGTTCAACACAGGATGAGAATCTGCATTTAGAGGGAGAGAAGCGGTTCCGTTCCAACTGCGGGCGCTGCCATACTGCGCCGCCCAAGTTTCCTTCGCGCATGATGGCGACCATTGTCCGGCACATGCGGGTGCGGGCCAACATCACTGACGCGGATATGCGGCTGATTTTGCGCTATATGACGGAGTAAAAATGAATAATCTCCGCAAGAATTCGATCTTTGCAAGGTGCGCAGCCAGATGGGTGACAGGAGTGTTCTGCCTGATGCTGGCAATGCCTGCTTTGGGCCAATCGCACGTGATTGAGGTGCTGGCGGATAAGGACAGCCATTTCAAGATCGCCGGCCAGAGCAAGCCGGAGATCACAGTAAAAGCGGGCGAACAGGTAACGCTGAGAATCATTGCCCGTAAAGGAAAAACCTGGAATCGTGATGGCAGCGTCCACGGTTTTACGCTGCTGCGGCAGAAAGACCATGCCAAAATTCCGGGCTGGGACCTCGAGCTTAAGCAGGGCAAGCAGGAATTTACCCTGACGGCCCCGGCAGAGCCGGGCGACTATGAGGTTTTGTGTACGGTCATCTGCAGTGATGACCATGAAGGAATGCGCATGAAGTTTGTAGTAACGCCCTAAGCACGTTGCAAGTGAAAGGAAGTGGAAAGGCTATTTGGTAATAAAAGAATTTCTGGGCCCGGAGAAATGAGAAACATGAAACACAAAGCAACCATAACGGCCGTGATTCTTGCGGCGATGCTTAGCGCCTCTGCGTTTGCCAAAGACAAGCCCAAAGAGAACGTAATTACATTACAAGGGGCGATTATGGACAGCCAGTGCGCCTTCAATGTCCATTCTGAAACCCGCTCGCATGAATGGATGATCAAACGCGGTGTCCAGGACGCCAAGGATGAGAAGAGCTGCACGCTTCATTGTGTTAAGGACATGGGCGGAAGCTACGCACTGGTGGTCAAGAAAGATGTTTATCGGCTCGATGATCAGGTGAAAAGCGAGCTGTTTGCGGGCAAGAACGTAAAGGTGACAGGAACACTGGATCCCAAGACCAACACGCTGCACGTGTATGAGATGGAAGAAATAAAGTAAGCCGGTTCAAGTTCGGATGAGAGCAAGACGAGGCGGCTGCGTGAGAGCGCAGCCGCTTCTTTCTTCAATAGCTTATTTAAGCGCCGGCTTACCTGAATCAATGCAAGCGAGCCAAAATGCCTTGTAATGTTCCGCCAGCATAGGACGTCGCCTATAGCTCCGTTTTATGCGCTCTTTTCCCAAGCTACTTCTTCCTGTGGCCTGGGTTGAGAGGCCTGCTCTGTTACTGTCATCGCTGCATGCTCAACCGCCGCAAGCGAATCCCGCAGCGGGCAGGATGAATGATGTAGCAAGCGGAGCACATCTGTGATCTGCGCCAACCGGGAGCTTTGCTGGGCGTAGTCCACTCCAGCATTTTCAGCATTGGGGCCTGCCGCCACGGATTCTATATAGCACCAGAGAAAGTGATTGAGCAGATCAACGGCGCGCTTCAAATCCTGTCCCAGCCCTGCGCTCAAAAGGCGGTCCATAAGGAGTTGCTGGTCGCCGGGGCTGCAGCACTGGAAGCTGCTCCATTGCAGTTGTGTTTCAAGGGCCTTGAGTTCCTGTGAAAGACGAGTGATTTGGTTTGTAAGATCTTCCATTGTCTAATCCTTGAGTGCATCGTTTCTGCGA
>DASTCT010000027.1:0-76158 GCA_035710845.1 Candidatus Angelobacter sp.
TGGCGCCTCCGTCAATCTCCAGGAGAGAACTCTCGCCCTCACGAAGAAGGACGACAAGAACTGGAAGGCGAGCTTCACCTTCCAACAGCCTGCCGGGGATCAGCTCGTTCTGGATGGCCGGATGGACAATCATCAGGTTCATATGGAGCTTCAGTTGACCGACCGGAATTCGTTTCTGCTGGTCTCAAGAGGATTCCACTGGATCCAGGAGGCCCCCTTCGGCCGCTATTACCGTGACCAGGAAAAGTAATGCCGGAACATTTCTAGGTACTTGTGGCTGTCGGATGCGGATTGCTGCTGATCGTCCCTCACACGGCCACCTACGCTGAACATGACGTTACGATGTGCCGGTCAATCCCGAGAGTATTGAAATCCACAACAGACTTCATAAGGTGCTGTAAGACTGCGAGGGTTGTTACACCTTGGAGTTCTTCCATCGCAGTGATAGTGAATGGCCGATTCTCAGTCGCTTTCTGACGGAGGTGTCAAATGAACGCACAGCTTCAGACGATTCCACTGCCCCAGACCGAACCGATCCAGACCACCATTCCGAGATGGAACCTGGCCCTCCGGATTGCCTTTCGATTCTCGATGGTATATCTGGGGCTGTATTGTTATGCCACGGAAGTCTTCCCCGGCCTGTTCTCCGCTACCGGGGGACCTGGAGCCGTCTTGCCCGATGGGGCCACTATCTGGCCGTTGCGCCCCGTGATCTTCTGGACCGCCGCCCATATTTTCCATGTGAATGCGCCCCTGTCCTTCGACATCAACAGCGGCACCAGCGACGGCATGTTCGGTTGGGTCACGGCCTTCTGCGTGCTAATGATTGCCACTGCCGCGACCGTCGTCTGGTCACTTCTCGACCGCAACCGGGAGAATTACGCTGGGCTGCATAAGTGGTTTCGGCTTTTCATTCGCCTCGCGCTTGCCGAAGAGATGTTTGGCTACGGTATGGTGAAAGTTTTCCTGGTGCAGATGCGGTATCCCTCATTGACCAGGCTGGTGCAGCCTTTCGGCACCATCTCCCCCTACGGGGTTCTCAACAACTCCATCGGCGCGGCCCCGGCTTATGAAATCTTCACCGGCTGCGCTATGGTCGCAGGCGGATTGCTGCTGATCGTCCCTCGCACGGCCACCTTGGGCGCCCTGATCAGCCTCGTCGAGATGATCCAGGTGTTTATGCTGGCCATGACGTACGATGTGGTAGCAAAGCTGTTTGCCTTTCACCTCATCCTGCTCTGCTGCTTTCTCCTGGCCCCCGACTTTCTACGCCTGGTCAGATTCCTTTTGCTGCGCCGGACCTCGTCGCTTTCCGCCGAAGCGCAACTCTTCCGGGGCGTCCGGGCCAACCGAATCGCACTTGCCGCGCAAATCATATTTGGTCTGTGGCTCGTAGGCCTGGCCTGTCAACAGAGCTGGGGTTACTGGAATACCCTGGGCGGCGGCAGACCACTCCCAGCGCTCTATGGCATCTGGGAGGTACGCCAGATGTCGATCGACGGACAACCACGCCCGCCGCTGCTCACCGACTCCACCCGTTGGCGGCGCGCCATCTTCGATTTCCCCAACCGGATGGCCTTTCAGCGAATCGACGAATCCTTCGTTCCTTATGGCGACTCCGTCAATCTTCAGGAAAAAACTCTCGCCCTCACGAAGAAGGACGACAAGAACTGGACGGCGAGCTTCACCTTCCAGCGGCCTGCCGAGGATCGGCTCATCTTGGATGGCCGGATGGACAATCATCAGGTTCATATGGAGCTTCAATTGACCGACCGGAATAGTTTTGTGCTGGTCTCAAGAGGTTTCCACTGGATCCAGGAGTCTAAATTGCTTCCGCAGCCTTGATTGGAAGAAACGGAAAATCACCCAGCGAGTCCTTGAAATCCACCACAGACTTCATAAGGTGCTGTAAGACTGCGAGGATGGTTATAACTTAAGGGCCTCTTCCATCGCAGCGATAGTGAATGGCCTATTCTCAGCCGCTTTCTGACGGAGGTCTCGAATGAACGCACAGCTTCAGACGATCCCACAGCCCCAGACCGAGCCGACCCAGCTCCAGCTCAACATTCCGAGGTGGAACCTAACCCTGCGGATTGCCTTTCGATTCTGGATGATATATCTGGGGCTTTATTGTCTCGTCACGCAAAACGTCGCCACCCTGTTCAACCCTGATGAGGGAGCCATTCCTGATCCGGCCACTGTCTGGCCCCTGCACCCCCTGATCTCCTGGATCGGCGCCCATATTCTCCACGTGAATGCGCCCCTGACCGCCTTCTGGGGCAGCAACAGCGCCACCTCCGACGACATGTTCGGTTGGGTCACGGCCTTCTGCGTGCTAATGATTGCCGCTGCCGCGACCGTCGTGTGGTCACTTCTCGATCGCCGACGGGAGAATTATGCTGAGCTGCATAAGTGGTTTCGGCTTTTCGTTCGCTTCGCGCTTGCCGGACAGATGATTGTCTACGGTTTTGCGAAAGTCATCCCGATACAGATGGCGTATCCCTCATTGGCCAGGCTGCTGCAGCCTTTCGGCACGTTCACTCCCATGGGGATGCTCTGGAACTCCATGGGCTCGTCCCCGGCTTATGAAATCTTCACTGGCTGCGCCGAAGTCGCAGGCGGATTGCTCCTGATCCTCCCTCGCACAGCCACCTTGGGCGCCCTGATCAGCCTCGCCGACATGGCCCAGGTGTTTGTGCTGGACATGACGTACGATGTGCCGGCAAAGCTGCTTGCCTTCCACAACTTCCTGCTTGCCTGCTTTCTCCTGGCCCCCGAAGTTCCACGCCTGGTCAGATTCTTGTTGCTGAACCGGGCCACGGCGCCTTCCACGCAAGTGCAACTCTTCCGCAGCGTCCGGGCCAACCGGATCGCACTTGCCGCGCAAATCATATTTGGTCTGTGGTTCGTAGGCATCAGCTTCCAAGACTCTTGGAGTTACTGGAATGCCCATGGCGGAGGCAGACCGCTCCCGCCGCTCTATGGCATATGGGAAGTGAAGCAAATGTCGGTCGACGAACAACCACGCCCGCCGCTGCTCACCGACTCCACCCGTTGGCGGCGCGCCATCTTCGATCACCCCAGCCGGAACTGCGCTGGGCTGTACACACAACAGAGATACACACAAGCGTCCCTGTGTTTGGCCTTTCAGCGCCTGGACGATTCGCTCGCTCCTTATGGCGCCTCCGTCAATCTTTCGGACAGAACTATCGCCCTCACGAAGAGTGACGACAAGAACTGGACGGGGAACTTTACCTTCAAGCGGCCTGCCGGGGATCAGCTCATCCTGGATGGCCGGATGGACAATCATCAGGTTCATATGGAGCTTCAGTTGATCGACCGGAATTCGTTTCCCTTGGTCTCAAGAGGTTTCCACTGGACCATGGAGGCCCCCTTCGGCCGCAATTGATGGTGCGGCTACAACATGTAACCGCTTATCATCTAAATAGGAAGCAAGCCGGTCTAGCAGACGAGACTGGTATGTCCGCCACTTTTTTTGAAACACCATCTCCGCCGGAAATGTGCTTCTTCTGGTTTGTGGAGAAGCCGAACCCATGGGAAATGGGGATTATAGTCTTGGTTCGCACTTCTACTAGTCAGAAAACGATGACGTTAGATATTGCACTCAGGTAGCGGAGATCAACCATCTTATCGCTGTTCGAGAGATTCTTACCCCCTTCAGGACGCTTTCCTCAGGTGGGAACTCGTCATCTCCTGGATAAGGCGCATCAGGTCACGCGGCGGCACATCGTCGTCAAACATCATCCAGGTGAATCATTTCCGCTTCCCTGGTTCCTGCGGCCCCTTGGATTCCTGACAACCCTGTAGTGCCTTCCTCAGCTCAGCACGGAGAAATCCTGAGGATTTTCGAATCCCTATGGATGCATTTATTGCCGCGACTGCTGAAGTTCACCAGCTAACCCTGGTTACTCGCAATCAATCGGATTTCAAGACCGTGTTGAAGACCATCATGAATCCCTGGACTTGATTTCACCGCTTTAAATACTTTTGCGTGAGCCTCACGATCACGGAGCGTTAACAGAGCGCGTTTGAAGACAACAACGGTAATCTTACGCCTCATTACCGACGTTCTATTTAGTGGCCGTTGCCACCAGCAGCTTCCAGTTCGCGAAGTCCGTCTCCTTGAGTGTTCCCAGAGAACCTGCTAGATGTTTCAGCCGGCCGGTTGCCGGTGTTGCTGTCTGGTAACGGTCCGCAAGGAAGTATGGAGGCAAGGTTTGCAGATACAGTGACACGCTTACACTTACAGGCTGGTTCTGCAAGTTTGGCGGAATCGCAATCTCATAGCGCACAATCGACTGCCCTTTGCCGGCAAGGTATACCGGATCGCTTGCAGCGGCTCCCTTTGGCCGCGTAGCTTCCAGAAAGAATTCCGGTATCTTCAAATCGGGCGGACCGTTGAAAGACCAGCCGGCGGGCAGCAGGCGATTGTCTTTGATCTCATGATCGCGCCGGGTGAAGCTGGTTGTAACTTGATGGTTCGCATCCTCGGTGAGCTCCTCGTAGATCTGCACCTGATCAGAAGAGGTGATGGGATTTTTCTGATTGAAGTGCGGCTGATATTTTCCGCCCGCGAATGATTCGGTCGGCAGCACCTTGCCGCTGGAATCTGTGATCTGTCCCATGTTGTTGGTGGTCCCGGAGGTAAAGAAGGTCTGCCCATTGGCCGTCGCCCGGAATTCAAGGAAAGCGCGCCGGAACCCAACTCCGCTGGGGAAGCGATGTCCAGCCAGATTGTTCACAATCACATCCACTGTGAGCTTATTTCCCTGTGCATGGAGGCTGTAGATTCCAACCGTTGCCGTGATGCTCTGTGCCTGCTTCACCACGTTGTCCACTGCCTTGTTCAAGTCGGTGGTGAAACCAGTCATGTAGTCTTTCGTTCGCACGCCAAGAATCGTGTTATTTCCGTTGTCGTTGATCGGCTGCAGGAACATTTGTAGCAGGAATCCATTGGTTCCCAGCAGTTCGTGGCGGCGATAGCCCTCATCGCGATACCGGACATTGATTTGCTCTGGCGTTGCCAGGTGCTCGGTTTGCGGAAGCGTAAGGTCCTGCACAGTGGCTATGCGTGTCTGGATCTGTGTCACATCGATCTTCTGTTTCTTATCGACGTAGCCGGTGGGCATGTGGCATTCCTGGCAGGTCTTGGGCGTCGTTCCCACCGATCCATATTCATTGCGATATTGGCTGTTCAGCCACTCCGGATAGGTCGCCTGCTCTACCTCTGTTTCTCCGGGCTTCGGACTGTCTACGATCGGAAGGACAATCGTGTGGCAGCTTCCGCACATCTGCGGCGACTGAATATATGCGTTGTATTTAGGCTTTATTCCCATCGCCGTGTCCATGGGATAAGTCGTAACCACGTCATCCTTAAAGGGACCATTGAGTTGATCGTTCGGAGTGAGATCGAATTTGCCGTTGATCTTGTTTTGCAAAAAATAATTCAGGCTGCCGTCTTTGGGCGCAGCCATCTGGTGGCACGCCATGCAGCTGATGCCGTCGCGCGAGAGGCCTCCATAACGGAAGGCTTCAGAGGATTGATTGGTGTCATAAACAAAATCCACTTTGAAATTTTCCGCTGGATGCTCCGCTGCGAAAGATCTCTTGCCCATGACTCCGTGGCAGCTCATGCACGTATCGACTACGTTTTGCTGTGTTTTGGGCTGGCTCTTCAGAAAGGCAAGCTCGCTATCCAGTTGTGAATAGAAGACCGGATCGCGTCCGGCAAGCCCCATGGGTGACCAGCGCCACTCACCATAAGGCGAGACATTCATGTCAGGAAGAATGACCATGCTCGGTCCAAATCCGGCATTGCCAAGGCCGCCATGGCATCCCAGGCACTGCGCTGAGGTGACGAATTGCGGACTCGTAAGCGGATCGAGCGATTTGGGAAACTTCTGTACAAAGTTGTCCAGCGGCTCCGGCGGCATCCTCTGCACGATGGGTGACGCTGCCAGAAGCTTTGCGAGAGGATGAACATGTTCGGTTGCCAGCAGCGCATTCTGTGCGTGCGCCGGAAACCCTTCACTGGCCACCGGATCAGCGCCGCTCTTGCCATGGCCGCAGCCTCCCGGAGGATCGGACTTGATCGTCATCCAGGAATCGTCAACCCGGTATTGCAGCGGCCATCCCGGCGCATCCTTAATGTTGTTCAGCGTCGAGAAGGTATGTTCCTTCTCCGCTGACGAATGGCAGCGCAGGCAGTAGAGACTATAGCCGGCATTGGGATATTGAAACGGATCAGCAAAATTCATGGGGAATTGATCACTGTTCCAGACCTCGCCCCAGAACCAGCCGTCGCGAGACGCGGCTGAGTTCTTGATCATGAAGGTCCAGTCGTTCGAACATCCCAGCTTGTCCGGCGGAATATTTGCATATCGCGCAGCCGGAGCAGGACCAAATTGCTCTTTGATGATGACCGCGCCGTCGGGAATCTCACCCTGACGGTCACCGAGCAGCCACTTAGAAACTTCAGGCGAATAGAAGATGCGCACCGGCGGATGCACGATCGCATCTTTTCCATTCATATAGGGGCCGGTATCCCGCACCCATTTGTCTTCACACCAGCCGAGCTTGCGATAGTTGAGCGTGCTTAGATACGCGAGCACTTGTTTCTCAAATTCCACCGGCTCACCTGTCGGCAGGTTGGCAGGCAAGCGCAACTCCGCCGGAACTGGTTGCGCATTCGGGCAGGGATTAGGAATGCTCTGGGCTTTTGCCTGGTTTAGAGCGCAAGCCAAAATAAAAATGCCGATGAAACAGTGCTTCACAACAACGGCCTTGCAGGAACGACCGAGCATAGGGATCTCTCAAGTGGATCTGGGATTGTGCCTGCATTGTGTTGAATAGGCAGGTGATATGCAAGCAAAAAAGAAGCTGTGGCAGTTGAGGAGTTACCCATTTTCGAACGGCTGCGTTCAGCGCAAGAATGTGATGATTGCTTAAATTGGCAAAACCCGAATATGATTTCCCAAGCTATGCAAAATAAAATCGATTCCCTCAGCGATGCATTTGATGCTCTTTGGCCGAAATGCAGACGCCCCAATCAAGCATAGCCATGAAATCCGCCTTTGATATGCCTCACCTGAGGAGCTAGGAAAGCGGTGATCGCTGCTGCACGTAAGCGTGGCTAAACTAATCCTTCACACCATGAAGGGTAAAATTATGAGCACATGCGACCTGGGTCTAGCCCCCGACTGGACAAAGCCAATCTTGGCGGCAGCAATAAAGTCTTCTGAATAAAAGCAACGGACCAAAATTTGTGCGGCTATGGTTTTGTTGTAAATTTGAAAGGCAGGCGGGAACGAAAAACCGCACTGTGGAGTGACATTGGCCCTTTCTTACGAAAAAGCCGGAGTAGATATCAACGCTGCGGATCGCGCCAAGGAGCAGATGAGTTCCTGGGTGGCGCGCGGAGACAGCCGTGTGCTCAATCAGTTGGGAGCGTTTGCCTCGCTGTTTGCGGTACCGTTCAAGGAATATCGCGACCCAGTGCTGGTGCTCAAGACGGAAGAGCCTGGAACCAAGCAAAAGCTTGCCATCCAGCATGGGCGCGTTGAGTCTCTGGCCTACGATCTCATTAATCACCTGATCAATGACATCGCCGTCATGGGAGCGACGCCGCTTTCCGTGCAGGATGCCATCATCTGCGGCAAGCTGGAGCCGGAAGTTGTGACCGGGATAGTGCGCGCCATCGCCAAAGCGTGCCGTGAGCAGGAGTGCACGCTGACCGGCGGAGAAACCTCAGAGCAACCCGGAGTTCTGGAAGCCGGGACTTATGTGCTCACGGCAAGCGTGGTGGGAATCGCTGAGCGCGAGCACATTATTGATGGCTCAAAAATCAAAGCTGGCGACAAAGTGTTGTCCATCCCCTCAAACGGTCTTCATACCAATGGATATTCGCTGGTACGCAAGCTGCTGAGCAATGATCCTGCGTTGGCGCAGCGTCCGGTGGATGGCAGCACGTTCCTCGACGTGGTTCTGCGCCCGCATCTTTGTTATTACCAAGCGCTGCGCGGACTCTACACCAATTCTGGCCTGCACGGTCTGGCCCACATTACCGGTGGTGGCATTGAAGGGAACTTGAACCGCATTATTCCTGCCGGATTGCAGGCAGTCATCGATCTGCCCTCGCTCAGAATTCCCACGGTCATGCGCGTGATCCATGAGGTAGCCGAAGCCACTGACAAGGACATGCTCAGAACATTCAATATGGGTGTGGGCATTGCTGCCGTGGTAGGCGCCGGAGAAGCGTCCGCCATTCAGCAACATCTCACGCAGCATGGCTGCGAGTGCTACCCAATCGGTGAAATTGTCGAGAGTTCCATGGAGTCGAAAATCCGTTTCACGGGCGCGCTCTCCTGGAAATAAACAAAGCTAGGTGCAATGGAATTGTTACCGAGGCGGGATTGGAATCGCCGTCGTGTAGGCTATTGTCGGGCAAATTAAAGATAATTGCTACTGGTTTTCAACAAAGTTGAACTTTACTTCGACCTCGCTCGCGTGCTCGGCAGGTTCATATTTCCATTTTTTCACTGCCTTTACCAGCGCCGCTACCAGGACCGGATTTCCTCCCAGCTCTTTCACATTCCCAACGTTGCCGTCGGGGGCAACTGTTAAAAGAACGCGGGCAGTACCGGAAATGTTCATCTTGCGGGCAAGCTCAGGATATTCCGGCGGCGGATTTGATTTGCATTTACGCGAACTGGATTGAGTTTGTTGCTGCTGCGGTTGTGCCTGCTGCTGTTGTTGCGGCTGTGGCTGCTGCTGTGAAGAAGTGGTCACGGTCTGCGCGAACAAGGCAGGGCAGAGCATTGTGGTCAAAATGCAGAAAACCAGCTTAACGAGAAACGATTTTGACGAATCGGCAATCATGGCCAGAACTTCTGTGTAATTGATTCCTGAATCTTAACTTCAATTACCCGTAGCTATATCCTGACGGAAGTTAACCGGTCTATTGTCCTTTTGTAATAGGTATAAAAAGGGCGGCGCTTTTGGCGCATTGTTGCGTTAAACAAGATGAATGATCTGAGCAGGTTGTGGAGTTCGACAAATGTAGTACTTCATTATTCCAAGCGCGTAGAGTTTGCATTTCAACTTCGCTCAGGACGGCTCATTGCTATGTTCAGCTTCGGCGAAATTTTGCTCCATGTCTCATGCCTCCGTGGTGGAATTCACCCTGTCGCGGAGCATAAAAAGAGACGCAGCCGGAACTGCGTCTCTGTGTGCTCACCCCGTCGAATTTATCCCTTCTTTGCCAGCTCCACTTGCAGATTGTTCTGCACGGAGAAGACGCCCGGAACCCCATTTGCCTTGATGAACGCAGCGTCTTTCTCCGCTTATGTCCGCACCACGCCTTCCAGATTCACATGGCCATTTTTCACAATAATGCGAATCGGAGCCACGGGCTGAATGGCATAGTTGAACAGACGCGGATCGTTGAATACAGCGCGCGCCACCTGGCGGCGAATAAGGTCATCGTTGAACGACGCTGGAAGTATTTCAATCTGGTCGTTCACATGCTCCACGCCTTCCAGATGTTTCACTGCACTCTCAGCAGTATCCTTAATAAAGCCATTGCGGACCTGGCCATAAAGCGTCACAGTAGTGCCGTCAACGCGATAAGCCAGATTATCGAAAATAGTTACCTGCGGGATCATTGCCAGCTCATGACCACCTGGCCAGCCAGCCGCTGCTCAAACTTGGGATTGCTCGCCTGGTTGGGCGAATCCGCAAATGCCAGGCCTGTTGGCCCTGCAGCCAGAACCGCAGCCAAAAACATGTATAAAACCTTTTTCATTGCCTTCTCCTAACTTGCACGTGCAAGCCATTTAACTACTCAGTTAATTAATTAGACTGCGATTTTGGCTGAAAGTCGCACAAACAGAGAAGGGTTGACAATTCTTAACTGGAGCGACGCAGAGAGCGTTCACTGGGACGAGTGGCCTTAATTCAGCGTGCAGCCCATCTGAGAGGCTGCTTTTGTGTATCCTATTTAATTGTCGTGCCTTCAGCTGTGCCATAAGCAGTATTGCCAGGCGTTCAAATTAAGCAGGCACAGGCTGGGAAGCAGAGTAACTCCAGGCCAGAGAATGTCATCTGACCTTAGAACAGGGAGCATCATGCACTGTATGAAAACTGCAGTAGGAGTAAGCATCCTATTGGCATTTGCCGCGCTTTGCCTCAGCGCGCAGTCGTCTGTGCAATCTGGCAAGCCCCAGCCCCAACAGCCGCAGCAGCCAGTGCAAGTAGCGGCGCCACCGGTGAACCTGGATGCAATCCTGGCGCAAGTCCAGAAGGCAACAAGCTCCGCAAGCGTCAATATCGGCCATCTGCGCATTGATAAGTGGCGGACTGATGCTGACCAGAAGCAGCAACTCCAGCAAATTGCCGAGGCCCTGCAAAGGAATATTGCCAACGCTCTTCCTGGATTGATGAGTGATGTGCAGACCAGCAGGGGAGGAGTGCTGGCCAGCTTTAAGCTGTACCACAATTTAAACGTGGTTTATGAAAACCTGAGCTACCTGGCTGACGTCACCGGCAGTCTGGGGAAGAAAGAAGAGTTTGAGCCGCTGGCCCAGGATGCCCAATCTCTGGAATCTGCCCGAAGCAGTCTTTCCACCTATATTGAACAGACCGCAACCAAGCTGGAAACCGCCTATGTGCAACTCCGGACAGCCGAGCAGGCGCGCGAAGCTGCAGCGGCGGCAGCACCGCCAAAAGTGATGGTCATTGACGACGATACTAAGCCTAAGTCCAAGAAAAAGACCTCTAAATCCTCAGCAAAGACAACAAAGAAAAAGGCTTCCCCGTCCTCCACGCCAACACCGGCCCAGTCTGCCGGTTCGCCCCACTAAATCTTTCTAAGAAGCTGGAACTTGTGGTCCCGAAATGGGGTCTATCTCTTTGATGGAATTGCTGTATCCAGTGAATTGGTTACCGCCGTTACAGTTTGGCTGTTGTAGCGGCGTCCATATCCTGAGAAAATTGGGGTGACGCCATGAGAAAAATGGCGGGAGTAACAGCATTGGGTAATATCGCTAGCGCGATCGGTGTAAGAGCCGAAGAAGCTTCTATCGTAGCCGAGCTAAAAGCCGGTTCTGAAGAGGCTTACAACTGGCTTGTCGCGCATTATCACCAGCCAATTTACAGCCTGGTATATCGCATTCTGACTGACCCTGCAGATGCAGCGGATACCACGCAAGAAGTTTTTCTTAAAGTCTTTCGCGGCATGAAGCGCTTCAATGGCGAATGCAGCCTGAAGACCTGGTTGTACCGGATCGCCATCCATGAAGCCTCAAACCAGCGGCGCTGGTGGTTCCGGCACAAGAGCAAAGAAACTTCAATGGAAGCGCATGTGGACGATGAAGGCAATTCCTTCGGCTTGAGCGATACGCTGGCCGATAAAGGCGAATCTCCGCTGGAGACTTTGGCCCATGAGGAAGTTCGCGCGCGCGTGGAGCAGGAGTTGAAAGAGATTCCGGAGCCATATCGCACAGCCGTGGTACTGCGTGATATTGAAGGATTGGCATATGAAGAGATTGCCGAAGTGCTGCAGATATCGCTGGGCACGGTAAAGTCACGGCTGATCCGCGGGCGCGATGCCTTGCGTAAACGGCTGGAAAATTTTGTGAAAGAAATGGGTTCTGAAATGGGGGGCAACAGGCCGGCGTCGGGCCAAGACGATTCGCCAGCGCAAGGAGTGGAGGCACACCCATGAAATGTGCAGCAATAAAGGCCCTGTTTTCGGTTTATGTTGACGGCGCAATGAGCGGCACCCAGATGCACCAGGTTTCCGGGCATCTGAGCACATGTCCGCAGTGCCAGTCAGAATACGCTGCGTTTGAAAATACGCGTTCGTTGGTTTCGTCAGTCGGCCGCCGGCAAGCCCCGCCAGATTTGGCGTTGAAGATCCGCGTAGCGATTTCTAATGATCGCCTCCGCCGCAGCCGGGGTTTCTTTCAGGGATATCTGGCGAGATTGGAAGATGCTTTCAACGGGCTTATGTTTCCCGCGACTGCCGGAATTCTTTTCGCGGTCGTCTTCTGTGGCTCGCTTGTGGGCTTGCTGATGCCGGTGCAGGTGAGCGCCTATGACGATGTGCCTTCAGCGTTTTATACGCCGCCACGGTTGCAGCTTTCAGAATATCCTGAGCCCCAGCTTAACCTGGATTCGCCGGTAGTGATAGAGACGTTTGTGGATGCCAACGGGCGAGTAGAGAACTACCGTATTATTTCCGGCCGGGACGATGATCAAGTACGGGCGGAACTGAATCGCGCTCTGCTGTTCACCCGTTTTGTGCCGGCCCAGTCCTTTGGGAACCCCGTCCCGGGCAGGGCCATCATGTCGTTCTCTCACATCAACGTGAAGGGATAAGGCTCGTCTAATCCGTTTCGCAGCTGGGGTCAAACGCGTCTGTTTGACCCCCACTGTTTTTCTGGCCTAAACTTAAAGTTTCCCACACATTTGGAGGGGAGCCTGAGGCGAAAACTTCAACCATTTGTCTGCTTGCTTTTGCTGGCCGTAGCGTCCAGCAGGGCAGGCGCCCAGACCACCAAAGCGCAATTAGAGATCAGCGAGACCTTTTTTAGCATGGCCGCAGCGCTCAATGCTTGTGGCTATGATTCAGGCCTTGACGTGTCCATGCCCCTGCGTCAGGCGGTACGGGCAGAAGTACAGGCAGCGATCAGCAAATCGCCAGATGCGCAGGAAAAACGCCGCGCAATCTGCCAATTCTGGCGTGAACACCAAATATCAGGGCACGAAGACGATGTCACACCTTATTTGTCATTGGCGTTGGAATTAGGCCCACCACCTGACTTTGCCCCAAAGCTGCTTGAAGCTGACCTGGCCCCGGATGCAGCGCGCGTGCTGGGAATACGCCCTTTGTTGCAAAGGTTCTATCAGGCAGCGGGATTGCATGAGATCTGGCAGAAGTTTCAAGGCCAGTATCAAGCGCTGGTTACCCAGTTGCACGATCCGGTATCGAAAGAGCTGACCGGTACTGATCTTTATCTCAAGCTGCCGTTCAGTAATTATCCTGGACAGCGCTTTGTGATCTACCTGGAACCACAGTTTTCACCGGCGCAGGTGGATGCCCGCAATTATGGAAGCAACTACCTCATGGTTGTCTCTCCTGATCGTGAAGGACACATAAGGTTTCCTGAAATCCGCCATACATATCTCCACTTTGTTCTTGATCCTCTGGCGTTGGGACATTCCATGGCCCTGAACGATCTTGAGCCGCTTCTGCAAGACCTGCATGACGCCCCCATGGCGCCGCCTTTTAAGAGCGATATCTCATTGCTGGTAAATGAATGCCTCATACGCGCGATTGAGGTGCGCATGTCTATTCCCAAAGGGCATGTGCCTTCGCACGTGGCCAAAGAGCAGGAAGCTGAACGCAATGCCACAGTACAGCAATCGGTGGAAGAGGGATTTATTCTGACCCGCGCTTTTTACGACGAGCTGGCAGGCTTTGAAAAAGAAACGATAGGGATGAAAAATGCCTACGGCGACTTGCTGCACGGAATCAGCCTGGAGCGGGAGAGAAAACGCGCCCGCGACGTGGTCTTCAGGTCAGAGGCAAAGGCAGAGGTGGTAGGCGCGTTGCAGGCAGCGCCGGATGAAGATCAACTCCTGAATGAGGCGGAGCAAAAGCTGGCCAGCGGCGACCGCGACGGCGCACAGAAGATAGCCACGCAAGTCTTGCAGCAAAAACATGGTGGCGATCAGTCTGGGCATGCAGCATTTATCCTGGCGCGAATTGCCTCGCTTTCAGGGAAAATGGAAGAGGCGCGCACAAACTTTGAACAGGCAGCTTCGTCCGTGCACGATCCACGAATGCTGGCCTGGAGTCATATCTACCTGGGACGGATCTATGACATCCAGTTGGACCGCGGCCGTGCGATGGAAAACTATCAGGCTGCGTTGAACGCTGGCGATCCTTCAGCAGATACCAGAGCGGCAGCGGAGAAAGGGCTGGCCGAGCCGTATGCGCCCCATGCGCCGGAAAAAAAATGAAGGAGCTTATGAAGAGAGCGTTGTTGATGCTGGTAATTTGCAGCGCCGGAGTGTGGGCACAGGAAGCTGGCTCTAACCAGGGGCAAACGCCGGCCAAGCATGTGGCCCAGGCCAAAAGCGCGCAGGAGTTTAAAGATTACAACGCGGCTTATGCCACTTCCGGCGGGGAAGCCGTAGAAAAGGCCGCAGATGATTTTGCCGCCAAGTATCCGGCCAGCGAGTTGACGGTCTTTATCTATGAGAAGGCCATGCACGAGTACCAGGCGGAAAACAATCAGCCAAAAATCCTCGCCACCGGCCAAAAGGTTTTGAAGCTTGATCCAGAGAATGCTATTGCCCTGGTGCTGACTGCCAGCGTGCTCTCTGACGGCCTCAATGAAAGTAATCCCGACCAGCAAAATGTAGCTGAGATCAGGAAAAACGCCAGTCATGCTTTGCAGATACTGGATGGCAACTTCTCACCGGTAGTTAATGCTACGCCTGAGCAGGTAGAAGCGTATAAGAAGACGTTGCAAGCCCTTGCACATTCGGCGCTGGGAATTACCGCACTGAAGTTGCATGATGATGCAGGCGCGGAAAAGGAATTGAAAGCGGCTGCAGCCGCAAACCCGGCGCAGCCCGATCCATTTGTCTGGTATCACCTGTCACTCGCCCAGGACCACCAAAACAAATATAGTGAGGCCCTTGCTTCGGTGAATCAGGCAGTGCAAAATTCAGCTTCAAACCCTGACATTGGGGAATTGGCTAAAGGTGAGCAGAAGCGGCTGCTCACGCTGACGGGCGGTTCCACGTCTGCGCAGCCGACTCCAAAATAGGATGTAATTGTACTTATGAACGCAAACCGCACGGAACCCGTAGCTCCTGAATCGTGTCCTTATTCGCCGCGTGAGCGGCGTTCTTTCACCAAAATCAAAGGGCTGGTTTGCATTGGATTATTGGCTTGCCTGCCGCTGCTGGCCCAAGCACAGGACGTCAGCAAGAACACCTCTACCGTGCTCCGTCCGCAGGCGAAAACGAAGCAGGAGCGTGATGACTTCAATCGCGCTTATGCGCTCACTGGCGGAGCGGCGTCTGAGGCTGCGGCCAATGATTTTGCTGCCCAATATCCTGAGAGCCAGTTGCGCCTCTATCTTTATTCCAGCGCCATGCTGCAGTATCAGCGGGAAAATAATTCAGACAAGATGCTGGCCATGGGAGAAAAAGTTCTGGCGCTTGATTCTGACAATCCTCTGGCCCTGGTGCTCACAGCTACCGCTTTGGCGGACAGCCTGGGCGAGCGTGATCGCGACCGGGAGCATAAGGCGAGTGCCATCAAGCGAAACGCGAGCCGGGCAATCCAGTCGGCGGAGAAGGAGTATCCGCCGGGGAATGAAACAGCGGAGCTTTACAAGACCACGCTTCAATCCATGGCTTACTCAGCCCTGGGGATCATGAAGCTCAAGACCGGCGACGATGCTGGAGCGGAAAAAGATTTGTTAACCGCGGCTGATCTGCGAAAGAGCAGGCCTGATCCGTATGTTTGGTACCATCTGGCGCTTGCGCAGGATCATCGAAAGAAATATACGGCAGCGCTCAATTCGGTGGACCAGGCGCTGCAGCTTGCCAGTTCCAATCCAGAGCTGCAAAAGCTGGCAGAAGCCGAGCATGACCGGCTAGCTGCGCTGGCAAGAGGTACGCGCAACGGGGAGTCGTCGGAGCCGCAGTGAACACAGTCGCCATGAAACCCGATCTTACCGCGTTAGAAGCTGCACTGGGACACAAGTTCAATCATCCGGAGATGCTGGAGCGTGCGCTTACCCATAGCTCCCACGCTCATGAAGAGGCAAAAGCAGGTGGAGCAGATGGCGGCGGAGAAAAGCAGGATAACGAACAGTTTGAATTTTTGGGCGATGCCGTGCTTGGGCTGGTGACCAGCCAGCTTCTGTTTGAAAAGTTTCCGACCTTTCATGAAGGACAGCTTTCCAAGCTGAAAGCACATCTGGTGAGCGCAGAACATCTGGTAGGTGTGGCCACACGGATTGGCCTGGGGCAATACTTGCGGCTGGGCCGCGGAGAAGAGCGCAGCGGCGGACGCACCAAGGGAACGCTGCTGTCTGATGCGATTGAAGCCGTGATCGCGGCCATGTATCTGGATGCCGGGCTGGAAAAGACGCGCGAGTTCATTATCCGGCAGATTCTCAAGTCAGAACTTGAGGCCATTACTGCAGAGGGTGAAAGCGAATTCAGTCTAGCGGACTATAAGTCGGCGCTGCAGGAGCTGTTGCAATCAAGCGGACGCCAGCAGCCGGTATATGTCACAGTGAAGGAAGAGGGCCCTGACCATCGCAAGACCTTCACGGTGGAAGCGCGGATTTATGTGCAGGGCCAGAGCAAGCCGGAATACGTGGCGCGCGCTGAAGGCGGCACCAAGAAGAAAGCTGAGCAACTGGCGGCCAAGCAGGCGTTAGAGCATCTGCGCGCACATCCTGAAAACGCATAAGCTAGGATTGGAATGAGCTGGGATTAATGAGTAACGACCAACAAACCGGAGCAGGAGAGGCAATGGACAACCCGGCAGAGCCGCAAGGAAGGCTGCCGGAACCGAATACACCTTCAGAAGCAATTGCAGCGGAGCCGAATGTAACGCCAGAGGCAATTGCAGTGGCGGAGGAGGTGGCGGCGTCAGAATCGGCGGTGCCAGAAACGGCTGAGCCTATTGCTCCAATGCGCGAGACCAGGCGCGATTTATTTGGCATCCAGTCGTTGCTTACGGTGATCATCTTCAGTGTTTTTGTAATCACGTTTGTAGTGCAGGCTTTTCAGATTCCATCCGGCTCCATGGAGAACACGCTGCTGGTTGGCGATTTTTTGCTGGTGGATAAAATCCATTTTGCCGGCGTTCAGGCTCCTGAGGGCCTGTTGCCTTATAGAGATATCCATCGCGGCGACATCATCGTCTTTTATTTTCCGGTGGATCCTTCGCAGTTCCTGGTGAAGCGGGTTATTGGAATGCCGGGTGACCACATCCGCTTGCGCAACAAGACGGTTTATATCAATGACGTTCCACTGAAGGAAAATTATGTAATTCACAAGCAGTGGATACCTGACGTCTATCGCGACAATTTTCCCGCGCAGATGACGTATTCGCGAGGGATTGACCAGCGCTGGCGCACACAATTGCCGCATTATCTCCAGGGCGATCAGGTGGTGGTCCCAATGAACAGCTATTTCGTGCTGGGCGATAATCGCGATGATAGCGAAGACAGCCGCTACTGGGGCTTTGTACCACGGGCCAACGTGATTGGAAGGCCCTTGGTCATCTATCTATCAGTGAAAGAATCGGAACCGGGCCGTTCCAGTGATAAACTTCAACATTCGGGACAAGTGGCCCACTGGCTGCAACTGGCGCGCTGGGATCGCATGTTCCGGCTGGTGCGTTGACCAATAAACTCTATCCAGGAAACCTGTTTGTTCGAAAAAAATAAAGACAAGAAAACGGAGAAAAAGAAAGAAAGTTTTTCTGAGTCCATTTCCGGCATTGCCGCCGTGTTTGTAGCCGGGCTTTTCATCATTACTTTTATTGTGCAGGCGTTTGAAATCCCGTCGGGGTCCATGGAAAACACGCTGCTGGTTGGGGACCACGTTTTTGTTGACCGGATTACGCCAATGCCGAAGGGCGGCCTTTTGGGCGCAATCATGCCGTATCGCCAGATCCAACGCGGCGACATTATCGTGTTTCTCCATCCGAAAGACCCCGGCATGTACGTGGTAAAGCGGGTGATGGGAATACCGGGTGACCGCATTCATTTGCAGGATGGCGTGGTTTATCGCAATGGCCAGCCGCTGAATGAGCCTTATATTCTTCGCGAAGGCACAGACAGCGAATACCGGGAAAATTTCCCCAAGGGTACTCCGGGCAGTGAATATCCTGACTGGCCGATTGAAATGAGCCAGCATTTGCAGAACGGCGATATAGTGGTCCCGCCGAATAGCTACTTTGGCATGGGCGACCATCGTGATGTAAGCCTGGACAGCCGCTATTGGGGTTTTATTCCCCGCGACAACATTGTGGGGCGGCCGCTGTTTATTTATTGGTCGTTTATTACGCCCAGCGACCAGTATGAGAGACGGGACATGCCTGACCGGCTGAATTTCCTGGTGCACACGGTTGTTCATTTCTTTGACCAGACACGCTGGGGCCGCATGTTCCACATAGTACGTTGATTTCATTTCAAGGGAAGGAATCTTTGGCTTCATCAGAAAAAAAACAGACGAAGAAGACCAAGCCGGAACGGCCCAAAGAGACGCTGCCGGAGTCGATTGCCGGCATTGCGTCAGTGCTGGTGGTAGGGCTTTTTATTTTGACGTTTGTAGTGCAGCATTTTGAAATCCCATCGCGTTCCATGGAGAACACACTGCTGGTGGGCGATCACGTATTTGTGGATCGGCTCACTCCCACAGGCAAGGAATGGATGGGCTGGCTTTTTCCGTACCGCAACCTTAAGCGCGGCGATACGGCAGTATTCATGACGCCTAATCCGAACGAGCAGGGACTTTATCTGGTGAAGCGGATCATCGGTGTTCCTGGCGACCGAATTCATCTTCACAGCGGCGTGGTGTACCTGAACGGCGTAGCGCAAAAGGAGCCTTATTGGACAATTCGGGCCGACGATCATCTTTACTTTCGTGATGAGTTTCCCCTGGGCGCGGAAGAAGCGAGCGGCATGATGGCGCCAGGATGGTACGAAACCCTGGAGCGAAGCATTCAAAATGGCGATGTGGTTGTTCCCCCTGGCCACTATTTTGCCATGGGCGATAACCGTGATAACAGCCTCGACAGCCGTTATTGGGGCTTTGTGCCGCAGGAAAACGTTATCGGGAGCCCGTTGTTTATTTTCTGGTCGTTTGATGTGCCCGAGGAGACCGCGGAACCCAAGCCGATGTCTGATCGAATTGCGTCTTTCCTGCATACCACCCTGCACTTCTTTACCTTGACGCGATGGAACCGCGTCTTTCATCTGGTGCATTGATGTTGTCAACAACGCGCAGAAAAATCGTAGCAGCAGCGCTGGTGATTCTGGCGCTGTGTATTTTTCTGCCCCCCAATATCAATGGTGCGCGATTCAGCAAACGGCTGGCCTCAACCCTGAGCAATGCAATGGGCCGCGAAGTGAAAATTGGATCGGTAAAGTACCGCTTGTTCCCGCGCCCAGGGTTTGATCTTTACGATTTTCGTGTGATGGATGATCCCGCCTTCAGCGCTGAGCCTTTGCTAATGTGCGGCAAAGTGACTGCCGACCTGCGCCTGACTTCTTTATGGCAGGGGCGTTTGGAGATTGCCAATCTGAAGCTCACAGATGACAATACGCCGCCCAGCCTGAACCTGGTTTACTCAGGCGGTCATTGGAATCTGGAATCGCTGCTGCTGCGCGTGGAGCAGGTGCCAACCGCTCCCACAGGCAAGCACCGTTCAGAGCAGCGCTCGCGCTTTCCCTATATTGAAGCCAGCTCGGGGCGCATCAACCTGAAGATCGGCCCGGAAAAGAAACCGTATGCCATTACCAACACTGATTTCGCCTTTTGGCTTGCGGCTGAAGATACGTGGCATCTTCGCGTAGAAGGGCATCCGGTGCGCACAGATATGAATTTGAACGACACCGGAACCATACGGCTTGAAGGTGACGTGCGTCGCTCCGGTACGCTGCGCGATATGCCTGCAAAACTGCAGCTCTCATGGGAGAACGCGCAGCTTGGGCAGTTTACCAGTCTGGTGCTGGGGCAGGACAAAGGTTGGCGCGGCGCCCTTGATGCCGACGCGGAGCTTGCGGGGCCATTGTCTGCGCTGCACATCACGGCCAGCGCCGATCTGGATAATTTCCGGCGATTTGATATTAACCGGGACTCCACGCCGCGAATCAGAACGCGTTGCCTGGGCGACTACACCGACGCAGTTCTGAGCCTGAAGTGTGACACGCCTTTAGGAACAGGCGGCCTGGTGATGACCTCGCGCTTTGCGCCCGCAGCGCAGAATTATGATGTGTCGCTGACGGCTACCCGCGTGCCTCTCTCCATTTTGGCGGCGTTTGCACGCCATGCCCGCAAATCGCTGCCCGATGATTTCACGGCGACTGGAGAGGTGAGCGACGCGGCCTTTGGTTTCCACTCACATGCCGGCGTGCACAACTTCCACGGGACCGGCATGACCACACCGTTCCTTTTGCAGGCTTCCACAGCAGAAAAACCGTTTCCGGTAAGCGCTATTCGCTTTCACGTTGGCCCGCCGGATACGCCTGGGTTAATTGTTCCCAGCAAGAAGAAAAAGAAAGGGAGCGCGCCAAGCGCGCCCGCTGCTCCCACCGCGGCTTTTGAGCCGTCAGCTTTGACAATTGATGCTTTCTCTGTGCAGATGGGCCCATCGAACACGCTTGAGATTCAGGGCAATATGGATTCTGCAGGATACTTTGCCAGCGCCAAAGGAATGGTGCCCATGGAGAGGCTCTTGGCTTTCGGACGCGCTACCGGCTTTACTACGCAGGCAGGCAGCGCTACCGCATCAGCACTGGTGGATCTGAACATCAACGGCGTCTGGACCAATTTTGCACCGTCCAAACTCCATGGAACGGTGCACCTGCAAAACCTGGCAGCATGGGTTCCCGGCATTAAAGACCGCCTACTGCTCGGCGAAGCCGACGCGCAGTTTACAGATACAGCCCTTAACCTGAACCATATTACCGGCCAGTTTGAGCATTCACCGATCGCATTTACTGGTTCAATAAGCAGCCCATTGAAATGTGGAGATACTACTCCTGCCTGCCCTCTGGGGTTCGATTTGCACTTTGACACTCTGGCAATCGCTGATGTGGCGAACCTGCTGGGCTATTCAGACAAAGGCTGGAACCTGCCCTTCATTTCCGGATCAGACAACAAGCTGCCTGAATTTCGCGCTGCAGGAAAGCTGGCCGTCGATGAGTTGAAAGTGGCAGACATGCCTCTGGAAAAATTTACTGTGCAGGCAGAGACTGGCGATCACACGCTGGCGCTCAACCACATTGCTGCAAAGATCGGCGGCGGCTCAACCCAGGGCGAATGGAAGATTGATTGGAGCGGCTCACAACCGCGTTATACGGGAACGGGAACTATGGAAGGCGTAGCGCTGGATCGAGTGGGGCCGCTGGATACAGTGCCGGGGCAGGTGGCACAGTGGCTTTCCGGCAAAGGCCAGGTGAGCTATAACGTGCATTTTGACGGCAAATCATCTTCAGATATGCTTTCCAGCGCAAACGGCCGCATTGAATTCCAGGTGAGCAATGGCATCACGAAAATGCTGGCGCTTGACGGCGGCAGGCCCCTGAGATTTCAGGCTGTGCAGGGTGCTCTGGAGATCGATAAACAATCCTTAAAGATATTGCCAAGCAAATTCAAATCAGAGAACCGCATCTATGTAAGTAGCGGGACCATATCCCTGGCGAACAAGCAGGCAAAATTGAAGGTGAGCACCAGCGGCACTGAGTGGGAAATTAATGGCGCGCTGGAGAAGCCCCAGATTACACCGCAGCCGCTGACAGCCCAGGCTGCTCCCGCACGAGCCAAATGAAAATTGCACGCTTCATACTATCGCTGCTCCTGGTGGCCAGCATAGCGTTTATCGTCAGGCAACGGCCCTGGGCTGCGCAGCAAGCCCCGGCACCGACCCAAACTTTATCAAGCTCCGGACAGAGGCTGGCTGCGAGCATGCAGGCCAAGCTTGACCACATCCAGCAAAACGCGCAGCGCTCCAGCCCTGACCAGACGCCCACTGTAATGACCGAAGAAGAGGTCAATGATTATATTGCAAGCGGCCAGATTGTTTTGCCGCAGGGCGTGAAAAAGCTCAGGATGGAAGGGCGCACTGGAGTGGTCACAGCATTCCTGAACGTTGATTTTGACCAGATCCGTGCCGGACAGAAATCTGCCAATCCGCTGCTTTCAGTCTTTAATGGCCAGCACGATGTAAGGGTTGAAGCCGATGCTGCGGGCAGCGGCGGTGAAGGCAGCGTTCATGTGCGCGAGGTCAGCATCGACGGCTTTGCGGTCCCGCGCATGGCGCTGGAATATTTTGTGAGCAAGTACATCACGCCGAAATATCCGGGCATTGGGCTGGATTCCAAGTTCAAACTGCCCGATAAGATCGATTTGGCCACGGTTGGATACCACAAGCTGACCGTCACCCAGAAATAGCATCCTTATCTGTTTGGCCGGTAGTGTCCTAATTTAGGAACAGAAAAGGGCGATGAGAAACCAGATTTGGTACGAAGCCGCACATCCGAATTGACATTTCCGGAAGATGTCAAAAACCCGCCGGAAAATCCAAATTAGGACACTACCGTTTGGCCATATATCCTGTGCGGCTGCCCTACAACTCCAGTAAAATAAGCTTATGTTAAAGCACATGCGCTGGAATGACGTTGAACTGGAAACCCTCAATCCGCTGCTCGGTCGCCAGATGATTACCGGCGAGAACCTGATGCTGGCGCGCGTTTTGCTCAAGAAAGGTTGTGTGGTGCCGGAGCACAGCCATATGAACGAGCAACTCACGTACATCGTGGAAGGCGCGCTTAAGTTCTGGATTGACGGCAAGGAGATTGTTGTCCGCGCCGGCGAGGTGCTGTGCATCCCACCGCACATGCCGCACAAAGCTGAGGCTGTGGAAGACACGGTAGACATTGATGTTTTCTATCCGCCGCGCCAGGATTGGTTGAGCAAATCAGACGCCTACCTGCGTAACGCGGAGCCGACTGCAAAACGTTAAGCGGCCCGCTGAGTTCACAAGTTTGCTTTCAGCTCAAAGAAAAAGGCTGGCGATCGCTTGCCAGCCCCAGTGTTTCCATCGCTGCGTAATTTGTTTAATTACGGTGTCACAGTCAGAGTTCCATGCGAGATAGTCACCGCGTAGTTGCTGATTTTGCCGGACCCGTCCTGCAGGGTGGGAACGATGTCATAAGTTCCCGCCTGGCTGCTGGCTGAAGCCGCGCTGGCAAAGGTTGCGGATATTGCTTCACCGTTTTTGACTCCAGTGACTGTGCCGGTGAAGGCGGGGTTTGGCTGGCCAGCGGCGCGCGACAAATCATTAGCCACAATGCTGAGCGGCGCAGGCGTGACCGACAGAGTGCCGTTGTTGACGACTACGTTGTAGCGTCCCAGGTGGTTGTCCGGATCATTCAGGGTAGGAACGATCTGGTAACTGCCTACCACACTGCTGGCGTCAGCAACGCTGGAATAAGTTACTGTGATTGTGTCGCCTGGGATGAGGCCAGTGACAGTTCCGGTGAATTCAGGATTCGGATCACCATAGAACCTGCCAGCGTTCATCGCGGTTACCACAAGCTTTGGTAGAGTTGACTGAGCCTGCGAGGCCACAGGAATGGCCAGCATAACCAACAGCAGGGCAGTGATGGATAAGGTTATGGATTTTGTACGTGTACTCTTGCCGGTAGAGACGGTTTCCAAGCTGTCCATGTTTTTTTTTCTCCCAAATGTCTCAGCTGAGACACAACATGCGATCTTCACGGCGAATCATGAGACCGCTTCTTTTTTTCGGCCTGGCCTAGCCCAGCCCGGCACGAAAATTGTTCAAGGGATATGAGCCCGGAAGGATTGGCTTTTTCTCTTTGTCCCTGACAGTTTGTAGCCACAACGCCGATCAGATGCTGCGTGGAGCAACTACAACAGTAGATTGAACTTCTGAAAAAAGTGAAAGGGTGGAGCCCGGAGAGATGATGCCTCTAACCCAAAGAAATGACGAGAGAAAGCCGGAAGGTGAAAATACTTTCACTCATCGTGAAAGAAGAGAAACTATACCTGAGAAATTAGAGAACAATTAAGAAAAGATTAAAATTTCTTACGAATTCAATGGTAGAAAAGAGAGGCTGATTGGAGAAAAAACCAGCCTCTCCGGTGGTGGAAACTGCGTTACGCAGTTTGAGGATACAGTGGCCGTATGCGAAAGCCGCGCCACGAGCGCCGGCGAGACAGAAAAGCCGGCCGGTTCCGGCTCGGGATCTTTCGCCACGTTGAGACGCTTTTGGGGGAGGGTAAGCTGCCATTCCAAATCGCGCCGCATGCTTCTACTGTTTTTCCTGGCTTCGGCTTACCGGGGCCGGCTTGAGCGGGGCCAGCTTGCCGGTACAAAGCAGGCACCTGCGTTCTGACGCCGCGATTTTAGCGGGACCGCGACTGCATACGCGAATTGCCTTTGCCAAAGCGCCCAACCACCACACTATTCTCAAGTTGGGTCATGCATCTGCCGGGAGGAACACAAGGACGTCCGCGTTGGGAGATGCGCGGATTTGTGTTCACCCTGACAGTGCTCACATCTCACCAGCAGCCGCTTAGAAGCGGATTAGCGCTGCATTAAAATCTTTCATCCGAAGTTTGCAGACTGGAGTTCGCAGGCGGAACTTGGATTTTTCTATCGCGAGCCCGTTGTTTAAGAAACATCAAGACCTATTGACCGCATGAGTTCAACGCCATTGCTGGTAGTAACAACGCCGGGGCGGAGCCGGTAATCGAAAGAGAGCTTGTCATCTTCAAATTTTTCCTGAAAATGAACGTTGGTCATGCGGCCAGGAAAAACCTCTTCCAGTGAAGCCAGCGCCAGATCATGCGTAGTTACCAATCCGATGGCGCCGTTGCCGATGAGCGTACGCAAAATGCCGTGAGTGCCTACGCGGCGATCGTCAGAGTTAGTGCCTTGAAGAATTTCATCGAGAAGAAAGAGCGTAGGCTGCGCAGCGGAAAGATCAATCACCTGGCGAACGCGCTTAATCTCCGCATAAAAATGCGAGATGCCCTGCTGCAAGGAGTCAGAAACGCGCATGGAGGCTCCCACGGAAAGATAAGAGAGCCGCAACCGGGCAGCGCGAACAGGCGCGCCCATCATGGCCAGCACGGCATTGATGCCGATCACGCGGAGATAGGTGCTTTTGCCGGACATGTTGGAGCCGCTGACCAGGAGAACCTGGTTCTTCCCGCCCAGCTCTGCATCATTGCGCACGCACTTGCCCGCGGGCAGCAAAGGATGAGCCAGAGATTCGCCGGCAAAGCATGGATCGCTGCCGGCCGGGGCAAACTCAGGAAACGGATCTTCAGAATGCTCATAAGCGTAGGCGGCCAGCGAAACCAGGGCTTCGATTTCGGCCACCACGTTGAGCCAGACTTCAATCCTGCTGCCATACTTTCTGCGCCATTGCTCCAGCGCAAACGCAAGCTGAAGAGAGTAGAGCAGGGGAACGTCAAACAGGCGCACAAACCAGTTATGGCGCGAATCATCAAGGTCAGCCAGCGTATTGAGCCTGGCAATGCACTCTGAAGGCGGCAGGCCCTGTGTGAGCAACTGCGCATGAAGTTGTTGCAGGCGCGGTGATGAAAATTTTTCGGCTTCAATGCGGCGCAACACATCAGCCAGCGAGGCCAGGTCTTTATGGGTTTCACCCAGGCCGGCAAAAATCTTTTCCAGAACATGGCGCTGGCGAAACATGATGCTGCCGTTGATGAGGATGAGCGCCACAAGCGGCGTCCAATAGGCGATGAATGCGTAGACCACAGCGGCAACGTTGAGCACCGCCAGAAGCAAGGCCCACCAGCGGCCATCCTTGAGGTTGCTGAGGTCTTTGGTCTTGGCCCATTGCGCCAGCGCTTCAGGATGGGCCTGAATACGCTCACTGTCACCAGCCACGGCCAGGTCTTCACGAAGATCGACCTTGGATTTCAATTCGGCAATAGCAGCATGGCGCTCCGCAATTTCCTGCGGCGAAGCCGGCGTGAGCAGCCAGCGGGCAAGGCACTGCTTGCCCATCCTAGTGCGCGCAGTGGAAAGCAGTTGAAACAGGCTTCCATTGCCAAGAATGTCAAGGTCTTCCGCATAAAGATGCAGAGGGTCTTTGAACTCATCGCCAGTGTCGCCCGTTCCGGCCCAGCGATCTTCTATCCGGGCAATGCCACGGCGATAGACTTCAGCCGCGCGCTTGGCAGCATTCATGGCACGTACTACACGGCGATGAATGACGACCAGAGCGATGAAGAGAATGATGGCGGCAACCAGCAGGTAAAAAAGAAGCAAATGAGTGCGAGAAAACCAGGCCAGCACAACAATAGCCAAAAAGACAGCGATACGGACGTTTCCCAGCCATAGATGCTTACGCTGGAACTGAGCAACGGTGGATTCACGTTGCTGCAGGCGCGATTGGTGTTCGAGTTTGGCGACAGAGGGCGGCAGGGCAGCGTCAGGAACGGAAGGGCCGGGTTCGAGCGCTGCTGGATTTTCATTCACAATATTTATTCTGGCTGCTCCGGCGCGCAAATGCAAAGGGCTATCGTAAGCATGCATCGGGGATCGAAAGCTCTGGCAAGGATTTGGGTACTAAAGTCCCTTGTTCCTGATGTCATATTGGCGGAACGGCGATTGACCATGTTCACAGTTCCATTTGGCTGCCGGAGTTGCTAACGTTGAGATCCCCCGAAACAAATAGATAACTCCCAACCTCTTACCTGCAGATTTAGACGGAGCTTCAAGGAAATGACAAAACAGAAACGCGCACGTTCTCCCCGGTATTCTGTGCCGAATAACGAGCAGGTCCTCGTTTCGGTCGACAATGAACAGCTTAAAGGCACTCTCCATCTGCTCTCGCTCACCGGCGGTGCAGTGCGCCTGGAAAAACGATTTTCTTCCGGAACGCTGGGCGATATCGGAATCAATACTGTCTCGGGCAATGTGATGGCTGCGATCGAACTCCTGCAGATGGCCAATGGTAGAGCCCAAGCTTTCCGATTTATCGCCATGGGTCCTGTTGCCCGCCAGCGACTGACCGACGCATTGAACAAAATGCGCGGCCAGGGCCTGGCAGTCCAGAAGACCGCGCTCGACCAGGTGAGAAGCTTTGCCAGGCAGGTCGTGTCGCGGCGGTTTCGGTAGGGGATCGCTCAAGTCACCATAAATTGCCGAAAATCAGAAGCCAGAACATGCTTGTGCTGAGGCATTAGCTGCGCTCTTTTGCACTGCGAGAGCGCGACATTCGGCTGAGTTCTGCCGCATTCATGAACTCTAAGAACCGATAGCAGCGGCAACGCCGGAACGTGCCGGCCGAGCAGAGATGCGTTCGCGCAAGCGCAGGAACGGCCGCTCGATCGCCAGGTAAAGCAGGCTGGCAGCAAGAAAGCTGGTAGCGAACAATACAACAAAGTTTGTCCACGGCGTGCCCGGAGAAACAAGCCGAGGAAGATAGACGTAATCAAGGTGGCCAATCTCTTTGTGGGTGAGATACAAGCTATAAGCCAGTGTGGCAGGAAGAGCAAAGCCTCGGACGCGTGAGAGCAGGCATCGCGGGCTAAGACTGCTGGCGACAACTAAAGCGAGACCTAGCGACAACAGGGGAAACCCGAAAACCGTGGCAGAAAATGAAAAGCGATCGCGAAAGAGCCAGATCGCCGCGGCACAGCAGGCCAAGCCGCTAGCTAGAAGCAGGTAGCCGCGAGCCATAAGATGGTTCCACCAGACTGGACGAAAGGTTTTGATAGTAGCCAGGACCACGCCTAGGAGAAGACCATCCAGGCGAGTGTGGGTGGGGTAGTAAATCTTTTCGACGTAGTAGATGCTAAACATATCGTCGCCGAGGAACGGTTGAATCTGGAAGTGGTACACCCAGGCACGAATGAGAATTCCGAACAACAGGATGGTGACGGCGACTGCCACGGCTTTTCCGAATCGCGGCTTGCGCATAAGGACCAGGACGAGCAAAGGTAAAACCAGATAAAAGTGTTCTTCGACGCAGAGCGACCAGACGTGAGAAAAAGCCTGGTCATGCAGATAGTCGATGCGTAAGTTCTCGGTGAAGGTGAGAAACTGCCATGAGGGCGAGAGATTTGGGGCTTCGCGAAAAGGCGGCACAAACAGGTAGAGAAGCAAGACCGCCAGAAATGCCGGCAGAACACGGAACGCCCGGCGGAGGTAGAAGCCACGCAGCGACGGCTGCTGGTCCGACAAGTAAGGCCGGAGCAACTGCGAACCGATCAAATATCCGCTCAGCACAAAGAAAAGGTCGACACCCATCCACCCGGTATGGGCGATGCCATGGAGCGCGGAAGGCAGCGCAAATCGAAAATGGAACGGCATGACCCAGAGGATAGCGAGGCCACGCATCAGATCAAGACCGGGAAGGCGCGAAGACGATGTGTCCAGGAATCTCAAGTGTCATGGTTATAGCATGATTCAGCCATGCACCCAGCGGCAGAGGCGGTGTTCCATCCAGCTTCTGCGGCAATGCGGGCGTTCTAGAGGTCAGGCTCGCGCCAAAGAATGTGCAATTGGTCACAATCTTTACTTAGAAAAATTTATTTTCCCTCTGAACACGCGAAGGCGTGCAACGTTCTGACATCCTGCCAAAAATTCAGCAGCATCTCACCTGTTCAGAAATTCAAAGTACCTGCACGCCGGGCGATTACCGCTCCCCTAGGGAAGCGCGGTGCGCGCAGGGAAAAAAGACCCAGGAGAAACAATGAAATCTTTCCTACGATTGCTGCAAATCGCCGCATGTTTAACAGCCCTGCTGATTGCAGGCCAAAGTTTTGCTGAATCAACCGTTGCCACCATCCCTGTGCCCACGCCAGAGGCCGTTGATGTAAACCCGATTACCCGGCTGGTCTACGTTGCCAGCTTTTTCACGCCCACCATCCCAGTCATCAGTGAAGACTCGAATACGGTGGTGGATACGATCAACTTTCCGCTGGGACCCGACGGCCAGAACCCGGAATTTGCCGGAGTAGCGGTCAATCCGGTCACTTCCAGGTTGTATGCAAGCGATCCGCGTGCCGGTTTGGTTTATGTGGTAGCCACTGGGCAGCAGAACCAGATCATCACCAGCATTCCGGTTCCAACCGCAAGCCAACTCACCGTGAATCCGCGAACGAATAAAATTTATGTGACTGCATTCTTCTCTAATACAGTAACCATCATCAATGGCAAGACCAACACGGTGATCACCACGGTGTCAGTACCATTTCCTCTTAAACCTGCGGTGGACATCTTTGCCAACCGCGTGTACGTGCCGTCACAAAACTTTATTGGGCAGGTGTTTGTGCTGGATGGGAATACCGATGCGGTGCTCGCCCAGATTCAAACCGGCAACTTCACGACGAGCGTAGGAGTGGATTTTGTACGCCATTTGGCCTATGCGTCAAACCAGGGCTTCACCCCTGACACTAACAATCTTTCGGTGATTGACACCACAACCAACACGGTGATTGCGACAATCCCGACCGATCAGACTCCCGCCCCTGTGGCGGTGAATCCTTTCACCAACCGAATCTACGTAGCTACGGCATTCCAGAGCCAGAACGTGGTTGATGTGATTGACGGCAATACCAGACAGATTGTGAATCGCCTGCCGATTGAGCCTAACCCATCGGATGCGGCGATAGATCTGGTGCACCACTTGCTGTACATCAGCAGCCCGAATTTTACCTCTGCGGGAGGGAATGTGGTAACTGCCATTAATACGCAACCGTAAAAAAGAGCACCTCGTCCATGCTTAAAGCAAAACTGAGGGCACGCTTGCGCGTGCCCTCAAGTATTTGCTAACTGCCATTTGCTAATTGCTTCCTACCACACCCGGCACGCGTTCTCCGGGGCCATGGGTTGACCCGGCTTGCAGCCGAACGCTTTTTGGAACTCCGGCATGTTGCGTACTACGCCGTTTACGCGCCAGCGACCGGGGGAGTGCGGGTCAACGCGCACGAGCATACGCGCAAATTCTGGAGCGGTGTTCTCGCACCAGACACGGCCAAAGCCCAGGAAGAAGCGTTGATCGGGAGTAAAGCCGTCAATTTTCTTGTTGGGGTCCTCTTTGGCCTGCGCCATAAGATCGTGCAGGGCCATTAAGGCGATGCGCGCACCGCCGTTGTCAGCTGTGTTCTCGCCTAAGGTGAGGCGGCCATTCAGCTTGAGATCGTCGATCGCGGTGAAAGAGCTGTATTCATCGGCCACGCAACTGACGCGCTGCTCAAATTCCTTGCCGTCTTCAGCGGTCCACCAGTCACGCAGATTGCCTTTGGGATCAAACTTGCGTCCCTGATCGTCAAACCCATGAGTAAGCTCATGGCCAATGACCAGGCCAATTCCGCCCATGTTGATAGCATCATCCATTTGGCGATCAAAGAATGGCGGCTGCAAAATGCCGGCAGGGAAGACAATCTCATTGTGGCTGCCGCTGTAATAAGCATTTACGGTTGGGGGCGTCATGCCCCATTCCAGCTTGTCCACAGGTTTGCCGATTTTCTGGATCTGGCGGTTGGATTCAAACTCGGTGGCACGGGCAATATTGCCCATCAGATCACCGCGTACGATGCTGAGCTTGCTGTAGTCACGCCACTTGTCAGGATAGCCAATCTTGTTGCGGATAGCGGCCAGCTTAATCAGCGCTTCCTTCTTGGTGGCCTCAGTCATCCAGGGCAGATCAGAGATGTCATGCTTAAGGGAGTTTTCCAGTGCGTCCACCATCTTCAACATGCGGGCTTTGCCCTCAGCGCCAAAGGTGGCATCCACGTAAGGCTGCCCCAGAGCTTCACCCAGTGAGCCATCAGTAAGGTTCACGCAGCGCTTCCAGCGCACCGGCAGCTCTTTTTGCCCGGTAATAGCCTGCTGGAATTTGAAATCTTCCTGGACAAAATCGTCTGAGAGCCAGGGCGCCGCAGCGCTGACCATTTGCCACGTCATGTAGGTCTTCCAGGCATCAAGCGGCGTGGATTCAATCACGGCATTCACGGTTTTGAAATAATCCGGATTGACAACATTCAGCTCAGTAAAAGCCGGCGCTCCGCTGGCGGAGAAATAACGATCAAGATGGAAGTTTGGCCCCAGGGCTTCAGCTTGCGCGACTGTCATTTTGTGGTCGCGATTTTTGGGATCACGGCGAAGGGTTCGCTCCATAAAAGCTTTGGCCAGTTCGGTTTCAATTTTTAAAACGGTGTCAGCATTTTGCGCGGCATGTTCCGGAGACTGGCCCATCAACGTGAACACCTTGGTCATGTGCTCAGTAAAAGCTTTGCGGATGGCTACAGTGGGAGCGTCATCTTTCAGGTAATAATCGCGGTCAGGCAGTGAAATGCCGTTCTGGTCAATTCTGGCCATGGTCATATCCGCATTGTGCAAATCAGGGCCGGCGCCAAAGCCGAGCAATGGGTTGGGCCCCATGAGTTGCTCATGCGCCATCACTTCGATCATCTGCGTCTTGTTTTTAATGGCAGCAATACGGTCAAGCTCAGGCTTTAGAGGCGTGACGCCTGCTTTATTGGCGGCGTTTTCATCCATGCAGGAAGCATAAAAATCACCGATCTTCTGCATGACCGGGCTGCGCTTGGGATCGTTGGCACTGGCTTTCTCCAGAATCTGCCGCAACACTACCAGATTGTGTTCATAAACTTCATTAAAGCTGACCCAGCTGGTCTGGTCGCCGGGGATAGGGTTGTTCTTCATCCAGTTGCCGCAGGCGAACTGGTAGAAGTCAACGCAGGGATCAACCGTCTTGTCTATGTTAGCGATATCAAACTTTGGCGCCAGATGTTCTTCAGCGGCTGGCGGCTGTGGCGCCTGGGCAAAGGCTACGGTGGCGGCAAGCAACAGCATTCCGCCCAGCACTGGCAAATAATTTCTGAATATGGATTTACACATTTGTCTCCCCCTCCAAAGTGAAACAGGTTGGTGTTGCATTCTTAGACGTGTTCAAAGCACAGACGTTTATAGCCTTTAAACCAGAGATCAGCAAAAATAATAGCGCTCGATTCGCGAGCAACACCTGTGACGAAATGCAGTGTGGGCAATTATCACTCTTGGTAATTCTTGGAACAGGATTCGCGCATTTTGTCCCTAGCCTCTGCTTTCTTAATCGTGTGCAATCCTACACGCGCTATGAAGTTCTTAATTTAAAGCTTCCCGGAACGGGATGTACTCAACTAAGAATGAGAACGAATGATTTGACATAGCTTCAATATTCATCTATGTTGAGTTTGGTTATGCACTCATACCTCCTGAACATGTGTCCTATGTGTTGTACATATAGACATCTGTGTGTCAGGAGCGTTCATTAGTGAAATAGACTTCTAAATAGGAGCAAATTCACCCGCCGTCCTGGCACACAGGGCGGCGGTTTTATTTTGTGGCAAATCATGCCTGAGAGTGGGACCAGATGCAAGCAGATATGCAGGTGGGTCATTTAAAACAACTGGAAGCGGAGAGCATTTTTATCCTGCGGGAAGCTGTTGCCGAATTTCGCCGGCCAGTGATGCTTTATTCCATTGGCAAGGATTCCTCTGTGATGTTGCGGCTGGCGCAGAAAGCGTTTTATCCAGGAAAGATTCCGTTTCCTCTGCTGCATATTGATACCTCATACAAATTTCCAGAGATGATTGCGTTTCGCGATTGGTATCCGCGGAAGATAGGTGCTGAACTGCTGGTGCATACCAATCGCAAGGCGCTGGATCAGGGCGCGAATCCATACGTGCTTGGCACGCAGAAATGTTGCGGATTGCTGAAGACCAGATCATTGCTTGATGCGCTGGAAGAAGGCGATTTTGATGTGGCTTTTGGCGGAGCCAGGCGCGACGAAGAGAAATCGCGCGCTAAGGAACGCGTCTATTCATTCCGCGATGTGCAAGGCCAGTGGGACCCCAAAAATCAGCGGCCTGAACTGTGGAACCTTTTTAACGCGCGCCACAACAAGGGGGAGAGCATCCGCGCTTTTCCTCTTTCCAACTGGACCGAACTCGACATATGGCTCTATATCTGGAAGGAAAACATTCCCATTGTTCCACTCTACTTTGCCAAAGAGCGCGAAGCGGTAAAGAGGGGCAATTCCATTCTGCTGTTGCAGCAGGGCGTGCGGCTGCTGCCGGGCGAGAAGCCGCAGATGATCAAGTGCCGCATGCGCTCACTGGGATGTGTCCCTTGCACTGGCGCGATCTATTCTGACGCCGTTACGGTTCCGCAAATTATTGACGAGATGCTTGCCTTCCGCAAGTCTGAGCGGGAAAACCGCGTAATTGACCACGATGAGGAAGGTTCCATGGAAATCAAAAAAAGAGAGGGCTATTTCTAATGGTTGCTATTGCTCAACCTCAGGTCTTCAATTCGCCCGTACTACATGCCGATGCGGCGGAGATTTTGCGTTTTACGACAGCAGGAAGCGTGGATGACGGTAAGTCCACCCTGATTGGGCGGCTGCTTTACGATACGAAAACCGTCTATGAAGATCAGCTAGTTTCCATCCAGAAGAGCGGCATTAACCGTTCTGACGGACCGATTGATTTTTCTCTGCTTACTGATGGCTTGCGCGCGGAGCGCGAGCAGGGCATCACCATTGATGTTGCTTACCGCTACTTTTCCACTCCGCGAAGAAAATTCATCATTGCGGATACGCCGGGGCATGAGCAGTACACGCGCAATATGGCCACCGGCGCTTCCACCGCGCATGCAGCCGTTGTGCTGATTGACGCAACGAAGGGGCTGCTGGCGCAATCGCGCAGGCACACTTACATCGCTACGTTGCTTGGCATTCAGGACGTGATTCCGGCAGTAAACAAAATGGATTTGGCGGGCTACCGGGAAGAGGTGTTCCGCGAGATTGCTGCCGATTTTGAGAAGCTGGCGCAGCAACTGGGAATTGCCAATGTTTTTGCCATCCCGGTAAGCGCGCTCAATGGCGACAACATTGTTACCGAAAGCAGGAAAATGCCCTGGTTTACAGGGCCAACTCTACTGGAGTATCTGGAGCAGCTTCCTGTCCGAAGCAATGGCCATGCCGGTCCTTTGCGGCTGCCGGTCCAATATGTCATCCGTCCGGATTCGCGTTTTCGTGGCTTCGCCGGCCAGGTTGCTTCGGGGAGTTTGCGGCGCGGCGCAAAGGTGGTTGCGCTTCCATCCGGCATGAAGACCAGGATCAAATCAATCACCACGTTCGATGGCGATCTGGATGAGGCAGAGGCGGGAGACTCGATCACCGTCACGCTGGAAGATGAGATTGATCTGAGCCGTGGCGATTTGCTGAGCGAAGAAGCCAGCGCGCCACAAACAGCGGCGCAGGTGGTGGCAAGCCTGGTTTGGCTGCATCCGCAGGCAGGACGGCTGGGCGATGAATATTTGCTGAAACATACAACCAGAACGGTACGCGCGAGGCTGCAGGAGATACAGCATCGCGTGAACGTGAATACGCTCGATCAGCTTCCAGCGGCAGACCTGCAAATGAACGATATCGCCACTGTCAGGATTGCTGCGGCCCAGCCGCTCTTCTTTGATCCTTACCGGCAGAACCGCACAACCGGAAGTTTTGTTCTGATCGATCCTTTGAGCAACGCCACGGTTGCTGCCGGGATGATTGAACGCGAGGGCGATGCTGACGCTTCATTTGAGTTCCATGCGAATGCGGGATCTGCGAGTTTGGCCAGTAATGGTGCGACGAGCGGCGAGCCTGTTCAGAAAAAGCAGAGTGCAGCGGCTGTCTGGGTTGCGGGACGGCCATCGCTAGCAAAGAAGTTGGAACTCGCGGCATTGCAACAGAAGTGGCAGGTGCAGTTGATCTCCGGTCAGGAGTTCAGCGCGGCGGAGTTAAAGGCCATTGGAACTGTGCTGCAAAGGATGGGAACGATTGCCGTTTTTTCTGTTGCTGAGGATGATCCAAGTTTGAGCTGCGTTATTGAATCCATTTTTGGAGAGCAATTTGTTTTTCATGCCGGGTCGCAAGAGGAAGACGCGCTGGCGGAAGGTGAGATTTTGGCGTGGCTGCGAAGAGTGCAGGAAGAAGTCGGGCAGGGAGAAGCCATGACATCACAAATACAGGACACCATGGAAGCCCAGCCTGCAGACGCACTGCTAGAGCAGGTGCTCAAAGAATATACGGGACGTTACTGCATTACTTGCAGCTTTCAGGCTGAGGACATGGTTGTTCTCCACATGCTGCGGCAGAAGCTGCCTGAGGTCCCGGTGCTGTTTTTGGATACGGGCTATCACTTTCGTGAAACGTATGAATATCGCGATCGCATGAGCGAGGCATGGAAGCTGAACGTCAGGAACCTGAGGCCGAGCATGAGCGTGGCGGAGCAGGAGAGCGCGTTCGGCATCCTGCACAAGAGTGATCCGGGGCGATGCTGCCAACTGAGAAAAGTAGAGCCGCTGATGGCTGCGCTGGAAGAGTTTGATGTTTGGTTTACGGGACTGCGGCGGGAGCAATCGCCAACGAGAAGAAACCTGAAGAAGATTGAGCGCCATCAGCTTCCCACTGACCGGGCGTTGTGGAAGATCAGTCTGCTGGCTGATTGGCAATGGCCGCAGGTGGCCGAATACATGTCAGCGCAGGGCATTGAATACCTTCCGCTCTATGCGCAGGGATATCCCAGCATTGGCTGCGAGCCGTGCACAACGCTGCCAGCAAATCCCGATGATCCACGCTCCGGCCGGTGGGCCGGGCAAAAGCTGGAATGCGGGATTCATACCTTTTCAGCCCAGCTTTCTCAACCCCAGGTGAAGCGATGAAAATAGCAATCGGGTTCATTGTGGCCTTAATGGTGGGCTTGACCGGCGTAGGCGGAGGAAGTTTTACTACGCCTGCGCTGGTGTTGATCGCCGGATTGTCCGGCGCGGAAGCTGTAGGCACGGCGCTGGCGTTTTCCACGGCGGTACGGCTTACGGCTGCGCCTTTCTATATTGCGGGCAAGCAGGTGCACTTGCGCTATTTGTGGTACATGCTGCTGGGCGCGGTCCCCGGACTGCTGGCCGGAACGTACTTGCTGGCGCGGTTCAACGTAAAACGCTGGAATCCGCTCACGCTGGTGTTGATTGGAGCGACGCTGATTCTCTCTTCGGCGCTGACATTGATCTATCGCAACGCACAGCGGAAAACGTGGCAGAACAGCACTCCGTGGCTGCCGTGGCTTACATTGCCCATCGGCATTGAGACCGGCTTTTCTTCCGCCGGCGCGGGCGCACTGGGGACCATTCTTTTGATCAACTGCTCAGAGTTGACCGCCGCACAAGTGGTGGGAACTGATCTTCTGTTCGGCATTGTGCTGGCCGCGGCGGGATCAATCTTTCATCTCGAGTTGGGATCTATCAGCGGCCCCACGCTGGGGTATCTGCTGCTGGGAGGGATTCCCGGCGTGCTCATCGGCTGCGTGCTCTCTCCAAGGATTCCTTCCAGCAAACTCAAGCCGGTGATCATCGCGATTACGCTGCTTCTGGGATTGCAATTGGTATGGAGTGGAATGCGATTGGCGAGGTAACTGATAGCACTCAGCAATCAACGATCAGACAAAGCAAAAGCCTACCGCGGATTGGCGAGGATAAACGCGGATCAAAACTAAAATCTCATCACGGAGACGCGGAGAAATCGCCTCAGGTGAATGCGATAAAACTTGGGACAAGATCCGTGCAGGCGATAGGTTATTTTTTAGATTTTTTCGGCGCGCGCTCCGCTGACCTTTCACCCCGTCAAGCCAAAATCGGGCTCGCCGGGGACCCCGCCTCCAGCCCGGCAGCCAAAAGCGGGCTGCTATATGGGCTTCCGGCAGCTGCGCGCGAGCCACAGGCGCGAGGAAATTACGCCTCGCCAAGCTTAGATAGGATTGTTTTTTAATAGACATAGATTTGCATTCTCTTTAGAATCATTCGACCTTCCTTATCAGAACTGCCTACCTCATTATGGATTCTCTGTTAGGAAAGAGAGGAGACTCTCCATGTCTACCCAACAAACTGCAACGGTATACATTACAAATGCGACGAACGGAAACGCATCGATACAGCTGTTTCATCAGAACTCATCCAATGGCATGGATAGCGGAATGTGGAGCGCCGCTCCGGGTGCAACCGTAGGCCCACTCACTGTGCATTTCGAAACGGGCCTGGGCTCGTTTGGCATTCTCGACTACTGGTGCTGTGTATTAAGGGTAAGCAACGGCTCGAACCCGGGAACATACGTAAGCAATACCGGAGCGACGGGTGATCCACAATGGCACAAAGAATGCCAGCTTGAGAGCGCCGATGCAGGCCAGACACTCACGTTCAGCGTGAACACGGCAAATTTTAATATCAATTTAAAGTCAGGAGGCTGCTCGGATGGAATGAACTGGGTAGGACCGGGAGCACCTGTCACGAATGTGTTTGTGCTGATGCTGGAGAACCATTCCTTCGACAACATGCTGGCTTTTTCCGGGATTTCGGGAATCACGGCGGCGACTACGGCCAATTCCAACTCTTACACCGATCCCAACACCGGACAGACGACGCAATATAACGTGGTGAAAGGCGCGCCTGCCAGCATGGTGACTGATCCCGGGCATGAATTTCCGGACACTTTGGTGCAGCTGCGTGGAGTTGGAGCCAGCTATCCGCCTTATGCACCCATCAATAACTCTGGGTTTGTCGCAAACTATGCCACTGTGTCCGATGAGGACCTGAAGCCGCCGCCGCCGGCCAATCGAGGCGACATCATGGCTTGTTTTGATACGCCAACCCAATTGCCGATGCTCCACTGGCTTGCCAACAACTTTGTGGTTTGCGATCACTGGTACTCTTCCATTCCCGGCCCAACCTGGCCGAACCGATTTTTTGTGCACGGAGCTTCCTCAAATGGAATCAATTACAGCCCGTCTCCCGTCCAGATAGGTGAATGGGAGCTTCCGCTGGACGGCTTCAAATATCCCAAGGGCTCAATTTACGGTCTGCTGCAAGGCAAGGGAGTTTTTCCCCGGCTTTATGCCGATCAAGCAGACAGTTTTGCCACTCATCCAGAAGGCCAGCCATTGGGCGGAGTGCCCCAGGTTTCGGCTTTAAGCGGTGTTTCCCTGACGGGCGGCGCGGGAACACTGGGGATCAATGACGTGGAAGAACTGGGCGGCGACTTGCAAAAACCGTATCCCTACTTTTACACGTTCATTGAACCCAATTATGGGGAAGTGTTCGCCGACACCTACGAAGGAGGATCGTCGCAACATCCAATGGATGATCCGGCAGGCGGTGAACAGCTTCTCCAAACCGTATATAAGGCGATCAGCAATTCGCCGCTTTGGGCCACAAGCGTGCTGATTATTACCTACGATGAACACGGAGGTTTCTACGATTCAGTGGCGCCTCCGGAGGCCAAGGCACCCGACGATGGGTCGAACAAGGATGAGAAATTCCACTTCGATTTCAAACAGTATGGGGTTCGGGTGCCTGCGATCGTGGTATCGCCACTTGTCAAAGGGGCCTCCGTGGACGATAACCAGTATGATCACACATCAATTCTGAAAACGCTGGAGGTCATGCTTGGCGCGGCAGGGAGGCCGGTGAATCCCTTGACCAATCGCGATGCCAATGCCAATGATTTGACGCATCTCTGGTCAGCCGCTGCGAAACCGGAAATGGAAGCTAGAAGGTTGGAAGCCAAAGAGTTGAAACCGCCGACGATACAGGTGGCAGCGAGAAAGAGACAGCTTTCGCCAGAAGCCTATGCGGCGCGCATGGCAGAACCGTTGCCAGCGCAAGGAAACGAGTGGGGCTTTTTGCACATCCTGGCTAAAACCGAATATGAAATGACGGGCAGAACAGAAGCTGGAAAAGCCGCTATTCTAGCGAACGTCAGGAGCATCAAGACGCGCGGCGAGGCACATGACTACGGCCAACGGGTCCGGACAATGCGGCTGGCGGAGCGGAAAAAGCACAAGACCAAAGCGGCAGGGAAGTAATTGCTGGCCACGAAAAGTCAGCCATTAGCTTTTAGCCGTTAGTTTTTAGGTCGCGGAACATCTCATGCATCGCGAAGGCGCAGGCTGTGAGTCCTGTGCCTTTCTTTTTGAAATCGATAAGGTGAGAGTGGGAGTCAATAGGGTGAGCGACACTTGAGTGGGCGATGAATTGGGACAAGATCCGCGGAATGGTAGATTTGTTTTTGGGCTTTTTTTGGGCGCGCGCTCCGCTGACCTTTCACCCCGCCAAGCCAAAATCGGGCTCGTCGGGGACCCCGCCTTCAGCCCGGCAGCCAAAAGCGGGCTGCTATATGGGCTTCCGGCAGCTGCACGCGAGCCACAGGCGTGAGGCAGGGGGATCCCTAGAAACGTCTAACGGCCCGACAGAAGTCGTGTTCTAATACGAGTCTCAAAGGAATAAACAGGGAAAAGATAAACTCGGGAGATAGCAAATAGCATTTTCATTGTCATAACATAATGGTAATCAGTAGCATTGGAATATGTTCACACGCATTTTCGTATTAGTATGCGTATTGGCTGAAGTCACTCTCTCAGCACAGCAAAAGCCTCCTTACGACCTTGTCCGGATTAAGACAGTCAATCAAGAATTCCTGACAGTAGAACGATTTGGTTTAGAGCCAATCAGTGAGACGAATGTCTCATTAAAAGGCTTGAGAATTCCTGATATGAGTGCTGCGAAGGAGAAACTCACTGGTAATTCATATTTCAGTGATTATGACCTTCGCATAATGTTACTGGATGAAGGCTTTGCTTGTCTTATCGATAAAACAAAGGCTGATGCCAATGAACGACGAGCACAAGACGTTGCGGCCAATAATCAGAAGGGAATCTGGCAGGATACTAATTTTCGAGTCAAATGCGGATATTCCCAAGATCCAAGAAAAGATATGGACCTTGTTGATAGGTTGTGGGCGACTCTCCGGAATTTTCCAGGCTGGATGAAAAGAAACTGGGAAAAGATACTCGGAATAGTAGGCACGCTTGCCTCACTAATCGGAATTTGGACATTCTGGAAACGATATGACGTTGTCTTTGCTGGTGCTCGAGGTGTCGGGAAGACAGTTCTGATAGAGAATTTGATTGACCCAAAAATATTCGAAGCGGGTAAACCAGAGTCGACTCGCGACATGGTCACAAAGCTCGTTCGCGTGAAATCGGCGACTCGGATCACATATCGTCTAACTGTTGCCGACATAGGTGGGCAGTATCCAAAGTGGCTTTTTGAAAAATTCGCACGTCGCCGCCGTTTTTTTTTAATACCACGTAAATTAATTCTTGTACTAGTCCTAAGCCCTTATGCCGGTCCAGAAAGTGGACAGCCTGATTTAGACTTCATCGGTCGGCAATACGGCTGGGTGGAGTCTCTCTTTAAGGGCTTTCTTATGTCTCGGAAGTATGCCAGACGATGCAAGGGCGTTTTGGTTTTTGTGAACATGTTTGACCGATATTCCAAATTTCTATCGGATGTAGATGCGCAATCACGTTATCTAAAACTCTTTCAAAAGCATATCGATGATCTCACCGGAACTAACAAAAATTTACGTATGATGGTTGGTAGTGGTATGCGCAGATGGCACTGCGATGAGGCTTGGCGCTGGATTACCAGAACAGTTTCGGGCACCATAAACACCTAAATGCAATCTGAAATCATTAATACGTATTGGCCTCCTGATCCCGAAAAGATTTTCTGTTTCATTTTGACGAATGTTAGCGAATTGGGAGATAAGTTCGTTCTTCAACCGGATGGCATGGACTTGACGGATCTCCGATACCGAATAATTGGCAATAAGTCACATGCTGAAGAGTCAGGCCATGGCTTCTGTCGTATTTTGTCTGCGGGTATCGGTCGCTTATGTTGGACGTTTAACTATATTTCTCTAGTGGGGCACTCAGTTGGACGAAAAGGTACTGTATACAGTATTGGATATGTGTTTGACGCGTCCCTCTTGGCAACATACCCAAACAACTTTTTCAGTCTCTTATATTCAGTTACCGTCGATTTGCATAGAAACACCACGGAACGCGCCATCGACAGCGCGGTAGAAAATCTTATTGGACACTTGAATAATCCAGAAGACCCGGATGCGAGAGAACATGTATTCCGTCAAATCCAGATTATGAAACAGCGATTACTTCTTTTCGAGTCACAGCTGAAAAGGCCGACTGTCGTGCGGAGAATTTATTACCGTTTACTTCATTTACCTGCACTGTTATTCGAGAGAAGCAAGAATACAGAGATCATTGTTATCTGCATTGGGGCTTTGAATGATGATGATAAATTGACCATATTTAATGCTGAGATGTCGCGGAGGATATATTGGCGACGGCTCGGTCGTTCGGCACTGACGACCAGGTGCGAATATTCGTCTGATGCTTTGGTACGAGTTGTTTCGAGATTCGATCTCAACCGTTATGCAACGGCGGTGAGATGGAGAACTCTGCCAAGCGGAACTTCTTATTTTGTATTGACCAATGATAAGGAAGTGGACGAAAAATCATATCGAGGTAATCAGCATGTTCTCAATGGCAAACTTGTTCGTATTGAAAAGAAACTCGATGATGTGGATTCAACAAACCATGTTTATGCACTTGTTGGAGATCAGATCGAAATCGATTGGTACTGTGATTTACAGGAAACCCGATTTGCTCCTCTCATTGATGTTCGGATTGATGGGGAAACGGTGACACTGCTGTATATGCGTACCGTTCAACATCTCGGACTTACTCCGGGTTGGATAATCGGAATATTTTTTTCAGCTATAGCCCCAGGAGAAAGTACGGTTAATGTAATGATTACGTCACGAAGCAATGCGGAGGCTCCTTTCAGGAAACATATTCTATGCATGGTCGATGTAGATATGAAAACTTAAACTGCGAACTGCGAACAAGAAATTGCCTCTTTATTTCCTTGACAAATTCGCCCAATTTTCGCTATAGTACCAGTTGCTTTACCGAGAGCGGCATCGGGAGGAAGATAGCCTGTCCTTAGACTCGTGGTAAGTGCTAAGGTGGCAAACTCACAGGCCTGCAACCTTTGTCGTTGGTCCGCGGCTGGTTTTTTAGCCGCCTGCCCGACAACCCCACCACGCCAGCGCGGACGTGTGTCCGTGGCGGCCTTAGGCCGCCAGCACTCAGCAATCAGCTAAAACCAGCTCTTAGCCATTGGCCGAAAAAATTAGCTATTAGCCCTTAGCTTTTGGCCTGAAAAACCAGTCCTTAGTAGTTAGTTTTTAGTTCTTAGTAAAACAAGACCCAAAACAAAAAGCTAAAACCAACCCCAAAAATCAAGAACAAGAGGCCACCGTGCGTGCACAGGTGGCTTTTTCTTTTTGTAATCAAAAGATTGGAGAAATGAAAATGACGAAACAGCAGATTATCGACGCAGTAATGGAGTGGACGGAAAAACTAGGGCATGTGCCGAGCCATGTAGAGCTTTTGAAGTATGCCGGGGTAAGCCGGAAGACGGTTCGGCGGCATTTTGCCAATTATCGGGCGGTGCTGGCGGAGTGCAATCTTGCCGGCACAGGCAGCGGTTACAAAGCGGAGCTGGCGGAGGTGTTCCGCGACTGGGCGCAGGTGGCGCGAGCGTTGGGGAAGCTGCCGTCGATTGCGGAGTACACACTGAGGGGCCAGTTCAGCGTGCGTCCGCTGGTGCAGCGGTTTGGGACGTGGAGCAACGCTCCGTATGGGCTGAAGCTGTATGCGGAAGAGCAAGGCTGGACGGGAGAGTGGAAGGACGTTCTGGCCCTGGTGGAAGCGCGGGAAAAACAGGAGAGGGCGATGAAGGAGTTGAAGCAAGAACCGGGGCCAGAAAATATAAGGAGGGCCAGAAGGTTTGCGGCGAAGAATGGGTTAGACCCGGCGCAGATGGGGCTGGAAAGGGTATCGATCCTGAAAGAGGGCCGGGAGATATTTGGCAGGCTGATGCGGCCCGGGCCGATGATCTGCGCACCGACGAACGAGCAAGGAGTGCTGTTTCTATTTGGTGCGAGAGCGGAAGAATTGGGATTTGCGGTGCTGAGGATCAGGGCGGAGTATCCGGATTGCCTGGCGTTCAGGCAGGTGGGAGAAGACTGCATGGAGCTGGTGAGGATTGAGTTTGAATTTGAAAGCAAGAATTTTTTGAAGCACATGCATGAGCCGAACAAATGCGATTTGATTGTGTGCTGGCGACATAACTGGAAGGAGTGTCCGATGGAAGTGATAGAGCTAGGGAATCGCCGTGATCGCACATGATCGCCGACATCCTATCCAACAAGCCAAAATCGGCTTGTTGGGGGACCCAATATCGCGCGTGATCGGAAAGGCAAACTTCCCGAATCGTCCGGTTCGTATAGGTGGTAAAACCGCTTCGCAAAAGAGAAGGGGTTGCCAAAGTAACACATGATTAAGCTACACCTGGACGCTCTATCCAACATTAACTTGCTGCTGCGGAAGCGGCCTGTCGTTTCAGGAGCGTCTCTTCTGCGCGTCGGCGGGCTGTCGTAAGTAAATCTTTTTCCCACTCATCAATTTCTTCTCCGGTCGCTGATGGGCGCAGTTCTTTCAGAATGTTCGTCAAATTCCAATAATAAAAATTATATCGTTTGCTCTTTGGGTCATTCCATTGCTTGTACATAAGCGGATAGGCGGTTCCATTAATCACGATAGCCCGCGCGTTGGCTGCGGCGAAAAGTGAATAGAATTTTTGTACAGCCTTTTCCTGCCTCTTTTTTTCATCCAGGCCGATGGTTTGGCCAGCCTTGATGGAGTTCTTTAAGAGACCCGCCATCCAAGTGGATTGAACCCCTCTGGCTTGTTGCAAGATGAAGCAATTGGCGAGCATTTCTGGAGGAAACTGGTCCAGGAATCCTCTGACCAGCTTGTTCGTCCGGTCCAGGATGGCTACCTGGACAAGAGCTTGCAGTTGGATTTGTAGGCGATCATCGAGAGGGCGCGCTGGATCTGTGATTTGATATTCCCCGCGGACATTGTTATTGAAATGCCTATTCAGTTGATTCACAGCATCGTGCGGGTCTACCCAATGCAGCAAGTCCTTGTCAAGCTTGTCGAAATCATTGGAGACATGCTCCGGCACTACTCCGGTTTCCAGGGAGAAGGAAAGACTCCTATTTGTGACCAAGGCGAGTGCGCTCTCGCTGGCGATCCAGCCATAACCGCCCTTAGTTCCGTCATACCGGCGTGGCTCCCTGGGAACAAGTGCCAGCAGCGCATCGGATAGCCACAAACGAGCTGAAATTAGCTCTTTGAACCCCGCGCCAGCAGGTTCCTGAACGGAGAGCAATACCGCTCTGGATTGTGGGTGTGGAAGGGTCGCTTTCAAGGCGCTCAGGACCTCAACGCCTGAAGGCACTAGGTGAACGGAGGAGAAGAAGATTTTGGCATACCCAGGATCGTTCATGTATCCCTTGTGCTCAGGCTCGGACGCGCCGCGTTTGTGCAGTACAGCCAGAAACCGGCTGAACTCAGCTACCTTCCTCACCCAATAATCATTTTTCTTTTGGTCTTCGGGCGTGTCCTTGGCATTGGCCATGGGCACCTCGGGAAGGGCGACGGGCGATTCAGATTTGATAGAGGATTCGAAGTTATCCCGGATGGCTTTTAGATCGTGAAGATCCACATCCTCTTCAAAGGCCTGCAGGATGGTGGAAACCGGTATGTACTTGCCGTAATCCGTGACGAAGCTATCCAGCTTCTCCTCGTATTTTTTTTCCGGACGGATGCCGATCAGTCCATACAAAAAGTTTACAAAATAGAGAAGGAGCAAGCGGCCGTAAGCCGCTTGCAGAACAATGGAAGGCCGCTCTTCGCGAACGGATTGAGCAACCATGTCTTTATGGACAATTTTCTTGGCCGGCCGTTTGAGCGCCATCTCGGGCAGCAACACATCCAATTTCGTCTTGACCGATTCACCGATGCCTGTCTCAATGGCTTTGGTCCAGGACAAAACCTTAGCCAAGTCCGCTTTCCGTTGAATGGACCAGAGAATTTCCGCGGCATCTTCAAAATACCGGCGGAACAGCAATGGCATTTGCAGCCGCAGGCTTTCTAACAAATGGACTGTGGAAGGAGTTCCCGGCGGGAACAACAGCAGGTTGCTGCCTTGGTTATTGATTCCTGGAAAAGCGGCCAGTCTGATCTTAATCTGCTCACCATTGGGAAGAACATGAGTTAAGTCCGTGTCGATGGCGACGGCCGGCACGGCGCCGAATCGATGCACCACAATGGCTTTGCCGGTATAGTTTACCGTGCCCTCGGCAATCATCTTTACAAGGCTTTTGGCGCGGGCCATTCTGCTCTCAGTATCCAACCGGTAGGTATCATTCAGAAGCTGGCCAAGGGTATTGAGGCCTTTCTTCTGTTCATCGGAGAGTGCAATCTGCATCGCCTCCGCGCTGAGAAGCACCACGCTGCGACCAAGCTCGGGCCGCAAAAGATCATAGGTTAGTAGCCCAAAAAAATTCTGGCCGCCTAATTGGACCGCGACTGCATATCTTGAGGAATCACTGCTCCGGGGTCTAATCTCCATTGATCTAATTTCCTTTCCACGTCGCTCTAAGAGCTGCAGCACAAAAAGCCGCCTGCAATCTAAAATTTGGGAAAAATGGGGCCGAACGGAGGTGTACAGGACATTCTACAAAAATTAACTAAAAAACTAAAGTACAATTCTTGACTGGCACCTTCGTTCTATGCCTCTATAGGTAATTGGTTTTCTTTCGTACATTGTTCGTCTATGAGAGAGAATTTCACTTTAGCCGCTAGCTTCTAGCGAAAGCAATCGCGTAATCGCGTGTAATCCGTAATCGGAAAAGCAAAACTCACGAGAATCGGATCATCTGGCCATCGGATCGTCGGGTCGGAAAAAGCAAAATCTTATTGCTGATGAACGCTGATGACACTGATCAGAAAAAACCAAGGCCAAAGGTGAAGAGCCAAGATCTAGCTGTAAATCGCAGTCATCGCCGACACCGCCGACATCGCGCGTGATCGAAACCAAAATCTCACCACGGAGACACGGAGACACGGAAGAAATCGGGTCATCGAAAACCAAAACTCACCACTGATAAACACTGATGACACGGATCAGAAAAATTTGGTAATTGGATAAATTGGTAAATTGGTAATTGAAAACCGAACCATACCGCGGATTGACGCGGATGAACGCGCAAAAGAAAAAATCTCACCACGGATAAACACGGATGACACGGAGGAGTGAGGATTGCCAGGAATGCCAAAATTCAACCCCAACAAGCCAAAACCGGGCTCGTCGGGGACCCCATTGCCAAAGATCGCCGAAATTGAAAAGCAAAACCTCACCACTGATAAACACGGATAACACTGATCAGAAAAACCAAGAGCCAAAGGCTAAAAGCCAAGAGCTGACTTGTTACAATAACCGTTTACCCACAAGGGCGAATCGCGGATTGTGAAGACCGCGAATCGGACATGCTAGTTGCCAAATACTAATTACTAATTACTGAGGACTGCATTTCATGCATCGTTGGTCAAAACTGTTTATTCCCACACTGAGGGAAGCGCCGGCGGACGCGGAGGTGGCCAGCCACAAGTTTCTGATACGGGCTGGGTACATCCGGCAGTTGGGCGCAGGGATTTATTCGTATCTGTTTCTGGGACAGCGGACGATCCTGCGCATCACGAAGATCGTGCGCGAGGAGATGGACAAGATTGGGCAGGAGTATTTGCTGCCGGCGATCCATCCGAGGGAGTTATGGGAGCAGAGCGGGCGCTGGCAGGTGATGGGCGACAACATGTTTCGCCTGAAAGACCGCAAAAACGCCGAGTTTTGCCTAGGCATGACACATGAAGAGGTCATGACGGACATCGCGAGGAAAGAACTGCGGAGTTACAAGCAGTTGCCGCAGATCTGGTACCAGATACAGAACAAGTTTAGAGACGAACCGCGGCCGAGGTCGGGGCTGATACGGGTGCGGCAGTTCACGATGAAGGACTCGTACTCGTTTGATATTGACGCGGCGGGGCTGGATGTGAGCTACCAGAAGCATTATGAAACCTATCGGCGGATCTTTGACCGATGCGGGTTGACGTATGCGGTGGTGGAGGCGCATTCAGGAGCGATGGGCGGATCGCAGAGCCACGAGTTTATGGTGATGAGCGATGCCGGCGAAGACATGGTTGCGAGCTGCCAGAAGTGTGGATACGCAGCGAACCTGGAGAAAGCAACGTCGAAGCTGGCGCCGGTGCAAGACCTGCCGGGCGATGGCGGGCCGGAGTTGGTGCACACGCCGGGGCTGAAGACGATTGAAGAGGTGTCGAAATTTTTGGGAGTGTCTCCGACGCAGAAGATCAAGACGCTGGCGCTGATGCAGGTTGAGCCGGACAAAAAAGATCCGAGCAAGCAGAAGGTGCGTCCGGTGGTGGTGCTGCTGCGCGGCGATCATTCACTGAACGAAGCCAAACTAACGGCGGCGCTGGAAGGTAAAGAGTTTCGTCCGATGCATGAAGCAGAGATTCATGCGGTGTTTGGATCGCCTGCGGGATTTCTGGGACCGGTGAAATTACCTGCCGCTGCGGCTGCAGGCATGGGCAGCGAAACTCAGAAGATCCTGCTGGAAGGTTTGCCACTGGTGCTGGCAGATACGGCGCTGAAAGGTCGCAAGAACCTGATTACCGGAGCGAACAAGGAAGACTATCACTTGAAGAATGTCACGCCGCTGAGGGATTTCCATCCGACGGAGTGGATTGATTTGCGCAATGCGGCGGCAGGTGAAGGATGCACGAACTGCGGCGAGCCGCTGGTGGTGGGCAAGGCGATGGAAATTGGGCACATTTTTAAGCTAGGAAATAAGTACACGAAATCAATGGGCGCGACCGTGCTGGATAAAGATGGAAAAGAGGTCATGCCGATTATGGGATGCTACGGGATCGGCGTGGAGCGGATTCTGACGGCGGCGATTGAGCAGAGTAATGACGCTGATGGCTTTTGGCTGTCGCCGACGATAGCGCCGTTTGATGTGGTAGTGACACCGACCAATGTGAAGGATGAGCTGATATCGAGGACGGCGGAGGAGATTGCGGCGAAGCTGGAAGCAGCGGGCTTTGATGTGCTGCTGGATGATCGCGATGAGAGACCAGGCGTCAAGTTTAAGGACGCCGATCTAGTGGGAATCCCTTATCGAATCAACGTGGGAAAGAAGGTTACGGAGGGTCATGTCGAAGTGGTTTTAAGGTCGACACGCCAATCTCAGGATGCTAACATCGCCGGCATTGACAGCACTTTTCAGCAATTGGTGCGGTCATCAACTCCAGCAAGCTAAAAAATTGTGCGCGCTTGCCGGGGCCTGTGAAGGAGCAGTGCCAGCGGTTATATGGGAAAGCTTAGAGCATTCATTGGAATCGCCATTGTAGTGGGCGCTTTTTACGTGGCGTGGAACATGGTTCCCCCGTATTTCAACAATTATCAATTTCAAGATGCGCTTGATGACATCGCGCGCCGGCACAGCTATACCAGCGCGACAGAAGATGACATCAAGAAATTGGTGGTCAGTAAAGCGGCGGCTGAAGACATTACACTGAGAGAAGACCAGGTAATGGTCAATCGATCGCCGAATGGTCTGGGCATCAGCGTCCATTACAGTATCCACGTGGATATGGTTGTGCATCCGGTGGACCTGGACTTTACTGCCAATTCGATGAACAAAAGGATATAATGTAGCTGAAGAAAGCGAATCCTTCTCAGCACCAGCGCAGGTAACGCTCTGGCCCGCCAGTCTGAGAGAACAACGGCGTACTCCGCCTGCTTGGACATGGCTATTAAACTGAAAATTCCTCGCGTTAAAGGCTTCCGTGGCAGCCTTAAAAGCCCATTTCTGCGTGCCGGGCTGGCTGCTTTTCTGATCATTTCCATCGTGCTGTTCGGCGTCTTCTCGTACTATTACATCAAGTACCAAAAGATCGTCGATAAGCGTTTTTATGGGCCTATCTTCGCCAACACGGCCAAGATTTATGCCCAGCCGCGCGAAGTCCGCATTGGGCAGAAGGCTGATCCTCGTGAGATCGCTAACTACCTGCGCCATGCCGGATACACTGAAGCCGGCGAGCAGGGCAAGTCAAAGCTCGGTGTGTATCGCATTCTGAAAGATGCGGTTGAAATCAAGCCCGGGGATGAATCGTATTACAACGCTGAAGGCGCGGTGGTGCGTGTAAAAGATGGGCTGGTTGATCGCATCGCCTCACTCGGCGACTCCAACGACAATCTCACGGCGTACGAACTCGAACCTCAGCTTGTGACCGGCCTCTTTGACGGCCAACAGCGCGCCAAGCGCCGGCTCGTCAAATATGATGACATCCCAAAAATCATGGTCGATGCGGTGACCTCCATTGAGGATCGCCGCTTCTTTCATCACAGCGGCGTGAACTACTGGCGTCTGATGCAGGCCGCCTGGGTCGATCTTCGCCAGGGCGGTAATCGTCAGGGCGGGTCGACCATCACCATGCAGGTGGCTCGCGGCTTCTTTCTCACCCCAGAAAAAAAGTTCAAGCGCAAGCTCACTGAGATTCTGATCTCCATTGAGTTGGAACAGCGCTTTTCAAAAAAGCAAATCTTTGAGCTTTATGCCAACCAGGTGGATATGGGCCAGCGCGGTTCATTCACCATCACCGGCTTCGGTGAAGCGGCGCAGGCGTATTTCGGCAAGGACCTGAAAGACATCACGCTCCCAGAGGCGGCTATGCTCGCGGGTCTGGTCCAGCGACCAAGCTATCTCTCGCCTTATCGCCACCCGGAGCGCGCTCTTGACCGCCGCAACCTGGTTCTTGAAGCCATGGTTGAAACCGGCTCCATTACGCAAACCCAGGCTGATGCTGCCAAGGCCACTCCGCTCAAGCTGGCTCCGCAGAATGTTGAAGCTAGTGACGCGCCGTACTTTGTTGATCTGATTCGTGAACAGTTGGTCGGCAAATATAGTGAAGACGATCTGAATTCTGAAGGTCTTCGCATCTACACCACGCTCGATCCTACGCTGCAATCGGCTGCGGCGCAGGCCGTGGACATCGGCCTGAAAGAAGTGGACGCGCAAGTGAACAAGCTCCGCACCAAGCGGGTAAAGGTTGGCAAGAACAAATATGAAACCAAGGTTGCGCCAGGGCCAATTCCACAGGTGGCTCTGGTAGCGCTCGATCCTCATACCGGGGAAGTGCTTGCCCTCGTGGGTGGACGCAACTACGGTTTCAGCCAGTTGAACCATGCGGTTGCCAAGCGTCCTACGGGGTCGATCTTTAAACCGTTTGTCTACGCGGCGGCCATTAACAACGCAATCACAAATGAGCAGCCCGTCTTTACGCCGTCCAGCCTGGTGGACGACTCGCCTACGGCTTTCATCAACGGCGATGACGTTTACACCCCGCGCAACTATAAAGAGGAGTACCACGGGCAGGTCACCGCGCAATTTGCTCTGGCGCATTCGCTGAACAACGCCACGGTCAAAGTCGCGGAGATGGTTGGTTATGACAAAGTGGCCAACCTGGCCCGGATCGCCGGAATTTCCTCCGTCAAGCCCACGCCCGCCATGGCGCTTGGATCGTATGACGCTACGCCTCTGGAAATGGCGTCCGCCTATACAGTTTTCAGTAACAACGGCCAGCGAATCACCCCCATCATGCTCCGCTCAGTCCGCGACGCGAACGGGGACATTGTCGATAACTACCAGCCTCAAAAAACTCAGGTGCTCGATCCCCGCGTGGCCTATGTAATTACGGATATGCTCCAGGGAGTTATAAATAATGGAACTGCAGCAGGTCCCGCCGGTGTCCGGGCGCGCAAGTTTACCGCCCCCGCGGCGGGAAAGACCGGCAGCTCGCACGACGGTTGGTTTGCCGGCTTTACCTCTAACCTGCTCTGCATCGTCTGGGTCGGTTATGACGATTACAGTGATATTCACTTGAGCGGCTCAGCTATCGCCCTGCCTATTTGGACCGAATTTATGAAGCGGGCGGTTGATTTGCCAAACTATTCTGACGTAAAGCCTTTTACCCCGCCTCAGGGGGTCGTAGAGCTGACCTTGGACAAGGCGACCAACCAGATTGCCACGCCGTCCTGCCCGGATGACTACACAACCGCCTTTATTGATGGTACTCAGCCCACCCAAACCTGTGAGCAGACGGCCCATGGCAACTTTGTGCAAAGAATTTTTGGCATTGAGCCTAAGCCAACTCCCACCCCTCCGGCGTCTAATGTAGTGGGGAATACTGCTTCCAGTCCGGCCCAGCCTGCCATAATGTCTCAACCGGCTGCCCAGACCCAGGATCCAGGAAAGAAAAAGAAAGGTTTTTGGGGCCGAATATTTGGCGGCCCGGACAATAAGGAAGATAATAAAGGAATCAAGCCTGCGGTCACACCTACCCCGAGGCAATAACTGGCCGCACTAAGGAGGCCCACCATGGGTCGCTTCAGCCGCTTGTTGGTTATCTCAGTACTTGTGGCGCTTACCTTGCCCTTATGCGCCCAGCAATCACCTTCCTCACCAGCTCCAGACTCCGCTTCAATCTTGCGCGTTCCGCCGCCCCCGGAAAACGCCACCGCTGCCGAGCTTGAACGCCAGGGCGATGAACTGCGCGCAGAAAAGGCCTATCTGGATTCAATTGACTATTACCTTGCCGCCATCAAAAAGGAGAATAGCGCCATTCTTCACAACAAGGCCGGAATCAGCCTGCTTCTGCTTCGCCGCGATAGAGAAGCTCGCAAGGAGTTTCAGGCCGCCATCAAGGACGATAAAAAATATCCTGAAGCCTACAACAATCTGGGCGCCCTCTTTTATAACGAGAGGAATTATGGCTCCGCCGTTAAGCAATATAAAAAGGCCATTAAGCTCAGCGATGACAATGCCAGCTTTCACAGCAATCTGGGCACAGCCTATTTCTCTGAGAAAAACTTTGATCGCGCCACCCAGGAGTACCAGCGCGCCATGGCAATCGACCCTACCATTTTTGAGCGTTCGCCTTCCGGTGGCGTTGCCGTAAAGCTGGTTACCTCCAATGATCTAGGCCATTTTCATTACGTGATGGCGCAGATGTACGGAGAACACAACGATCAGCAGCACTGCCGTTACTACTTGAGTAAGGCCAATGAAGAAGGCTATCCCATCAAGAGCGCACTGCACGACAATGAGTTTGCCGGCCTGCGCAAAGATCCGAACTTCATCGAGTTTGTGCGTTCGCTGAAGCCGCCGTCAGCCGATTCAAACTGATCAGATTTCAGGCGAATCGAGCTTTGCGAGCTAACGCGAATTAAAATGGGCAATGCGTTCCGCATTGCCCATTCATTTTTGCCCAATCACATTCTAGGCTTTTGCTGGACCCGCTTTTTTAGGAGCGGATACTTTCTTGCTCTTACCTAGTGAATGATTGCAATCATGAACCCGTTCCGCTGATTTAAGAATGCCCGGCTTGGGGCTTGCGGCGACAAAATTCTGGCACTTCCTGCAATAGGAGGCAATTAGAGACGGGTGCGCCGGCATGGGACGATGCATGAATGCCATGGAGCCAAACTTTTGAGAACGGGATGAGAAGAATGTAACCCAAAGTAAGGTCACTCACAAGCGCCGTTTTGCGCCTTTAGTTTGGCTGGCAAAATTCAGGTCAATGCGCCTTCAGCAACTTTGCCCAAAAATTCGGATTTACCACTGATGACACTGATCAAAACAAATGCTCACATAAAGATCTGCTGACAAATTGGCCTTTTCTCATCAGTGTTCTCAGTATTCCTCAGTGGCAAGAGTTGTTTTTAGGTCAATGCGCCTTCAGCAACTTTCATGTGCTGCGCGTTCTTCTGGCGGCTCTCCGCCAACAGGTTAAGAGCGGCGGTAACGCCGCCAGGCTTGTGCGGAACTTCTGCAAGGCGCAGGCCCATCTCTACCCCGCTTAATGTACCGGCAAGCATGAGATCGTTGAAATGCCCTAGATGCCCGATGCGAAACACCTTACCGGCAAGCTTGGAAAGCCCGGTGCCCAGAGACATATCAAAGCCATCCAAGATGATTTCGCGCAGTTTATCGGCATCATGGCCTTTGGGCATGAGCACTGCAGTCAACGAACTGGAATATTCCTGCGGCTCCTCACACCACACTTCCAGACCCCAAGCAGTTACGGCTGCGCGCGTAGCTTTGGCGTGACGATCATGGCGACGGAAAACATTTTCCAGGCCTTCTTCCTGCAACATCAAAAGCGCTTCTCGCAGGCCCCACAGCATGTTGGTGGCAGGCGTATAAGGGAAAAAGCCGGCGCGATTCGGCTTGAGCATCTCCTGCCAGTCCCAGTAATAACGTGGCATTTTCGCGTTCTTGTTGGCGGCCAGGGCTTTTTCAGAGACAGCATTGAAGCTCAGCCCCGGCGGAAGCATCAGCCCTTTTTGCGATCCGCCCACGGTCACGTCCACGCCCCACTCGTCATGGCGATAATCAATAGACCCGAGCGATGAGATTGTATCCACCATGAGCAGCGCGGGATGGCGCGCACTGTTCATGGCGCGGCGAAGGTCGGCAATGCGGCTGGTAACTCCGGTAGAAGTTTCACTGTGCACCACCATCACCGCTTTGATCGCATGGCCGGTATCTTCCGCGAGCTTCTTTTCCGCGTCGGCGGGTTGCGCGCCGCGCCGCCAGTCTCCGGGAACGTAATCCACAATCAGGCCGTGCCGCAGGGCAATATCACGCCACAGGTTGGAGAAGTGGCCGGTCTCAAACATCAAAACGCGGTCACCGGGCGAGAGCGTGTTTACAATTGCGGCTTCCCACGCGCCCGAGCCTGATGATGGATAGATAATGACCGGGCCTTTGGTCTTAAAGACCGACTTCAGCCCTTCCAGGACCTCAACGCCCAACTGGGCAAACTCCGGCCCGCGATGGTCGATCATAGGTCGGTCCATGGCGCGCAAAACGCGGTCAGGGACGTTGGTAGGGCCGGGTATCTGGAGAAAATGGCGGCCGGAATGAATCATGTTGTCTCCGATCCAAATAAGTGTAGATCAGACCTGCGGGATGTGAAAAATGCTGCGCGCTCAAGGGAGATCGCTGGAATCGGAAACCTCACCCACGGATCAAACGGATTCAGACACAATAAAAATACGCTCAATAGCGCTGTTAGCAGCGAGCCCGACTTGCGCGGCGAGCTGCTTGTATTAGGAATATAAAAGCTGAGATCAAAAGATTTGATCTTGAGCGGTGTGGAGCGTAGCGACAAACATAAAAGACCCACCGGTTTCCCTGCCAAGGCGCTTACGCGCCGAACCGGTGGGTCTATCTGTTCGTTGGCTGCAGGTTGATGCAGCTACTTAGATTAGAAGCAGCTATTTTGAAATGGTTGCCAAGCACATAAGAGTTTTAGCCCTCAGTCAATTCGCTGATTGGTTCGCGCATGTAAAAGCAGCCTGACTTGCGTTCCTATCCCTGCTCGTCTTTCAGGTTGCGGAAGTTTGCGCGATGCTCACGGATAAGCCGCTCCAGGTGGGACTGCAAAGCGGCAACCGAATCAAATAAGCTCTGGACGCCGCCGCTCTCCCAGGTTAGGTCCTGGTGCTCCAGATCAACAGAGAAGTCGCGGATCATCTGGGCAAAGCGCCGAATGCGCTCTGCTGCCAGAAATGAAGCAATCGTAGCCTGACGCTCCGGCCGGGCATTGTGTAGTTCGCTGGCAGTCCAGGCAGTCATGCGTGCTTCGTCAATCGCATGCCGGAAATCGTGCAGTGTGGCGGGATCTGAAACGCCACCGGATTTCAGCTCGCGTTCCAAAGCGCGCAGCTCAGTGGTTAAAGCTCGCAGCCGGGAAATGAGCTGGAAGCCTGATTCACCCATATTGCCTGATTCAGCCCTGTTTTTAGGTTCACCCATATTTCCTGATTCAGCCCTGTTTGGTTCAGCCATATTCTGGTTCAACCCTGTTTCTCGGCCAGCCTGTTGGTTCAGCCCAATGTTTCTTGCATATTTTGATGCCCACCAGCTCTGGATTGCAGCATGTTTCTATATGAACATGGACTATCAGCAGGGGCTTCACATGGACATGCCCGGCTGGCCCTTAAGTAACCAGCGCTCCTGCTCCATGACTTCATCCAATTAGGCTTTGGAAATTTGGCTTTTGCGTTTGCGCGTGCTGCTGGCGCGCTTGGGGCTGGGCACTGGCACCGGCGCAAGCGATGCCGCAGATGGCCCGAGTTTTTCCAGGTTCGGCAACTTCTGCTTCAGCTTGAGTACAGACTCAAACAAATCGCCCATTTTTTCCACCCGCTTCAATACTTGGTCAAAAGTAAAAACCAGCAGTTCAGGATCGTTCTTTTTCAGGCATTGCTCAACTTCCTTCCAGGTAACCGGCGTGGAAACGGTTGGCTGATCTTTCGCGCGCAGAGAATAGACGTTGATAGTGGTTTTGTGAACGTCGTTCTGGCTCCAATCCACCAGCACTTTGCCGGAGCGCAGTGACTTCTTCATATCTGAAACCACCTGGCCGGGATGGCGCTCTTCCAGCAGTTGCGCAATCGCTTTGGCAAAAGGCTTGGTCTGTTCGTACGTCACAGCGGTGTTCAGCGGGACATAGATTTGCAGCCCCTTTGAGCCGGATGTCTTGGCAAAGGTCTGCAATCCGAACTGGGAGAAAATCTCCCGCACCCAGAACCCAACCTGGCAGCACTGCACAATGTTGGCTGGAGCGCCGGGATCAAGATCGAAAGCGATGACCGTGGGCCGCGGCAACTCTGGCGCTCGCGAAAGCGAAGTATGCAATTCCAGGTCAGCCAGATTACCCAACCAAACCAGCGTAGCCACTTCCTCTACGACGCAATAAAACATGTAGCGCTTGTTGCCTTCGCTCCAAACTTTGGCGGTCTTGATCCAATCAGGGCGATATTTGGGACAATTCTTCTCATAGAAAAACATGCCTTCCACGCCTTCAGGATAACGCTTGAGCGTGAGCGGCCGTCCCGACAGATGCGGCAGCAGCACAGGCGCAATTTTTACGTAGTAATCAATGACCTGGCCTTTGGTGAAGCCAGCCTGCGGATATAAAACCTTGTCGAGCTTGGAAAGCTTGATCTCCCGGCCTTCAACGGTGATGGATGTCTCTTGTTTGGCCACGACTTTGTTCCCTCGTTACCTCTTGCAAATTTAGATGCCGGCTCTGGCCGCTGTGCATTTTCCAGTGTAGTTCAACAACATTGGCGGCCCAATATGCCATCTAACACGAGGATGTCAGACGACCAAGAAAAAGCGTTGCCGGTAAGTTCGTCTCAGCCCCCCGTTTTCTGCCAGAAGCAGGAGGCGCTGTTTCGCGAGGTGATCCAGTTGCTGGAGCGCAAGGGTGTGCCCTTCGTGATCTCCGGCGCTTTCGCGCTGCATGAGCACACCGGCATCTGGCGCGATACCAAGGACCTTGACCTCTTCCTGCCTACGCAGGAAGCAGGTCGCGCTCTCGATATCCTGAAAAAAGACGGCTTTGATACGGAGATCCTGGATAACGTTTGGCTGGCCAAAGCCAAGCGTGATGGTTTCTTTGTCGACCTGATTACGGGAATGAGCAACGGCGTGATCCGCGTGGATTATTCATGGATCAGGCACGCCAGCCGGGCCCAGATCTTTGGGCTTTCCGTGCGCGTGCTGGCGCCGGAAGAACTGATCGCCTCCAAAGTCTTTGTCACACGGCGGGAACGCTTTGATGGCGCCGATATTTGCCATGTAATTTATGGCACGCGCGGCAAGATTGACTGGCAGCGCCTGCTGGCCCTGGTGGGCGAGCATTGGGAAATGCTCTTCTGGCATTTGCTGCTCTACCACTACATCTATCCGGCCAACACCAGCTATGTGCCCCATGAAATATGGGACGAGCTGCTGCAGCGCTTCAGAGTTGAGCTGGTGCATCCGAATAAGGACTCTGAATTTCGCGGTAGCCTGATTGACGACAAGATGTTTGCCATTGACGTGGCGGAGTGGGGCAAGCGTGACATCCTGGCCGAACACAGAAGCAAAGCAGAAGTGATCCACCGGCCGACGGAGAATGCGGCCTGAAAGATTGCAGCACCGGTTGAACTTTCATTCAGCTTATGAGAATCGCGGCTACAGCAGATATTCATTTCACTCCTCAGGGCTATGACCGCCTTCGGGATCCCCTGACGCGCGTGCGCGACGAAGCCGACCTGCTGGTGATTGCCGGCGATCTCACCAATTATGGCAAGCCGGAAGAGATGCACTCCCTACTTAACGGCTTGGTACGGCTGCGTGTTCCTATTGTTGCAGTGCTGGGCAACCACGACTATGAAAGTGGCCAGGAACAAGAGCTGATCAAAATGATGACCACCGAAGGCATCAAGGTTCTGGACGGCAGCAGCTATGAGCGTGACGGCGTGGGCTTTGCCGGGACCAAAGGTTTTCCTGGCGGCTTTGGCAAGGGCATGCTGACTGCTTTTGGCGAAAAGGAGATTAAAGCGTTTGTCCAGGCAGGACTGGATGAAACACTCAAGCTGGAACGCGCGCTTACCATGCTGCGCTCGCCAAAAATTGTAATCGTTACTCATTACGCACCCATCTGCGCGACGGTCGAAGGCGAACGGCAGGAAATCTGGCCGTATCTTGGCAGCTCACGCCTTGCTGAAGTAATTGATCGCCACCAGGCGGTGATGGCGTTTCACGGTCACGCGCACCACGGGACGGCTGACGGCAAAACCATAGGTGGCGTTCCTGTGTACAACGTAGCATTGTCATTACTGATGGCGCAGGATGGCGGCAAGCCGTATCGGGTCTTCGAAGTCTAGTTGCCGCTGATCTACGCGGAGAGGCACAAATAAAAACCAACAGTTTTTTGTTCTGATCTGCGGCCATCAGCGCTCATGCGGCGATTCCTTCTCTGCTACTATTGTTTCCAGTGAAATCCACTGGTTCCAATGTTGTCCGTATTGAAGCTGAAGCTCTGCGTGAGTTGGCAGAGCGCATTGCCGGTCCCATGGGGCAGGATTTTGAGCGAGCGGTGGATTGCCTTTATTCCTGCGGCGGTCGCGTAGTGGTAACCGGCATGGGCAAGAGCGGGCTGATTGGACGCAAAGTGGCGGCCACTCTCAGCTCAACGGGCACGCCCGCGCTTTATCTGCACCCAGCAGAAGCAGTTCATGGCGATCTTGGCATGCTGGTGCGCGGTGACGTGGTGCTGGCGCTCTCTTCCAGTGGAGAAACTGAAGAGATCCTGCAATTGCTGGTGACCATCCGCCGGATTGGCAGCAAGCTGATAAGCATTACCGGTGATCGGCTTTATTCCAACGCAAACAAGCGCTCCACCCTGGCCCAGGCGGCTGATATCGCGCTGGATTGCTCTATTGATCAGGAAGCTTGCTCTCTTGGGCTTGCGCCTACGGCTTCAACCACCGCCATGTTGGCGCTGGGCGATGCGCTGGCCGTCGCCTTGTCAGAAAAGCGCGGCTTCAAAGAAGAAGATTTTGCGCATCTGCATCCGGGCGGCAAGCTGGGTAAAAAGCTGGCGCGGGTTTCACAGCTCATGCACAGCGGTGATTCCGTGCCGCGCGTCTCTCAGACAACCAAGATGGCTGATGTGATTTATGAAATGTCGCGCAAAGGTCTGGGCATTACCACGGTGGTGGAAAATAACAAGCTGCTGGGCGTGATCAGTGATGGCGATTTGCGCCGCCTGCTGGAAAAACGCAAAGACGTTCTCAGCCTGACCGCCGGGGACTGCCTGACGGCGAGTCCGAAGACGATTCAGCCCGACGAGTTTGCCATGACAGCGCTGAACATCATGGAGCAAAGGAAAATCACCTCACTGGTTGTGACCAGCGCTGACGGAACTGTTGAGGGCATTATTCATCTGCATGATTTGTGGGGAACTCAGATGGTGTGAGGCAGCAGTTAGTAATTAGTAGTTGGTAGTTAGATTTTTGTTTGGTCACTTTACACTAAGGCCAAGTGCTCCAATGCAGAAACTAACTACTAAGTACTAAAAACTAATGACTGCCCCCATTGATCGCGCTAAAAAAATAAAAGTTATTCTCTTTGACGTTGACGGCGTCCTTACTGATGGCTCCATCTGGCTTTTTCCTGCGCCGGCCACAGGGCCGCGCAGCACGGATGCGCATGCGCAAAAACATGCTGATGCTCCGGGCTTCGGCATCATCAGCCAGAACATGATTGAGGCCAAAGGCTTCAACGCTCACGATGGGACAGGGATCTCGCTTGCCCGCCTGGGCGGGCTGAAAACCGGCATGGTCACAAAAAGGATTTCAGAAACCGTGGCCTTGCGTGCGCGCGACTTGAAGATTGATTTTCTTTTCCAGGGAGCGCAGAACAAATCGGAAATACTGGACAAGATCCTGGCAGAGAGCGGCTTCAGCGCGGAGCAGATTGCTTATGTTGGAGATGATGTGATCGATCTGCCAATCATGCGCCGTTGCGGTTTGGCGATTGCCGTGGCTAATGCGCGTCCGCAGGTAAAGGCGATTGCGCATTATGAGACCCCTTCGCGTGGCGGGCACGGTGCTGGACGCGACGCGGTGGAATACATTCTTCAGGCTCAGGGAACTCTGGAGCGGGTGATTGAAGAGTACATATATGCGAGGACTTCGGTTCGCGAGCAATGAAGTGCTAGAAAATATCGGTCACTAAAGGGCTTGCACAATCTTCTGCAACTGCTTTGCAATCTCTTCCGGATCGTCCGTCGCATCGAATTTTACCGGATCGCCAATCCTCACCTGCACAGCATGAGGTGGCGCGTAATGCTTCTTGGCGATCTTGAACGGGAATAGCCCATCGATTCGCATGGGAATCACCGGCAGGTTTAGCTGTGTAGCCAGCAGCCCAATACCGCTACGGAAAGGCGCCATCTCGCCGGTCTCGGTTCGACGGCCTTCAGGAAAGATCACCACGTTGTATTTGTGGTCGGCCAGATCACCGGCATAGCGAAACGCCTCGCGATACTTAGCACGCTGTGGCATGGAAAACACATTGAAAAACGCGGCGATCAACGCATATTGCAGTTGCTCCCACCAGCGCTTCAGAAAAAACCAATTTCGCGGCGGATGGCGCATCGCCCTAAGCTGCTCTCCCTGCATGGCCACGCCCAGCCGATTGCGCAGGCGCATGGGCAGAGCGGCCATTAGAAAACCAATATCAATTTGCGCGATATGGTTGGAGATGATCAGCGCTGGTCCGCGAAAGTTTTTGAGCCGCTCGCGGCCAATGATTTTAGGCCGTGCCATCACCATAATGTAAGGCAAAGTAATTGCGTGATACACGCCCACGCGAATCATGCGCACGGGCCAGCTCTGCGCCCAGCGTGAATATGGATAGTCCGCCTTTTTGGTCTCAGGCGCAGTTTTCTTTAGAAGATTTTCCAGATCGGCAACCGTATTGACCTTGGACAACTCTCGGTCACCCAGATCAACCTGGTAGCGGTTCTCAATCGCCGACATCAGCTCCACTCGATCCAGCGAGCTCAGGTTCAAATCGTTTTCCAAATGTGCCTCAGGGTTTAGCTCAACCCGGCGTCCGGCGATATTGCCAATCAGTTCTTCCAGTCCGCCGGCAGGAGAACCATTGCCGGGTACCCCATCCTTTCGAGCTTTTTGCGCAAGGGGATCTCCCCCATTTACCTGCGCTTCAGCCGCGCGACGGATCAGCTCAAGCTTCGGCTTCTGCGTCGATGTGCGGGGAAAGTCCTCGTCCGGCCAGACAAACCAGCGGCGTATCTTCTGGAAGTCCGCTAAAGATTGATTGGCATTTGCGATTGCCGTCCCGCCGGAGTCGCCGTTGCTGAGCAACAGCACAGCACAAGCTTCAGCGTTCCCGCCTTTGGCTACTCCTACAACCACGCAGTCACGCACCTGCGGCTGCTTGCGCAACGCCTGCTCCAGGTCTTCGGGATAAACCTTCAACCCCGCCGGGGTCACGATCACATTTTTGCTGCGGCCTTTGAAATACAGATTGCCCTGTTCGTCGAGCGCGCCGAGATCGCCGGTGCGAAACCAGCCTTCTTCACCTGTGACCGGCTTCAATTCATTGCCCTGCCAATATTGCCGGGCCACGTTCTCTCCGCGTACCAGGATCTCGCCCGTCTCCGGATCAAGCTTCATTTCGCGTCCCGGCAGCACCTTGCCAATCGATCTGCGGCCAACTTTAAATGGATGATTCAGGCTGATGAGAGAACTTGTTTCCGTAAGGCCGTAGCCCTGCACCACCACGTAGCCCAGCCGCCGCCAGAACTCTTCAGTATTCTGGTCGAGCGCCGCGCCGCCGGAGATGATGGCCCAGAACTTCCAGCCAAAATGCCGGCGCACCTTGCGGAAACGCCACCAGCGCTTGAGATAATGCTCTTTTTCTGCGCGGTCCCAGTTTTTTTTGATCAGGGCAGCAAAGTCGCTGCGAATTTTATTTTTCAACGACTCAGCCACTCGCGGAACCGCAACCAGCACGGAGATCCGCTCGGTCTTAATCGTGCTGATGATGTCGATGGGCTTGAAGCTGTCCTGGAAGTGCACCGTTCCGCCGATCAGCGTAGGAATAAACATTCCCATGGTCTGGCCAAAAACGTGGCTCAGCGGGAGCAGTTCCAGAAATCGTATTGGATGAAAAAGCCTCTCTGATCGCCGATATTTGGGGAACTCTCGTTCGATAGGATCAACACTGGAGAGAATGTTGCCGTGCGTCAGTACCACGCCGCGCGGTTCTGCTGTGGTGCCAGAAGTGAAAACGATCTGTGCCGTGTCATCGCGGCTGGCCTGGGGCAGATAAGGCTCCGCTGAGCGCTGGCGAACATAATCGTTGAGCATTTCCAGTTCTAGAAAAGGACGGTTACCGGCATGCGCTGACAATGCGCTGGAGCAGACCACCAGCTTTGCATCCACGTCAGCGGCAACCCGCTGGGCAAAGCTGGGTGCTGCAATCCGGTCCATGGGTACGGCCACAACTCCACGGAGCATGCAGCCAAAAAATGCAGCAATCCATTCTGCGCAGTTATCACCCCAGAGCAGAACGCGCTCGCCTTTGCCGATCCCTCTGGCTTCAAGCTCTCGCGCAAAACGAAAAGCCAGCTCGGCCAACTGCTGGTAGCTCCAGCGCAGCGTGCGCAGCCCGCGCCGGTGTACATAGGCGATCTCATCCTTTCGCGCCAGGTGCAACCGCGGATATTCAGCTAGAGTCTGTGGCATCTGTCTCTAAAATACCCATTCACAGAGGCAGACGCAAAGCGGCAAGGTGCGGCAAAGAGCAGCAAGGCAGCCATTGGCCATTAGCAATTAACTCTTGGGGGCTCAGCTGATTCTTTAATGTCACGACCAGCCAGTCGCCACTAAGCGTCGTCATGACTATATTGGTGAAATGTCCCGTACACGATGGCATTAGGATTGAATTCAGCCCTGGCGCGCATGTCTTCGAGTTCTTCGCTTAGAGTAGAATCTGATGTTCTCTCTACAAGCGGTTCCTCGTCCTCAATTTCAACTACGTATAGATCCATTGTTGCCGCAATCGTTTCCGCTTTGGTTTGAAAGCTGGCTGAATCACAGGCCCAGGTAATGATATTGGTATAAGCTCCAGCGAAATCTTTGTTGCCCTTCTTGCGTGGTCTTAGGTGGACCAGGCCGATCCAGAGTTGAGATGTTCCATCTACATTGCATTGTAACGAAAAGGGCTTTGGCCAGTCGCCAATTGCTCGCTGCTCCTATTCATGCCTCAGCGCCACGGTCGGCTCAATTCTCAACGCGCGCCGCGTAGGAGCCCAGGACGAGACGAGACCAAGCAAGACCATGGTCAGGCATACGCCTGCAAGGACCAGAGGATCGCGTACTGAACCGTAAACCACGGCTTCCAGTAGACGCCCCGCAGCCAGAGAAAGCGCAAAGCCGATAACAGTTCCCAATCCGAGCAGATAGAACGTCTTGCTCAGCACCAGCTTCACCACTTGGCTGGGCGCTGCGCCAATAGCCACTCGAATTCCGATTTCCCGCACTCGCCTTGCAACGCCATAAGCCACCAGGCCGTGAATGCCCGTCAAGGCCAGCACAATCGCCAGCACGCCAAAGGAGCCCAGCGCAATCACGGCGGCATGAAGCGGGAAAAACGCGAATCGCCACACCTGATCCAGCCCGCCTGTGCCAAACAGCGGCAACTGCGGATCAAGCTGCGCCAGGGTCTGCCGGATTTTCTCAGTCATTTCGTTCGCAGGAAGGGAAGAGCGAACAAGCATGGTGGTAGTTGTGTTGTACTGCTGCAGCTCGGGAATAAAGAAGACCGGAGTGTCCGGTTCTGTGGGACTCATGTACTTGCCGGTCTCCACCACAGCAACCACTTCCAGTTGCTTTCCGCCGGGACCACCGCTGAACCGTTTTCCGACGGCGTTCTCTGAGCGAAGAATCTGCCGGGCAAAGGCCTGGTTAATGACTGCCACAGGTGGTGATTGTGCATCATCGTGCCAGGTAAAATCGCGGCCTGCCAGCACGCGGATACCGAGCGTCTCGAAATAGTGTGGTGAAACCTGATACCGAATCGCCAGCGGCGCAGTTGAGGCGCGAACATCCGGTTGGTGCTCAGGGTAGATAGAGGTATGAGATTGGTCAATGCTCAGCGGCACGGAGTTGGAATACGCCGCAGATTGAACGCCCGGCAGCCGGGAAAGCGCATCCAGTGCGCGCTGCTGAAACTCACGCCCTCGGTCCTGCGGATATCCGGCCAGCCCTAGATCAAAAGCGGCCATGGTGACTCCCCGCGGTTCAAAGCCCAGTTGCATGGACAAAGACTTCTGCAGTCCGCGTAATGACAGCAGGCAGGCCGAGACAAGCACGAAGCAGAGCGCTACCTGGACCACAACCAGCACGTCGCGCAAAGCCAGGCGTTGTCCTTTAAAACCGGATGTTTCGCCTTTCAACACTGCATTGGAGTCAGTGCGCGCGGCGTGGCGTGCAGGCGCCAGGCCAAAGAGAATACCCGCAATCGCGGAAACGGCCGCGGCAAAACAGAAGACGCGCCAGTCAGGAGTTACGTCAAACTGTACCGGAAAATCCAGGGGAGCGTGCCACGCGCTGAGTGTGCGCGAGAGCAGCATTGCCAGTCCATAACCGCAGGCGCCGCCCAGCGCGGAGAGGACAAGCGTTTCAGTCAGCAACTGGCGAATCACACGGCTGCGCGTCGCGCCGATGGACAATCGAATCGCGATTTCACGCTGGCGATCTGCAGCGCGCGCAGCAACCATACTCGCAAGGTTAGCGCACGCCGTCAGCAGAACCAGCGCAGCCAGCAGCAGCACGCCGAATGAAAACGCGCGGATTGGGGCGCCGAGAGCGTCACCAACTAATCCAGGCCGCGCCAGACGGAAACTCAGCCCCTCATTGACTTTGGGGTTGCTGCGCGCCAGTTCCGCAGCAATGGTGTTCAGGTTGGCCGTGGCTTGACCAATGCTGACACCGGGCTTGAGCCTGCCGATCACCCACGTGTTAAAAGTTGCAGGCTCGTCCAGCCATGCATTTCCCGGCTCGATCTGTGCCTGCATCATCATCGGTACCCAGACTTCCGGCCAGTAAAAAACTTCTGTGCCGTGGAACTCGCGGCCTGCAACACCGATCACCGTGTAAGGCTGGCGATTGATGCGGATGGTTTTGCCAACAATGTTTCGGTCGCCACCAAAACGTGATTGCCATGATCCATAGCTCAGGACAGCGTACGGGCTACCACCCTCGTGCAGATCATCTTCAGCGTGGAAGAAGCGCCCAAGCAGCGGCTTTACGCCCAGGACATCAAAATAATTTCCCGTGGCCAGATAGCCCCAGGTGCGGCTCACGCCGGTGTTCGATTCGACTTCAACTTGCACAACGCGATAGCCGAGTGTTCCAGAGAACACCTGGTTGTGATCGCGAATTTCGCGATACGCAGGAAAAGACTGCCCGGCGTTAAACATGCCATTCTCAAGAAAAACCAGTTGATCCGGCTTTTCTACCGGCAATGGCCGCAGCACAACCGCATTGACCGCGCTGAATATCAAGGCGTTCACGCCGATCCCAAGGGACAGAGAAATAACGGCGACAAACGTGAACCCAGGATTGCGCGCGAAAACACGGAACGCATAAGCAACGTCACGGCGGAGATGTTCCAGGAGCATCCAGTGGCTGGACTCGTGAAAGCGCTCCTCTGCTTGTAGCACGTTGCCAAATTCGCGATGCGCTACTGCTTCAGCATCAGCACGGCTCATGCCGTGCTCACACAGCCGCGCAATCTCCAGTTCCAAATGCGAAGAAATCTCAGCCTTAAAGTCAGAATCAGTGCGTCTGCGCCGCCAAAACATTTAGCCCTCCGCTTTTTGTCCATTCAGAACTCTGCCAATGGCAGCGGACAACCGTTCCCACTGGCTGGTTTCGTGCGCCAGTTGCTTACGTCCGGCTTTGGTGAGCTTGTAGAAACGCGCTTTGCGATTGTTCTCGCTGGTGCCCCACTCAGCGATGATCCAGCCTTGGTTCTCCAATCGCTGCAGCGCGGGATAAAGCGAGCCATGATCTACCAGCAACTCATCGTCAGATTGCAGTTGAATGGCGCGAGCGATGCCCTGGCCATGCTGTGGACCAAAAAGAAGGGTACGCAGGATCAGCAGATCGAGTGTTCCTTGAAGAATTGCGATGCGATCTTTTTCATCTCGGGTTGGCATTCTACCTGAGTATGCTCTGGCTTGGGTAGGATGTCAACCGGAGTCTTTCTAAATCCCGAAACATAGCGAGGAACTATTCGCCGCAGGAGCCTCAAGGGTTGTTGCTTTCACCCTCTAAGTGTTTCAGGATGCACTATTGCCTGTCAGATTGTTGGTGATTGTAGAGATCCCTCCCCTTCGACAAGCTCAGGGTCGGGACTTCAGAGAAAAAGCTACGTTGAGTAATCTGCATTGATATGCACATACTCCGCCGTCAAATCGCAGGAAAGAAATTCCAGATCGGCGCTGCCTGCACCCAGGCTGATGCGAATGTCATAAACCGGTTCTGACATGTAACGATGAGCGCGCTCCTGATCGAAAAGGATTGCTGCTCCATGGCGGCAGATTTGCTGCTCGCCCAGATGGATATTGATGCGCTCCTGGTTGATCTGCACTCCGGAGTTGCCGATGGCGGCCAGAAAGCGTCCCCAGTTAGGATCGGCGCCGGCCCAGGCCGTTTTGACCAGCGGTGAATTTGCAATCGCAGCGGCAATCTTTCGCGCTTCATCGCGGCTGCGTGCCTGCTCAATGCTGAGCCGCACAACGTGCTTCACGCCTTCACCATCCGCAACAATCTGGGCCGCCAGAGACCGGGAGACCTTGATGACCGCAGCCTGGAACTGATTGCGCACAGCCTTGAGTTGCACGCCGCTTTTGCCGCTGGCCATGAGCAGCACTGTGTCATTGGTGGAAGTATCACCATCAATGGATATGTTGTTAAAGCTCTGGTTCACGGCTTCTTCCAGGCACTGTTGCAGCTCGCGCGGCGTGGCCGCAAGATCGGTAAAAAGATAAACCAGCATTGTGGCCATGTTGGGATGGATCATCCCTGCGCCTTTGGCTACACCGGCCAGAATCGCCTCAACACCGCCGCAGACAATGGATTGGGTCGCAACCTTCTTGTGCGTATCTGTGGTCAGGATGGCGTGGGCAAATTCGTCAAAAGCCTGTTCGCTTTCCGCCGCAGCGGCAATGAGATCTGGCAAAGCTGCGTGAATCTTTTCCACCGGCAGCGGCACGCCGATAATTCCTGTGGAAGAAGGAAAGACCTGGTATTCGCGAACCTGGATTTGCCTGGCCTGGAGTTGCTTTGCCACTCCAGCACAAACATTCTTGGCTGCTTTCAATCCTTGCTTGCCGGTGGCGCAATTGGCATTACCGGCATTCACAATCAGAGCGCGAAGCTGTCCTTGCGAGTGGCGAAGATTTTCCCGCCCCACAATGACAGGCGCGGCGACAACTTGGTTTCGGGTGAACATAGCTGCTGCGGCAGCGCCTTCAGGCGCCAGAGCGAGAGCCAGATCAGGTTTGCCGCTGGCCTTGATGCCGGCAGCACATGCAGAAAAGAGAAATCCCCGGGGCGGACGGCCGTTCACGCGCCCAGCCTTACCAGCGGGATCAGAATCTGCGCGTCGCGTGGACCAACGTTTTGCGGAATTGGGCCGCGCACCATCGCTACTTCATCGCAGGCGTAAAGGTTGGGGCAATGGACGCAATCTTTGTAAATCTTGTCGGGCAGTTCCTCGCGCGTGGCAACTACAAATCCCATGTGGGCAAAAAACTCCGGAATGCGGGTAAACAAACACACACAGGTTACGCGATGATGTTCCGCTTCGTCCAGAAGGGCTTCCACCAGTTTGCGCCCTGCGCCAATGCCTTTGGCAGAAGGCATCACGGCGATGCTGCGAATTTCCGCGAGGTGCATGCCGTAAAGATGCAGAGCGCCGCAGCCAACGATCAGGCCGTCATCTTCTGCCACAACAAAGTCACGCACGTTCTCACTCAGTTCGCCTAACGTACGCGGCAGCAGCGTGCCTGATTCTGAATAGCGCCGAATAATCGAGTGAATGCTTTCTACGTCTGGCAGGATGGCGTTACGCGTGTGTACCATGTGCCTCCTGCAGGATAGCGAGCTTTTCGCGTGCGGCGCTCAGCGCGTACTGCACGCGATGCGGCGCTGTGCCGCCGGAAACATCATGGCAGGCCAGCACATTTTCAACTTTCAAATGTTCGTAAATATCGGTGTCGAATGCCGGGCTGAATTCGCGCAGCTCATCGAGTGATAGCTGCTCCAGTTCGCATTCCTGCGTCAGACACTTCTGTACAGCTTGCGCCACGACCTCATGCGCTTGCCGAAACGGCACACCGCGCCGGGAGAGATATGTGGCCGCCGCCATGGCATTCATAAAGCCGCTTTCACACGCCGACTTCATGCGCTCACGATTGAACTGCACCGTCCGCATGAATCCCGTCGCGACCTTGAGGCAGTGGTTCGCAGTGGCCGCAGCTTCAAACAGTGGCTCCTGCGTCTCCTGCATGTCTTTGTTGTAGGCCAGCGGCAGACCTTTAACCGTCGTGAGCAGGGCAACATGATTGCCGATCAGCCGTCCTGCTTTTCCACGGATTAACTCCAGAGAATCAGGATTCTGTTTCTGCGGCATGGCGCTGCTGCCAGTGGAATAAGCTTCAGGCAGTTTAATGAAGCCATATTCCTGCGTGGCAAAAAGTATGAACTCTTCAGCCCAGCGGCTCAGATGAACGCCAAGCAGCGTGACCGCGCCGACGAATTCCAAAACAAAGTCGCGATCGCTGGTTGCGTCCATGCTGTTTGCGGTAGGACGCGTAAATCCCAGTGCACGGCTGACCAACTCGCGATCCAGAGGCAAAGTTGCTCCGGTCACCGCGCCAGAGCCGAGCGGACATTCGTTTGCCCGTTCGCGGCAGTTAAGCAGGCGCTCGCCATCGCGAAAGAACATTTCAAAATAGGCCAGCAACCAATGCGCTACCAGCACCGGTTCTGCCCGTTGCAGATGCGTGTAAGCAGGCATAAAAAACGTTTTCGCTTTGGCAGCGCGATCCACCAGCGCTTCCAGAAAATCACCTAGCAACGAGCGCAGATCGTCGATCGAATCACGTACGAACAGCCGCAGGTCAGTGGCGATCTGCTCATTGCGGCTGCGTCCGCTATGCAGCTTCTTGCCCGTCTCCCCAATCAGCGCTACCAGTTTTTTCTCGACGAAGTGATGCACGTCTTCCGCTTCTGGATCGTTGAAGTAGTCCGGGTACTGCTCACTGCTCTTGCCGATCTGGTCCAGCGCAGACACAATCAGGCTGTACTCCGCGGAGATGATGATGCCCGCGGCCTTCAACGCCTGTGCGTGGGCGCGGCTGGCCGCAAGCTCATAGCGCAGCAGTTTCTGGTCAAAGGGAAATGACCGCTGCCACTCTTCGAAATGCGGGTCCAGCGGCTGCCGGAACCGGCCTGACCACATCTTCACTTCGCAATCTCCTCGGTTTGTTGTACGGTTTTCTTCTTCTTCAACTGCGCTAGCGACCGTGCAGGCAAGCCCAGAATGCGGATAAACCCTTCCGCATCCTTCTGGTCATAACTTGCACCCATGGTGAATGACGAGAGATCAGTGCGGTAGAGCGAGAACTCTGACTCGCGCCCGCCGATGGCGATGTTGCCTTTGTAGAGTTTCAGCGTCACCGAGCCTGTTACTTCTTTCTGCGTCTCTGCGACAAACGCATCCAGTGCTTCGCGCAGAGGCGTGAACCACAGGCCAAAATAAACGATCTCGGCATACTTGAGCGCCATCTGCTGTTTGAAGTGCATGACTTCGCGTTCCAGGCAAAGCGCTTCCAGTTCTCGATGCGCGGTAAGCAGCAGCGTGCCGCCGGGCGTCTCATAGCAGCCGCGCGACTTGATGCCGACGAAACGGTTTTCAACCAGATCGATACGGCCAATCGCATTCCGTCCTCCAATTTCATTCAGCAGTTCGACTAGCGACACGGGATCGAGTGCCTGACCATTCACTGAAACCGGCGTGCCTGACTCAAAGGCAATGGTCACACTCTCTTCACGATCCGGAGCCTCCTGCGGGGATTTGGTGAGCTGCCAGGTGGAATCAAACGGCGCGTTGTTAGGATCTTCCAGTTCACCGCCTTCATGGCTCAGGTGCCATATATTGCGATCGCGGCTGTGAATCTTCTCGCGGCTCGCGGTCACGGAGATGCCACGCGCTTCGGCATAGTCAAGGCAATCTTCACGCGATTTCAAAGTCCATTCGCGCCATGGCGCAATTACCTTCAACTCTGGCGACAGTGCCTGAAATGCATGCTCAAAGCGAACCTGATCATTGCCTTTGCCGGTGCAGCCGTGCGCCAGCGAAGTAGCATTCTCTTGCAGCGCAACTTCAACCTGGTGCTTGGCAATCACCGGACGCGCCAGCGACGTTCCCAGCAGATACTTGTGCTCATAGACAGCACCGGCCCGCACAGCAGGGAAGACGTAATCGCCGAGAAATTCCTCGCGCAGATCTTTTACGATCACCTTGGCCGCGCCGGTTTTGTGGGCCTTCTCAACGACCGCGTCAATGTCATCGCCCTGGCCCACGTCGGCGATCATGGCAATCACGTCACAGTGATAGTTTTCCTTGAGCCACGGAATGATGATTGAGGTATCGAGGCCTCCGGAATAAGCCAGTACGACTTTCTCACGCATGATTGCTCCTTGTGGATGAAGTCCGCATGCCGCTGCCCAGGAGCAACAGCAGGATAGATTTTTGTATGTGCATACGATTTTCTGCCTGATCGAAAACGATCGACCTTGGTGAATCGATCACGCTGGCCGTTACCTCTTCACCGCGATGCGCGGGCAGACAGTGCATAAAGAGCGCATGCGGCGCGGCATGGGCAAACAGCTCATCGTTGACCTGATATGGTGCGAAGATCTTTGCCCGCTCGGCTGCCTCGTCTTCTTGTCCCATACTGGCCCAGACATCGGTGTAGATCGCGTTGGCGCCAGTGACCGCTTTAACGGCATCATTGGTGATCTCAATAATGGCACCGGTGGTGCGGCCAATCCTCTTGGCTGCGGCCGTGATCTCCGCGTTCGGCTCATAGCCTGCGGGCGTCGCCACAGAGATGCTTGCCCCCAAAGCTGCAGCGGCCAGCATGAGTGAATGCGCCACATTATTGCCATCGCCCACATACGCCAAGTGCACGCTGCTCAGGTCGCCGAATTTTTCTTCCAGGGTGAAGAAGTCAGCAAACGCCTGGCAGGGGTGTTCGAGATCGCTCAGCGCGTTAATCACTGGAATACACGTGTGCCGGGCCATTTCAACAATGGTCTGGTGCGAGAAGGTGCGGAGCACCACGGCATCCACCCAGCGCTCAACATTGCGGGCAATGTCGCAAACCGGCTCGCGCTCGCCCAGAAGGGAGCGCGTCTGGTCCATAAAGAGCGAGGTCCCGCCCAGGCTGGCCATGCCGGCTTCAAACGTAAGCCGCGTGCGCAGAGAGGCTTTCTCAAAGAACAAAACCAGTTGCTTCCCGGCAAGCGCGCCACGGAAATCCGCTGGGCGGCGCTTGAGCACATGGGTCAACTCAAACAGTGACCTCGTCTCTTCCGGCGAGAAGTCCTGGGTAGAAACCAGATCGCGGCAGATCACTTTCTGCTCAATCGGCGTCTGCATGGCTGTCAGGTCATAAATCCTGGCTGGCATCATGGTTATTTGTTCCTTCCTGCGGCCGCAGCGGCCAGAGTGGCGTTCTTTGCCAGCGCCTGCTCAAGCTGGCGGATCAAAACGTCAATGTGTTGTTTCTTCACGATGAATGGCGGCAGTAGCCGGATCACGGTTTCATCCGTGCGATTCACGATGGTGCCTGCCTTCAATAGCTTCTGGAAAATTTCTTTTGCCAGCTCGGCAGATTCCAACTCCACGCCGACCATCAATCCCATGCCGCGAATTTCGCGGATGGCTGAATTTTTCTTCTGAAGTTTGTGTAACTGCTCCAGCAGATAATCGCCGGTCTTCTGGATATGCTTGAGCAGCTTTTCTTTTTCTAGAATGTTGATCAGATGCAACGCCACAGCGCAGGCCAGCGGACCGCCACCAAACGTGGTGCCGTGCATGCCGGGATGAATACATGCCGAAACTTTTTCTGAAGCCAGCAGCGCGCCCAGCGGCAGGCCGCCGGCGATTGGCTTGGCCACTGTGACCAGATCAGGTTGAATGCCGTAATGCTGGTAAGCAAACCATTTGCCGGTGCGTCCCATACCGCTCTGGATTTCATCGGCGATCAGGAGAGCGTTGTGTTTGCGCGCAAGCCTGTGCGCGGCTTCAGCAAACTCGCGGCTCACCGGACGAATACCGCCTTCGCCTTGGACAAACTCAAAACCAATAGCGCAAACGGTGGAGTCAAATTTGCGCTCGAGATCGGCCACATCATTGAACTGAACGAACTCCACGCCGGGCACAACCGGTGCAAACGGTGCGCGATACTTTTCCTTGTGCGTTGTCGCCAACGATCCGAAAGTCCGGCCGTGGAAGGCATGTTCCAAGGCCAGAATCCGCCACTTGGGCTCGACGCCGGAATCCCCAGGGCTCCCGGAACGCGCCGCGGTTGCGCGTTCTGGGATGGTAGCGCAGTTGGCCCGCGCGTAGGCACGGGCCAGCTTCAACGCTCCTTCCCATGCTTCAGTGCCGCTGTTGGTAAAGAACGCGCGATCCATGCCGGAAACACGCGTCAAGGCCGCCGCCAGCCGGCCCTGATACTCGTGATAAAAGAGATTTGAAGTATGCACCAGCAGCTTGGCCTGCCGCGCAATCGTCTTGGTGAGCGCCGGATGCGCATAGCCCAGCGCATTCACGCCAATCCCGCTCAGCAGGTCAAGATATTTCCTGCCCTTATCGTCATACAGGTACACGCCGCGACCTTTGCGCAGCAGGACCGGATAGCGGTCGTAGGTTGAGAGCAGCAATTTGGATTCGAGTTTGCTTACCTGCTCCAGGTTCACGCGACCAGCACCTCCGTCCCTGATTCAATCCTGGTGAAATAAAATTCCGGCAATGCTTCAACTTCAGCAGCGGGCAGTATGCGCACGCGGTTCACGCCATGCAGCAGCGCGTCTTTGCAGGCCTGGAGTTTAGGCAGCATGCCGCCAGCGATCACCGACTGCTGTGTCAGTACCGCAGCTGTGCCCAAGTCAAGCCAGCGGATCACAAGTCCATCCGCGCCTTTCACGCCGGGAACGTCGGTAAGAAAGATGAGCGCATTGGCACGGCAAGCTACGGCGCAGGCTGAAGCCATCTGATCGGCGTTAATGTTGTAATACTGGCCGTCAATGCCCAGAGCGACGCTGGAGATCACAGGGATACAGCCCTGCTGCCAGATCGTCTCAATCCAGCGCGGATCGACCGAGGAGATCTCGCCGACAAAGCCCAGATCGTGCCCGTTGGTGGTCTTCTTGCGCGCGCGAAAAGCCTGGCCGTCGCCGCCGCACATACCAACGGCAGATTGGCCCACTGTACCAAGCGCGGCAACCAACTTTTTATTCATGTGCCCAGCCAGGACCATCACGGCGAAGTCGCGCGTCTCTGCGTCTGTGACGCGCAGGCCGTCAATAAACTGGCTCTTTTTGCCCATCTGCGCCAGCATGCGCGTCAACGCTGCGCCGCCGCCATGCACCACCGCTACCTGATGCTCCTGGGCAAGCTGCTTTACTGACAGGACTGCGCGTTGTAACAACGCGGCGTCTTCAAGAGTGGCGCCGCCGAGCTTGACCACAATCTTCATCTCAGGCCCTCCTCTTCATTCCAGCCAAACATCAGGTTCATGTTCTGCACTGCCTGCCCGGCAGCGCCTTTCATCAGGTTGTCCAGGCAGCTCACTATCACCAGGCGTTGCCCATCTGGGGCAAGCGTGAAGCCGACGTCGCAATAGTTGGTGTGCAACGAATACTGAATTTGCGGCAGCTTTGCGGCAGGGAAGATCCGCACCCAGGACGATCCTGCATAAAACTGTCGCATGCAGTCTTCCACCTGCTGAGCGGTCATCTTCGAGGCCAGCCGAACGTAGATGGTTGAGAGGATCCCGCGCGGAATCGGCAGCAGATGCGGCGTGAAGATCAGTTGCTCTGCTGTCAGGCCAAGCTGCTCCAGGATCTCGCCCGTGTGCCGATGGTTGAAGACTGAGTAGGCCGAAAGGTTCTCCGCGACTTCGACAAAATGTGTCTTCTGCGTCGGCTGCTTGCCTGCACCGGAGACGCCGGACTTCGAGTCGCAGATGATGCCGTGCTCAAGATCGACGATCCTAGCCCGCACCAGCGGCGCTAATGCCAGAATGATCGAAGTGGCATAGCAGCCGGCATTCGCTACCAGCGCGGCTTTTTTGAGCTCATCGCGATGAAGTTCAGGGATTCCGTACACTGCCTGCGAGGTCAATTTGTCAGCAAGCTCTGGATTTTCATCTTTGAAGTTGTAAATCGCGCGGTTCTCCGCAGACTCCAATCGCCACGCACCGCTCAGGTCGATCACGTGAACGCCCTGCTTTACCGCTTCTGGCACCCACTCGCGCGAGACCTCGTGCGGGGTGGCCAGAAAAAGCACGTCAGCGCCTTTTGCTTTGAGCGTTTCCCACTTGAAGGGCTCAAGCGGAAAACCGCCATTGCCGCTCACGTGGGGATATAGTTCATCAAGCTTGGCTGTGGTTCCGGCTTCGCCGTTGCGCGTGAACAGCACCGGCTTTTTGGCCTGGGGATGGCGCGCGAGCAGGCGCACCAGTTCAAAACCGGCATAGCCGGTTGCTCCAACAACCGCGGGCTGGATTGTCTGTGGCATCAGGCGCGCATTTCCTCAAGGCGCGTCTGGAGTCGCTTGGCGGTTTTGTTGTCCGGGGCAATGACCAGCACGGTATCGTCGCCGGCCACGGTGCCGACGACCTCTTCCCAGCCTTCGCCGTCCACGGCAAAAGCCACCGGCTGGGCGCTGCCGGCTGTTGTCTTAATGACCAGAAGATTCTGTGCGCGGCGAATTTCGCGTACAAACTCACGAACGATTCGCGAGACCGTAGGCGCAGGCTCTGCGGGCGCGGCGTCGCCGTTAGGAAGGGTATAACCTTCCGGGGTGCGAACCAGGCCCAGCTCGTTGAAATCGCGGGAAAGTGTCGCCTGCGTCACGGCATAGCCGCGGCGCGAGAGGATCTTGACCAACTCCTGCTGGTTGGGCAACGGGCCGTCATGCGCGAGTTCCACGATCAACTGTTGTCTGGCCAATTTCGTCATACCTGAGACACCGAATAATTATGCAAAATCAATGTATAAATATTCATTCATAAAGCTAAGTCATGTCAACACAAAAATTTGGAAGGAGTTGCGGCGACAAACACTCTGCTTCAGGAAGGGTTAGAAATGCCGGAAATCATGGTCACAAGGGGCAGGCGAAGGAATATAGAGGAGCGCGGGAATTGGCTGCAATTGGAGAGTATGCCGCCGTTCCCACGGCGAAAGAGAAATATCTAGCTCGGTGCGAACTTTATGGGCATGGTTGGCGTATCGCTTCCACCCGCGGGTTCAATGGTTACAGCAAAGCCTTTGGCGCTGATGCCCGCGGACTCCAAATGATGCGTCATCATGCCATTGCCCTTATCATCCGGTTTGAACCAGCCGCAAGGCATGGGCGCGCTGCCATCGGCAGGAAGCAACCACAGCTCATAAATCTTATTTTCCGGCAATGAAGGCGCATTGTTGGCCATGAGGAAGAGCGCGCCCTTTTGTTTTGAATAGATGACCTTCATCTGCGGCTGAGGAGTGACCTTGGCTGATACCAGCGTCAGTGGCCAGGCATCAGGCGCATGGAGCACATCTCTTACGTCCTTGGCTTCGGCAAGTTCACTCTTGGTTTTATTCAGGTCGGCCGTTATCTCGTCAATCTGGCGTTGTTTCTCTCTGAGATCGCGCTTGGCATCGCGCAAATCGCGCCACAGCAAGATGCTGAACACAGCCAGCAATACCATTACAGTTATCGGCGCAAAGGTGAGCCAGCGCGGGCGCATACGTCCTACCACATAAGGTTTTTGTGCGCGGCGTTCCATACGCGGTTCAGCGGCAATGGTTTTAAGCAATTGCTCGCGCACACGATCTGGAGGCTTGGGGCCTACGGCAGACAAGGCAAGCAGCGCTGTGTCGGCGCGCAAAGCTTCCAACTCGCGGCGGCACTCACCGCACGTGCCCAGATGCGCCTCAATCTCGGCCCGTTCCCTCGGGTTATCGAGCGCGCCCATGGCATAGAGCGCCAGCACTTCAGCGAATTGTGGATGCCCGTTCATGCAAATGCTTTTCTCAAGGCCAGCAATCCGGTACGAATGCGGGTCTTGACCGTGCCCAGCGGCTCGCCGGTTTTGCCAGCAATCTCCGTGTGCGTCATGCCTTCAAAAAATGCCATTTCCAGCGTCTTGCGCTGCTCCTGGGGAAGCTGAGCCAGCGCGCCGCGAACTTTATCGACAGCCAGTTTCTGCGCCGCTTCGCCTTCCAAGTCAATCCCGGTGGAGATAGGGAGTTCATCAATCGCTTCTTCTGAAGGCCTTCGGCGCAGATGGTCAATGGCGCGGTTGCGGGCGATTACAGCCAGCCACGGCGCCAGCCGCCCGCGATTCACGTCAAAAGCCTGGGGATTGCGCCAGAGCTGCAGAAAAATTTCCTGTACCACGTCCTCAGCAGCGGTGGCATTGGCGAGCACACGCAGCGCGACTCCGTACACAACACCGGAATAACGGTCATACAGATCGGCCATGGCGCTCTGGTCTCCCGCGCGCAGGCGGGCGATCAGGGCCGCGTCATCTCTATGATCTGGCGCTTGCATGCCGCTCACGCGCATTCTCTCGCTTTCCTATGAGTACGAATCCTGCAGCCGG
>DASTCT010000028.1:0-47341 GCA_035710845.1 Candidatus Angelobacter sp.
CGAACATCAACCGGTGTTTCTACCTTGCTACCTAAGCGGCGAAGCTTGCGGTCTTCCAACACGCGCAGCAGTTTGGCCTGCGTCGCCGCTGGCATCTCGCCGATTTCATCCAGCAAAAGCGTGCCTTCTTCCGCCAGCTCAAAACAACCGGCCCTGCGCTCCATTGCGCCGGTAAACGCGCCTTTCTCGTGGCCGAAGATTTCGCTTTCGATCAGCGTTTCTGGAATCGCCGAACAGTTAATGGCGACAAACGGCTTGCTCTTGCGCGGGCTCATCTCATGAATGGTCCGCGCAACCATCTCTTTTCCGGTGCCGCTTTCACCGGTAATCAGCACAGACGCGGTGCTGGGAGCCACCATTTCAACCAGATGAAAAACTTCCTGCATTTCCCGTGAAGAGCCCACCATCTGTCCGAACAATCCAGTATCGCGAAGCTTGCGCTTGGTGGCCTCAAGTTCCAGTGTGGTCCCGCGCTGGCGCGCAGCGTTCTGCAGAATCTGTTTAAGCCGGGAAGGATCCACCGGCTTCTGGATAAAGTCATAAGCGCCAGCTTTCATGGCATCTACGGCAACATCAATACTGCCCTGGGCCGTAAGCAGTACCACGGCGATCTGCTGGGGCTGTTCAGCGATCCGCTGCAGCAACTCCATGCCATCCATGCGCGGCATTCTAAAGTCGGTAACTACAATGCCCGGCGACCACGTAGCGACTTTCTCCAGCCCGTCAAGGCCGTCTTTTGCCGTTTCAGTTCTGTAGCCCCATGCAGAGATCAGTTCCGCAAGCCCGCTGCGTTCATTTTCTTCGTCTTCTACAATAAGGACCTTTTCTTGTGTGCTCAAACGCTGCTTCCCCTCTCAAATTAGAGATTACACCACTTTGGAATTCTGGCCCGTGGGTTAGATGAGAAAGTATGTAAAAAAGTCCATATGGCTGGTAAATAATTCAATATATTAGAGTTACATCAGTAAGTAGACGCGAATGGTGCGAATTGCATCTGAATACCAAAAAGGGTTCACGGGCCACGTTCCAAATTATTCAAGTCAAAAAAATGAGGAGCAAAGGAAGCGATGACACTCAAGAAATATTGGATTGCCGCAATAGCGGCCAGCATGCTCTCAATGGGAGCCGTTGCGCAGGTCTCTGCCGGTGGTTCGGCCTCAGCTAATGCATCAGTTACGCCAGGGCAGGCAGGAGCCAGCGCCAGTGCAAATCAATCAACGAATGCAGGGCAGGCAGGAGCCAGCACCAGCACTAGCACCAGCCAGACAGCCAATGTAGGTTCTGCAACTAACGCGGGATCTGCAGCTAACACGGGGTCTGCAGCGGATGTGGGTTCTTCTTCAGCCGCTCTGAGCAGCGGCACAGCCATGCAGGCGGAGCTTACAAAGTCTCTCGATGCCAAGAAAGCAAAACCTGGAGACCAGGTCACCGCCAAGCTGACGCAGGATGTGAAGCAGAACGGTAAAGTCGTCCTGCATAAGGGTTCAAAGTTGGTAGGCCATGTAACGGAAGCGCAGGCAAAGAGCAAGGAAAACGCTGAGTCAAAACTGGGCGTTGTGTTTGACAAGGCCGAGCTTAAGGGCGGACAGGAAGTTGCGTTCAATGGCGTGATCCAGGCCCTGGCTCCGCCGGTATCAGGAGCACTTTCCCTTGCCGGCGATGAAAGCAGCAACGCGGGTGCTGGAATGAGCGCCCCCAGCGGCCCAGCGATGGGCGGCGGTGCACGTGGCGGCGGTACTCTCGGCGCAGCGACCGGCGCTGTTAACCCCGCAGTTGGATCAACAGTTGGTGCCGTGGGCCGCACTGCTGGCTCTGCAACAGGTGCGGTAAACAACACCGTGGGTGCGGCTGCTAATGGCACTCTCAATACCACCAGCCGTGGAGTTGTTGGATTACAGGGCTTGGCACTCAACACCGCCGTTGCCGGCAGCGCACAGGGTTCTGTGATCAGCTCCGCTGACAAAACCGTGAAGCTGGATAGCGGTACGCAAATGGTTCTGCAAGTGGCCGGTGCTGCGTCCGCACAATAGCGCAGTCCGATTTTTGGAGAATTAAGCACGACTTGAAAATGGGTCGTGCTTTTTCTTTCTGCGAAGAACAGCGTCTTCTCAAATTGCGTGCACGCTTTGCCAAAATTGCATTTATCACTGATTTCTACTGACAACACTGATCCGCTTTGCACAAAAAGCAAAACCCTACCACGGATGAACCGGCTGACACGGATTTACAAATTCAAAAATCGCCCTAATTTGAGCTTTTTTGATCCGTGTAAATCAGCGTGATCCGTGTTATCCGTGGTAGGGTTTAGGGTTTCATGGCAAGGAACCGTATTGATTACGCCGCCCCAAAACGTACTCCTGCAAATACAAATTGCCCTTCAGTAACTTGTTGATATAAAACGAGCATGGCAATCTCAATAACATCTCCGGGGGAGATTTCCGTCTGCTCATGCGTTTTGCGCAAACCATTATGGCTTTGGTCTTGGCGGCGTTCACTGCCTCTGCGGCAGCGGAGCAGCCATGGCAGCCGGTTGGGCCAGATGGCGGCACGGTTCGCAGCCTTGCCTTCGATCCCAACAATCCTGATCGCGTTTATCTGGGCACCAGCGCAGGCACTCTCTATCTCTCCACGGACACCGGGAAAAGCTGGTCGCGTTTTGCCCGGCTGGGCAGCTCAGCGGAGATGGTGCTGGACCACATTGTCATTGATCCCAGCGATCCTAAAAATATGTTTGTCGCCGCATGGAATGCGCAAATGCCGAATAGTGACGGCGATCTCTTCCGCAGCCAGGATGCAGGCAAGACATGGGAGATTGTGGCTGACCTGCATGGAAAATCTCTGCGCGCACTGACTATTTCTTCCGCCAATCCCAGGGTGCTGGTTGCAGGCGCGCTGGACGGCATCTATCGCAGCCGCGATGGCGGCCATAACTGGGAGCGCATTTCACCGGAGAACCACGCGGAGATCAAGAACATTGAATCTATCGCGATTGATCCGCAGAACGCCGATGTAATTTATGCCGGCACATGGCATCTGCCGTGGAAGACTGACGATGGCGGCAAGAACTGGCACAGCATCAAAAAGGGCGTAATTGACGATTCGGACGTTTTTACCATTGCCATTGATCAGGCGCAGCCTGCCAATCTTTTTATCAGCGCATGTTCGGGCATTTACCGCAGCGATTCGGCAGGTGAGCTGTTTCGCAAGATCCAGGGCATTCCTTATTCCGCGCGGCGCACCCGCATGTTGAAGATGGACCCGGCAGACCACAACGTGGTTTACGCCGGCACTACTGAAGGCCTGTGGAAGACCACCGACTCAGGCGCAACGTGGAAGCACATGACCGGCTCAAACATTGTTATCAATGATGTGCTGGTCGATCCGCGGCAGCCCAGTCGCGTGCTGCTGGCGACGGATCGCGGCGGCGTGCTGGCCAGCGACGATGGCGGCGTTAGTTTTACCGCATCCAATCGCGGCTTTACCCACCGCCAAACGGCGGCGCTGTTGGTGGACCGCAATGACAGTTCGCTGATCTACGCAGGTCTTCTCAGCGATAAAGAATTTGGCGGCGTCTTTGTTTCTCACGATGCAGGCCAGAGCTGGAAGCAGTTGAGCGAAGGTCTGGATGGCCGCGACGTTTTTCTGCTTCGCCAGGCCAGCGACAATTCGATTATTGCGGGAACCGATCACGGAATTTTTCAGCTTATGCCCGGCGCTTCTATCTGGATATCACGCACTGCTGCAATCAGCAAACCAGATGCGCCCCCAGTCGCTAAACGGACAGTTCATCAGGCTGCAGACAGCGGATTAAACACGCGCATCACGGCCCTGGATGTAACAGACAAAAGATGGTTCGCTGCCACGGCCTCAGCTTTTTTCACCAGCACAAATTCAGGTGAAACCTGGACCAAGGTAGATCTGCCTGGCGTTGCCGGGGCCACCAGCATCAGCGTTGCCGGCAAGATGGTGGCGATTACGAACCCCAACGCCGTTGCTGTTTCAGTGAATGGCGGAGAAAGCTGGCTGCCTGCAACCAAACCGCTTGACCCGGAGTTTACGATCAACTCCGTGGCGATTGACGCCATGGGCGATATCTGGCTGGCTTCGCGTGCAGGCGTCTATCGCAGCACTGACGCTGGCGATTCCTGGAAAAAAATCACCACGCTGCGGCTTGCCAACATCCTCAACATTCAATTTGACGTGGAAAATCATCGCATGCTGGTGGTAAGCGGAGCTTCCACCAACATCTTTGAGTCCGCCGATAATGGCCACACATGGACGGCAATCAGCACTGGCTGGCCTCTGCGGAACCTTCGGCTTGTGCGGGGACGCCTGCTGGGAACCACGCCATTTGATGGTATCGTGATGCAGCCAGAGGTGACTGCAGCGGTTGATAACGCTGCCGCTTCCGGCACTCGGTAGCGAAACGGCTACTCAGAATGCGGTAAAAACTACACATCCAGCCACCTCATCTGAAATCTAACTCGCAGAAAACAAACAGGATTTGTTGGCATTAGTATTGCAATCCTAATACTAAGCGGTGCTCCCCCTCGCCGCTGGGGTAGTTATGAAGGCGTATGGCTCCAGAAACTTTTCGCTTCTGGTTTTGCTAACTCTAGCGATCGTGGCTGCGGGGTGTAGTGTAGGCGCAAAGTCGCCGAGCACTGATACCACCGCCGACACCACCAGCCCACAACAATTACCTTTTACTGAAAATAAAGCATTGGTGGTCCCTGCCAACACCGCTATTTACGTTCGACTGCAGCAATCACTCTCTAGCTCTACCGCACAGTCCGGACAGATTTTTGCTGCCGTGCTGGATGAACCTTTAATCGTTGACGGGCAAACGCTTGCGCCGGAAGGAACAGCGGTAACAGGCAAGGTGGTTGCAGTCCGCGAATCCGGCCATCTGCACAACGCAGGCTATCTGCGCATTACTCTTTCAGCGCTCAGTGTGAATGGCAAATCCGTGCCGCTCCAAACCAACAGCGTGTTTGTGAGCGGCGGCAGTTACAAAAAACGCAATCTGGCTTTTGTGGGCGGAGGCGCAGGTGGAGGCACTTTGCTGGGTGCGCTCGCTGGCGGCAGCAAGGGGGCAGTGATAGGTGGAGCGGCTGGCGCCGCCGGCGGAACAACCGCTGCTTATGCCACAGGCAAGAAAGAAGTAGGATTTATAGCCGAACGGCGGCTCGGATTCCGGCTCATGCAGCCGTTAAACATCGGTTAGTTTTGATTGGGTAAAGGTAAAAAGAGGGCCGCGCGAGAGCGGCTCTTTTTTGCTGCTAGAGACGCACTCCCAGTTGTTCAAACAAGAAGCTCCATACATCCACGGCATCATCCACCAGCTTTGTAATTGGCTTGCCCACGCCGTGGCCTGCCTTGGAATCTACGCGCAAAAGAATCGGCCGGTCCGGGCCGTTAGCCGCTTGCGACTGAAGCAGCGCCGCCATCTTGAGTGCGTGCATAGGATCAACGCGCGTATCGCTTTCAGCGGTCATAAACAGAATGGCGGGATAGAGCGTGCCGGATTTTACGTGATGGTAGGGCGAGTATGCATAAAGATATTCGAACTGTCTGGGATCGTCAGCCGTTCCGTATTCGGGGATCCAGAGTTTGGCGATTTGAAACTGCTGATAGCGCAGCATATCCAGCAATGGGACCTGGCAGACCACAGCTCGAAACAGTTCAGGGCGCTGCGTGAACACAGCACCCATCAGCAGGCCGCCGTTGCTGCCGCCCTGAATTGCCAGATGATCTGAGTCAGTGTAGTTTTCCGCGATCAGGTATTCCGCTGCAGCAATGAAATCATCAAAAACGTTTTGCTTTTGCTCCAGCATCCCGGCGCGATGCCAGTCCTCGCCAAATTCATTCCCACCGCGCAATTGAACGTCAACGTAAATGCCGCCTTGCTCCAGCAGAAGTAGTATTGCGTTGCGGTTGAAAAATGGCGTCCGGCTGGCGTTAAACCCGCCGTACCCGGAAAGCAAAGTGGGTGTGCGGCCATTCTTGACGAGACCTTTCTTGCTCACCACAAACATCGGCACGCGTGTGCCGTCTTTGGAATGAAACCAGCGCTGCTCAATCTGGTATTGCTGCGGATCAATGTCTGACTCCATGCGTGCCCATTCTTTGATCGCGCCTTCCAGGCTGACTTCATAAACCGTGGGCGGAATGGTGTAAGAGATAAAGCCAAAGAATCCGCGATCGCTGTCCCACTTGCCGCCCAGATCAAAAATGCTGCCCAGAGCAGGCATTGGAACTTCTGCGACAAGATAACCTTCGAGATCGAAAATCTTGAGCTGCGAACTGGCATTCTGAATGTAATGAACAAAAAGTTTTTTGCCGATAATTGCCGCGTGTTCGATCACGCCTTCGCCTTGTGGAATGATCTCTTTCCAATTGCTCCGCTCTGGCCGGGTGCAACTGGCTTTAAAGACACGGAAGCGAGCCGCGTCTTCATTGGTGGTGATGTAGGTTTGCCCATCAATTATCTCGCCGTGATAGAGAAAGTCTTTACCCTCGGTGATGGATACAAAACTACCAGCCGGCGTGGAGATGTCTTTCAGGTGCAGCTCTGTCTTGGTCCAGCCCACGCTGATTTCTATGAGCAGCCATTGACCACCGTTGGAAATGGTGACGTTTGGCCAGTGCTGCGGATCCAGCGATTGACCTGGGACAGGGAAGACACATGGGTCCTTGCTGCCCTCAGCATTTTGTGCAGAGCCAAGCGCATGGAAGAAAACGTGCCGGTTGTACATCTCTTCTCCGGCAGGCACGTCTCCCGCACGCGGATAGCGCGTGTAATAAAAGCCGGAACCATCCGGTAGCCACGCTACGCTTGCTGCACGCGTACGCTCAATTTTTTCCGGAAGAAGCTTGCCGGTAGCTGCTTCAATGGCCTGCAGGGTGCTCAACTCTGACCCGTTGGCCGATGTGCCGTAGGCAACGTATCGACCGTCCTCAGATGGATACCACCAATCGAGAGCAATCGTGCCGTCCGGGGAGAGCGCGTTGACATCGATCAGCGCACGCTCCTGCACCTCAGAAATTTTGCCTCCGTTCTCGTTCTCCAAGTTGGCGCGTTCACGCACATAGACGACTGCCTGGTTCTGCCGGCCATCGCGGCGCTCATAAAAGTATCTGTCGCCACCGATGCGCGGCGAAGCTACTCTGCCAATCGTAAGCAGTTGCTCAACCCGCTGGCGAAGTTGCGCCCGTCCTGGCTTTTTCTCGAGAACGCTCCGCGTGTACTCGTTTTGCTCGCTCACGAAGCGCTGCGTCTCCGCGGACTCTGCGTTTTCAAGCCAGCGGTAAGGATCGGCAATCTGGCGGCCATGAAGATTTTCCACCACCGGGGAAACGCGGGCGTGAGGCGGCTTCAGCGAGGCGCCGTCCAGGGTTTGCTGCGGTGTAGATACAGACTTGGTGGCAGATATAGGCTCAGTGGCAGCTTCATTCCGGTCTTTTGCAGACATAAAAATTTCCTCGGGCGGCGCGCCGCCCATGCAGCTAGGTTACTGAAAACATTGGCTGGAGGTAAATCTCCCTGCCAATCAGCAATTGCTAACCGGGCCAATTGATGTTATTTTGAAGATGACAATTCAGCAGGCCGTGTTTGTCCCGCAAAGCGGCTGTTGTCCACACTCCTCAGTAGCTCAATGGCAGAGCATTCGGCTGTTAACCGAAGGGTTGTAGGTTCGAGTCCTACCTGAGGAGCCAATTCTTTCAGCACCTTGCACAACCTGAGGTACTACCGCACTCTGATTCTGTGCCCACTTTTGTACCCCCTCTGCATCAAAAAACCGTCGAATTTAGTAAGTTTGTCCACTGCCTCACATCTCATTGAATGTCCGATGTCTCCGTACCGCTTCACCTGCGCTTGCCTCCAGTCCATAATGTCGCTAGCCACACTGAAGAGAACTCCAGCGAACGACCACAGAAGATTATTTCGCAAGGATGAATGTTCCTCACCACATCTCCTGCTGGTGAGGTTGAACCCTTGTCCTGAGAGCTGTTCTATAGTGGCTGATCAACCTTCTGTGGTCAATTAACGGATATTGCAATCTAAACAGGACGAAAATGGACGGTTGATTGATGCTTCCGGGCATGCCAGGTTCCTGGCTAGTTGGGGTGACTTAAGGAAGAAGGTGCTTGGAGCGCGATATAATTCATTGCACTTCATTGCTTTCGCACGCTAGGGGGCAAAATCTCGTCCGTTGAGTATTGGGCAGTAGGAGCCACGGCTCGCGCTTTATTACCTCTCACTGTTGGAAACATTTCCAGTTATCTGCTTGCTGACTGGGTTCCATCCTTACCAGCATCCGTCAGTCCATCGTTCATTGGCTGGCCGCCGTTCCTGATTGAAACAGCCAAACTCGATGATAACGACGTTCTTCTTCTACGTAGTGAGGCTGGTCGAAGCGAGCGACAATGGAAGGGCTTTCTCTCATGGATGCTAGGTATTGCCGGAGCACGGCACATTTTACGGCTTGAAGGTTACCGATGGATCGCGCCATTGAGTGCGTTTTATCCAGATGCCATTCAGACCGTTGATCTTTCAACGTGGAACACTGCATTCCCACGGAGTTCGATAGTCGCAACACGCAAATCGGGGAACACGTCGCGGCTCTTCCCTGACTATCTCGCACTGCGCCCCACTACATCAGGTGGTTCATACGATTGGGCGGTAGCGGAAGCTAAAGGAACCTCGATGTCTCTCACGAGTGCAGCAAGTTGTCCTTCAGAATGGTCGACTCAAGTGCGCAATGTTACTGTGACGGTAAATGGCACTGAGCTTGAGATACCGAGACATGTTGTGATCGCCACCCGCGTTAACCCTAATGCGAAAAGAGCGCGAGCGCGCCGATTGCAGGTGCGCGCATGGAACCGCACAGTCAACACAAAAGCAAGTCTCTCTTCAGAAGCAGCAGTGGATATAGCGGCGGCTCACTTGTTCGGCTTTTTCAGAGGTGCGTATCTGCGTGAGAACGCAATGGCAATTGCTTTTTCCGTCCACATGCGCGCAGCATCGCGACAAGGTAAACTCAGCGCTGATATTAAAACAGATGCTCAACGCGCAGCCGATCTCGCCGAAGAAGAGATTTCGGAGCGCAGCGGCAGGTTGCGCAATCAGGGAAATGTCCCCGGTTCAACCATTGTGGAACTCGACACTGAATCTGGACCAATCAGAATTGAGCTGGCAGAGCCACTTATTGCGCTGAGTCGTAGGCTGCGCCAATCTGAGACTATTGATTCGGCAGCGGCAGCACTCCACGACGCCGACTTGCGCTTGAATGCATGGGAGAAATCACGAGAGCCGGTCAAGAAAGAGCGTGGCATTGCTGTTCTCCCTTTCGGGGCGGAGGTGCACTTTCCTCATGGTTTTGATCCTAGGGATCAACGGCGTTGAGCATGGCGGACCAATTATTTTTAAGGCAGCTAAGGTCGGCTTTCAGCCATTGGAAGACCTCACCGAATCAGCAATGTCCCCGTTATTTACGATAAATCTTTCTGCAGCAGGTTCAGAGTAAGCTGGTTTAGCCGCACAGGATCAGCGATCTCGGATCCCTCAGCGATCAAAGCCAGTTCAAACAAAAGCGCAATTGAATCTCCTACCGCTGCGTCGTCCGCATTTGCTGTGTAACGATCATACAAGCGCGAGACAACAGGATGGTTTGGGTTGAGTTCCATGATGCGTTTCTGTTTTGGACCGCCACCCTTGCCTTTTTGCAGGAGCCGTTCCAGATGAGGACTGTATTCGTGCTCCTCTGTGACCAAGCACGCCGGCGAGTCGACCAGGCGTGTTGAAAGGCGGATCTGCTTCACATATTCGTCCAGCTTTTTCTGGCCGGCCTGGAGGAAGCTTGCGTATTCTTCCTCTTTTTTCTTGACCTGCTCTTCCGCCTGCTTTTTCTCTTCTTCCGTTCCCAGATGCACCTTCCCCTTGCTAACGGATTTCAGGCGTTTTCCTTCAAATTCATACAGATGCTGGACGAGTAATTCATCCACCGGATCGCTCAGATAAAGCACCTCATATTGTTTCTGCTTTGGCGCCTCCAGATGCGGCGACTTTTCAATCACCTTACGCGATTCGCCGGTGATGTACAGGATTTCAGTCTGCTCCGGCTTTAATCTCTCAACATATCCTTTAAGAGTAGTCAGTTTCTCGGGATCAAAGGAGGACTCAAACAGCAGCAGTGGGAGCAGCTTCTCTTTGTTTTCGAAATCGGAGCTGACGCCTTCTTTCATAGCTCTCCCAAACTCCTTCCAGAACGTGCGATATTTCTCTGGCTCTTTTTCCTGCATTTCCGTGAGCGCATCCAGCACTTTGCGCGTCAGCCATTTGCGAATCTGCGTTATGTGCCGGTCCTGTTGCAGCCGCTGCCGGGAAATATTGAGCGGCAGGTCGCTGGAATCCACCACGCCCTTAATAAACCGCAGATAGCGGGGCAGCAAGTCCTCGCACTTTTCTATGACCATCACTCGCCGGGCATAAAGCTTCAGGCCTGCTTCGCTGCCGTGATAGAAAAGGTCGTATGGCGCATGCGACGGAATAAAAAGCAGCGCTTCATACTCAACGTTGCCCTCGGCTTTCAATGGCAATACTTTCAGCGGCTCAGTCCAATCATTCGATAAATGCTTATAAAAATCGTTGTAATCGCTCTCTGTGACCTCCTGCCGGCTGCGCGTCCAGATCGGCTTCATGGAGTTCAGAGTCTTGGTTACGATCTTGATTTCTTTAGCTTCGCCCTCCTGCTCTCCGGGCTCCTGGTCTGGCCCTTCATAGATGATGGGATAGGCGATGAAGTCCGAATACTTGTGGACGATCATGGAAAGCTTCCAACGGTCTGTGTAGTCCTCAACCCCATTTTCTTGGTCGACTGGCTTTAAATGGAGAGTGATGTCTGTTCCGCAGCCGGACTTTTCCGCGTCTTTCACGGTGTAAGAGCCGTTTCCAGTAGATTCCCAGAGATGTGCCTCTTTCTCACCAGCACGGCGAGTCAAAATGGTGACTTTATCTGCCACCATAAACGCGGAGTAGAAGCCAACACCGAATTGCCCAATCAGCTCAGCAACATTTTCAGCCGTTTGCGATCCTTTGATCCGCTTTCGCAACTCCTGCGTTCCAGAGCGGGCAATGGTTCCAATGTGGTCAATAAGCTCCTGCCTGTTCATGCCGATGCCCGTATCGCTGATCGTCAGGGTTCGCGCTGATTCATCTGGCTTAAGGCGAATTTCGTAGCTATGGCCTTCTTCAACCACTTCAGAATTGGTCAAGGCCTCAAACCTTAACCTATCCAGCGCATCAGAAGCGTTGGAGATCAGCTCCCGCAGAAAAATCTCTCTCTGGCTATAGAGAGAATGGATCATCAAATCAAGAAGCTGAGTAGTTTCAGCTTGGAATTGAAATGATTCAACGGTGGGTACAGTTGCCATGATCTTCTCTCCGCAAATGGATTGGTCTACCAGTTCACGCTCAGTTGAGCGCTACAAAACTATTATTTTACCGCATCAGAGCCCATGGTGTAGCTTTGCCAGATCAGCGCTTGGGAGCTGGTTCCAAAATGGATTTGGCTATTAAAGGTTCGAACAATGCTGTTCTTTCGCTGGCCAGTCCCACTGGTTCTGCTGCAACCTGTGGTTTGCTCCTTCAACAACAATGGCAGCCGCAAACCCTTGTGGCGCAGGAATGTCATACATCGCCCATTGTGATTGCCCGTTGGGAGATGCTTGCGTCCGCAGCAGAGTAGCTGGAACACCGGGTCCAAACGCCACGTCAAAACTATCCAGCGGGATTGAGAGGCCTTCGCCAACAGCCTTGATGTATGCTTCCTTTCGCGTCCAGCAACTGAAAAAAGCTGTGGAGCGGTCTTGCTGAGGCAAAGCACGCAATGTGCTTACCTCACATGCCGAAAAAAACCGGGTTGCTATCTCGTCACCGGCAAATTCACGGTTGATGAACTCAATATCCGCGCCTATATGGGAATGCAGCGTCACGCCAAGCAGCGCACGTCCATGCGAATGCGATAGGTTGAACTTTAGTCCGGATTCGCTCAAGGCAGACGCTAGTTCAGGCTTGCCCTTTTCGCCATAAGAAAATGCCACTTCTTCCGGCGCAACGCTCAAATATTGAGCAAGGATAGTTCGCATTGCGGCGCGCGCGGCAGTGAAGTGTGTTCTGTCCCGTTCGAAATAAAAACGGTCAGCTCGAGCAATCTCATCCTCCGAAAGAAGTTTTCGGCAGGTTTGCGCCAGGACTGAATCAATGGCCAAGTTAATTTGCCAGATGTGGACTGCGCCTTGAGTAAGCATCGGCGATGTTACCTTGAAGGCCATTGTTTCAAGTTCTCCGCATCCAGCGCCGGAACGGTGCTCAGGAGATCACGCTGGAAGGCATTAATGAATTCCGGTCCTGGATTGCGAATAAAGAAATGATCGCCCTTGAACATTCTTACTTTGTAACCTGCAGAGGTTTGCTTGCCCCAGGCATGGCAACTTTCTGAGGGAACATGCTCGTCTTCAAGCCCACCATAAACCGTAATGGGACAGGGCAGCGGTTCTCCCGGCTGGTATTCATAGGTCTGCACGATCTCAAAATCTGCTCTAAGAATGCTGGAGAACAATTGCATGAGCTCCGGATTCTCCAAGACTTCCCTGGGAGTGCCGTTCAGATTTTTCAGTTTGTCGAGAAACTTATCATGGGGGAGATTGAATGTTATTTCGTCAGGCGGCCATTGAGGAGCAACACGCCCCGACACGAACAGATGTTTCGGTCCGTTGCCATGCTTGCGAAAGAGTTCGCGACTGAGTTCGAAGCTGATAAGCGCTCCCATGCTGTGCCCATAAAGAACATAAGGAATTCTGTTTTCGCGATCTATGCGATCAGCAAGTTCTTTTACCAGCGGGATGAGGCGCGTGAATGCAGGTTGCTTTATGTTTCTGCCGCGTCCGGGCAAATGTACCAGGCAGACATCCAACTGCTCCGGAACCCAACGCTGCCAACTGCGGTACACATCCGCGCTTCCGCCCGCATAGGGAAAACAAAACATCCGGAGCGCCGGTTCTTTGACTCGGGAAAGATGCTCAAACCAGGTGGAAGCAGAATTAAGCACAGAACTGCCCGTCGTCATGCAATTCTGGCTCTCCTTCTGGATGTCGAGCTAAACCGGCATCTGTAGTTGATGATCCTGGTTTTCATCTTGCGATTATAATCCGCATTCACAGCCGTGATCGAGCCCCAATCACAGCGGGGAGGAATGGTTCATTCCTTTTTTGAACCTACAAATTCAGAGGAATCTTTCCCGCGGCAAAGCGCTAGATGAAAGTAATTGGCTGCCACCAGCACAGCTAAGCCGATTACGCTTGAAAGCAAAGATCATGCGCGGTTGTTAAAAGGTATACGCATACGCTATGCTGAAATTGCGAGTGCGGGGCAGAAGAACGTCCTGATGAGCCCATCAGAAAAATTCAGCAAACATACAATTGGCAGCACGTTGCAAGGAGCAACGCTCACCCAGATTTGTATAGGAGTGATATGACGAAGATCGTCAAGGTATGGGGCCGCGAGATTCTTGACAGCCGCGGCAATCCCACGGTTGAAGGAGAAGTTTGGTTGGAAGATGGATCGCGGGGACGCGCCGCTGTCCCTTCAGGCGCATCAACCGGGACGCATGAAGCTGTGGAGCTGCGCGATGGCGACAAAAAGCGCTATCTAGGCAAAGGCGTGATGAAAGCGGTTGCCGCGATCAATGGCGAGATTGCGGATGCAGTGCGGGGGAGAGCGGCAGAGGCGCAATCCGAGGTTGATGAGGTGATGATTGCGCTGGATAGTACACCGAACAAAAGCCGTCTGGGTGCCAACGCGATTCTGGCTGTCTCATTGGCGGTTGCACGTGCCGCAGCGGCGTCAAGAGGATTACCTCTTTATCGCTATGTCGGCGGCGTTTCCGCGCGGCTGCTGCCAACGCCAATGATGAACGTGATCAACGGCGGCGTGCATGCGGATAATCCGATTGATTTCCAGGAATTCATGATTGCTCCGGTTGGTGCGCCAACGCTGGCTGATGCTGTGCGCATGGGCTCAGAAGTTTTTCAGACGTTAAAGAAATCGCTGCACGATTCCCGACAAAACACCAACGTGGGTGATGAAGGTGGCTTTGCTCCAAACCTGAAATCGGCAGACGAAGCCCTGGACTTTCTCATGCGTGCGATTGAGAAGGCGGGATACAAGCCTGGTGAAGATATCTGCCTGATGCTGGATTTGGCTTCAAGCGAGTTCTACAAAAACGGAATTTACGATTACGAAGGGGAAGGCAAGAAGCGTTCGAAAGATGAGCACGCTAAGTACCTGGCGCAATTAGCGGCGAAATATCCCATCTGGTCGATTGAAGACCCCATGGCGGAAGACGATGTGGAAGGCTGGAAGATGATTACGGAGTTGCTGGGCCGCAAGTGCCAGCTGGTAGGCGACGATAATTTTGTCACCAACGTCGCGCGGCTGCGCGAAGGCATCAAGCAGGGAATTGCCAACTCGATCCTGATCAAGGTCAACCAGATTGGCAGCCTTACGGAAACGCTGGCAACGGTGGAGACGGCGCATAAAGCGGGATACACGGCGGTCATGTCGCATCGCTCAGGTGAAACCGAAGATACCACTATTGCTGATCTGGCCGTGGCTACGAATTGCGGACAGATCAAAACAGGATCGCTCTCGCGCTCTGATCGTACGGCGAAATACAACCAGCTTATCCGCATTGAAGAAGAGCTGGGCAAGCAAGCAAGGTATGCAGGGGCAAAAGCTTTGCATGGACGGCGATAGCAGACTTATCGTTTTACTGCAATGAATCTCGCGGTCGCAACATTGCCCGTTCATGGAAACTGAGAGGTGAAGAACATGGAAGTCGTAAATCTGGCCCGGAAATTTGCCGCATTCAATGACCACTACAACCCCAGGATCATTGGCGAGCTTAACAATTTTCAAGTCAAGCTGGTCAAAATACAGGGCGAGTTCATGTGGCACCACCATGAGGCTGAAGACGAGATGTTCATGGTCGTCAAGGGTGAGCTGCACATCAAGCTGCGCGATCCCGACGGCAAAGAGCGCGATGAAGCCATCAAGCCAGGCGAATTCATCATTGTTCCTCATGGCGTAGAGCACATGCCTTACGCAAAAGAGGAGACTCACCTCATGCTGTTTGAGCCAGCTACTACGCTAAATACCGGCAACCTGCAAAACGAGCGCACTGTAGCGCATCTGCAGAAAATCTAAGGTTATTGCGCTCTGTTCCTGAAATGAACAAACAAGTGGCGCTGATTACCTGGGCCGGATTGCCGCTGGGTGCTGAGAGCGAGCAATTGCTATTGCCCTTGCTGGCAGCCAGCGGCATTAACGCGCGAATGGTTGATTGGCGCGATTCCTCAGTCGCCTTCAGCAGCTTTGATCTGGTTGTTCTTCGCTCGTGCTGGGATTATCACTTGCACGCGAACGAATTTACCGAATGGCTGCTGCGGACGGCGCGCGTGGCGACGATCCTCAATAAAGTCGACACTGTTCTTTGGAACAGCAACAAGTTTTATCTTCGTGAGCTGGAAGAGCGTGGAATTCAGATTGCGCCAACGTGTTTTGTCGCCAGCGGTGAGTGGATCGATCGCCATCATCTGCAGAAAATACAAAACTGGACGAGAGTTGTGGCGAAGCCGGCGGTCTCGGCGTCTGCCCACAAGACGTGGGTATTTGATCACCGTAATTTTCCGTCGCCCGAAGAACTTGGCGAGTTGATGGACGGCAAAGACTTTCTGCTACAGCAGTTCATTCCGGAAATCCAGACGCAGGGTGAGATATCTTTTGTTTATATTGACGGGCATTACAGTCATGCCGTGTTGAAGCGGCCTGCCTCCGGTGATTTTCGCGTCCAGCAGGAGCATGGCGGGAGCGCGAAGCTGTTCTCTCCCTCTGCTTCGCTGCTGCAAAAAGCAAATGCGATTGCTCAGGCAGTCCCACAGGTATGGGATTCACTTTACTGCCGTCTTGACGCTGTGGAGAAAAACGGCAAGCTTATATTGATGGAGCTTGAGTTGATCGAGCCGGAGCTGTTCCTTGGACTGGCGCAAGGCGCAGCAGAGAGATTTGCGACAGCGATTATTAGACGTCTCCGCTAAAGCCACGATTTCTATTCGCGCAGCTCATATCCTGCCGATTTGATTCCATTAACCACATGCTCGCGGATGCCGGTGACCTCTTCATTGGTGAGCGTGCGATCGTCAGCGCCGAAAGTCAGCCGGAATGAGACGCTCTTCTTTTCTCCCGGCAGAGGGAAGATCAGCAAAAATTGCAGTAAAACCAAATATTGGGCCGCCAGATGCCGCAGCTTGTTCTCCAGCGTAGCCACAGGCTCGCGCGTTCCGGCGACAATCGAAAGATCAAAGCTGCTGGTGGGGAAGCGCCGCAAGGGCTGATATTTTTCTGCTTGCGCCGGCAGTGCCTGTAGCGCATCGAGATCAAGATCCAGAATTGCCGCGCGCCCGCGATCGAGCAGTGAAGGATGCAGTTCGTAAAGCGTGCCCATGCGTTCTCCGCCGCGATCAAGAATGGCTGAGCGCTCAGGATGCGCAATCTTGCTCTGGGCATGTTCCTGTACCAATTTCAAATCCCGGGCAATAAATTGAGCAACGCGCTTCATTTCCATCAACTCAGCGCCAGTGGCTTCACGCGTGTAGATAGCGGCGACCAAATGAGTGCGCTCGGCTGGAGCGCCATCAGGCGCTTTGTGATATTCACGGCCAATTTCAAACAGACGAAAATCGCTGAAGTAGCGGCTATTATCAGCCACATTGCGGCGAATCCCCGGAAACAGGCTGGGACGCAGATATTTTTGTTCAGCCACAATCGGATTAGCGACCTGAAGCAGTTTGTCCGTTGCGTAACCAAACATCGCGGCGTCAGCGTCTGAGATAAAAGAATAGTTGCTGACCTCAGTGAATCCCTGGCCCACCAGCGCCGCCCGGATGGCGCGATGCTGCTCATGCTGAAGGTTGCGCGGCACAGGCTCAGCCAGTACGGCTGGCGCTTGCGGCGTGATGGAAGCGTAACCCACCATGCGGCCAATTTCTTCCACCAGATCTTCAGGGATAGAAATATCTTTGGTGGCACGCCAGCTTGGAACCGTTAGCAGCAGCTTGCGCGTGTGCGGCTGTTCCACGCCGAATGCAAGCGCCTTGAAGATGTTGACGACTTCTTCTGTCGAAAGCTTGCGGCCCAGCTTGCGTTCAGCCCAGTCAAGGTCAAGCGTGATTTTTGGTAGTGGCAGCTTGCGCGCATAGTTATCAATGGGCATCGCAGCGGCTTGCGAGCCGGGAGAGATCTCCTTCAGCAACTCCACGGCGCGCGCCAAGGCGCGGACTGTGTTCTCCGGGTCCTGACCTTTCTCAAAGCGCATGGAAGCGTCAGTACGCAGTTTGAGCCGCGCAGAAGACTTACGCACATTTGCCGCCGGAAAATTCGCGGCTTCAAGGACGATGCGCCGGGTCGTGGCGCGGATTGCCGTATCATTGCCGCCGATAATTCCTGCGATACCGATTGGCTTTTGAGCATCAGCAATTACGATGTCATCTTTGGTCAGCAAATACTTCTCACCGTTCAGGGCCAGGATTTCCTCGCCGTTGCGCGCAGCGCGAACAACAATGGTATCTCCCAGCAAGTCGGCATCATAGGCGTGCATCGGCTGGCCGAGCTCACACGAAATATAGTTGGTCACGTCCACCAGATTGTTGATGGGATTGATGCCAAGCGAGTTGAGCCTGACCTGCATCCACAATGGCGATGGCGCAACTTTTACGTTTTCCACGCGCTGGCCACTGAAACGCGCACAGAGATTTGAATCTTCAATCGTAATTGAGAGATCGCCCTTGCTTGCCGGCGTAGGCAGATCTCCCACAGGATCGACCACGCTCAGACCGGCAATTGCGGCCACTTCGCGCGCCATCCCCAGATGTCCCCAGAGATCAGGCCGGTTGGTGAGAGATTTGTTGTCTATCTCGATGATGGCATCGGTTTCCGAATTTTCCGCGCGCGCCACGGCTGAGACACTTGCGCCGGGAAAGGCGCCCGGATCGTGCACGCCTTCGCACTCGGCGGTCTTCATGGTGATCTGCTGCGCCAGCTTGGTAACGTCCATGCTCAAGCCGGGTACAAGTTCGCGCAGCCAGTTGTAAGAAAATTTCATCGAATTACGGACCTAAAAGTGCTTTGCATAAAAATCAAAACCTTACCACAGATAACACTGATGACACTGATTACACGGATCGAAAAACTTCGAACTAGAACATTTTTTGAATTTGAAAATCCGTGTCATCCGTGTTCATCCGTGGTGAGATTTGTTTTGGCGTGAAGCAATTCAAAACTGGTTCAAAAACCTCAGATCACCACTCTGCATCAGGCGGATATCGTCAACCGCATAGCGCATCATGGCCAGGCGCGTAAGGCCAAGACCAAAGGCAAATCCATTCCACTCCTGCGGATCGAGTCCGGAATTTCTGATCACGTTAGGATGCACCAGCCCGCAGGGCAGCAGCTCAACCCATCCACTCTGCTTGCAAACCGGACAGCCATTGCCGCCACAAATAAGGCATTGAATATCAAGCTCAAAGCCAGGTTCGACGAATGGGAAATAGCCGGGACGCAGGCGCACCGTAACCTTGCGGCCAAAGATCGAACTGAGCAGCGTTTGCATGAAGTAGATGAGGTGCGCGACGGAGACATCGCGGTCCACCATCATTCCCTCAACTTGATAAAAGGTGTGCTCGTGCGAGGCGTCCACTTCTTCATTGCGGAAGACGCGGCCGGGCGCGATCATCCGCATGGGCGCGCCGTATTTTTTGAGCGCCCGCACCTGCACCGGCGAAGTATGAGTGCGCAGCAGATGGCCGTCGGTCATCCAGAAAGTGTCCTGCATGTCTCGCGCCGGATGATCAGGCGGAATGTTCAGAGCATCAAAGTTGTAGTAATCGCTTTCGACCTCAGGCCCGTCAAGCACGCGGAAACCCATGGAGATGAAGAGCTGCTCAATCTCATCCTGCACCTGCGTTACCGGATGAATGTGCCCCGGAGCAATGCCTTGCGGCGGAACTGTCAGGTCAATCCACTCAGCCTTCAGCCGCTCGCTGGATTCCGACCCTTCCAGCGACGCTTTGCGATCTTCAACCGACTTCTCCAGAGTCGCCTTGGCTTCATTTAGCAGTTGGCCTGCCTTGGCGCGATCTTCGGGAGCCATTGAGCCGAACGTCTTGCTGATTCCGGCCAGCTCGCCTTTGCGTCCCAGCACTGCTACGCGGACCTTCTCCAAATCGGCCAGCGTGGCTGCGGCGTTGATATTGCCCAGGGCTGATTGCATGAGGTCTTTAATGGTCTGTATCGGGTTCGTATTGGTCAAAGCGTAGCCTGCGTGCTGCGAATGAGTAATCCTAAAATATAGAGGGCATAGGGGATGGGGTCAACCTGAGGAAACCAGAACGGGCCAGTATGTGATTTGGCTATTAGGCTGCTTGTTTCGGTTTACGATTTTTGTTCCAAAAGCAAACACTTATCATTTTGAAAGCATTTACGTTAAAATATTTTTAATTCTGGTGACGTTCCCGGCTCTTTCAGTATGCGAGTCGTTTACAAACGTTTTAGCGTCATTGCTGGTTTTGCGGTGCTATTGGTTGTGCTGTTGATCAACGCTGCCATTACGCGCCAGCGCCTTGCTGTACAAGATAACAATCAGGCCTGGGTTACCCACACGCAACGAGTCATGCTGGAGCTGACCACGGTGGAGTCACTGCTGGCAGATGCCGAAGCCGGACAGCGCGGATTTCTTTACACTGGTGAGCCCCGCTATCTTGCACCGTACAATTTCGCGGTCGCGCAGCTTACCTCGCACATTGATAAGCTGGCGGAACTTACAGCGGACAATCCCGTGCAACAACCCCGCATCCCCCAGCTGCGTACGCTGGTGCAGCAGAAGCTTGACGAACTGCAAAAAGCAATCACGCTTGACCAGGAAGGCAAACGCCAGGAGACCCGCGTAGAAGTGCTTACCGATAAAGGCCAGCGGATCACGCATGATCTCCGGGCGCTCACCAGCCAGATGCGCAGCGATGAAAACGCGCTTGGCCAGACGCGGCTTGCGGCTGTGCACCAGAGCACCCGCTCCCTGATCGCCACCTTATATTTCACCACGGCTCTTGCCATGATTGGGCTGGTGCTGCTGGCGTTTTACATCCTGCGGGAGATGGCGCAGCGCGAAAAACATGCCCGCGAAATTCGCCAGCGTGAAGAGTGGTTCCGCGTGACGCTTGCCAGCATCGGCGATGCGGTGATCGCCACGGACCAGCAGGGCAAGGTCATCTTCATCAATCCAATCGCTGAGGATTTGCTGGGCATCAAGCTGGCGACCGCGCAGGGTCAACTGATCGATAAAATCTTCCCCATTTTCAATGAGCAGACAAATCAATCGGTTGAAAATCCAGTAGCCAAGGTGCTGCAGCTGGGCCACACGATGGGTCTGGCCAACCACACTGTGCTGCACCGTGTTGACGGAAAAATTATTCCGATCGAAGACAGCGCGGCGCCTATCTATGACGACCAGAAGAAGCTGCGCGGTGTGGTGATGGTCTTCCGCGACGTTACCGCGGAAAAGCAGGCCCAGGATGTGCTGCGCAAAGCAGAAAAGCTGGCGGCTGCGGGCCGGCTGGCTGCTACCGTGGCGCATGAGATCAATAATCCGCTGGAAGCTGTGGGCAACTTGATTTACATCGTGAGGAACTCAGCCGGGCTGCCGCAGGAAGTGCAGGGATATTTGATGATGGCGGAGGCGGAGCTGGAACGCGTCTCCCACATCACGCGGCAAACGCTCGGCTTCTATCGCGACTCTTCAGTGCCAGAGCCGGTGCAGGTTCGCTCTGTCATAGAGTCCGTGCTTCGCCTGTATGACAACAAGATGAAGAGTAAAGGCATTACTGTGGAACTGGACCAGACAGAGTGTCCGCCGATTCTGGGGCTGCAAGGCGAGTTGAAGCAATTGATGGCCAATCTAATTTCAAACGCCGCAGATGCCGTTGGCCAGCGTGGTCGAATCAGGATCTCGGTTAAGCCATCCTCCCGTGCGAAAAGCAAAGGTGTAGAGGTTCGCGTAGCGGATAGTGGCCCTGGCGTAGCCGCAGAGAACCGCGTCCGTATCTTTGAGCCATTCTTCACCACAAAAAAAGACGTAGGCACAGGCCTGGGACTCTGGGTGAGCAAGGAAATTGCTGAACGTCACGGCGGCACTCTTCAACTAAGCACAGATCAGGAGCCTTCACTGGGTGGCGCGGTCTTCACTGTATTTCTGCCGTTTGAAGCAGTCGCGGCTGAAGCCGTGAGCGGCGTGGCGTGACGCTGTATTTAGCTTCAGTAATGCAAAGGAATCTGCGATGTTCGATTCTAATCTTGATGAAGCGTCCTCTTCCCGAAAAACTTCACGCCGCGCCTTTCTGTTCTCAGCAGCCGCTGTGGGCGGAGGACTATACTTATGGATTATGGGCATTTTTTCAAAGAAGACTGATACCGCTGAAGCTGATCAACAACATTCACAGCAACCTGCCGGCCAGCCGAAGGAAGTTAACATCGTGGAATTTAGCGACGCTGGCGAACGCGAAGACACGGTCCATGTTCCTAAGGTGGTGAAGAGTGATGGCGAGTGGCGGCAGCAGCTTTCACCTGCAGCGTACAACATTACCCGGCATGACGGCACAGAGATGGCGTTTACAGGCGAATACTGGGACAACCATGAAGCGGGGATTTATCGCTGTGCTTGCTGCGGTACGGCGCTTTTCAGTTCAGACACTAAGTTTGAATCCGGCACCGGCTGGCCCAGCTTCTGGCAGCCGATTGCCAAAGAGAACGTGGAAGAGCTGGACGATACCACCTTCGGCATGCGCCGTATTGCGGTCGCGTGCACACGCTGCGATGGCCATCTAGGGCACGTGTTTAATGATGGGCCGAGACCTACAGGTCTGCGTTATTGCATGAACTCCGCGTCATTGAAGTTTGTGAAGAAGGCATAAAGCAATGTTGCGGCGAATTTCATGCACGGTTTTTCTGCTGCTGCTCTTAAGCACGCTTTCCTGCCATGCGGCTAACGCAGTCAAGCTGCCCGATCCGGCGACTGACGCTGCTCTCAGCAAAAATCAGGGTGCGCAAACCGTGGTGCTGGCCGGCGGATGTTTCTGGGGCATACAGGCGGTTTTTGAGCACGTAAAGGGCGTGAGCAACGTTACTGCCGGATATTCAGGCGGCTCAGCGCAGACAGCGCAATATGAAATCGTGAGCACCGGCACCACCGGGCATGCTGAGTCAGTCCGTATTGTGTACGATCCAGGCCAGATTTCTTTTGGCCGGCTGCTGAAAGTTTTTTTCTCCGTTGCGCACAATCCTACTGAGCTGAACCGGCAAGGCCCTGATGATGGCACACAATATCGCTCGGCAATTTTTTATGCGAATGATGATCAGCGGCGCATCGCGCAGGCATACATTGACCAGCTTAATCGCGCCAAAGTGTTTGCCCAGCCGATTGTGACGCAGGTAGTGGCCTTCAAGGCATTTTATCCTGCTGAGGCTTATCATCAAGACTACGCTGAGCACCATCCGAACGAGCCGTACATCGCCATTAATGATCTGCCCAAGCTTGAGCACCTGAAGCAGATGCTGCCGGAATTGTACGTAGCAAAATAGCAGCGGGGCGGTGGTATTCAGCCGCTACCGACATCAGCCTTAAAGTTTGGCGGGGTGATGTAGCTTTAGCCTGGCATCGTTGAACTTCGGCGCACTCAAGCGGGGAAACGATAAAAACCCGCGCCATCACCCGACTCCACATTAGATGCGCTTGCGCCTGAGCAGAGATTCCCAACGAAGCTGAATTTAAATCTCTCAGTGCAGTTGCAGGCTATTCAGTATTTTTTGGTAAGTGGGCTGCAGTTGGTTAAAGTCGCGTTCAGGAGAGACAAAGACCATATACATCAGGCCTCCCTGCGGCCGCGGTACTGTTACCAGCATGTCGCGTTCCGGCAGCGGCTTGCCATTCTGCTGCAATGGAGAGTTGCCCGCAAGCTCCACCGACCGCCCTTGAACGCCGTTCACTTCAACCTGTTTTACATCGCCCGCAATGCGCATGCCGGGATTATCCTGCTGCAGGCTCTGGGCAAGCGCTTTTGTAGCATCATCCAGCGGGGCGCTGCTGCCGTTGGCGCCAAGAATCACGCCATAAGAAATGCCGGTCTGGTTGGTTCCAGATTCGGGCGCGATGATGGTTGTGTTCTGGTCGCCGTTAGTTTTCCAATTGTCAGGGTAATAGATGGTGAAACTAGGTTGCTGCAATTGGGTGAAGTTGCTGCTGGGCTTGACCTGTTTGAATGAAACGTCTTCCGCGCTTGCGCTCGCCTGCCCATTGCCGGGCTGGTTAGGCGATGAAGACTGGTTCGAAGACGATGAAACGCTGGCTGGGATAGAGCCGTTCTTCTGGTTCTGTTGCAGCCACTCGCCGGACTTTGCTCCATTGGCGATCTCCTGCGCGGAATAGGCTTTCACATGCGTCGCATCCTGTTTCACGCTGGCAAACTGCGGGCTGTCATTGACATAATTTTTCTTCGGCCAGTTCTTGATTTCCTGCTGCACTGCGGCCGTGCGGTTTCCCGGATTCGGGTGGTCGCTCAGGAGCTGCGGCCCGCCGCTTCCGTATTTCTTTTCCAGCGTCTCAAAGAAGTCCGCCATCGCCTGCGGATTGTAACCGGCCTTATACATAATGACCGCGCCCACAGCGTCAGCCTGCGCTTCATCGCCGCGCGAATATTTCATCAGCACGCCGCCCGCGCCAATCTGGATTCCCATGCGCGCCAGGTTCCCCAGCCCGCTCTGCGGCAGCACCGCGCCGGCCAGTCCGGCGATAATCTGCGCCACCGTGGCCTTGGGCGCCTGCTTGGCTGAGTGCTGCATGTAGACGTGCGACATCTCGTGCGCCAGCACGCCGGCCAGTTGCGCTTCGTCGGCGGCAGCGGTGATGGTGCCCACGTTCACAAAGATCGGGCCGCCCGGCAGCGCAAAAGCGTTGATGTCTGAGGCCTGAACCACGTGGAACTGGTACGGCCAATTCTTGTCCGGCGGAATCGTCGCCTGCAATTTGCGGGCTATTTGCCGGATGTACTGCGTCTCCTTGCTTGAGTCCGGCATCACCGGCATCTGCTTGTAGACCTCGCCCATGGCCTGCAGGCCAAGCTGCTCCTGCTGTTGCTTGTTCATGCTGGGCGAACCTGGATTGGGCAGCACCGGCTCCGAGCTCTGCCCCAGCGCAAACGGCTGCATGAGCAACAGAGTCAGTGTAAGCGCTAGCGCGCGGATAGAAAATTTTTGTGCTTGCATACGAAACCCCTCACATGTGAGTTGATGATGGGACTCCCTAACCTGCCCGTAGTCGATATCAGTTTTGATGCTATTCAGAAAATGGAAGATGTACAAGAGCTGCTCTGGGCTGAATTCCCGCGATCTCTGGTAATCCTTGATTTCTCATAAGCCTCAAACCGTTTCCGATTTTGGGCCTTGTTCTTACCTGGCAAGCATTTTCATTGTTTCTGAAACATCAGCACAGACCAGCTTGGCAGGTTGATCCAGAGCCGTCCGTCGCTTATCTGGAGTTCAGAGCCGAAGTTCCCGACGGTGAAGATCCCGCCATAATCCGGCGACTGTGAATTGAAGATCTCCCTCCACCGGCCGGATTCGCCATCCATGTTGATGCCATAGCCGTTCGAATCCCACTGCGAATCTCCGGCATTCACCACAACCAGAATCAGATCTCTATCAAAGGTGTAGCGTTTGAAGGCCACTACTTGGTCTGTGAAGTCGCGGTGTATCACGTTACCGGCGGGCGAGCGCAATGCAGGATGCGACCAGCGAAGGTTGTTCACATCGCGTACCATCTGCTGCATGGGCGAGCCGAGCGAATCGCCGATCTGGAGCCAATCGATTCTGCGGTCGCCGTAATCAACGTTGGGGTCCCAATAGCCATCGAGATGTCCTTCTGTTCCCATGAACAGCATGGGCGTGCCCGGCAGCGCAGCGTTCAGTGCCCATGCCAGGCGGGCTTTAGCGCGGGCAAATCCGTTACCGCGTCCGCCAAAGCGCTGCGTGATGAACATTCCACTATTGCCCATTCCGCCATAAACCTGATCGTGTGAGCCGGTGAGATACGTGATCTTATGCCAGGGATTCGGGTCAGAGAAGCTGCTGATGCGTCCCAGCAGCCGGTTCACAACGTTGTCGCCGTTCAGCAATGCAAAGGTCTCGCCCGGACCGGAGAGGTCCCAGGTTGCGCAGAATCCCAGCACGCCATACGGGTCAAGGGCGCCTGCGGCGCTCTCCTGGTCGCCCGGGTTGTATTCGGCGATCAGGTATTTGTCCGGGAACTCCCGGCGCAATTGCTGCACGATCTGCTCAATGGCGTCCGGTTGTATGAACTGCACGGCATCAAAGCGCAAGCCGTCAACGCGATAATCGCGCAAGTACATGCGGGCATTATCCAGGAAAAAATCCTTAATCTCCTGCCGCCACATAGCGAAGCCGGAGCCAAAGCGCGTGTTATGGCCATTTTCAAAATAGATTCCGCCATTGCCGGCGGTATTTCCGTCGTAACGCCAGTAGCGATTGTCGATGATGGCCGCGTGGTTATAAACCACGTCGAGAATCACAGCCAGTCCGCGGGCGTGAGCGGCGTCAATCAATTGCAGTAGCTCGGGGACCGCGCGGTCCGGGCTGGTTGCATAGCGGTCTTCAGAAGCGAACATGTCAGACGGGCCGTAGCCTTCACCAGCGCCGCCCACGTCGGCAAAGGCATCGCTGATGGGAAGCGGGCAGATCGCGTTAAAGCCGAGCCCGCGAATGTAGTCGAGTTTGGCGATCAGGTCGATGAATGTTGCCGTATTGTTGCGTACAGCGGTTCCGTCATTCCGGCCGGCAAACGATCCCACATGCAATTGATAGAGAATGAAATCCTGAAAAGCCGGGGTGCGGAAAGGCTGGCGGGCGGCAGGAAACGGCGCCACCACATAACCTGCTGAATTTCCGCTGGAGCTCTCCACCTGGAGCGCGCGCGCATCTGCTCGCTCCCAGACCTGGGAATTGTCATTGTCCGGCCCGCCCCGATTGGTGATGAGGTACTTGTACATCTGGCCTGCGGTGACGGGAATTTGATCGGCAGACCAGTTGCCGGAGTTGCCTTCTGAAGCCAGGTCCAGCGGAGCGGCATTCCACTGCGTGAACTCGCCCATGACCTGCACCCGCCGGGCAAACGGCGCCCAGACGCGAAAGCGGCAGGTTCCATCAGGACGGAGCAGACTGCCCATACCATCGTTATCTGGAGCAGGCGCACGCATAAAAGACCTCTTAGAATAATAGTGATCCTTCGGCTGCTGGCATTTCAATGAATCGTTTCGTATTATTCGAAGCAGAAATTCTTCGAAAATACTGCCCAGGCAGCAACTGGGAAAGATGGTGACGATCATGAACCGTCTGGAACTAAAGAATGGCTTTGCCGTGTGGACCCAACCGGAGACTGTGACGATCAAAGTGCAGGGACAAGCGAAGGCAGCAAAGCGAAGCAAGAAAGTCATGAGTTCAGTACTTGCGATGCGGTCGTGGTGGAGGATTCAGTTGGGTCCCGGTAGTGGCCAACGATTCTTCCAATGCAAAGATTTTTGCTTCGAGTTGGCTGACTTTCTGTTGAGAGGCAGCTAGGTTTTTAGAGGTTTTTGAATCTACGGCAAGATCTTTTAACGATTCCACAATGAGCCGCGCACTCGTTTTTGGATCTTTCCCGGCTTCAAGTCTCGTTCGCAGGCTATCTGGTGAGATTCCCCGTTTTTCTGCTTCGGAGCGTAGGTTAGCGGTCAGGTTCTGCTGTAAAAGACCACGCTCGGCCCAAGGAATGTCATATTCCTCCGATGCCCTAATGATACGAAGAGCGCGTCTTTCTACATCGTTGAGGCCAGCGCTCGCGCCAAAATCAAACAAAGCTTGCCTCAATGAGTCAGCGCCAAGTCCTACATCTGGAGTTGCGGCAAGGAGATAGGCGAATGCCCCTAATGAAACAATAACTTTAGCTTCACCGAAATGCTCGCCGAAAAAATTCTCGACCCGTCGCAGCCGTCCTGATGATGACAAAAGCACAATTGGCTTTGCCTCACCCATTTTTTGCTCTGCTATCCGAGCGGCCGAGATTGAAGCCATAAGTTTTCCATCCCGTTCAACCTTGTAGGTCATATCTTCAAGTCGGTCAGTCCATTTTGGCTCTCGATCGATGCTTTTAAGGAGATATTCCGTAATCGATTCGCTCAACCGCACATCATAGCTAGCTGGCAAAGTCTCAACTTTTAACCGCTGGCGAAGAATTCCTTGTATCTTTGAATAGTCGCCGGGAGCGTTTCCCTTAAATTGACTAATGTAGAGTGGCCACTTGCCTGGCTTCGTATCAAGTGTGTGATACGTCCGAACGAAGGCGCTCTTGATAAATCTCTTCAGCTCGTATTTTTTCAGTTTGCCTAACAGATATTCAGTTTCTCTGAAATCATTATCACTAATCCATGCGTGATGAGCGACTTCTTCAAGTACCACTGGAGAAACAAGTAACCTTCCTCCAATCTGCAGCCAACGACTCAGCATTTCCTGGGCTCTTTTATGCTGCGACTCACCAGCGCATAAATAATCAATGATGATGTCACTATCTAGTACTACTTGGTGAGCTGTAAGCACTCGCCGAACCTGATCTGCTGAGGATGCTTCAAGTCCTAAACTACACAGCATCACGAATCTTTCGGCGATTCTAGTTAGCCACTCAAACGCTTCACTCGAATGCTCAGTGAAGATGTCTAAAATTGCGCGTTCTACCACGTTTCTGAGATCCGGTGTGGCGATAATCGATACAACCTTTCTAACACCATCACTCAGAAGCGTTCTGAGATCTTCATCTTCCTCGTTCGAATCTGTTTTGGCCGAAATGAAACGTTCGACAGCTCTAATGACATTTAGGCCATTTGCATGAAACAAACCAGCAAGAAAGTCCACGAGCCCAGACCACAACATATTGAACTGCTTATCGTTCAACTTTTTGCCGATCAAAATTTCAAGCTGCGTGCGAACTAGCTCGCGCCCTTTCAACAGCTGAACTGCCACATTTTTGGGGAATGTATCAAGCTGCTGTTGTCCGTAGGCTGTGATCAGGAAACCATTACCTTCTCTGCGCAGAACGCCGTCTTGTTCTGCCTGTTGTACAGTCTTTTCAACAAGGTCAGTCCGAAGCGGTCTAGGCAGGCCCAAGTCCTTAGATAGTTCTTGAACAATTTGCGCTACAGTGTGAACATTTTTGTCGCCAAAAAATGATAAAACCAACGTGTTGAGCAAGTCATGTCGCAACTGAACAGCTTCGTCTGAACCGAATGCGATTAGCGCCAATCTCAAACCGTATGTAGCTTTGTCCTCAGAGGGAGGTTTTTCTATTATCGTGTTTCGTATTAGCTGTAGCTCGGCCTGATAATATTTTTCAAAAACTTCGGAATATTTTTCCGCAAGCACTGCCAACTGGATCGACCCCAATACCAAAACGCTGCCTTTGGGAATATGTCTCCTAATAATTTTGGTGATTTCGTCGACTCGCATCTCTGATAACTTTTGAGAAGAACAATAAACAAGGCGGTCTGGACTGGACGTTGCTGTGACTCGCAGAAGATCGGAGTCGACCTTTTGATTAATATCTATATTTAGAGTGCAGCAGACAATGTTTCTGTGAGAACCTTTTCCTGGGTTTGATGATCGTGCGTCACGACCACGATCCCAACTTTGAGAGGTCGGCAGGAATGAAATACCTTCGTGCTTCTCGCATATTTCCCGCGAGAAACTTTCAAACCTGTAGTCGTTTTTCTCATTTTCGAGGATGATTTCGGCAATCGAAGCGTACATAGACTTTTCAATTGGATCGTATCATTGTTGCATGCCTATTGCTTGTGGGCAATGAAATGATTGCCGAATTCTTGCTTGGGGGCGCATACTTATCCTTTCAAAAACCCCGTCGTCTCTCTCAAAAACAACTCCAACTGATCGTGATGCACCCAGTGCCCGGCCTTCTCTACCTTGATCAGCTTGCAATTGCGGATCGCTTTTACGCGCGGATCATTCTCCGGCACCGGAGCAAAGCTCTCCAGTCCCCAGAAGAGCAGAGTGGGCGAGGTGATCTGGCCGTAGACCTGAGCGCTCTCATCTACATTGAAGATGAGTGGGGCAAAGGCACGCACGTAGTTATCGAACTTCCAGATTAGTGATCCATCGGAGTCCCAGTTGGTGCCGTGGAGTGTAAGGTGCTGCGCGACCTCATCGGAAAGCCTGGGGTTTGCCTCTTTCATTCGCGCCACTGCGGCCTGCAGATTGGGATAGCTTTTGGGCATGCGCTTTTCAATGCCGCGAACCGCCTCAATCCAATTTCGCAATCGAGTAGAGGCTGGCCCATAAACGCGATGCGCGGGCGGAAAGCCGATGCCTTCAATGGAAACGGCTTTGGCTACTCGCTCAGGATACGTACCGGCATAATGCAAAACAATGATGCCGCCCAGCGAGTGCCCGACAAGGCGGACAGGAAATTCATGGATGATATCGAGCAGCGCGGAAAGATCAAGCACGTGCTCCGCAATGCTGTACATGGCGCCCGGCGCCCATGCGCTATTGCCGTGGCCGCGGAGATCGAGCGCATAAACGTGGTAGTGCTCGCACAGTGAGCGCGCTACCCAGTCCCAGTTGCGCGCATGATCCAGCCCCCCGTGGACCAGCACCAGCGCCGGTTTGCCATCCTGCCCGTAATCCCAGAACTGCAGCTTCAGCCGGTCGGAATAAAAGAAATGTGAGCTTGGTTCCATGTTTTTTTAGTTCAAACGATTGTCAAAATTGTTCCGTTAGCTTATCGCAAACATTTTAACGTGCAGCTCACGTTTCCTTTCTGGGCAGGTAACGATTTCAGAAGGCTATGGATTGCTGCTAGTTGCGAGAGCATACGAAATCGGCCATTGCTCGCCTTGACACCAGCATTGCTCGGTCTTTAGACTCGCATTCCTCGCCGGCTTGCAGTTTCATACGCCTTGTTCGCTGCAAGAGCGGAAGTTTTCAGCCGTATCTTTAAATCAAAATCTTTAATACCGGAGTGTTGCTTCAATGTATCTCTTTAGCAAAGTTCTTTTGAGCAAAATTCGCGAACATGCGAGAACCCGAGGAGCGAGTCATGATGCCATCACGAGTGCTCAAAAAAATATCTGCCCTGGCGCTGTTCTTGTGCGTTATGGGAATGGAGGCGCAGATGTTGCCTAATCCTTATGGAATGCCCGTCAGCCTGGAAAATGCCAAAAAAGCCGCGGCTGCGGCCATGGCGGAAGCCGCAAAAAATCATTGGAATATGGCCGTAGCGGTAGTTGATCCAAACGGCACGCTGGTTTATTACGAGAAAATGGACAATACACAGCTTGGCAGCGCTGACGTTTCTATTGATAAAGCCCGTTCAGCCGCTTTGTTCAAACGCCCCACCAAGGCTTTCCAGGATGCCCTGGCCAGCGGCGGCGCCGGATTGCGCGTGATGAGTCTGCGCGGAGCGGTGCCGGTGGAAGGCGGCGTGCCTCTTGTTTCCGAAGGCAAGATTATCGGCGCAATAGGCGTCTCTGGCGCCAACAGTGACCAGGATGGCCAGTGCGCAATGGCTGGCGCAGCTACTCTGAAATAAATTTAATAACATAGATAGCGCTTGTTTCGCTGTGCCCGGGGTGGCTGCGGATCGATTGATAATGGTTTAACGGGTGGCTTTGCTCACGGTTATTGCGATTATAGTTTCGGTGCTGGCTCTACAAATCGCCGCCCAGATTTTGTGTGTCTGGCTTGATAGCCGCAAAATCCATGCTCCGGGAACATTGGTAAAGCTGCCGAACAGGACAGTGCATGTACAGCAAAGCGGCTCGGGCACACCGGCCATTGTGCTGGAATCGGGAATTGTTGCATCGTCTTTGAACTGGAGCATTCTTCAGGCACAGCTTGCGCCTTTTGCCACTGTCTATAGTTATGATCGCGCAGGTCTGGGCTGGAGCAGCGCGACGGGGCGGCAATGCCATGTATGCCAAATGGCAGATGAGCTTCACCAGTGGATTGAGGCTTTGCGCGTTCCCAAACCGTACGTGCTGGCTGGGCACTCCTACGCGGGATACATCTTGCGCGTGTATGCGCAGCGATTTGCCGATGAAATCGCCGGGATCATCCTCATTGATCCGCTGACGCCGGAAGAGTGGATCAAGCCAGACCGCGCTCAGCGCGGCCAGATTCGCCGTGGCGTCTGGTTCTCTCGCGCCGGGGCCGTGGTAAGCGCGCTGGGCGTGCTGCGCTTCTGTTTGTGGCTGCTGCGACGCGGCAATAATGCTGTTCCGCGTCGCGTGCTTGGCTCGTTCGGATCAGGCGCTAAAGGCACCGTGGAAAGAATTGTGGGCGAACTGGCCAAACTTCCAAAGCGGACTGTGCGTCTGATCCGCGAGCGTTGGGGACATCCGAAATTTTTCCTGGTGATGGCGCGATATATTCAAGCTCTGCCGGCCTGCGCCGCCGAGGTTTCCGGCTATGAAATTCCAGCGCACATTCCGGTAACCGTGATTTCCGGCGCGCACCAGACGGGCGTGCGCCTGGCGGAGCACAAGGCAATTGCAGAGCATTCACAGCGCGGGCGGCACATCATCGCTGCCAGGGGCGCGCACTGGGTGCATCTCGACCAGCCGGAGCTGATTGTGCAGGCATTTCACGAGATGGCGGCGGAGATGAGCCGGGAGACGGTCACCACTTCCCATTGACCGCGAATGCCAATTAAAATTCAATGAGCCCGAACCCTGACAAAAAATAATGAAAAAAGTCGTTGAGCGTGAAAGAAACAAAAACTATTATCGCGTGCTGCACGTACCCATCTGGATCTGGGTTTTCTGGATCCTTCCCGGCCATCTCACGGCCGCTCTTTACGCCCATGGCCCTGACCTCCGCCACTGGATCTGGCTGGCGATTGTAACTGCTGCTTGCGCCTGGCGCGGATATGCCGGTCGCCTTCCCGGCGGCGAGCCGAAGCCTTACATCACACACTATGGCGAACCCAAGCCCAATCTTTGGTATCGCGTGGTCTGCTACACCGCGGCGTGGATTGATTTGCTCGTGCCGTTTGCCATCAATCTGATCGGGCTTGCCATTAACTTCTTTACCGGACGCTGGATCATCAATGATCTGTACGGCAAACTTTACTATCCTTTGGCCGCCGCCATTGTGATAGCAACCGCGCTCAACTTCACGCCGCGCGCAGGCCGTTCCACGCGCAATGAGGGCGCAGAAAAGGGCTGGTTTTACGTTGCTATCTGGACCGTGGTTCCCACGCAGGTTGCCGGATGGGCCATGTGGCGCATGGGAAAATTCTTTGATCTTTCTCCCGAGAGCCTGGGCCATCTGCGGTTGGTAACTTTTTTGATCGTCGCCGGCGTTTTCCTTACGCTTGGTCTGTTGGGCAAGCTGCCGCGCAGTGAGCGATATCACATTGCTGAAGGTGTGATCTCAGACATGCCGGTCTCGGCGGGATTTTAGCCTAACCGTTTCCAGTGAATGGTTGGATGGACGAAAAGATTTTCGCGCGGTGGAGCTTGCGCAAAAGAAAATCTCACCACTGATGACACTGATAAAAAGACCAATTGGTCAGTAGATACATGCGCGTGAAGCATTGGTTTTGATCAGTGTTATCAGTGTGAACCAGTGGTCAATGCAGTTTTTGTGCAGAGCTGCGGCGGAAAATCTATTTTGCCAGACAGAACGTAATGATTGTATTTCCGCGCTGATCGCTCTGTTGCTCTGCCTGTTGTATCAGCTTTTTTTCCAAGTTATCGGGATCGGGGACCATTTCACACTCGGCAATTTGCTGATCGCTGGCGCCGTGATAACAAAGTTCGCAGACACCCAGCGCGCCTTCTGTTCCTGAGCGCACTGGCGGTCCAAAGGTTCGGCAGGTCATGGGACGCGAAGAATACAGATCGCAAGCGCCGGTGGCAAGATCGAGCGCGGGACACGGTTCATCGTCGGCGTATTCTGCAAATTGATCTTCAGCGCTTTGGTCTTCAGCAAGAATGCCGGTCTTTCGATCGCCAGGGAAGTTGGGTGAGAGCCGGGCCCACGATTGCCGCGCTCGCCGGCGCACACGCGCTGCCCGGCGCGGATCACTCTGCTCAAGATCGCGAAGGCCTTTTTGCAAACGCGCCACGTCAAGCTGGCTGATGGAAAAAGGGCCATAGCAGCACTGCGTGCAGCCTTTGCGACAAACCAGCCACTCGCCGCTTTTGCGCGCGGCTTCTACCAGAGCAGCATCCACAATCTGGACCAATTTCTGATCGCCACGGAGAAGGGAAGAGCGCATAGTTAGAGCATATCCCATAAAAAGAAGAGGCGGAGCTTGCGCTCCGCCCAGGCTGGCGAAAACTCGCCTTTCCATCTTCGCTACAGGCTATTTCTGGTCTTCCTTCTTCTGCTCCTGCGCGGTCTGCTTGCCTTTGCGCATCATGGTCACCTTCTCAACGTCCAGGGAATGATCGGCCTCATTCAGCTTGGCTTTTACTTTTACGTGGTGGCCTTCATGCCCCTTCACTGCGTCAAGGTTAGAGATGCTCCAGGCTTGCTTGTCTTTATCATTGATAAAAACGGTCTTGCCATCCTGCTCTTTCACCCAGCCTGTCAGGCTCATGGTCTTGTCTTTTGCTGCAGCTTTGGCTTCTTTGTTCTCGGCCTTCTGGACCTTTTTATCGCTTGTGGTTTGGTCTTTGCTTGCGGGTTCCTGCGCCACAAGTGCCACTGACGCCGTCATTAGGAACGCAAACAGAAATGCGGTTACTCGTCTCATTTTTTACGGTTCTCCTTCCGTCGGTTCTTTCTTATACAAAAATGAGATGCTCGCGATGGGGCAAAGGAGGGCTGCCATGGTTATACAAACAAATGACTTAGGCCAACACCGCAGGCGGGGAAAAGTTGCGGTCAGGCCTTTAATTTTTCGCCGAACTTCTGCTGGAATTTTTTTACCTTAGGCGCCACCACAAACTGGCAATAAGGCTGGCTGCCATTGTTGGCGAAATATTCCTGGTGGTAATCCTCAGCAACATAGAACTTGCCTGCCGGCTCCAGCGAGGTAACGATAGGGTCTGGATATGCGTGCGATGCGGTAAGCTCGTCAATTTTTTTCTTCGCCTCGCGATATTGATCTTCAGAGGTGTAGAAGATCACTGACCGATACTGCGTGCCCATGTCATTTCCCTGGCGATTGAGTGTGGTAGGGTCATGGATGCTGAAAAATACGTCCAGCAACTCGTGAAAGCTGGTTTCATTGGAATTGAAGGTGACGCGCACCACCTCGGCATGGCCGGTATTGCCATTGCAGACTTGGCGGTATGTGGGATTTTCAACGTGACCTCCCGCATACCCTGACTCAACGGCAGTCACGCCGTTCATACGGTCAAAGACAGCTTCCAGGCACCAGAAGCATCCGCCGCCAAAAATCGCAGTTTGCAAATTTTCCATAAAGATTTTGATGTTCCTGCCGCCTGAAAGTTTCCGCGAAAGCCTTTACGCAAAGTTTCACTGGGCCGACAGCTATGCATCAGCTTACCCAGAAATTCACCTGGCTGACAACTCCGGGCAGCAAATCTGGTTCTTATTAGCAGAACCATTGTGAGCTGAACCCATGAGAGAGCCATCTGTGCGCGGCAGAGCTGCGCTTTTTCAATTTGCTATTTGTGTCTTTACGCTATGCCTGCTGCTGAGTTTCCCTTTGCACGGGCAGGCGCAAGTAACCATTGCCCAGATCAGTGATATACACATGGGCGAGCCTGAAGCGCCGCACGCCTTTGACAATCTGCGCCGTGCCGTTGACATGGTGAACGCGCGCCATCCAGACGCCGTGATCGTGAGCGGCGACATTGGCGAAAATTACGATCAATGGCTCATTGCTCGCGGCATCCTCAAGTGGCTGCATGCGCCGGTCTATTACGCGCCGGGAAACCACGACGTTCACTCGACCGACGTGGCCAAATATCGCGAGGTCTTTGTCCGGGACTACTACAAGTTCAATGTGAAAGGCGTAACGTTTGTGGTGATTGATTCGCAGCTTCTTGGCAACTATGACAAGTTTGAAGCTCAACCGCTGCCGCCCATGCCCCCACAGACTGAACAAGAGTCAAAGAAGATGCTTTCCTGGCTGGACAATCTGGCCGAGGGACATGACGCGGATGACCGTGGGCGAGGCGATCGTGACCGAGACGACCGTGATGATAGAAATCGTGGCGATGATGACGATCACGGCCACAAAATTATTATCGGCATTCAGCACATTCCGGTTTTCCGCAACGGCAATCTCCCGCCCGATCCAAAGCCTTATTGGACCATCAATGAGCCTTATCGCTCACAGGAACTGCATCTCTTGCACAAGCTGGGCATAAAAGACATGCTGTTGGGCCACTGGCATGTGGGAACGGTTTATCATCAGGACGGCATCACCTGGCATGTTGCTCCCAGCACAGGCAGGCTGCTTCCCTGGAGCGGAAGCCTTGGCTTTGCCATACACACCATCAGCCGCGATGGTGACGTAAAGACGGAGTTCGTTCGCTTGGATACACAGTGAGCGTATGATTGGAACTTGCACCGCTTTATGCGGCTGGCCCGGCAAGCTGTTCCACGCGGGGCGATTGTCCACCCAGCCACTCCGGATGATGCGCTGTGGAGTCGAAATGGGCAGAAGTTTTAAAGAGCTCGAACTGCCCTTGTGAAGCCGCTTGCTTTGTCCTGGCCAGCAGTGCTGCCACTTCCTGCTCGTTCATCGGCTTGAAGGTGCTAGCCGCCTGAAACGCCTGTTGCAGGATTTCCTGGCTATCGATTCCGGTGATCACCACAGATGTTGGCAAATTCAGAGCGTAATGCAGGCATTCCATCGGCTTGACCACGCCGCTCTTTAGAATGATGTGGTCGCCCATCGACTTCATTCCCAGAACGCCAATCTTTTGCTCCACCAGCTTTGGCAACACGAGCTGGCCAAAGCTGCGGAAGTGTGCATCCATCACGTTCAAAGGCATCTGCACGGTATCAAACTGAAAGCCATGCTTGGCGGCTACCTCCAGCATGTACAAATGGATGTGCGGGTCCTTGTGCCCGGTGAACCCGATATGACGCACCTTGCCCGCACGCTTGGCTTCAAGCACCGCTTCCTGCGCTCCGCCTTCAGCAAAAATGCGGTCAGGATCTTCATAGCGAATAATTTCATGGTGCTGGATCAGATCAAGATGGTCCGTTTGCAGGCGCTGCAGCGATTCATTGATCTGTTTAGTGGCTTCTTCTTTGGTGCGGCCATCGAGCTTGGTCATGAGAAAAACTTTTTGCCGGTAACCATCTTTGAGCGCCTTGCCCATGCGAATTTCGCTCTGGCCCTGGTTGTAGTCCCATGAGTTGTCCATGAAAGTGATGCCGCCATCAATGGCGGCGCGTACCAGGCGAATACTTTCATCTTCTGAGAGCTTTGGCTGGCCGATGTGAAATCCTCCCATGCCGATGGCAGAGACACGCTCGCCGGTTCGCCCCAGTGTGCGATAAATCATGGAACCCCCTCTTTTCTCGCTTGTGGCATTGCTGTGACCGGCAGCGGCTTGCGGAACTTGGGATGACAGTCCGCTCAATCGTGCGCCACCTGCGACGGCAACTCCGGTGATCGCCGCGTTTTTTAGAAATTCTCTGCGTTGCACATCAAGCCTTTGCGGATGCGTGCAGTTCATCTCTGCACGCTAAACTACGCCGCACTCATACTCATAGTTATTGCTCGGAGCGGCGAATCTTCTTTAGGCCGCGATCAGGTCTTCATAGCCGCGTTCTTCAATTTCTTTTTGGCTGATGGGAACGCTCACGGGCCAGGGCTCATCCACGCCCAGCAGGGCCAGCGCGCCACCCAGAAGCGCCAGGTTCTTGGTGAAATTTACCATCTCATGCATACGCTTCTCAGGATCTTGCATGCGCCAGAAGTCGTGCATCACGGGCGAGACGCCTCCCAGGAAGATGGCAATGGCAGCAGCGCCCAGCTTTGGTTTTATTCCCAGCAAAATGCTTGTGCCGCCTGCGATGAGCGCGGCACCGGTGGCGGTGACGGCTACATCAGCCAGAGGAACGTTTTTAGACTCGGCATATCCTGCAAGCGATTTCCGTTCCTTGAAATGGTGGATGCCGTTGTACAAAAAGAAGCCGCCGAACACCAAACGCCCGATGAGAAACGGAATTTTCATGGATGCTGCCTCCAAGACAAATAACTGCTCACAGTCTTGGATTCGCAGGTGGGTATTCGGGTGGCCAGCCGGGTCTATCGTCGCAGGTGCGTTTGCGCCCGAGTTCCATACTTATGGTGGATATGATTTTTGCTGAATTGTGAGCTGCTCGAATATGGCTCGCGCGAACGCTCTGCAAGATCGAGCGTCGAGCCATTGATGTGCGGGCTATCGATCTTTGCCAACATCGATCTTGCGAGAACTATCGATCTTGCGAGTTGTCGATCTGATCTTAGGTGATGCTCACCTCTTCATAGGTTCCATACACTTCGCGCAGCGCGTCGCAAATTTCGCCCACGGTTGCGTAGGCGCGCACGCAATCAATAATGAAAGGCATGGTGTTGGCATCGCTGATGCGGCCGTCAGGACGGACAACAGGCTCCTGGGCTGCGGCGCGTTTCAGGGCGTCCAGCTTATTGCGGACGTCATCGTTGTTGCGGCGCTTGCGCAGAGCGTTAAGCTTGGCGGTCTGGTGTTTCGCCACAGACTCGTCGATATAAAGCGTGTCAGGCTGTTTCTCTTCAATAGCGAAGTCATTCACGCCGACCACGATCTTTTCTTTGGCCTCTACAGCGCGCTGATACTGGTAAGAAGCTTCGGCAAGTTCTTTTTGCGGGAAGCCGTTCTCAATCGCCTTGACCATGCCGCCCATTGCGTCGAGGCGGTCAAAGTAATCGAACGCGCCTTTTTCCATGTCGAGTGTCAGCTTTTCCAGGAAATAAGAGCCCGCCAGCGGGTCAACGGTCTGGGCCACGCCGGATTCATAGGCGATGATCTGCTGCGTGCGCAGCGCAATGCGCGCAGCTTCCTGCGTGGGCAGAGCCAGCGCTTCATCGTAGGAATCAGTGTGGAGCGATTGCGTTCCACCCAGCACGGCGGCCAATGCCTGGACGGCGACGCGAGCAATATTGTTCATGGGCTGCTGTGCGGTCAGGGACACTCCCGCGGTCTGGGTGTGGAAGCGCATGAGCCAGGTACGCTGCTGCTTTGCGCCGAAGCGGTCTTTCATGAGGCGATACCAGATTTTGCGCGCGGCACGGAATTTGGCAATCTCTTCAAAGAAATCGCTATGCGAGTTGAAGAAGAAGCTGAGGCGCGGGCCGAACTCATCCACGTCGAGGCCGCGCCGCCGCGCCCACTCTACGTATTCCACGCCGTCGTAAATAGTGAAGGCCAGTTCCTGCAGCGCCGTGGAGCCAGCTTCGCGAATGTGGTAACCGCTGATGGAGATGGAATTAAATTTGGGCGTGAACTTAGAGCCAAACTCAAAGGTATCGATCACCAGCCGCATCGACGGCGCGGGCGGATAGATATATTCCTTCTGCGCAATGTATTCCTTGAGAATATCGTTTTGGATTGTGCCGGAAATTTTGTTCCAGTCTGCGCCTTGTTTCTCCGCCACCACCAGATACATGGCCCACAGCACTGAGGCGGGCGAATTGATGGTCATGGAGACTGTAGTTTTTTCAAGGTCGATGCCGCTGAAGAGAATCTCCATGTCCTCAAGCGAATCAATGGCTACGCCACACTTGCCGACTTCGCCTTCGCTGGCTGGATGATCGGAGTCATAGCCCATGAGCGTTGGCAGATCGAACGCGACGGAAAGCCCGCCTCCGCCGCTGGCCAGCAGATACTTGTAGCGTTCGTTGGTTTCTTCCGGCGAAGCAAAGCCGGAGAACTGGCGCATGGTCCAGAGCCGTCCGCGATAGCCGCTGGCGTGAATGCCGCGCGTGTACGGCGCCTGGCCGGGATAGCCAAGATATTTTTCGTATGACCAATCTTCTGGCAGATCGGCCTGGGTATAAAGCCGGCGGATAGGAACACCGCTGATGGTGGTGAAGCGGGCGTTGCCGCTCTCATCCAGGTTTACGCCGGAAGCTGCACCAATCGGTTTTTCTGGAGACATCTCCAGGGTTTTGGCCAGGGTGTTCTCAGCCCAGCGCTTTTCCGGTTCAGCCGGATGCCGGCCTTCAAACACGTCAGCAATCGGTCTTTCCGCCAGGCCTTGGTCTTTTTTCTTGTTCAGATGATCTGCCATAGGAGTTCTGTATCCATCATAGAAGATGCGGAAATTGAAGGGCAAGACGGAATATCTTCACGCTTGGGGCAAAAGTCTATGGCCCTTAATGAAACCGGCAGCCGCTTAGGGCTGCCAGTTCATCACAGAGCGAATTTTGCCGGGCCTAGTTTGCTTTTTTCAGCACCGCCATGTTTTTCTCATCGAGGTTGATTTGACCGAACAGTTTTTTCAATTGGTCCATCTGGCCCACAGGGACCTGCGTCGCGGCCACTCGATACTCACGGGTATATTTCAAGACGTTGCCGGTCTCCTCCGTCTTGCTGGAATATTCAGCAAAGGGGAAAGAAGCCTTGGCAGGATCCGGCAGTTCGTCAACTTTAAAGCCGTCCGGCAATGAGATTTCCACTTTATCGCTATTCAGAAATGGGCCCTCAAAGTCATAAGCGTAATGGCGCGGCTTGTTGGCATCCCATGCGCCAGCCATTTCACCAAGCACATGAGGACGCACCAGCAACAGCGCACCGGCGTTCTTGGCGTAATGCTCTGCCCTGAATTTGTAGTGCATGATCAGGTCTTTATCGATATCGTCAGCATTCACCACGTCAAAGCTGGAAAGCTGGAAATTGGCAAAAGTCCGGCCCAAAATCCGCTCAAAGACCTTTTTACGGTCGCCTTCGGCCTCATGGAGATAATGGCGCTCATTCATGGCCTGAAATCCTGAGCGTACTTCCTCAATTTCGCCTTCCACGCTGCCATCCGGCAAAAGCTTTAGCTTGGTGGTGCGGGTGATACCGTTTGCTTCAGGATTGCTGAGCGGCAAGTGAATCAGGTCACCACCGTGATCGCTCACCAGGAGCCCGTAATTGTCCTGCTCGTAGGGCGGAATCTGCCCAAAGGGAACCAGATCATTGGTGGGATCGAAGATCAGCAAACGTCCCAGCGTGGGATGCTGATACATGGCGGGCATCGCCTTGGGGTAGCTGGCCTCAGGCATCTGGATAGCCAGGATCATGTGATTGAAGCCGGAATTGGGAGGCGTTTTCTCTGTGTAAATTCCGCGCGTGGCGTGAATGATCAAATAATATGACTTCACGCCGATCTGGGCCAGCATGGCGCTCAGGACAGTGGCTTTATCTTTACAATCGCCGTAACGGTGGCTGAAGATCTCAGCCGCCGGATGCGGACGAAATCCCCCAATCCCGATCTCGATGGCGTAATAGCGCACATCGCGCTGAGCAAAGAGCGACAACGCGCGGATACGCTCGAACATCGGCAGACTCGCGGGCGCCAGTTCCTGAACCTTGGCTTGCAATGCCGGGCTGGGATCACGAACGCCGGCAGTCAGTTGTCCGTACCAGACGCCAAGATCGTTCCAGGATTCAGAATTGCGATGCGCCGTCTTGTCGGAAAAGAAAGTCACAATCATGTGACCGGCGAGAGCACGGTAATCGGGTTCGTGGTACTCCTGCTCGATTCGCGGAACATCGGTCACCTCCCAAACATAGACGCCGTTTTGTTCCGCTGGCTTTTGTTCAGTATGATTGAGCCAATCTGCCCGGAATTCCCAACTGGAAGGCAACTGAAGTGTGTAACGGCTCTTCTCTACGGGAATCATGTCCTGGAAATACCAGCGGTCCTGAAACAAGTATGGACGGCGTCTCTGCTCGTATTCAAAACCGACAACGGTGCCTACGTCAGCCCCGGGGACCACAAGAATCTTTATTTTGGTAGCGTCGAACTCCTGCGCGTCGCCCAGACTGCGTTCAAGAGCGTCTTTTTCCTTGGTTTCGTATTCCTGGCCTTTTGCCGTAATGCTCCAGCCGCGGAAGGAGTTGATCCTGGTTTCATTATCGAAAGGAAGTGAATACTCTGCGTAAGACCTGCCTTCAGGGCGCAGAATTCTGTAAACAAGGCGTTCGTGCGTGACAATTTCACCTTTGTCGTTCACGGTGGTTTCCTGATCATCCAGCAGGATGACGGCGTTGGCATCGTCAGCATATTTTTTTTGCGGTTGCTGGGCCACGCTGCGCAGCCAGTCCGGAACATTCGTGGCATAAGCAGCATTGGAAACGCCGAACAGTGAAAAAAGAATAAAGAAGAGAGCCGGATTGATTACTTTTTTGAGCACTGATGCCACCCCTTTTACTGCATAGTTAAGGCTTGCTGTTTGCCGCCGGTCTGGACTTACGGAAAAGCCAAGGCAAAATACCGTATTGCCTCTGATCGGCCCACCCTCAGACAAAGTAGTCCCGGGGAGATTCCTAATTGCATAAGGGGTGTCAGGAATGTAGATATATACAACAAAAATAGTGTTTTGACCAGAGTTGCTTTTGTATCTTCTTGAGAAAACAATGCAAACTAAGGCGCGTGAACTTGTTGCGCTACTAATGGCTTATAGATTCACTTTCAGCAAGGCCAGTGGAATGAAACACTATTCGCTGTTCGTCTCCTGACTGCATCTTCTGGAAAAAATCCCTAACCTCTGGATAGATCTCCACGCGGAAAAAGATTCCATTTACGTCCAACACCCGGTGCGTGAGCAATTGCTTGCCATCAAACGCGGTTTCATTCAGGTAGCTGGCATAGCCAAGGCTGCCGGATTGGCGCGAGGGAGCGCTTTCAACGGCATAACCAGCCGGAACTTTAATGGCGACCGTATCTTCTTCTCCGAAGGCATAAGGAAAATAGACCGGATACTTGCGGTCAGCGTGCTTGAAGACATCTTTTTCACGGTCCTGGAAGAGATAGGTTGGCACCAGCAGAAGCTTGCCGGCAGTGGCGGCAAAGGCCGGCCAGTCAACAGCAAAAGTGGCAATCAATGGATCGTCGTTTCCTTCCCAGCCCTGGACGGTGACCAGCTTCACAGACGCTTCTTTAGGAAGCCAATCTTTGGCGTCCTCTTCCAATTCGATTCTGCGCCCAGCCTCGTCCGTGGAGATAGCATCCAGCCGGCGCTCCAGCGCCTCACCGCCTTCATAGTGGACCGTGATGGTACCTTTGAGAGAACCGTTTGCATCCAGCGCCATCTCCGCGGAGCGGCGCAGCGTGCTCTTGTCAAAGTCGGCTGCAGGTATCCTGATAAAAGTTGGGCTTTTTTTATCGAGCTTGAGACCCTGGGTTGAGGTACGCATCCAGCGCACAAAACCAAATGGACAGAAGCGTGTACCCGGATCGAGGAAAATGTTGCGTCCGCCAGCATTGACCATGGCGATCTCAAAATCAAGCTGGCGACTGGAGAGCAATCCACGATCAAAGAATTTTTCACTGCGGTCGCCTACGCGCAGAATAGAGGCATCAAAGCCGGCAGCCCGCGCCAGAGAAACAAAGAGACGGGTCACATCGTCCCGGTCTCCATATCCGTGAGCCAGTACTTCTCCCACATTTTCATTCGGCTTCAGGTCCTCCTTCTGCTCTTCCTGCTCAGTACGCTCACGTTCATAGCTCAGGTTCCTGATCTGCTGCGCGCGGGCGTATAGCTTGCGCAGCCGAGCCATGGGATCGGTTTCATTCGCGATCTGGCGTTTGGCTTCATCAGCAATTTCACCGCGCCTGGCCATGAAGCGCTCAGCCTCGTCATTCCATTGCCGTCCGGCTTCACGCCAAAATTTTTCTGAACTATCAAGCTCAAGACCACCATAGAAAAATCTGATCTGCGGCTTGTAATTGTCTTCTGGCGGCATATAGCCTTCAGGCACAAACGGCGGCATGTTTTCCACTTCCAGCACGTAAGCATCGTCTTGCTTTTTTGGTTTCAGGTTGTTTGGCATGCGCAGGGAAAGAATGGCCATCTTATGGCCCTTTTCAAATCCTTCAATTACACCGCCAAAAGGCTTCATGCTGAAGTCTTCTTTCAAGGTGTAAAGCTCGTGCTGGACTGTCCAGGAGTTGTCAAGATAAATGCCGGGGTAGCCGATCTTGTACTTGTATTCGATGATGCTGCCTACGGTGACATCCGGCAGCGAAAAAGCCCGGGCCATGACTTTCAGTCCTGGTCCCTTCATCACGATCTTTTGAAACGGCTTGCCGGTAAACTCAACAATGCTGCCATCCGGATGGATAGTGCGGGCCTTCAGCCCGCGGATGGAACAATCCGGTGGAACCAGAACTTCGACATCGGCATAGCTTTCACCTTTATCGCTAAGCACCTTGATGCGATAGTAAAAAAATTCCGTTTGCTCCTGATCGTCAATATAGTCGGCGAAGTACAACTGGATTGCGCCCGCGTTCGGCGCGCCCGGAACCTCTTTCACGCTTAAGTCCTGAGTCGTAATGGGAAGCCAGTCTTCTTTCTGGCCATACGATGGCAGTACGAATAGAAGAGAGAGGCAAAGCGCCAGAAAAATTTGAAAAGGCGCGCTGGTTGTTCTGGCTGCGGCTGCCGGATGCGCTTTGGCGCTGAATAAGACATTGAAGTCAGAAACCATTTGAGATCGTTGGGCCTCCGGCGAGCTTTGTCTATATATCACAAACCTGCGCTAAAGCAATTTCAGAGTTGATGTATCCCCTGCGGCATGTACCTCAGTGGCCAAAGCCGCATGTTCATCATCCTTACCGCAGACCTAAAGGTCTGCTCCACCCCGCGTGGGATATACAGTAGAACCTAAAATGCTTTAATCAAACAGCGATTGAAGCTGATAGTGTCTCAGTGAATTCCGGTAAAGAGCGGTGATTGGAGCTAGTCAAGATCGGCAAATGCTGATGCGTGGCGCAGCTCGCCGGCTGTAGCAGGGAGCGATGGCGACAGCGTGAGCGCCATGAAGTGTGGGCCGGCGTATGGAGACGTGAAGCCCGCGGCAGCCGCTCTGTTAAAACCGAACCGTTCGTAGTAGTTCGGATCACCCAGCACAAAAATGGCGGCCCAACCTTCTTGGCGCGCACGATTCACAGCTCCATTTACCAGGGCTGATCCAATGCCGAGCCGCTGCCGAGTGGGAATTACCGATACGGGCGCAAGGGCCAATGCTGGGAATGGAGCGTTCATTTTTGATAGTAGAACATGGCCGACAATCTGGCCGTCTTCATCTGCCACCAGCGAGATGACGCTCTCGCCAGCTTGTCGCAGTTTCTCGACCAGTTCAGCCTCGACCGATTGGCCGAAGGCAGACGAAACAACCTGATAAACGGCTTTCCAGTCGCGAGGGGTTTCATCGCGGACATCAATCATCATTCGATTTGAGCACTTAGCAGTGTGGCAAGCAAGGCAGAAAAACAGAAAATTCAATTGAGCCACTACCTTGAAGCAACGCCGGTGACTGAAGATCAAAAAAAGAAAGCCCAGCTGTGGACTAAGCCGGGCAATCTCTTTTTTACCGAGAAAATGATGTCTATCTTGGCGGTTGCTGTTGCTGCTGTGGAGGCTGTTGTTGCTGCTGTTGCGGCTGCGGCGGTTGTTGTTGCTGTAGCTGATCAGGAGTGTTGGGCTCCTGCAGAGCAGTTTTGTTCGGGGCAGTTCCGGGAACATTCGGCTCGGTCTTAATGTTGCCGGTGACTGCTTCATCTATTTTGATGTTGTAGCGATCCAGAGTCTGCGCGGTGTCCCGGTCAAGCTGTACGTGGGCTTTAGCGTAGTTGGTCATGGCGCTTACAAGCGTTGACTCCGCCTGGGCCAGATCGCGCTCGTCAGACAACACATTCAAGTACGTGGATGCGCCGAGATTATATTTCTTCTGTTCGGCGTCAAGAGTCTGGGCAGCAAGGTCGCGGGCCTTTTGCGCCGCAACCACGCTGGCACGGTTGTTTTCCACGGTGAAAACATCATTGCGGATGCCAATGGTGATAACGTTCTCCACGGCCTTCAACGAAAGCTGAGACTGCCGGTATTCCAGCATGGCGCGCACCTGCGTAGCCTGGTTGATGCGGTTACCGAGCGGAATCTGGATGTTGATGGCTACTCCTTTGTCAGGCGCTGAAGAATTGAAAAGGTTTCCGAAGATATCAGTAAACCCGGACGTGGGAATGGCTCCGACCGGCGTACACTGCGTGGTGACGCCCGGCGGGCAGGTGGTAAGAGGGTTCTGAACGCCAGCCAGAGCTGAGGCCCCATAAAAGCCGATGATATCGACAACAGGCAGCAATCCATTATTAACACCCTTGATGTTGATTTCATTGTTTAGCAGAGTGATCTTCTGTTGCTTGTAGTCAGGGCGATTATCCAGCGCCATTTGTACCAACTGCTCTACCGGCGGCAAATTTTCCTGGTCAGGGATCTGTACGGTGTCGGTTGGAATGACCTCCGCCTGAACCAGAGGAGAACCGTTCGGCAGGCTGCGGGTAAGAGCGTTCTTAATGGTCAACTGCTGCAGTTGGAGGTTCGTCTTGGAAACAATGAGCGCCTGCTCAGCAGATGCCACCTGGCTTTGCGCCCGGACTACATCGAGCGGCGCAAGGGTGCCGATTTCGACCTGCTTCTGGTTATCTGAAAGCGTCTTCTGGGCCAGGGCCAGCGAACGCTGATTCACCTGATATGCTTCGTAGGCGTTAACCAAGTCCCAGTAAATGTTCTCAATCTGGCTGACGGTGGAGATGACCTGCAGGCGGAAAGCTTCTTCCGAGATCTTTTTATTGTTCTGTGCGGTGCGCAAGAAACGCAGGTTCAAACCACGCCCGAATCCCTGAAGCAGATGCTGCCGAACCTGGGCAGAAAAACTCGATTGCAAAGCAGGATTCAAAGAGCTGAACGGGCTGTTCGAAGACGTACGATTGTTGTTGTAAGAAACAGAGAGAAGAGTGCCGGGAGAGAATCCCTGCGAATAGATAAAGTTTCCCAGGGTTGTGTTTTGCTGGGCAACGGAGGTGCCGGTCAAAATGGTGTTTACCTGAGGTGATTTCGAGCGCTCAAACTGGAAGCGAGCAGAAAGAGTTGGATCGAAGCTGTCTGGCTGAGGACCTGCGCCGCTCGTGCTACCGACAAAGCCACCAGCGCCAACACCTGCTCCTCCAGCGCCAGCCGTCGTGCCGCCCGCGCCAGCGCCGCTGATTCCTGAACCGACGCCGTTCTGACCTCCGCCGGGTGTATTTGAAACAACGCCGGAATTTACACCCAGAAACGAGCCGCCGGCCTTGGTGCGCAGGATGTCAGTATCCGCGATCGGTAAGTTATAGCGTGCAACCGCAATGTCCAGGTTGTCAGCCAGCGCGATGGCAATGGCATCATCGAGCGAGAGCATCAGCTTGCCGTTCTGGACAAGCTGTTCAATCCTTGGCGCATTAGTAAAAGATGGCGCAGGGACGTCCCGCGGAATGTATCGCGCAAACGGATTCGGAAACAGCGGAGTCGGCCGCGAATAATCCACGTGGGTAGGCTCCGGCAGGGCTTTCACCTGTGGAGCTTCCGGCAAAGGCGCTTTTTGCGACTGTGCCTGTTGCGCAGTATTCGATTGCGTCGTCTGCGTTGTATTCGACTGCGCTGGCTGCGTGCCGGTAGTTGCCTCCTGCGCTGCCATGGGCAAAGTGAACAGGCACACCGCGCAGGCGGCCTTTCTTACAACATTACTGCGGATAAAAGCTACAGACATTCTTCATCTCCCAATTTCGTTCACGAAGCTTTTTTGCAACTAATTTTGTAACTTATAGAGACTGTAAATTCCCTGTTCCGTCACCCTCTTGCAAAGAAGATACGCGGGAATCCCTTGTATGGTTCCAGAAATGGACACATGAGTGTCGAAACCCGATAGTATATCGGCTCACCCTGCTTTAGGGCGTTAAAAAATGTTAGGTGCAATGCAAAATACTCTGGTGTCCGATTTCGAACACTTCACACGTTAGGTGCAGAACTTTTGGCGCGCAATTTGAAACTCACGCTTGCTTATGATGGCCACGATTTTGCTGGATGGCAAGTCCAGCCTGACCGCGTGACCATTCAGGGAACGCTGGTGTCCGTTTTCGAAC
>DASTCT010000029.1:0-11183 GCA_035710845.1 Candidatus Angelobacter sp.
TTGCTGACTGAGGAAATCGTGTAAAAAAACAGAGCTGCAAAAAAATTTATTTAAACGCTCATGCAATTGATCGATATCGGAAATGATCTGCGCGAGTAATGAGGACAGTCTTCTACCTTTTTGCGATTTTAAAAAGATGAAGTGAATTTTTTTAAATGCCTGAGAGCATTTGCGAAAAGATGAAACGAACTTTATCCCAGCGCTTTAAATTGTTCGTCAATCTCCACCTGATGTCCTGCCACCAAACGATTATTTTGGTTCGCGAGCCCCACAACCGCCAGTAGTTCATTGAACTGCTCTTCCGTCATGCCCTTTTTGCGCGCTGCGGCGGTATGCGCGGCGATGCAGTAATCACACTGGTTGCTCACGCTCACGGCCACGTAGATCAGCTCTTTTGTCAGCGCGTCAAGCGAACCGGCAGTCATGATCTGCTTGGTGTCTTCCCATGTCCGCTTCAGCCGCGCGGGATCATGCGCCAGCGCCTTCCAGAAATTCGTGACCTTATCGATTTTGCGCGTGGCCTTAATGTCATCGTAAACAGCTTTCACTTCCGGACTGGCATTTTCGTACTCAATAAATCCGTAGGCGGACATGATGAAGTCTCCATAATTTTTACGTTTAAGAGTTGATGTGCCTACAAGCGGCAATTTTCCTCACGGCACCAGCAGAATCTTGCCTGTGGTCTTTCTGGCTTCCAGATCGCGATGCGCCTGCTGAGCTTCGCTGAGCTTGTATACATGCCCAATCCGCAAATTGAGCTTGCCTGCGCCGATCATCTTAAAGACGTCACTGGAGCGCTGCTCCAAATCTTCGCGCGTGGCAATGTAGTGCATCAGACTGGGACGTGTGAGGCTGAGCGAACCTTTCTGCATCAGCTTGATTGGGTCCACGGGCGGCACTGGGCCGCTAGCTCCACCAAAGAGGACCATGTGCCCCCTGGGACGGAGCACGTTCAGCCCTTTTTCAAAGGTGCTCTGGCCAACGCCGTCATAGACCACGTTCACGCCCTTGCCGTCAGTCAGTCGTTTGGTTTCAGCCTCAAAATCCTGCTGCGTGTAGTTGATCACCGCATCTGCGCCGGCCTCACGCGCCAGTTTGGCTTTCTCATCTGTGCCAACGGTGCCAATCATGCGCGCGCCAATCTCCCGGCCCATTTGCAGCAACAGCAGGCCAACGCCTCCTGCCGCCGCATGCACCAGAGCGGTATCGCCTTTCTTGAGCGGATGCGTGCTGTTCACCAGATAGTGCGCCGTCATGCCTTGCAGCATGGCTGCTGCGGCCTGCTGATCAGTGATCTTGCTGGGCACGTGCACCAGCCGGTCTGCCGGCACGGCAGCATATTCAGCGTAAGCGCCAATCGCGCCGGTGTACGCCACGCGATCGCCAGGCTTTACCGTTTTTACGTCGCTTCCTACCTCGGTGACTGTGCCAGCGGCTTCCTGCCCATCGACAAACGGCAGCGGCGAAGGATACCGGCCTTCACGGAAGTAAACGTCAATAAAGTTCACGCCACAGGCGGCAATCTTCACAATCGCTTCATTCGCTTTCGGCTTAGGCGCCGGCAGATCGACAAGCATTAGAGCTTCAGGTCCGCCGGTTTTTTGTACTTGAATCGCTTTCATTCGCTCACCATGATTCAGGAAATTACCGCTGCAGTGAAATTGTAATTGTTGAAGGGCATTTTGTGCCGGGCGATCATTGCGGCGCACAAGCCGGTAGCTCTCAGCTACGCGGCTGAAATTCTTCTTCCAGGGCGCAAATTCGGCTACACTGCTCCCAGAAATTTTTGAAGTTGATCAGATGCCGCAAATTCCCAATCTGGTTAATTTGGCCATCCCCGGCTTCATTGCCCTGGTGCTGCTGGAAGTGGTGCTTGATGCCGTCATGCGCCGCGACCTCTATCAACTCAAGGACACCGCGGCCAGCCTGAGCATGGGCACCGGCAATGTGCTTCTCGGCATAATCAGCAAGACTTTAGTTTTTGGCGCATATACTGCGGTCCACCGCTTTGCTATTTTCAAAATCGGCTATCAGTGGTGGGCCTGGGCCACTTTGTTTTTCGCTGAAGATTTCACTTATTACTGGTTCCACCGCACCAGTCATGAATGCCGGTTGTTTTGGGCTTCGCACGTCATCCATCATTCCTCGCAGCGATTCAACCTGGGCACGGCCCTGCGCCAGACTTGGACCGGCAGCTTCATGTCCTTCATCTTCTGGTTATGGCTGCCTCTCGTGGGGTTCGAACCGGTCATGGTGATGACCATGCAAGCCATCAGCCTGCTCTACCAATTCTGGGTGCACACGGAACTCATCCGCACCATGGGGCCATTGGAATGGGTGGTGAATACGCCTTCGCATCATCGCGTGCATCATGGCTCCAACCAGCAATATCTCGATCGTAACCACGCCGGTGTGCTCATTATCTGGGACCGGCTCTTCGGCACCTTTGAACCGGAAAGAGAAAAGGTAATCTACGGCCTGACCAAAAATATCAACAGCTATAACCCTCTGCGCATCGCTTTCCATGAATGGATTGACATTTGGAACGATCTTCGCAGCGCACCAACCTGGCGATTGAAGATGCGCTATGTTTTCGGGCGGCCGGGATGGAAAGCGGAACAAGCCTGCACGATCTCCAATGCGCAAAAGCCAATGAGTGCGACACCCCAGTAGGCGATCTTCAGTCGCGTTCTGAGCATGGCGCGGGGTAAGACCATGGCGTGCTCGGCTCAGGATAGCGCGTTCATAGAGAGAGATTAAGTGAAAGGGACACAGCACCTCTAAGGCTGCTCTAGCTGAAGAACCTTTCGTTTTTTCATTGACAGCGAATAAATTTTCGCCTATATTGTGAGATGTAAGAGTTTGACCGAGAGCGGCATCGGGGGGAAGATAGCTGGATCTTAGATTCGTGGTTAATTCCTAAGCCGGCAAACCCACAGGCCTGCAACCTTTGTCGTTGGTCCGCGGCTGATCTTAGCCGCCTGCCCGACAACCAACCACGACGACGCAGAAGTGTGTCTGGGGCGGCCTTTGGCCGCCAGCAATCAGCTAAACCAAAAACTAGCTCTTAGCTAGTGGCCCTTAGCCTTTAAAGCAATTTCAGCGTTGGTGTATCCCGTCGGGAAATTTTTTCACCGGGGCTAAAAGCCCACGACTTTTGTCACCTTACCGCGGCCCTAAAGGGCCGCTCTTCCACGGATCGGGACACAGCAACTCTAGATTTGCCTTAGTAGTTAGTTTTAGCAAAAGCAAAGGCAGCAGTTCTTAGTAGTTAGTTTTTAGCAAAACCAAAACCAAACCCAAAGCAAAACCAAACGAAGACAGAGCCACCCAGACGGGTGGTTTTTTTGTTTAAGCCATAGACCATTTTAGGAAATGTTGTGGCCTCTTAAGCACAAGATCCCTCCGCTCTACTCGCGCGCTGATGATTGCGCGCGCTCGCTTACGAGCGTCGGGATGACGAGGTTTAGGGATACAGCAAAACCTTAAATGGTTTAGCCATTTGCCTTTAGCCAAAGGCAAATCACAAGAAGAACCAAAAATCGGAAGCTCCCACGAAGGGCAAGTTTTTTAAACACAGAGAAGGATGAGTTTTTAAACACAGAAATGACCATGGGAACCAAGGCCCATAGAAACCATAGAAAAAGGAGAAAAACGGTGACAAAAGAAGAAGTAATGACAGCCATGAAGGAGTGCGCGGAGAAGCTGGGCCATGCGCCGAGCCTAGTGGAGTTGCTGAGCATGACTCATGTGACCAAACGGAGCATCAGGAAGCACTTTTGCACGTATGTACTGGCACTACAGACGTGCGGGCTGGAAAAGACCGGCTGCGGCTATTACGTAAGCATGGAGACGATCTTTAAGGAATGGGCCAGCGCAGTGCGAAGGCTGGGAAAGATCCCGACGATTGCAGAGTTTGAACTGCGCGGGAAGTTCAGTTCCCGGCCTTATATGTCGCGGTTCAAGACGTGGAACAACGTACCGCAATGCCTGCTGGAGTATGCCAGAAAAGAAGGGCTGCAAGAGGAGTGGGGAGACGTACTGGAGATCATTGCCGGGCACACAGAGCGCCGGCGGAGGTCGGGAATCCCTTCGGGAACGCCTTCAGGAACGCCCATGAGATCGAGAATATTGCCCAACGTACCGATCTTTGGAACGCCTTTGCTTTCGGCCGCATTGTTGAATGCTCCGACCAACGAGGCAGAAACGATGTTCCTGTTTGCCTCGATGGCGCGCGACCTGGGCTATGCTGCGCTGAAAGTGCAGACGGGGTTTCCAGACTGCATTGCGCTGCGCAAGGTGGACCATGAACGCTCACAGCTAGTACGGATTGAATGCGAATACGAGAGCAGTAATTTTCTGGTGCACCTGCACGACGTGAAGGGCTGCGACATGATTGTGTGCTGGAGGCACAATTGGGAAGACTGTCCGCTGGAGGTGTTGGAGCTGGGGAAATTGGTAAAGGGGTAAATGGTAATTTGGGTAATCGGGTAATTTGGTAATTTGAAAACAAAACCTTACCACGGATTAAACACGGATGACGCTGATTGGGATCGCCGTGATCGCGCGACATCGCCGACATTCGCACGTCATTCTCAGGCCGTGCTACTATTTCTATCGCATTGCGATGCCTAAGATTCTCTCACGCCTGGAACTTGAGCGCATCCGGGCCAAATTCCGGGCAGACCTGGGACGCGATTTGACGGCCAAAGAATGCAAGTATCTGGGCCTGTCCGGTGTTGTGTTGCCTGGTGATGGAACCAAACCTAAACCCAAATTGAAAACCAGCAACCGTCGAAAATCCTGAACGATTCAAACAATTCATCGAATGCGATTCTGATTATCGCAAGTGAAATTCATTTCTTTTCAAGAAGCATACAATTACTTTTCAAAGAGCGTACAATTAAAGGATCGATAACTGAAGACTTGCTAAGTGCTGAATTCTCAACATCCGTGAGCCTTTCACTACCCAGGGGTCTCAGTGGCTCACCAACGGACGCACTCCGAACTTGTGGCAAGCACAAAGAGACTCATCCCCATCTCGACTCATTTAAAAACGAAATCTGCTGAGATAATTGATCGATTTTTTCAGATACAGCAGCAACGGCCTCCGCGCTTAACAAGGCAGCCCAAACACAAGTAGACGATAGACTTCAAAGGGGAGAAATTGATATGGAACAACATCCAGAAATCCTAAATTCGTGGAAGGAGATTGCGGTCTACCTGGGCCGGGGAATCAGAACTGTGCAGCGATGGGAGCGGGAGTTGCAGCTTCCAATAAGGCGGCCACGGAAAAATGCCCGAACTGCGGTTATGGCTTTTCGTGGCGAACTGGATGAATGGCTTTCGCGAGTTCCTGTTACCGAGTTCTGGCGTGAAACCGCCGATCCGACTGTGCAATTGCCTTTCCTAGAGCAAAGATCACAACAACTACTAGCTGAATTGCAATTTGTTCAAGAGAAAATCAGGCAAATCAAAAGTGCAGCTCAGAGTGCGATGACAGGTCGCAGCCCAGATCACAAGCGAGAAGCGGCTGCATAATGGCACCATTGGGCGGTTAAAATCGCTGGGTAGACTCGGCGCTTTTTGACGCTTGCTTTGATTCGACATCCTTAAGAAAATTTTATAGACGGCTGAACCTTGGACTGTCGAATCTACCACTCCGTGCCGCGCTTACTGACCTGGGCAGTATCGAACGCCGCACGGGGGGAGATTTTGGCCTTTCGTTAACCCTTTTGAACGAGCGCGATTCTTGTTATTGCAACGAAATTCATTTTCTTCTACCTTTACACAAATTCTGCGCTACAATCCCCCCACTTTTTCAAAAGCTTATGCCAGCCAAATCGCCCAAGCCGCGATTCGAGCACCGCCATGTCCGTGGCATGAAAGAGCGGGTGGAGTCTTATTGCACACGCTGCAAGGAATTCATCGCCGCTAGTGACAAAGCGGAAGCATTGCGGATTGCTGAGAAGGCGCACGCTTGCCCCGGGAAACAGCAACATTGACCTTTCGCTGTGGGCAATGTGGTTTCTTTTATTATTTCAGCGCCTTTGCGCAACCAAAGAATTCACAGTTTTTTCCAAGTCTTCTGGATGTTGTGTTGGCATAGCAAGCCAGGCATCAGCATCATTCAGTGACTTGCCTGCATACGGGGGATGCAGTTCCAGTACCCGTGCCGAAGGGCAGTTCTCCCTGATAAGCTGGCAGGCCCAACGCTTCACCTTGGACGACATCGCTTCCCCAATAATGGCGACGTCAAAACGCTGCTCAGCACAGGCGTCCTCCAATTCACGCTGGCCCATAGTGGAGACAACTGTGTGCCCGGCACTCTCCAGGATGAGTCTTCTGGTTGCAATCAATTCCGGATCAATACCGATGCATAAAATCAGAGCCACAACTTAGCTCCTTCTTTGCTGCGTGCCTGCTACCTGGATACCGTGGAATAAGGTTCCTTCTTGACCATTTGATGCTCAAGTTGTTTCCCCTTCTTTTTGGGGGCGGGCTTTTTCAGCCCAAGAGCAATGTCAGCGAGTTCGAGGAATCTGCTGCTGTGAGGAGGGCCACCCGGACGCGCGTCCCATGCGCGCTCTCCTTGCGGCCCTTTTAAGCTGTAGCGCGGGGCCACCCAGAGTTCGTCGCCAGCGTGGGAATTTTTCTTGCGCATTTTGCGCTTCCAATAGTAGCGCAAAAAACACCGCGAGCGCAGTTTTAAAACTACCATCAGCTTGCCCGCTTCAATGGCGGGGGATAATGAAAATACACCGGGCATTGGTGCAGCTTCTCCATAAGTGCGAGCACGCGGCGCCGGGGGCTGGCCGCTATGAGCAGTCCGCAGCCGTGGCAATAGGACTCAATTAGCCGCACGCAATGTGGGCTGGCCTTCCGAGTTGCTGATGGATGGCTGGAAACCACAAGGAGATTCGATGCCCGTTGTGGATGAGAGATACTGGAATTTTTTCCAGCACGGCGCGATTCAGGAGCATCAAAGAAAATAGCCAACGGGGAGTATCTAAATGGGGACCCAACAATCGAACCTGGTTCTGGTAAAATCTTCCTCCAGAAGTATGAGGAGAGCACGCCCCACTTTCCGCACAGATGAGGTCGTCCCCGAGAGCGGAATCTATCGCGTCCGGCATCAGAAACACCGCGTCCCTCACGAAGTGACCCTCCTTAGAGACCAGCGATTCCCAAGGTGTTCCAAGTGCCAGAATGCCGCGGTGTTTGAACTGATTCGGCCCGTCGAAGTCACAACTGAGGTGACAACCGATCAGTCAGTTCGCATTTATCTCTACGAACTGCCGGTATTTGAAGATCAGCCAGTGGCGGTTTAGGCTTTTTTCTGTTGATTAGCCAGACTTTCTAAGCAGTTTTGCGCCGCCGTCTTGGCAGCCTCAAAGGTATGTTCCTGGCCCCAATGGACAATCGCAGCAGACCCCACCCGTTGGACAATCCAGTGAAATATCTCGGCATTGTGATGCCGCGCATCGAGAAGAATGTCTGCGATGTACTCGCCAAGAGTCAGCCTGGTATTTCCCGGCTCTTGTGTCTGTTTGACCGCTGCGACCACGTGAAGCTTCCTTTTCACACACTACGACCTAGGCTCTGGGGAGGAGCCGGCCACATTAAGATACTTTAACGAGTGAAATTGGTTGCACAGGAGAGTACCGGAAAAGATATCCCGCCACGGTCAAGTCCATTACGAAAGTCATTAGCCTATTTGTCATATTTACAAATAATCCATCATCTCAGGTTGGAGTTTCGTTAAATGAGGAAGAAAGGCCTTCATGATTAACGAGCCTGACAGCCTGACACTCCAAATCAAGCATCTCTCCGGTGAGCTAAGACGGTTGGAGCAACGGCTCAAGTCAGAAGCCGCGCCAGATCCGCTTGCTTTGAACGACTTCCGGCACGCTGTGGACAATGTACGCCTGGCCGCCTGGAGCGTAAGCGAACTTCTCAACGCCCATCAGATCAACAAAGATCCGAATACCGTGTTGGCCTTTCTCTCAGCGGAGCGCTTGCGCAGGTTCCAGCAACTCGTCAGGAACCTGTGCAGTGATATTGAAAGAGGTCTAATCAGTGTGCAGACAGCAGAAATGCAGTCTCTTTGCGAGTCGGTCGACATTCTTCAGCAGCATCTAAGGCAGCCTGTAACACAGCGGCCAAAAGCATATAAGGTCAAAGACGCGGCGAGTTGACTAACTCTCACTCGGGCGTTGAACAGTTGTAACGGAGGGGTGAGTACACGCCTGCCGCAAGCGATTCCATCTCTCAGCCAGATAGACGTGCATGTCAGCTTCAGACCAGAATGTTTTAATTTTTATTCGACAGCCGGCGCATTCCAAGCTAATATCACGCCCTTCGGCGTGAGGATCAATCCGTCTGCCACAGCGCAGACACTCAATATCCACCGCGGCCATAGAAGAATTTGGTAAATGGGTAATTGAGTAATTCGAAAAACAAAACCTTACCACGGATGCCACGGCTCAAAACGCTAAATAAGTGCCAGCCTTGCTTTTCCTAGCGGCTTTACCTCCCACTCTCTTCAATACTGAAGTAGCCTTGGTTTGAACCTTCGGTGCTTCTCCTGCGACATAAGAGGCGAAATGAACGCTCTGGATAGGCGGGGTCGGACACAGGACGAATGGATCGCACTCCGTTGCCAAGCTGGCGAACAGAACGCCTTTGAGGACCTTGTGGCGTTAATGGAGCGGCCGCTTCTCTATTACGCAACCAAGCTGACCGGAAACGCGGAAACCGCGCTCGATGTCCTGCAGGACGTGTGGATGAAAGTATTTCGCGGAATTGGAAGACTCAAGAGTCCTGGCTCGCTGCGCCCGTGGCTCTACCGGATCACGCATGGGATGGCCGTCGATCGCATCCGCCAACACATCTCCAGAGAAAAAGCTGAGGAAGCCCACGTTGCGGGATTCCACGAAGCCGATCTTTCCTTTACGGAAGATGACGCTGCTGCTATCCATGACGCGCTGAATGAACTCGGACCAAAACATCGGGAAGTGCTGGTTCTGTATTTTCTTGAAGATTTTTCCCTGGCGGAAATTGCCATGGTTGTAGGGTGTTCGGAAGGCACGGTCAAATCGCGTATCCACTACGCCAAAAGAGCAATGAAAGAACTTCTATCAGGAGGTGGTTATGGAACATCGAGATGAATCTATGAGTAAGCAACTGCTCTCGCGTCTGCCGCAACCAGCGAACCTGGAGGCTTATCAGGAGAAAGTGTCATCCCTGTTGGCGGAGAACGAAAAGAAACTCCGCCGCAACAAGTGGACGGTGGTGCGGGTGTGGGTCTTTGTGGCTGCCGTTTCGGGCTTCTTCCTATGGATGGCCGGAACGCATTTCAATAGCCCGCAGGGAAACTGGTTTCTAGGGCTGGCTTGCTTCTGGGTGCTTTTTGGAGCGGTTGAGGTTGCAAAATATATTGGCCACCAAGGCATGGTGGAGCTTCTGAAAGAGGTTAAACAAGTCCAGCTTCAGATACTCGAGATCCATGCCTTGCTTAACAAAGACGGAGCCTGAGCAGATTGAGATAGCCCTACGGTGCAGCGGAGCCGATCCTTCGGCTCGCAGAATCGTATCGAAACACTTTGCAGTTTGCGCGGCTTGCCTCAGGATAGCGTGTCCGAGGGTGAGATGGATCGCCAACCGCGACATCGCACGAGATCAGGACATCTGGTCATCGGGACATCGGAAAACAAAACTCGCCACTGATGAACACCAATTACACCGATAACACTGAATTGAGATCGCCATGATCGCAAAAACGAAACCAAAGATACGATAACGCCGATCAGCTTTCATCGGCACCTGATCCACACACAAAAAACGGCGCACCTCTTTTGGAGATGCGCCAATCACCACATCAGGATGAATACTTAGTCGCCGTTCTGGTTGGTGTGTTCAGGCGCGTGCATTACACGGAACGTGCTTCCGCCATTGGACCACACAAGCACCATTGCGTCTTTACCCGCTGGAATATTGCCCAGATCGCTCTTGACTTCTGCGGCGTTCTGAACGGGTTTGCGGTTGACTGACAAGATCACGTCACCGCGCGCGATTCCAGCGTTATCCGCCGGGCTGCCCGGCACAACGCTATCCACCACGACGCCCTTTACGTCAGAGGGGAGTTGCAGTTGATCGCGAAGATCAGGCGTGAGGTTCTCAAGGCTTACGCCCCAGCGAGCTTTGCCGTGAGCTTCACCTGAGCCGGCATTCGCTTGCTCAGTGTTGTTGTCGATAGCCTCAAGCGTGATGGGAATGCTGGTGGTCTTGTCATCACGGAAGACGCCGAGCGTGACTTTATCGCCAGGGCGGAGGCCGCTGATGACAGCTTGAAGCTGGCCGGAGTTCTCCACTTTCTTACCGTCGAGTTCAGTGATTACATCGCCCACCTTGACGCCAGCTTTGGCCGCAGGAGAATCAGGCTCAACCTGGCTGACCAGCGCGCCAGTCGCGTTGTTGAGATGGAAGAAGCTCGCGTTTTCAGGCGTGACATCGTTAATGGCGACGCCCATGCGCGCGTGCTCAATCTTGCCGTCTTTCAGCAATGTATCAATCACAGGCCGCGCAATCTGAGTGGGAATTGCGAATCCCATGCCGGAAAAAGTGCCGGTACCAGAAATGAGGAATGTGTTGATGCCGACGATTTCTCCGTGCGCGTCAACCAGAGGTCCGCCGGAGTTGCCAGGGTTGATGGCTGCGTCGGTTTGAATAAACTCACCGGGCTTGCGACGGTCTTGGCTGTCTGGATTAGGACGGTTCAACGCGCTCACAATGCCGCGAGTCACGGTGAATCGGAAGTTGAAGGGATTACCGAAAGCAAGAACGGTCTGTCCAGGCTTGAGGGTGGTGGAGTCGCCCCAGGGGAGACTTGGGAAATTGCTGCCGTTGATCTTGATGACCGCGAGGTCGGTCATGGGATCGGCGCCAATTAATTTTGCCGGAAGCACGCGGCGATCATTTAATGTGACCCTTATGTCCGTGGCTCCAGCAATGACATGGTTGTTTGTGACGATGTATCCGTCCGGCGAGATGATGATACCGCTTCCCAGTCCATGTTCCACGCTCGGGCCCTGACGCGTCTGCGGCCCAAAGTTGAATCCAAACGGCCCAAAGAACTGCTGCATTTGCTGCTGCTGATCATCCGACATTTGTTGCTGCTTTAC
>DASTCT010000030.1:0-6488 GCA_035710845.1 Candidatus Angelobacter sp.
GCAGCTACCCGGATCTTGTTGGCCCAGTCAACACACCGCTGATGGTTGCCATTTGGAGAGGCGATAGAGATGCTGTGAGCAGGTTGATGGGTTCAACCCTTGATCTCAAATTCAAAATTTGCAGTGACAGCGACAAGGACCTCTTTACTACTCCACTGATTAACGCAATCCACGGCGTTTCTTCGTGGCGCAACACGGGCGATCACGAGGGCATGGTGGAATTCCTGCTCCTTCACGGCGCTTCTCCAAACTTCAGCCCGCAGGCCGACTATACTCCGCTGGAGGCAGCCGCGAGCCTGGGCAATCTCACCATGGTGAAGGCCCTCCTGCGATTTGGAGCAATTATTAATCCGAAAGATGGAGGTCAGGCACCGCTGATATTGGCGGTAGAGAGCGGGCACATTGAGGTCGTCCAAGAGCTGATTGCGGCAGGCGCTGACTTCAAGGTACGCGACTCGATTGGAGGCAACCTGGTTTCAATTGCAGCCGATCGGCGCGATGAAGAAATGGTCAGATTCCTGGTACAACTCGGAGTAGATCCCTGCGCAAAAGACAACGACGGGAACGATGCAATTTACTGGGCCAGTATGGATTTGAATGAGAACCCGCATAAGCAGCCGATCATCAACTTTCTCAGATCCCAATGCGGCCTCTATGATTGAGTATCTATCGGCGGTAGCAATCGCCTAAATGGAAGCCTGGCTCTGCGCCAGGCTTTTTGTTTCCCAGAAATATGTCAGCCGCGGGCGAGGAACTCAGCGGCAAGGTCAAGGCAACTTTCATATCCGTCGACATTTGACGGTGTCTCAATCGCGCACGGCTTTGACTCGGGCAGCCTCGAAACGGCCCTGACAATCGTCTGAGCGCTTCGTTCCTGCGTGATCGGCCGCGTACTGGATTGAATTTCCTGTTCTTCAACTAACGTCTTCAAATCTCTCTCCTTTCTCTGCCTTCGGCAGTTCTCATTCGCTTCTTAATTCTTTCGGTTAGTGCATGGAATTGACCTTGGAAAGAACTTTCACAACAAGTTGCTTGGGCAATTGCGAATAGCCTTCTTGAACAGCAATGTTCTGTCCATCTGAATAAGCCCAGTTCAGCAACCCAACCAGTGCCGAGGTGCGCCGCTGATCGCGAGCGCTGGGACGCACATAGAGCCACGTAAAACTGGAGATCGGGTAAGAATCTGCGCCTGGAGCATCCACCAGCGACGCGGAAAGCTTGTCCCACGCCGGCGACTCCACTGCAACACAGGCAGCAGTAATGCTTTCTGCTGAAGCCTTCACAAACTTGCCTGCGGGATTCAAAACGCTCGCGTGCGAAATCCCGTTATCGTCCGCGTACTGCAGTTCAACATACCCAAGCGTTCCCGGCGCGCTCTTCACCTTGTCTGCCATGTCAGAGCTTCGCTCTGCAGGCTGCCCAACGGGCCACTTGGGTGAAGCGCTTCGCCCAATTTGATCGCGGAACTTTGGACTGGTTTTTGAAAGAAACTCAGTGAAGACATAGTTGGTGCCCTTGCCGCCCGGGCGATAAATCACGTCAATCGCCAAATTGGGAAGATTAACTCCCGGATTTAGCTTCTTGATGGCAGGATCATTCCAGTTTTTAATGTGGCCCAGGTAGATATCCGCCAATACCTCGCCGGAAAAACGCAATTGCGGATTTCCTGGCAGGTTGTAAATGGGAACAATGCCGATCATCACCACGGGCAGCTCAGTCAGAGCGCCCGCGTGACGGTCTTCAGCGGATAATGGCACTTCTCCGGCGCCAAAATCGCTAACGCCATGTGTGATCTGGGTAATGCCTTCAACATTTCCCATCGCCAGATATTGCAGTTGAACATTCTTGTTGCTCTGGTTGTACTGTTCCGCCCACTTACGATAGAGCGGGAGCGGCACGCTCGATCCCGCGCCTACCAGGACCACACCTTCCGGCTCAGCAGCAAAAAGCGTTACGCATAAGCCGGCTACAAGAATGATTGAAAATCCCAGCCAGTTCACGCTCCGTCGCGGCCTGCTGGTCCTCCGCAGTCGCGCAATATGGCGCGCTGCGCTGCGAAAAAATACGCTTCGCATGTGAATCCGTCTCCTTATTCTTTGCGCCAAACAATGTTGTGTTTTCTGGGCACCAACAACTTTGTCTGGTGGAAAAGGAAGAGCAATCCTTTCATCCTTCTCCTGGGTTGCTCTAACTTTAGGCCAGCCAATGCCATGTTGTGTGATTACTCTGGTAACCAAAGGTTACGATTGGGGTGCTCTTCGGCGTTTCTGCAATGTGCAGCCATTTACATAGAGCGGAACTGATGCCAGAATGTCCCCCACCAACCCACTGAAACTATGTCTCAGCAGACCCCAGCCACAAATTCAGGACTTTCTAATCCAGCGGAGGGGAACGGCTTCCCCGTTCAGCAGCCAGTGGAGGCGCGCTGGCGGCGCAGCTTCTGGGCGTTGGTCCTGGTGCAATTTCAGGGCGCGTTCAGCCTCAACGTGCTGCGCTACCTGCTTACCTTCATCGTGGTGGGTAGGACCATTTCAGAAGCGCGCGGTAACGCGCTTGTGTCGCTGCTCTCGTTTTTGTTTTTCCTGCCCTTAGTGCTCTTCAGCATGGCCGGCGGATTTTTGGCTGACCGGTTCAGCAAGCGGCAGGTCACCATTGCAACCAAAGTGATTGAGATTGCCACCATGGCGCTGGCGATCTTTGCTTTGACCTCCAGGCAGCAGCAATATCTAGGAGAAGTAGTTGACCTCTGGCGACATCCGGGATTGTTGTTCACGCATTTTCCTCTGCCGCTGATTGTTTTGGTGGTCGCGGCGACGCAGGCTGCTTTGTTCGGCCCGTCAAAATATGGATTACTGCCGGAACTCCTTCCCGAAAAATGGCTCTCCTGGGGCAACGGCGTCATTGAGCTGGGGACATTTCTGGCCATCATCTCCGGCGCCATGGCTGCAGGATGGTTGGCGCAGGTCTTTCAGGGCCACGAGTGGAAAGTGGCAGTCTGGCTGGTGGGCTCTTCAGGGCTGGGCCTGCTTTGCAGCATGGCAATCCGCAAAGTACCGGCGGCAGCTCCACAAGCCAGATTTCGCGCGAACTTTGTTGCCAGCTTGTGGGAGCAGATACAGCTCATGCGGCCCGATCGCACGCTCTGGCTGGCGGTGATCGGCAACACGTATTTCTGGTTTCTGGGTACGTTGTTTTTTCAGACTGTAGTTGTCTTCGGCCAGAAGACGCTTCATCTTGATTCATCGAAAATCGCATTGCTCGATGCGGCGCTGGCGCTCGGGATTGGCATTGGCAGTGTGCTGGCGGGCTATCTCTCCGGCAACAAGATTGAATACGGCCTCATGCCGCTGGGCGCCTTTGGTATGACTGTGATGGCTGCTATAGTCGGCATTGTCCCGCACAGCTTTCTGGCTGCTGCCTTTGCTCTGAGCGGGCTGGGAATTTTTGGCGGCTTCTTTGCCGTGCCGGTGAATGCGCTCATCCAGCATCGTCCACCTGCTGACAAAAAAGGCGGGGTCATTGCCGCGGCAAATCTGCTCTCTTTTGTTGCTGGAGTTGCGGCGTCAGGCGCTTATTTTGTCTTCACCAGCTTTGGCCATCTTGATCCGCGTGGCGTCTTTGTAGCCGGTGCGATCATTACACTGGCGGGAACAATCTATGTGCTCTATCTTCTGCCGGACTGGTTCTTGCGACTGCTGCTCTTCTTTCTTACCCACACGATCTACCGCATCAAGATTTTGGGCCGCGACAACATTCCGGAAAAAGGCGGCGCGCTTTTTGTCTCCAACCACATGTCGTTCGTTGACGTGCTGTTGCTGCTGGCTTCCACTGACCGGCCCATTCGCTTCCTGATGTTTCAGGGGATTTACGAAAAGCCCATCATCAAGCCATTTGCCCGGATGATGAAAGCCATTCCTATCTCCTCAGAGTTGCGCCCGCGCGATATGATCCGCTCTCTCCGCGCGGCCAGCGACGCCATTCGCGACGGCGAGATCGTCTGCATCTTTGCCGAAGGGCAGATCACGCGCACCGGCCAGTTGCTTCCATTCCGGCGAGGCATGGAACGAATCATCAAAGGGCTGGATGCGCCGATTGTGCCCGTGAATTTGCACGGCGTGTGGGGAAGCATCTTCAGCTTTGAGCGCAACCGCTTTCTGTGGAAAGTACCGCGGCGCGTGCCTTATCCGGTGACCGTGAGCTTTGGACAATGGCTTACCTCGACTGCTGCTCCGGCTGAGGTACGCCAGGCAGTCCAGGATTTGCAGAGCGAAGCCTTTGCCGCAGACTGCAATCCTAAATTCACTCTTGACCGCGCGTTTGTGCGTAGTGCCCGCCGCTATTTCTGGCGCTTTGCCATGGCGGATGCGCGCGTTCACAAAATGCGCTTTGGCAGCGCACTGGTAAAAACCATTTTCGTGGCCCGGCGCATGAAACCGCTGTGGAAAGACCAGGAGATGGTCGGAATCCTGATGCCGCCTTCGGTAGGCGGCGCGCTGGTGAACTATGCAGCCATGCTGCTGGGTCTTGTTCCCGTCAACTTGAATTACACGGCCAGCAACGAAGTGATTGCGTCATGCAGTCTGCAGTGCAATCTGCAGACTGTTGTTACCTCAAAAGCTTTTCTGGAGCGCTTCCCTAAAATTGAGATCCCCGGGCGCACGTTGCTGCTGGAAGATGTGCTGAACAAGCCCCGACTGGGCGAAAAACTGGTGTCGCTGATCTTGGCCTGGACACTGCCTTACCGTTTGCTGAAATCAGCGCTGGGCGGAAAACATCGCACCGATGAAGACCTGGGCACGGTGATTTTTTCCAGCGGCAGCACCGGCGATCCCAAGGGCGTGATGCTCACGCACCAAAACATTCTCGCCAACATTCGCCAGGTCACGCAGGTATTTATGCTCGGCGGAAATGACAAAGTTCTGGGCAGTCTGCCATTCTTCCATTCCTTTGGCTTCACCATTGGACTCTGGCTGCCGGTGGTGCACGGGATCGGCGTGGTCTTCCATCCCAACCCGCTCGATGCCACTTCTATCAGCGAACTGGTTTCTAAGTATCGCGTGACTTTCCTGATTGCCACGCCGACGTTTTTGCAGGCTTACATGCGGCGCTGTTCGCCGGAACATTTTGGCAGCTTGCAATATGTGCTGGTGGGTGCGGAAAAACTTCCTGAACGAACGGCCCTTCAGTTTGAAGACATTTTTGGCATTCGTCCGCTGGAAGGCTATGGCTGCACGGAGTGCGCGCCGGTCGTCGCCGTGAATGGGCGCGACTTCCGCGCTCCCGGATTTCGCCAGGTGGCAGCCCGTCGCGGGACCATTGGCCATCCGCTGCCGGGCGTGAGCGTTCGAATTGTCGATCCTGAAACGCAGGAGTTGCTGCCGCTGGACAAGCCGGGAATGCTGCTGGTGAAAGGCCCCAACGTGATGCGGGGCTATCTTGGCCGTCCGGAAAAGACCGCCGAAGTGCTCAAAGATGGCTGGTACACCACCGGCGACATTGCCACCATGGAAGAAGATGGTTTTCTCACCATCACGGACCGGCTCAGCCGCTTCAGCAAAATCGGCGGTGAGATGGTGCCGCACATCAAGATTGAAGAAAAGCTGAACGAACTCTCCGGCAGGACGGAGCAGGCCTTTTCCGTTTCCGCAGTCCCGGATGAAAAAAAGGGTGAGCGCATCGTTGTGCTGCATACCCTATCGGAAGAAGAGTTGACGCCGGTGCTGGCCAAGCTTGCTGAATCCGATCTGCCTGCCCTATGGAAGCCCAAGAAAGATCAGTTCTTTCATGTGGATGCCATCCCTTACCTGGGTACCGGCAAATTGGATTTGCGGGCTTTGAAAACGATGGCAGCCGGGCTTGTTGCGGCTGAAAAATAACGCCCATATGTTTCTAGAAAGTTCCAAAATCGGAAGGCTGGTAAGCGGCAGCGGGCATTTTATATGTACCAAAGTACATGTACTTAGGTGAATAGCCCTCCGCGATTATTAAAGGTAAATTTTTGCTTTCTTTTAACAAATTCCTGTATGTCTGGCGGCCACTGCACTAGAATCCTCCCGCAAATCCACTGTAATCGGAGTTAAAGGTCAAGTCTTTATTTCTTGCGAAGGCTTTTGAAAAAACATTTCCAACAAAGGAGCGAGTTCATGAGAGTCTTACCCAAATTAGGTTTCCTGGTGCTGGCGGCAGGCATGGCGCTGGCGCAGTCAGGCGGCGACGGAGGTGGGCAAGGCCAGAATTCGTCAGTCGCGGATGAATTGAAGGCTTTGCGCGAAGCGATTAGCGAACAACAAAAACAGATTTCTCAGCAACAACAGCAGATGTCGCAACAACAACAGCAGATGTCGCAACAACAACAGCAGATCCAGACTCTGCAACAGCAGTTGCAGGAGAAGACCTCGGGTACGCCACGAGTGGCCGATGCTGCTCTACACAACACCGCGGTTCCCGCAATCACAGCCACCAATACCAAAGCGGTGGTGCAGGAGACG
>DASTCT010000031.1:0-30842 GCA_035710845.1 Candidatus Angelobacter sp.
ATTTGAATGCGGTGTTGCAAGAAGTGGGTGCGCCAGAAGACGCGCTCATCAAAACGGCCTAAGCCGTAGCTCATCAGCCAAAACCCGCTGTACGCGCCAGCCCTTAGACGCCCTCAAGGTTTTGAGAACAGGAGATCACGCGGTCATGTCACAAACTCTGCCAGCCATTGATACAGCTTCAACGTTGGACACACTTCTTAAGAGCAGCAAAGTTCATACCAATCTGCATTCTGCTCCACTGGTGGAACATGCTGTGCGCCGGGGTGAAGGCTCAATTGCTGACAATGGCGCCATGGTGGGCTATACCGGCAAATTTACCGGCCGCACGCCAAAAGACAAATTCACGGTCAAGGATTCAATTACAACGGACCTGGTGAATTGGGGCAGTGTGAACCAGCCTATTGACGCGGAGAAGTTTGATGCTCTTTTTGAACGGGTAACGGCGTACCTGCGGAACAAAGAATTGTTTGTGGAAGACCTGTTTGCCGGCGCCGATCCGACATATCGAATGCCGATTCGAGTCATCAATGAATATGCCTGGCACAACCTATTTGCCCGCGCGCTTTTCGTGCGACCGACGCCCGAAGAGTTGAAGTCGCACCACCCGGAGTTCACCATTGTGAGCGCGCCGGAGTTTCAGGCTGATCCGCAACGCGATGGCACGCGCTCTGAAGCTTTCATTATTGTGAACTTTACGCGCAAAGTCATACTCATCGGCGGCACCAAGTATGCCGGCGAGATGAAGAAATCAATCTTTGGCGTGATGAACTTCCTGCTGCCGCAGAACAATGTCTTTCCTATGCACTGCTCGGCTAATGTAGGCAAAAACGGCGAGACTGCAATCTTCTTTGGACTTTCTGGCACGGGCAAAACCACGCTTTCTGCTGATCCTGATCGCCGGTTGATTGGCGACGACGAGCACGGCTGGAGCCCGAACGGCATCTTCAACTTTGAAGGTGGCTGTTACGCCAAGTGCATTAAGCTCTCCAAGGAAAATGAGCCGCAAATCTGGAACGCTATTCGCTTTGGCTCCGTGCTGGAAAACGTCACTCTCGATCCTGAAACGCACGTCCCCGACTACAACGATGACAGCCGAACGGAGAATACACGGTGCGCGTATCCGGTGGACTACATTGAAGGCGCGGTGATTCCGGGAATCGGCGGGCATCCAAAGAACATCATCTTCCTTACGGCAGATGCTTTTGGTGTACTGCCGCCCATCTCGAAATTGAATACTGACCAAGCCATGTATCACTTCCTTTCAGGCTACACGGCCAAAGTAGCCGGAACTGAAGCCGGCGTGGAAGAGCCTCAGCCCGATTTTTCTACTTTATTCGGAGCGCCATTCTTTCCACTGCGGCCCAAAGTCTATGCAGAAATGCTGGGCCGGCGAATGCAGGAGCACAGCGCGCAGTGCTGGCTGGTGAATACCGGATGGTTTGGTGGACCGTATGGCGTTGGTTCTCGCATGAAGCTGGCTTATACGCGGGCCATGGTCAACGCTGCCATTGAAGGCAAGTTGAAAAATGTGGAATTTCACACTGATCCAGCATTTGGTTTGACGGTACCAAAAGAAGTTCCTGGAGTTCCAACAGAATTTTTGCACGCGCGCGATGCCTGGAAAGACAAAGCTGCATATGACAAGTCGGCCGCGAATCTCTCCGCCATGTTTGCCAAGAACTTTGAAAAATTCGACGTTCCTGCAGGCTTGCGTTCGGCTGGACCAGGCGCGAAAAAGTAAACGCGAGATTTTATTCAGGTACAAAAATAAAAGAGACGTCGGGCTGCGTCTCTTCTGGTTTTATATCAAAACTGTTTCTAGGGCGCCACACGGACACCCTTCATGCGGCGACAAGTCAGGCCGCTTTATCCTTGAGGCTTTTGTTTACCGCTGCGCTAATACGTTCAATGAATGAAAGCGGCTGCTGGTCAGAAGCAGGAGAATGACCCAGCCGGTCACGAAGAAGTTGTAAGAATTTGGTGACGCGCTGCAGACGCTGCGCTTCAATTCCGTCACGCACGCTCTCAGGATCAACCGCGGATGCAGATTCCAGGTACTGCCAGAGCAAAAGCCGCATATCATCCACGGCGCTCTTGAGTCCGGCAAGCAAGTCCACGTCGAGTTCAGCGGCAGGGATCGACTGCTTCTCCGCTGATTCCGGCGCTTGCATGGCCAACCAATAGAGATCGCCGTGCAGCGCATTCAGCGCGTTGGTGAGATCTTTAAGATGCCTTACCAGTTCCGAATTACCAGCTTGAAGATGGCCTTCCGTCGTCATGGGGATTCCTTAATCACCTAAATACAGCTATTAGTAATCATCTAATACATCTATTAGTGTCTAGGATGCTCCGAATGTTGCATTTATGCCGGTTACCCAAGGACATGTCCGCAGCCTGAAAACTAACTTTCGCCAAGTAACCCTTAACCATAATTGGACGCAAAAGAGATGATCGATGAGGTGGGAATCTCATAGATTTTAGAATAACTTACAATGGATGCGATGTTCAGCGCCCGGCCAGAGACTTGTATTACCTGAATATTGGAATCAGGCGTGGAAGCAATGGTTCATAAGGCGTTTTTCCTGCTTTTATCAGGCAGGTAGTGCTGAGCAGATAGGTGTTAAGTTACCCTGCTGTTTGCAAGGCATCAAAAACATAGGTTTCGGCGCAAGCGCACGGTACTGTAACTCAAAAAAATCCACAAATTTCACCATGTATGCCCGGCAAATCAAAGTGCGGTACAACACAGGATCGGAAACCCTTGCCTGCCCAATCAAGTGGCTGGACAGTTTTTCCATGCGCAACTTCACCAACGATTCCATTTTTGATGACACGCTCCCCGTGGCCGATGGGCTAATGCGCGTGGGTCAGCGCGTTCCTCTCAATCGCCTGAAAGAGGCGATGGAAGATTGGTTCCGCAGAAAAAGCTATCTGGGCAAAGGGCAGCAGTTGCTGGTGGAAGAAATTGGTTAGGCGCATCATTTTGCGGCGATTTGACTGTGCTGCAATGGGTAAGCTAGCCTCATAAGCTGGTCTGCAGGCGTTGTTTACGCTTGGCAGATGCCGCTTCGCAAGCAAATATGGGTACAGCTGTTCCAGCAGATGGAAAGCCGTCTATTGGCGCAGCGAGGTCGTACCCGCAAGGTTCTGGTAGCCCCACAATTCAATGAGAGCTCTGCGTAAATCTTTGATTCTTCAAGTGCTCGCCATGTGCGCGGCAGCGCAGATGGGGTACGGCCAGACGTTACGGCCCACCCATGCCAGCAAAGGCATGGTGGTGAGCGTCCATCCAGAAGCTTCTAAGGTTGGCGCTGAAATCATGCAGCAAGGCGGCAATGCCGTTGATGCAGCAGTGGCCACCGGCTTTGCGCTGGCGGTGGTGCATCCTTCAGCCGGAAATATTGGCGGAGGCGGTTTTATGTTGCTGCGCAAAGCCAACGGCGAAGTCCATTTTCTCGACTTCCGGGAAAAAGCCCCTAAAGCTGCCAGCCGCAACATGTACCTGGACGCGCAAAGCAATGTGATTCCCAAGGCCAGCCTCATTGGTTACAAAGCTATCGGCGTGCCCGGATCGGTGGCAGGACTGCTTTACGCGCAGCAGCATTGGGGCAAGCTCACGCTGCGCACCGTGATAGAGCCGGCCATCCGATTGGCACGCAATGGCGTGCGCCTGACCTATGAAGAAGCGCGCTCGATGCATGATCCAGACCTGGCGCAATTCTCTGATTCCAAGCGCATCTTTCAGCGTGACGGGAAATTCTATGAGCCGGGAGATCTCTTCCGCCAACCCGAATTGGCGCGAACGCTGGAGCGGATTGCCGCCAATCCTAAAGTTAATGAGTTCTATAAAGGCGCCATGGCAAAGGAATTGGCGGCGGAAATCCAGCGCGGCGGAGGGCTGATTACTGCTGAAGACCTGGCGGAGTATGAAGTGAAAGAGCGGCAGCCGGTCCGGGGCACCTATCGCGGCTATGAAATTATCAGCGCGCCGCCACCCAGCTCCGGTGGCATCACCATGATTGAAGCGCTGAACATCCTGGAAGGCTACGATCTGGGCAAGATGGGCAATCGTTCAGCGGACTCAATCCACCTGATCGTGGAAGCATTTCGGCGAGCATTCTTTGATCGAGCCGAGTTACTGGGAGATCCGGATTTCAGCCAGATTCCAGTGGCCCAACTAATTGATAAAAAATATGCGGCTGCATGGCGTGGATCGCTCGACATGATGCGCGCCAGTGACAGCAACGAGCTGCGCCGGCCTGCAGGCTTTGGCGAACTTGATCGCCAGGCCGGGCTGCACCAGCCTTACACGGGAAGCGAGTCAAACAATACTACGCATTATTCTGTGGTTGATCCGCAAGGCGATGCTGTCTCTGTTACTACCACGCTCAATGACAGTTTTGGCTCTGCGGTTACGGCAGGCAAGCTCGGCTTCCTGCTGAATGACGAGATGGATGACTTTACTTCCAAACCGGGAGTGCCTAACCTCTATGGACTAATCCAAGGTGAAGCCAATGCTATTGCGCCGGGGAAGCGTCCGTTGAGCGCTATGGCGCCAACCATTGTTTTGAAAGATGGAAAGCTATTGATGGTGCTGGGATCGCCCGGCGGTCCGCGCATTATCACCACCGTGGCCAACATTCTGATGGGCGTGGTGGATTACGGTCTTGATATCCAGCAGGCGGTGAATGCGCCGCGCTTCCATCACCAGTGGGAGCCAGACCAGATCTTTATTGAGAAGATAGGAATCTCTCCGGATACCATCAAGCTTTTGCAGGCCCGCGGACACAAGATCAAAGAAGAAGGCTACTGGAGCGATGGCGAGTGCATTGCCGTTGATCCCAGGACAGGGACGCTTTTGGGCGCGCCTGACGGCCGCAATGGGGGAAAGGCGGTGGGCTTCTGATGCTGCGTGCCATGTCAAGCTACGTGTACATCAAGCGGCGGCTGCATCCCGGCCTGCTGGACAATATGGTCCGCGGCGGAGCGCAGGCGGTGGAAATATTTGCCGCGCGCGGACACTTCAACTATCACGAAAAAGAACACGTGCGCGAACTGGGCAACTGGTTCAAGTCAGAGAAGATCGAATTTCATTCCATGCACTCGCCCATTTACATGAGCAATGATTTTCGTTCTGGCGGGCAGATGGTAAACATCATCGATCCGGACAAGCGCATGAGGATCGAGGCCATGGATGAGATCAAGCGCGCGATTGAAGTTGCAGAGTACGCGCCGTTTCGCTATCTGATCCAGCACATTGGCAAAAGCGATGAATATGACGATCCGCGAAAGTTTGAGAATGCGTTGAGCGGCATTGAGCACCTGCGCGCCTTTGCCCGTCCGTTGGGCGTGAGCCTGCTGCTGGAAAATATTCCTAACGATCTCTCAACGCCGGAACGGCTGAAGGAGATTACCCGGCTGTTGCGCTATGAAGATCTGGGCTATTGCTTTGACGTCGGTCACGCGCACCTGATGAGCTCTGTGCATCAGGCTTTTGGAGTGATGGAAGAACGGATTCGCTCCACGCATATTCACGACAACAAGCGCGACAAAGACTCACATCTTTGTCCGGGCGATGGCACCATTGACTGGGACCAGACCATGCAGGCCTTGCGCGGCGCAAAACATGCTCCGGCGATGTTGCTGGAGATTGAAGGCGCAGAAGAAATGGATGTCCCAGGCAAGATGGCAGCGGCGTACGGAAAGCTGGAAGAGGCAGGAGTGGCAGCGGCAGAGTAGTGAAATCGATCAGATCATCGTGTGAGTTGCACGCTGCAAGAAAAGTTGTTTTTAGAGTTGCCGACAAGCGCAAGGTCTCTCGGATCTACTCGCGAGCCGATGAAAGCGCTCGCTCGGTGACGATCCTCGGGATGACGTATTGATTAGGGTTTGGACTAAGTTCATGGATACAACCACAACACAGGCGCCAGTTACCACCATTGCAGAAGCCGGCAAGCATGACGGCCAGCCCGTAACCATTCATGGCTGGCTGTATAACAAGCGCGAGAGTGGCAAGCTGATTTTTCCCATCTTTCGCGACGGCACAGGTGTGATCCAGGGCGTGGTGCCCAAGAACCAGGTTACGCCGGAGGTTTTTGAGACGCTGCACACGCTTACAGATGAATCCAGCGTGGTGATCACTGGAAAAGTCCGCGCAGATAAGCGCGCACCCGGTGGCTACGAACTCGATGTAACCGATGTAAAAGTAGTGCAGCGTGTGCCGGAAGATGATCCATTTCCCATTGCGCGCAAAGAGCATGGCATTGATTTCCTGATGGAGAATCGCCATCTCTGGGTGCGCACGCCCCGGCAGACGGCCATCCTGCGCGTGCGAGCGGAGATTATTCGTGCAGCGCGCAACTTCTTTGATGAGCGCGGCTTCACGCTGACTGATCCGCCGATCCTCACTCCTGCCGCTTGTGAAGGCACCACGACGCTGTTTGAAGTCGATTACTTTGACGATCAGGCATTTCTTACGCAGAGCGGCCAGCTTTATATCGAGGCCATGGCCATGGCGCTGGGCAAGGTCTATTCGTTTGGGCCAGCCTTCCGCGCGGAGAAATCAAAAACTCGGCGCCACCTCACTGAGTTCTGGATGGTGGAACCTGAGATCGCATACGCGCAGCTTGATGACATCATGGTGCTGGCGGAAGAGTTCATCAGTCATCTAGTGCAGAGCGCGCTGGCCAATCGCAAGGCCGATCTTGAAATTATTGGGCGCGATGTAACCAAGCTGGCCAACATCAAGCCGCCGTTTCCGCGCATCAGCTATGACGATGCAGTCAAGATGTTACAGGAAGGCCACGCCAAAGGCCAGGTGGAAACAAAATTTGAGTGGGGCGGCGATTTTGGCTCGCCAGACGAGACGTATATTTCGTCACAGTTTGATAAGCCGGTCATGATCCATCGCTATCCGGCGCAGGTGAAGGCGTTTTACATGGAGCCTGATCCTCAACGTCCCGACCTTGCATTGTGTGTGGACGTGCTTGCGCCTGAAGGCTATGGCGAAATCATTGGCGGGTCACAGCGCATTGGCGACTACAAGCTGCTGCTGAAACGCATTCACGATCACGGGCTGCCGGAAGAGGCGTTCAAGTGGTATCTGGATCTGCGCAAGTTTGGCGGCGTACCTCATGCGGGATTTGGCATGGGAATTGAGCGTGCCGTGGCGTGGGTCTGCGGCCTGGAGCATGTGCGTGAGACCATTCCTTTTGCGCGGACGTTGACTCGTATTTATCCATAGGACTGAAGTGAAGCTATGACTCCTGATCCAATCGCAACGCCCGTAACAACGACCAGAAACGAGCCGGCAAACCCGCCCGTGGTAGCGGACAACATTGTTGCCAAGCGCATCCGGCTTCTTGGCGTGCCGCTGGACCTGGGGCAGTCGCGCCGCGGCGTGGACATGGGCCCTTCAGCGGTGCGCGTAGCCGGGCTTGAGGCTCGGCTGGAAGAGCTGGGCCACGTAGTGGAAGATGGCGGCAATATTGCTGTGGCTATCGCAGAACAAAAGAAATCAGGCGATCCTCACGCCAAGTATCTGAAAGAGATCACCGCGACTTGCACCAAGCATGCAGAGACTGTCTTTAAGACCTTAGAAGCGGGAAAGTTTCCGCTTGTGCTAGGCGGAGATCACTCGGTTGCAGCGGGTACTGTTGCCGGTGTGGCGGAGTTTTTCCGCCAGCAAAGACGCGTGCAGGAACAAAAGATCGGGCTGATCTGGATTGACGCTCACGCCGATATCAACACGCCGGAAACTTCACCCAGCGGCAACGTGCACGGCATGCCGCTGGCGGCCATTATGGGGTTGGGGCCGCCGGAACTGGCCGATATCTATGGATTCAAACCGAAAGTCCATGCGGAGAATTGCGTGCTGGTGGGTGTGCGCGATGTTGATGCCCGTGAAAAAGAAAATATCAAAGAGACCGGCATTGAGGTCTATACCATGCGCGACATCGATGAGCGCGGCATGCGCACGATAATTGAAGAAGCATTGCGCGTTGCCGGGCGCGGAACCGCCGGTTATCACGTATCGCTCGACATGGACTGGATCGATCCGGAAGATGCTCCTGGGGTGGGAACGCCGGTGCGCGGCGGGGCCAGCTATCGTGAGGCGCACCTGGCCATGGAAATCATTGCCGATCATGGGCGCATGACCAGCTTTGAGATTGTTGAGGTCAATCCGGTGATCGATGAGCACAATCGCACGGCTGATCTGGCGGTGGAGCTGGCGCTTTCAGCATTTGGGAAGAAGATCCTGTGATGCGGCATCTTTCCTATAATTGTTTTAAAGGTTTTTCTCCGGATCGGGAGGAGTCATGCGTAAAGCTGTACTGCCCTTGCTGATATTGTTTTTTTTATCCATCTTCTCTGCTTACGCCCAGGATGAGCCCAAACGCAACCCATCTACTCCACAAGAGCGCCAGCGCTTTGTGGCGCTCACGCACAAGTTGGAGCAGGACCCGCTGGACAAGAGCTTGTATGAAGAAAAAAAGTGGGCCATACAGTGGCTGCAGGACGTTCCAGATGTCAATGTCAATATCTGTGCTCCGGTGCTGTTTGGGACGGATTTTTTGCGAGAGCAGAACAAGTACACGCCCCAGCTTTCCTATCAGGCGACATTCGGCGAAGCGGTTTACATTATTGAACATCCGGACAAGGCCGCCGATACCACGGCCCAATACATTGCCGGCGTAGAGAGCGCATTAAAGGCGTATAGCGCTATTGTAAAGAGCGATCGCAGCGCTAAATCCAAAGCGCTGGACGATCTGCTGGAAAAACAGAAACAGGGCAAGCTGGCTGACTTTGTGCGCGATGCCAGCAAAGGCTGTGAAGACAGAAAAGAAGGAATCTAATGCCAGTGTGAAGCCAGTTCTTCATGGCGCCGATTAATATCGGCAGTGGGCTTCTGACAAAACATATAGTAGCTTGCGGCTTTAAGCTGGATCGTAACCAGTTGAGACGGGGGATGATGGTTCATGCGTTTTGGAGACACCTCTTTCCAGCAATTCCTGGTTCTTCGCGTTAGTGGGTGGATGGTCGCCCTTCTGCTCCTTCTCATTACGGTCAGCTTTGCCGGTATTTACCTTGGGTTAATCACGTATTCTCCATCAAACGGCATTCATGACGTTTCAAATGGAAATATCTCTTTCTGGACATGTCTTTACTTCAGTATCGTCAGCGAATCCACGCTTGGGGACGGAAACATTACGCCGCGCGGTTTCTCGCGCGCTTGTGTGAGCATTCAGGTATTGATTGGTTTAATGGTCGTAGGGTTAGTAGTGGCACAGATTGTCGGCGCTCGAAGCCTGCTGCTGGCCAGAATTTCTCATATGACTGAGGGAGATTGGGTCGATTGCTTGACGGCTGCCGATGGAGAGACTGTTGTGGGACGGACATGGATTGAAGGAGAGCAGAGTGGCCTCTGCTTTCAAGGAACCGATTTTCGTAAAGACGGCCAACGGGCTAGTTCCTTTATTTCGAACTCCATTGCTATTGCAAAAGACAAGGTCAGCTTTAATTTCAAGTGTTTTGATTTTGGGGCAAAGACTGATTCTAGCGATACAGTTATTTACTCCGACCAATCCACTTTGACGTTTGGTGAGGAGAAAAAAGGACGTTACACAACTTACTCGATTACGATCAGAGATTCAGATAACCACGTGTTCACTGGCAGAGGAAAACGAGTGGAAGAAACACCCTTTCAGGAGCGTCTTAAAGAACGCGAGGATTTTTCGCCGAAAGCAGTTGAAGCAGTTAAAGAGCTGTACACGTTCTTCCGAGAGCAGGGGCGGAAAGGAGCATAGTTCATTGTGTTCAGGCTCGTCAGGAATTCTTTCGTCTCGCCCAGGAGTGCTGATCGTTGAATGCTACTCTATTCCTGATGAACAAGCTCAGGGTCGGCATACTATTTGGCGGGCGCAGCGGCGAACATGAAGTCTCACTCCTTTCCGCAGCCTCAGTGCTAAAGGCAATTAACAAAGATAAATACGAAGTGGTGCCGATAGGCATCACCAAAGAGGGCCGGTGGCTTACCGATGCCCATGCGGAGCGGTTGCTGCGCGGAGAAGCAGAGAGTGGACGCCATCTTCGAGCGGGTGATCCCCAAGCCACGCCAGGCGCGGCGGTGCTGGCCAAAGGTGAGGCAGTCATAGTGCCGCCGGTGCCGCAGTCGCATGGGCTGATTCCGTTTGAGAGCGCAGCATCTTCAGGGCAAAAAAGCATTGACGTGGATGTGATCTTTCCTGTGCTGCACGGAACGTTTGGCGAGGATGGAACGATTCAGGGGCTATTTGAACTGGCGGATATCCCTTACGTGGGCGCAGGCGTGCTCGGCTCTGCAGCGGGCATGGACAAAGACGTGATGAAGCAGCTTTTTGTGGGAGCTGGGCTGGCGATTGTGAAGCATGTAACCATACTGCGCAGCCAGTGGGAAAAGGAGCCGAAGAAGGTCACAAAGCTGGTGGAAAGCAAGCTGAAGTATCCGCTGTTTGTGAAGCCGGCGAACCTGGGATCGTCAGTGGGAATCAGCAAGGCACATAATCGCAAGGAGCTTGGCCCAGCGATTGAGACAGCGGCAGGCTTTGATCGCAAGATCGTGATCGAGCAGGGCGTGGGTGGAAAAAAGAAAAAAGCACGCGAACTGGAGTGCTCTGTGCTGGGCAATGACGAGCCAGTGGCTTCGGTGGTGGGCGAAATTATTCCCGGAGCGGAATTTTACGATTACAACGCCAAATACATTGACGAAGGTTCGCGGCCAGTGATTCCTGCGAAGATCAGCCCAAAAAAAATGAAGCAGGTGCAAGATATGGCCATCCGGGCGTTCAAGTCAGTGGATTGTTCCGGGCTGGCGCGCGTGGATTTTCTGATGGAGCCCAAATCGGAAAGAATTTATTTGAATGAGATCAACACCATGCCTGGGTTTACGTCTATCAGCATGTATCCCAAGATGTGGGAGGCTTCAGGGCTCAAGTATTCTGAGCTGATTGACCGGTTGATCCAACTGGCGATGGAGCGTTATCAGGAGAAGAAGAAGAACCGCTATAGCCGAAATTAACCGGAATTTGATCTGAGCGTCTGTTGTTTGAGGCGAAGATCGCTGTACAGCAAGAAAGATTGAGCAGGCAAGAATGGTAATTGCTCACAAAACAAGCCTCATCGCATTCATGCTGGCTGTGGCGCTGGCAGCCGCGGCCCAGAATCCTCAGGCCCAGGATTCTCAGTTTCAAGACCCTCAGGTCCAAGCCCCGCAACCCGGTATTGTTGAAGGTACCGTAATTAACGCGCAGAACAGCCGCACCATTCCCAGGGCCAGCGTAAACCTTGTGGGCACTGAAGGTGGGAGCAAATCAACCCGCGCAGACGGCAGCGGGCATTTTATTTTCCAGCAGGTTGAGCCAGGCCATTACAAGCTGATGGCGGAACGCCAGGGCTTTTTTTCTGATCAACATAAGCGTGAATACCAGCCCATCTTTGAAGTCGCTGCCGGCGAGCATATAAAAAACATGGCGGTGCGGCTGATGCCCACTGCTGTGGTAAGCGGCGAGATCGTTGATGAATTTAACGACACACTGAAGAACGTGGAAGTGAAGCTGCTGGCCAAAGAAATGCGGCTTGGCCAGATGTATTTGCGGGATGCGGGCCACGCACTCACAGACGATCGCGGGCAGTATCGCATCAGCGGGTTTCGTCCGGGAAAGTATTACCTGGTTGCAGAATACAAAGCCAACGAAGCTGCCATGCAAACGTTCAAGCTGGATCTGGCTGAAAGAATCATGGATCGTACACCGCGCAGCGCGGGAGAGACTGAGCCGTTCCAACTGCAGATGCCGGATACCCCAAACCAATCATTTACCTATCCGCCGCTGTTTTATCCGGGGAGTGGAGACTTTCAGCAGGCGCAGCAGTTGCAACTAAAGCCGGGCGACGAACTGCCCGCGAATTTTATTTTCGTCAGCGCTCCGGTGGTTTCAATCAAGGGCAGAGTTGTGAATGGAATGACCGGCGCTCCCGCACAAAATGCTACCGCAGCGGCTTACTGGACTGATTACATACAAGGTGAAGGGCTGCAGGCCAAGGTATCTCCAAAGGATGGCACGTTTGAGATCAACGACGTGGCGCCCGGCTTATATAAATTGCGGGCCAGCTTTACGCAAGACGGACAAATGTATGAAGGCGAGCAGACCGTGGAAGTGGGAGTCCATGGAGCGCAAAACGTTGACGTCGCTGCGATGCCGGAGTTTGCCGTTGCGGGCCATGTAACGGTGGTAAGCGATGGACGGACAGTGATTAAACGCGTTCCGGTGGAATTTGTGGGCGAAGGGCTCATGCTACGCGTGCAAGCCAGCGCAAATTCGCCGGAATTTAAATTTGATGCGCAGCTTCGTCCGGACCGTCGCTACCGGGTGAATGCTCTGCGCCTTGGGCAGGATTACTACCTGAAATCGGTGCTGGTTTCAGGACATGAAGTTCCGCCAGACAATCTAGTGGTGAGCGGCTATCGTGGAGACCTGGAGCTAGTGCTCAGCCCTGCTGGCGGACATATTGAAGGAACTCTCTTTGATGGCCATGACCAGACAACACGCGGATCAATATTGCTGGTGCCCGATCTCCCTGATCCTGGCCCGCCGGAGTTGTTTCGTCGAACGAGCGCCGGTACTGACGGCAAATTCATCTTTCGCGGCGTTGCGCCCGGCAGCTACAGGATGGTGGCGATGGAAAGCCCGGAGCTGGACGATCAGGTAAACGATCCTGACTTTGCCAAAAAAGTAGTTGGGCGCGGCGATTCCATTTCAGTGGCAGAAAACGGCAAATACGCGGTCTCAATGCGGCTCAACAATGGGCAGTGATTAGATGTTTTAACGGCAGCTAATCCTGATTGACGCGCTCGTCTTCAAGGATCAGCAGGTATTCAGCTCTTGCTGAGTTGAAGGCCAAGTGGGTAACGGCGTAGCCGGCAGGCGTGAAGACGGGATCATTGAGTTTCATCTCAAGATCTTGCGCATCTCGACCAAAAACTACTTTGTAGCGTGGGCGCGCCGAGGATTGAGAAGGGCTCATACGGATAACAGTTTACGCTGGAATGCACACATCGACAATGCACGTGTCCTATATTGGGCTGATGAAAACAGGCATTTGAGGTAAAATTTTAAGTTCGTCTGCCGGCTTTACCCCGGCCGCCTGTCGCTCGGTGTTTCCGCAAATAAAGCAGGCAAGACTCACCAAAATCCAGCTAGTTCCTTCAAGGAGAGAGTTCAAGTCATGGCAATTCCAGCAACCCAGATGCGTCCGGGGATGATCATCAAACACAACAACGACCTTCATTTGGTCTTTACGGTTGAGCACCGCACGCCCGGCAACCTGCGCGCCTTTATCCAGGCCAAGCTGCGTAACATCCGCACTGGCGCCATGTTTGAACACCGTTTCCGCTCCAGCGATCCCATTGAAAAGATCAACGTGGATGAGATTCCCATGGAGTTTCTTTACCAGGATGGCGACAGCTACTGCTTCATGAACACTGAGAACTATGAGCAGGTGCATTTGAATCGCGACGTGTTGGGCGACTCCGTTGACTATCTCACGCCAAACCTGCAAATCAGGGTGGAATTTTATGATGGCAAGCCGGTAGGCATTGAGCTGCCACAATTCGTGGAATTGACCGTGGTTGAGACCGAGCCAGGATTGAAGTCGGCAACGGCTTCCAGCGTTACCAAGCCGGCCAAGATGGAAACCGGGCTGATTGTGCAGGTGCCTCCGTTCATCAATGAAGGCGAAAAAATCCGTGTGGATACGGCTGAAGGCGCGTATATGTCACGCGCATAACTGCCGCGAACGGAACCGCGATTTTGCTGCAGGGTTCTTCCAGCATAGTAAATTCTATGATTGCCAAGCGTTATATAGTTCGCGGACGAGTGCAGGGCGTCGGCTTCCGCTGGTTTGTGGACCATGAAGCGCGTTCACTGGGGCTGGCCGGCTGGGTGCGCAACAATATTGATGGCACTGTGGAAGCGCTGGCCATGGGAACAGACGCGCAGTTAAGCGCTTTCAGCAACAAGCTGCGGCAGGGGCCGAGAGCAGCGCGCGTTGACGAGGTAAACGAAATACCGGCCGAGCCGGTGGATGGGCTTACAACTTTTCGTATTGAAGGAGCATGGTAGATGGCGCCAAAGCCGGAAGCGAGTTGCGAGCATCTCAAAAGACTGGTGCGTGAAGTGCCCGATTTCCCCAAGCCGGGGATTCTTTTTTACGACATCACAACACTGCTTAAGGACAAGCTGGGCTTTGCCACGCTGATCGATGCGCTCTCAGAGCACTATCTGGGCCGCAGTGTTGATCTGGTGCTGGGTATTGAAGCGCGCGGATTTATTTTTGGGCCAGCGCTGGCGTACCGGCTGAACGCAGGTTTTGTGCCCATCCGCAAGCCGCGCAAGCTGCCTGCGGAAACGGTGAAATGGACCTACGACCTGGAATACGGAACGGACACGCTGGAAGTTCACAAAGACGCAATCAAGCCCGGACAGCGAGTGATCATTGTGGACGACCTGCTAGCCACCGGCGGCACTGCAAACGCCTGCCTGCAACTGGCGAAGTCGCTGGGAGCGAAAGTTGAGGGACTGGGTTTTGTGGTGGAACTGGATTTTCTTGATGGGCGTAAGAAGTTTGATGGAACGGAAGTGTTCTCGCTGCTGCATTATGACAAGTAAGAACGTTGGCGTGGTCTTTAATCTGTTACCTTGAGAAACTCGCGCCAGGCAGTTCTGCCACTTAAGACGAGATCAACCCGGTAGATTCCTGCCGGGATGCTGGCGACCGGAATCTCCCAAGTTGTGGTCATGTATTTTCCGGAGTTTAAAGATATGTCCCGCGGTTTGGATTCGGCCACAAGCTTATTGTCAACGTTGAATAGGCGATAAACGCAGGAGAACTTTTCCTTTTGAAGGCCCTGCCATGAAATCTGAACCACTGGTTTCTTGTCCTGGCGAGAAAACACCCGTCTGTAAGCCATGAAAGACGTCGAGTTTCCAGAACCCATTACTCCCAGCGTCGCCGATTGCACGGCCTTGATTTTGATTACCGGAGTGAGCATTTCACCGTGCGCTGCCAAATCGGTAAGAGATGTGGCAGCGGCAGTGGGCGGAACATCCGGAAAAACAGTCTCCGGAACAGCCATGCCGGTTTCTTCCCATTCGACTGTTCTGCTGCTTGCGCTGGTCTCGCTCAGCAGGGAGAGGCTCCGGATAGGATCGCCGCCAGGAAAGATGCTTCCTCCCAGAATTCCAACGTAGTTTCCATATTCGTCCAGTAGCGGCCCACCGACGGAAGGCGGAGTGACGCTAGAGGCGATGAGCAAGCGTTCCCCGGTTTTTGGAAGGGTATTTTTGCCGGTGATGGAGCCGTCAGCCAGCTTGGCCCCGGCAGCGACTATATCAACCAATACACAACGATCACCTACCTTCACCGAAGCAGCGGAAGAGCGTTTAAGCCACACCTTGGGACTGTGCTCAACTTTGAGCAAGGCCCAATCCTGCCAGCGATTCCACGCCAAAACCTGGTCGGTTGTCAGCTGCGAACCATCGCGCAGGAGGACGCGCAACATTGATGCTCCGTCGATGGCGCTGAAAGCTGTAAGCAACCGATTCTCGCCGATCCAAAAACCACTGGCCCGGCTTACTGACGTGCCATCTGCATCAAGTTTTTCGATCACAACCGTCGTATCGAGGGCCTTTTGGTATAGGTCAGCAGAGCTGAGCAGAGGAGGACCTGAAGCGGAAGTCGCTGTGGGTGATCCGCTGATCACAAAGCTATGAGTGCCTGCAGGCTCGCCGTCAATACGCGCTTCCAGGTTCCATTCACCAGAGGGTATGGCATCAGAGAGCAACATGGACCAGTAACCGCTGAACTGCGACTCTTTTGCTTCGTAGCTGAAATCCGAGATAAGGACTATTTTCCCCTCGGGATTTTTCCACAAACCTTCGAAATGGTGTGGGCCCGTAGGGCCCTCCCACTCGAAGTAGATCGTAACCTTGGCGTCCTTACCGGCGACGAATACGCTACGAGGATCGTCGATGATGTAACGGCCATTGTCCTCATGACCGCTCGTGCCTGAAATCGAGCGCAAAACCCGATACGATTTCATTGCCGGTGCAGACTGTCCGTTTCCCAGGACAAAACTCAGAATCAACAGAGAAAGAGCAAAGAGCTTTGCACAGGCTCGCACATAGTTAGGCATCAGGATGGTTCTCCAGAGTAAAGGGAGAGGAAGTGTAGCGCAACTATTTGGGTCGTTACAATCAAGTCTTTGGCGGAGTTGCGACTTAAGGCGCTAGCACTTCACTCCAGACTTTTCTCTTTCCGTGTTCTTATAAGCCCAGGCCATGCGCGGGGTGTTGTGAGCGATGCCAAAACGGCCACGCGCATCGAGCAGGATCATGCCGCCATGGCCGTTGAGACGGCGCTTCAGGTACTGCATGGCTTCTTGGACAACAGCGTCAGGCGCGCCACCGGTACGGACACGGTCCGCGGCCCACTTGGCAAGAACCAGCTTCATGATCGGCTCGCCCCATCCAGTGCAAGATGCTGCGGCGCTGAGATTATCGGCATAACAGCCGCAGCCGATCAGTGACGAATCACCCACGCGCCCGGGATCTTTATTGAGCGTGCCGCCCGTGGAGGTGCCGGCGGCAATGTTGCCTGCGGCATCGAGCGCAACAGCACCCACCGTGTCATGGCTGGACTTTGATCCGTTTTGGGGGCCGGCAAAGGTGAGGTCAGGCTGGCCGGCAGCTTCTTTTTCCTGCGCTTCTTTGAGGCGTTTGATCTCGCGTTCAATCACCAACTCTTCATTGCGGCAGAGCTTCATGCCGTGTTCCTGGGCAAAGCGCTCTGCGCCTTCTGCGACAAAGTAAACATGCGGGCTTTGGTCAAGCACCAGCCGGGCGGCCTGAATGGGATTGCGGATGTGTTCCACGCAGCCCACGCCTCCGGCGCGAAGCGTGTCGCCATCCATCATGAGGGCATCAAGCTGGACGCGGCCATCGCGGGTAAGAAAGCTGCCGCGGCCGGCGTCAAAAGTTTCGTCATTTTCCAGGTGGATGATAGCGGTTTCCACGGCATCAAGCGCGCTGCCGCCGCCTTCCAGCACATGCCAGCCCTGGGCCAGTGCCTTCTGCACGCCAGCCAGGTGGGCTTCTACCATTTCATCGGGGATGGCCCAGGCGCCGCCGTGGACGACGAGTACAGGAAGTTGTCGCAAAATGTTTGGCCCTCAGTGTTGCTGGGGAAAGTTTATCAGAGAGGCTAAAAGCCCGGGCGTCAATCATGCGAGACAGAGAAGCGAATTTGAATTATTGTTTACGTTCCCTAAAGATAGTAGATCGATCCAGGAATTTGATCTTAGAGAGGAAACGCATGAGCGCATGTCAGCAGCAGGTATTCAATGGTGTTACCCAATCGCGATGGGATTGCATTAAGCGGACAATTCAGACCGGAACAGGAGTCGAGATTGGGACAGACAACGGCTCTGCCAGCAAGAGTGGTTTTACTTTCCAGTGGAACTTTGATGCTGCGGCGCAGGTGTTGACGATCCAGTGCATGGAGAAACCTGTGTTCATTCCCTGCGAAGGCATTGAATCGAGGCTTACGGCTATTGTGGATAGCTGCGTGTAAGAAATGTCTCTTTTATTGAGCGAAGTCGAGACATGTAACTGCCATGTTCATTGGTCACTACAGCGCGAGTTTTGCCGGACGCGCAGCGGAGAAGCACCTGCCGCTGTGGCTGCTGTTTATTGCCGTGCAATTTATTGATGTGCTTTGGGCCATCTTTGTTCTGCTTGGCGTGGAGAAAGTAAGGATTGTTCCCGGGTTCACGGCGTCAAACGCTCTGGACCTCTACTACATGCCGTACACGCACAGCCTGCTTGGCGCGCTTGGCTGGTCGGTAGTGGCGTATGTGTTTTGCCAACTCGTTCCGCGGCTTCGCGGCAGGCGGACAGGATTGATTCTTGCTGCCGCGGTTTTCTCCCATTGGATACTTGACCTGATCGTGCACCGGCCTGATCTGTCGCTCTATGACAGTGTTGGGAAAATGGGCTTCGGTCTGTGGAACTATCGCGGCGCTGCCTTTGCGCTGGAGATGGCTGTTTTATTTGCTGGTGCAGCCATTTTTTATCCGACGGCAGCACATCGAAAGCGGATGATTGGGTTCGTCATTTTTCTGGCGGCGTTTCAGGTCTTTGGAACATTCTTCTTCCCGCCTCCGCCCAGCGATCACGCTGCCGCAGAAACAGCGCTGTTCGCCTATGTTCTTCTGGCATTGATTGCGTGGTGGGTGGAACGGGGAGAAGCCCAATCGCGGGCCGCCCGGGCAGCTTAAATCCTGCTATTTCTCTGCTTTCTGCCGGCACATGGGCGAGTGCGCGGCATTTTCGCCCAATTTTCAATTCGCGGTGAAATTCGCAAAAAATCCGGAAACTTTCGTTCTACTTGAGACATTAAGAGGATAGAACGAACACGCAACTATCCGGCGGTGAAGCGGTGACCATGATCAGCGATGAAGCCTTGATGCTGGAGTTCCAGCGCGGATCGCGCGAAGCATTTGAGGAGTTGTTCGCCCGCTATCGCGAACCGCTGTATGGCTTCTTCCGTCGCAGGCTGGCGAGCAAAGACCGCGCGGAAGACCTGGCCCATGAGACATTTCTAGCGGTCATCCGCGCGGCGGTGCGTTATGAACCGCGAGCCATGGTAAAGACCTATCTCTATGGCATTGCGTTGAAGCTGCTGGCAGCGGAGCGCAGAAAACTTTCCGGCAATGAGCCGCAACTGGAGCCAGAGCATGAGCCGGTCCACGAGAATGCCAGCGACGAGACGGTTTGGGTCAGGCAGGCGCTGGAAAAGCTGGAAGCCGGCGAGCGCGAGATTCTGATGCTGCGGGAATATGAGCAGCTTAATTATGCGGAGATCGCCGAACTGCTACGGCTGCCGGTGAACACGGTACGGTCAAGGCTGTTTCGGGCGCGCATGGCGCTCAAAGACTTTCTGGAACCCAAAAAGAAGCTGCACGGAGTGGCAACGAGCAGCGCAGGGCGAGAGCAACGTATGGCAAGGCCAACAGAGGATGAGGCGTGAACATGAGCAGAAATCATTTAATCGAACAAGAAGAACTCATGGCCTACCTTGATGGCGAGCTGGCGACGGAGCGCGCGGTGGAAGCAGCGGCGCATCTGGAGCGCTGTGAAGAGTGCCAGGAGTTTGCATCTGAGCTGCGGAAGATGTCTCAGGAGATGATGGCGTGGGAAGTAGAGCCGCTAGAAGTTGATGGCGAAATGTCTACCGAGATCGTGGAAGCATTGGAGAAGAAAAGCAAGGAACCGAAAGCAAAGAAAGTTAAGAGCTGGCGAGTTTGGGGAATTTTGATCACGCCGCGCCGGTTGGAGTTGACCGGTGGGAGCGCACTTATATTTTTGCTGATCCTCGCAGTGGTTATACCGAATCGTTTAAGAAGCAGCTTCCAAGCCAATGACTCGGCGCGAATAGGGGAGGAAAGGCGTCAAAGCCAAGCCGTAAAGTCTTACCAATACGACTCTCTTGGAAGGCTTACCACGAATGACAGTCGCGGTTTGCCGAAGTCGCAGCAGAGCACTGACGGGTTAATCAACGCAGACAACTTTCTGGTCTCTCCTGCGCCGCCCAAGCCAGAGCCAACACCGCCACCGGATAGCAACGAAGGCGATGAGGTGAGCAATCGCGATGTGCCTGAAGTTCCGATGATCGCTCGCACGGCCGGGCTTACTCTCGTCGCCAAAGATTTTGATAAGACGCGCGCCAGCGTGGAAGAAATCCTTAAGCGGCACAACGGGTACATCGGAGAGCTGAGTGTAAGCGCTCCTTCTGATGCGGGGCGCACGCTGACGGCGACACTGCGTATTCCAGCTCCACAACTTGAAGCGGCGCTGGCTGAACTGAAGCAACTGGGGCAGGTGGAGAACGAGTCGCAGGGCGGCGAAGAGGTTACGGCGCAGTATGTCGATCTGGCGGCGCGGCTGGCCAACGCACAGCACACGGAGAAGCGGCTTACAGAAATCCTGAGCTCGCGCACGGGAAAACTGCAGGATGTGCTGAAAGTGGAGCTGGAGATTGGCCGCGTGCGAGGCGAAATTGAGCAGATGCAGGCGGAGAAGAAAGAGCTGACCACGCGGGTTGCCTTTGCCACGCTGAATGCAACGGTGAAAGAAGAATACAAGGCCAAGTTGCAGGGCGCGCCACCCTCAACCGGAAGCCGGTTCCGTAATGCGGCGGTGGACGGCTACAACACCGTAGTTGAGGGATTGATCGATGTTGGCTTGTTCCTGCTCTCATCTGGTCCAAGCTTATTGATCTGGGCGGCGATATTGTTCTTCCCTGTACGGTGGTTGTGGAGGAAGCTAAGAACCGAGATTAAGAAGAACCACACACCGGCAGAGTCTTAGGCAGACAATCATCGACCTGGAACCGGCTTATCAGAAGAAAGCTCTGTGTCTCACTCATCCGCGCAAAGAACGCGCGGTGAGGCCCGGTTCGCTCGGGATAAGCACAAAGCCTGTAACATAGTGAGTAGTGACTCTCCCTTTGACAATTCAGGCCAAGTCCGGTCCGGCGCGACAGGCCCGCATACATACCGCTCACGGCGATGTAGAAACCCCGGCTTTTATGCCGTGCGGCACGGCGGGATCGGTTAAAGCGGTGCCGCAGGACATTCTGGAAGACCTTGGTTCGGGCAACTTGGGCGCGCAGATCATCCTGGGAAACACCTATCACCTCTATTTGCGACCGGGACACGAGCTGGTAAGGAATTTGGGCGGGCTGCACAAGTTCATGAGCTGGGAGCGCGCGCTGCTCACCGATTCCGGGGGATTCCAGGTGTTCAGCCTGAGCGAGCTGCGCAAGGTGAGCGAAGAGGGTGTGAGCTTTCGCTCGCATCTGGACGGCACGTCGCATTTATTTACGCCGGAGCGATCGATGGAGATACAGATTGCGCTGGGTGCGGACATTGTGATGGCTTTCGATGAGTGCACGGAGCATCCGGCGGAGAAGGAACGGACGCGGCAATCGATGGAACTGACGCTGAGGTGGGCGAAGAGGTCGAAAGAGTATTTTGAGAAGCATAAGAATGAGTGTCCGTGGGTAGAATCGGGACATCGGGAGATCGGGGGATCGGGAGATCGGGAAAACCAGGACCAAGAAGCAGAGGTAAGCGAGTCAGCGATTCCTGAATGCCATCGCGCGCAGCCGGGGGCGGCTGCGGTCCACGATTCTTTTGCGGTCCACGAGTCTTTTTTACCCGAGCTACCCACCCTTTCCGCAAAAAACGCGGGAAGGATGGGGTATCCAAATCATGAATCTCCTACCACTCCAGCTCTCTTTGGCATTGTTCAGGGCGGGATGTATACAGATTTACGGCGAGAGTCAGCGGAGCGCACCATTGAAATCGGGTTTCCGGGATATGCGATTGGCGGGTTGAGCGTGGGCGAGTCGCGCGAAAAGACAAGGGAGATGATTGCGGCGACGCTGGAGATGCTGCCAAAGGACCAGCCGCGGTATGTGATGGGAGTGGGGTATCCAGAGGAGATTGTTCAATACGCGGCCATGGGAGTTGACATGATGGATTGCGTGCTGCCGACCAGAGCTGCGCGGCATGGGCTGCTGTTTACCTCAGAGGGCCGGATGAACATTAAGAATGCGCGCTATGCCCAGGACCAGTTGCCGCCAGATCCCAAGTGCAATTGCCGGGTGTGCGGGCGATATACGCGGGCGTACTTGCGTCATCTATTCGTCTCTCAGGAGCCGCTGGCGGCGGTGCTCAACACGATTCACAATCTGGCGTTCTACCTTGACACCATGCGGTCAGTACGTCATGCTATAGAGCTTGGGGACCTCTCAGGAATGCTGCGGGGAAGTGTGTCCTTGGCCTGAGCGCCCCTGATTCGGCGTCACAAGAAAACCCTCCGAAAAACTCCGGTATAAAGCAGGCCATGTTGCCGGAGGCCCGGGCGGAATTCATCAGCTGTCACAAATCAGGGTGTCGCTTCACCACGCCATAGTGCGCGAGTGTTTGCGGCCATGAAGGCAAAATCTGGAAATGATGCAAAACGCGATCAATATGTTTGTGTTTCAGGCCGGTGGCGCGGCAGGCGGCGGACTCATGATGTTTATCATGCTGCCGCTGCTCTTCATTTTTGCCACGTTCTATTTTCAGCAGCGGAAAACCAAACGCTGGCAATCAGTGCTGGGCGGCCTGAAAGCGGGCGACCGGGTCACCACCGGCGGCGGCATTCGGGGCATAGTGATAGCCCTGAAGGACGATTCCATTCATTTGCGAGTCCCGCCGGACAATCTCCGGCTGGAAGTACTGAAGACTTCCATCGTCTCCATTAATCGCGACGAGGAAGAAAAGAAATTACAAGAAAAGTGACGTAGACATGCAGAAGAATTTACTCATTAAAAGCGCAATCATTGTTGGAATCCTGCTGGTTTTCGTTTACGGGATTTTTGGCATCCCCTCTTCATTTTCAGGCGATGGCCTGAAGCAGGCAGTGTTGAAGAACATCCGCCTGGGCCTTGACCTGAAAGGCGGAACTTACCTGATTCTTCAGGTCCAGATTAATGACGCCATCAATGCCGAAACTGACCGCGCCATTGAAATCCTGAGAGACGAGTTCAACAAAGCACACATCACCTACGCGGACATCAGCAAGCCGGATGCGAACCATCCGGAGACCGTGGTCATCAAGGGCGTGCCTTTGGATTCAGGTTCTCAGGTGCGCGATATTGCGAGTAGTAAGCTGCAGGAATACACGCTAACTCAAGGCGCCGACAACTCGCTGAAACTTACAATGAATCCTGACCATCTGGCGCAGTTGAAGTCAGACACGCTGGACAAGTCGATTGAAGCCATTCGCAACCGTGTGGACGCGTTGGGCGTAAGCGAGGCGCCGATTCAGAAAAACGGAATGGGCGAGAACCAGATCCTGGTGCAGCTACCCGGCGTGGATGATTTTGCCCGGGTAAAGGGAATCATTCAATCAACTGCACGTCTTGAGTTGCGTGAGGCGCGGGGCGAGTACGGAAGCGAGGAAGAGGCCATGAAGGCGCAGCCGGGTGGAATCCTGCCGCCGAACATGGTACTGCTTCCCGACAAGACAGGAAACAGAGTGTACCTGGTGTCCCGTGCTTCTGTGGTGAGCGGAACTGACATTCGCGATGCGCGCGAAGGATCAAAGCCTGACACCAACGAGCCAATCGTGAATTTCTATTTGAATCCAACTCCAGCGAAGAAGTTTGGAGAATTCACGAGAGAACACATGGAAGGCGGCCCCGATCCCTCACGTCTGGCTATTGTGCTGGATAACAAGGTGATGGAAGCGCCGACTATTAAAAGTGAGATTAACGACAGCGGAGATATTGAAGGCGGATTCACGCCGCAGAGCGCGAAAGACCTGGCCATGCTGCTGCGCGCCGGTTCACTGCCGGCCAGCCTGCACTATCTGAGCACACGGACGGTTGGCGCGTCACTGGGGGCAGATTCCATCCGCGCAGGCGTAAAAGCTGCCATTGCTGGAATGGTGGCGGTGCTGCTGTTTATGCTGATTTACTATCGCGGCGCCGGCATCAACGCAGATGTTGCGCTCATTTTGAACCTGGTGATCCTGCTGGGATTTATGGGGTTCTTTGGCGCAACGCTGACGCTGCCGGGCATTGCCGGAGTGATTCTCACCGTTGGTATGGGCGTGGACTCCAATGTGCTGATCTTTGAGCGCATTCGCGAGGAGTTGCGCCACGGCAAAGCTCCCGCTGCCGCAGTTGACCAGGGCTTTAATCGCGCCTGGACTACCATTCTTGATACGCACGTAACCACGATTGTCTCAGCAATCATTCTGTTTTTTGTGGGCACAGGGCCGGTAAGCGGCTTTGGCCTTACGCTGATTTTTGGCCTTCTGGCCAACCTGTTCACCGCGGTCTTTGTTTCCCGCGTAATTTTCGATGCCGTCCTCAACCGCAAAGCTCGCGGTGAGGCGCTAAGCATCTAGTTCAAGGTCAAAACACAGTGGAATTTTTTCGCGATACCAACATCGATTTTCTAGGTAAGAAATGGTACTTCCTTAGCTTCTCGCTGATTTTCAGCGTGGCCGGCATTTTGTCAATGCTCTTCTGGCACCATATTCCGCTGGGCGTTGATTTCCGCGGCGGCACGCTGGTTTATGTGAAATTTGCCGAGACGCCGAACCACACTGCGATTCGCGCCGCACTGGACAAAGCCGGGCTGCACAACGCAAAGATCCAGACCTATGACGTTGCCACCGCTAATGAGGTGGTGATTTCGCTGGACCTGAAGGAAACCAGCGAGGCCGATCTCAATAAGGGAAAGAGAGACATCATTAATGCCCTGGAGACGAACCCGGTCCCGGGCAAGAGAGACCTCAATGATAGCGATCAGGTAGGTTTTGACGCGGTGCGCCAGGCCCTGATCGACAAAAACCCAACGCATGGCTCTAACGCTGACTATGAAAACATGGCCCATGCGGTCATCAATGTTCGCGATAACGTGAAGGGCGGAGTGCTCTCAAGCATGGACGACCTTAAAAGCGCCATCCCCAATGCGGCGCTTGACGCACTGAAACAGGATTTCTATACCAGCAACTTTGGCGTGCGCAACTCTGATGTTGTTGGTCCCCAGGTTGGCGGACAGTTGCAAAAACAGGCCACTCTGGCGGTAGGGTTCTCACTGCTGGCCATGCTGGTGTACCTGTGGTTCCGTTTTGAACTGATTTATGGTGTGGCCGCAGTGGTAGCGGTTTTTCACGACACCTTAATCACAGTAGGTGCTTTCTCCTTGACGAATCAGGAGATAACGCTTACTGTTATCGCCGCGATCTTAACCCTGGTCGGCTACTCGATGAACGACACCATTGTGGTGTTTGACCGCGTGCGAGAGAACGTGAAGCTCATGCGGCGTGAGAGCCTGGCAGAGATCGTAAACAGGAGCATCAATCAGACCCTGAGCCGGACGATTTTGACCTCCGGCCTTACGTTCCTGACGGTGCTCTCGTTGTATCTTTTTGGCGGAGAAGTACTTCACGGGTTCTCCTTTGCCCTGGTGATCGGCATCCTAATAGGGACATATTCGTCGATTGCCGTGGCAGCTCCCATGTTAGTGGCATATACGGAGTGGCGGGCAAAGCGCTCTGGATCTGGTGCAGCGGTCTTGCCAACCCAGGGCAAGGGCGCAGGCAACAAAGGTAAGGTTCGGGTCAAGGTATAGGTCAAAAAAAATTGTATAGGCCGAAAATTTCCCCGGTTTTCGGGAGCAAATTGAGCGGTCCCGGTGTCCATATAACTTATTGAAGTTCCCCTAGGAGAATAGGCATGTTTGAAGACAGCCTGATGGAGTCCGGAGGCAGGATAAAAACCAACCAGAAGTGGACAGGATTGGTTTCGACCTTAGTGCAGCTTGCCCTTGTTGGCTTTCTAGTCTTGCTGCCATTAATTTTCACTGAGGCGCTGCCCAAGGGCACGTTGACAACGTTCCTGGTTGCCCCACCGCCGCCTCCACCGCCTCCGCCTCCGGCCGCTCCGCAAATCCAACACGTACAAAAAGTCAGCGAAATTGTGGATGGAGCGCTGCGCACTCCCAGCAAAATTCCCAAAAAGATACAGATGATTAAGGAAGAGGAATCCCCAGCACCCAACACAGGCGTGGTGGGTGGAGTTGTGGGCGGAGTTCCTGGTGGTTCAGCGGGCGGAGTCATTGGCGGCCTGATTGGTTCAACAACGCCGCCACCTAAACAGGCCACCCCGCAGAAGTTACGCGTTTCCTCCGGAGTAGTGGAAGGTTTGAAGCTGAATGCTCCCAACCCTACGTATCCGCAGATGGCGCGCATTGCCCACATCCAGGGAGACGTAGTTTTGCAGGCAACCATAAGCAAAACAGGATCTGTTGAAAACCTTCATGCGGTAAGTGGGCATCCAATTCTCATTCAGGCTGCTCTGGACGCCGTGCGGCAGTGGAAGTACAAGCCCTACATCCTGAATGGAGAGCCCGTGGAAGTAGAAACCACGATCAAGGTCCAGTTCCACATGTAAAGTGGAGGGATTTCCCTGACAGGGAACGGCCAAAAAAGTAGAGCACCCGTTCCCGATCCAAAACGAAGGAGATTCGTCTCATCGCGCCGCTCTTGTGTGTTCTAGCCCAGGCACGCTCTCGGCAAAAAGTTCTTTAAAAGTTCTGAGGAGGAAAACTTAAACTCATGTTTGTAGCCAATATCGCAACTCTTATGCTCGCCAAAGCGCACCTACTTGGCTTCTGGCTATTCCAGGATGATACCAGCGTTAACTGGTCTGACCCTATTTCACTGCTTAAACACATGGGCTGGCCCGCTCTTGTGATCGTCGTGGTCCTGTTCATCATGTCAGCATGGTCCATTGGCGTAATGATCGACCGCTGGATCGCTTTCAGCGCTGCCCGTAAACAGTCCCGCCAGTTTGCTCCAGTGGTTGCCGGCGCACTGCGCGAAGGCAAATTGGATGAAGCCATCCGCGTAGCCGAGCGCAACAAGAAAAGCCACTTGGCCAAGGTTGTAACCGCCGGCTTGCAGGAGTTTAAGGCCCACGGCGATTCCGCAGAAATTCCTGGCGAGCAGGTGGAAGCCAGCAAGCGCGCCCTGGAGCGTGCAGAAGCCATTGTCCACGCCGAGCTGAAGCGCGGCCTGGGCGGACTGGCCACTATTGGTTCCACAGCGCCGTTCGTCGGCCTGCTGGGAACGGTCATTGGTATTTTGAACGCCTTTAACAAGATCGCGCAGCAGAAGGCTACAGGTCTGGGCGCAGTCGCCGGCGGCATTTCAGAAGCGCTGGTAACCACTGCTCTGGGACTGTTCGTCGCTATCCCAGCCGTGATGATGTTTAACTATTTCACCGGCAAAGTGGAAGCCTTTGATGTGGAAATGGATAATTCATCCAGCGAACTGGTTGACTATTTCCTGAAGCGGAGCGGCAGCACTACCACAGTGCGGCGGTAAGCCGGAGGCAGACCAAATGGCGATTAACGTTCGTAACGAAGGGTCAAAAGTCAACTCCAACATTAACGTCACCCCAATGGTGGACGTAATGCTGGTTCTGTTGATCATTTTCATGGTGATCACGCCCATGTTGCAAAAGGGCACCATTGTGGAAATGGCCAAGACCAACAATCCCATACAAATGCCTGACGCAGATAGGGAAGACGCACTGATCGTCGCAGTTAATCGTGACGGCAAAGTTTTCTTTGATGCCCAGAGTGTGACGCCCGATGAGCTGACGGAAAAAGTCAAGGAACGGGTATCCAGTCGCACGAACAAAGAGGTATTTGTGCGGGCCGACGCGCGCGCTCACTATAAGTGGGTAGTGGACGTGGTGGACGATGTGCGGTCGGCCGGGGTTGATCAGTTGGGCTTGCTCACGGAGCAGAGACAGACTCCCCAAAAACCACAACCACTTCAGTAATCAGGCAGGAAAGGGAACAATCTTATGGGAATGACAACGGGCGGCAGCGGCGCTGGACAAACCGCTGACATCAACGTAACGCCGCTCATCGACGTGCTTCTGGTGCTGCTGATTATCTTTATGGTAATCACGCCGTTGACACCGAAAGGCCTGGAAGCGCTGGTACCACAGCCTCCGCCGCCAAACCAGCATGAAACACCGAACGACCGCACCGTGGTGGTGCAGGTGCTGGGAGCCGCAGGCGAAAAACCGAAGTTGAAGATCAACCAGGACGACGTAAGCTGGGACGATCTGCAACAGCGGTTGACGGACATCTTTAAGACGCGCGCTGAGCGCGTGATGTTCGTAAAGGGCGATCCGGACGTTGAGTTCCAGAACGTGGCCCAGGTGATCGATATCGCGCATGGAACCCAGGTAGTGGACCGCGTGGGACTGATCACGGCCAAGATAGAAGCGGGGCAGTAAAGTAGTAACCTCCTCAGCGTGGGGCCGGCACTGCCGGCCTCGCGAAATTTGTCATTTTATTCGGATATCCGAAAATTTTTACTCCGGCAAGGAGAGCAGCAAACATGAACAGAGCCGCACGATTCGTGACGGTATTAGCGGTTGCAGCCACATTGTTGGCCACCGCGGGTTGCAACAAACTCAGGGCCCGCGACCAGTTGAATAAGGGAGTGCAGGCTTATCGCGGCGCCAATTATGAAGAGGCGATTGAGCATTTCAAGAATGCCGTAAGCCTTGATAGCAGCCTAAAAACCGCCAAAATGTATCTGGCCACAGCTTACGCGCAGCAATACGTGCCCGGTGTTGAGACCCCGGAAAACCTGCGCAATGCCCAGCAGGCCATTGATGAATATAAGAACGTACTCCAGGATGATCCGAAGAACGTAACCTGCCTGAAGGGCATCGCCTTCCTCTACATGCAGCAGAAGAAGTGGGATGAATCCCGTGAGTACTATAAAAAGGCGATTGACGCAGATCCCAACGATCCAGAGACGTACTACTCCGTGGGCGTGATTGACTGGTCGCAGACGTTTAAAGACGCGGGAGATGTAAAGTCCAAAGATGGCTTGAAAGTTGACGATGAGTTAAAGGGCAAGGGCAGTGCGAAGATCTGCGATGAAATGAAATCCAAGGATGGGGAAAACGTTGATGAAGGCATGAAAATGCTGCAGACAGCCATTGACAAGCGCCAGGACTACGACGATGCCATGGCGTACATGAACCTTCTCTATCGCCGTAAGGCCAATGACATGACTTGCGATGACGCAGAAGCCCGTGCCAACTACATTAAAACGGCCAATGAGTGGAGCGACAAGGCCATGGCGGCACGCAAGAAAAAAGCCGAAGAAGCCGCCAAGAAGACCCAGGGCGGTATAGTGCTGGACCAGCCAAAATCTCAATAAGGAATTTGCGGTCTCAAAAGCCCCTTCCAGCGCGAAGGGGCTTTTCTTTTCGCTGCCGATTAAGCAGTTCTTGATCTTATTTGGCGAGAACAACAGCTAGCGCAAAACCATCGTATCCTTTGCTGCCAACGGTCTGGATAATGGTTGCGCTCACCCTCGGTTCGGCAGCCAACCGTTTGTTGAAGGCGCGTATTCCCTTCACATCGGCATCACCGCCGGAAGCCTCTGCGACTTTGCCCTTGCGAACCACATTATCGGCAATGATGAGTGTTCCCGGACGGGCCAGTTTCAGGCACCAATCGAGGTATCCAGCATATCCTGGTTTATCGGCGTCGATGAAGATGAGATCGAATGGCCCTTGCTTCTCATCCAGCAGTTTAGGCAGCGTCTCCTGGGCGCGGCCCAACCGCATCTCAACCGTATCCGCCAAGCCTGCGCGAGCAATGTTTGCCCGCGCTACCTCTGCGTGTTTGGGGCTAGCTTCCAGCGTGATGAGACTCCCGCCCGGCGGCAAGGCGCGGGCCAGCCAGATGGTGCTGTAACCTCCGAGCGTGCCGATCTCCAGGATCTTGCGCGCGCCATTTGCCCGCGCCATCAGGTGCAGCATCTTGCCCTGTGCAGGTGATACCTGGATGGATGGCAGCCCGCTAGCGGCGCTTGCCTTCAAGGCGGCGGTTAGCGCCGGATCAGATGGAAGAAATAGCCTAGCGATGTAATTATCAAATGCTGTCCATTGTTTTTGGCTCATAGCTGTTCACTACAATCATAACGACTGGAGCTTCCAGCGACCAGCCGCCTGCTTTTTGCTGTCCCAATGCAGTAAGAAGAGAGTGAAATTTCATCGTTAGTCCCATTAGTTTGCCCGGAGACCGCACAAGCCTTCACTCTCTTAAAAATGATTGGCTAGCGGCGAGGAGCCAGCAGCTAGAAGCGGAACTAAAGTAGTTATATCCCAGATCGCAAAGATGAGGTAATTTGGATTGGCGAACTCCGCACAAGTAAAACCATGCCCAAAGCTTATTCGGATGATTTGCGATGCAAGCTTCTGGAAGCGCATGAGGCGGGGGTGGGCAGCTTGCATAAGCTGGCGGTGCAGTTTCGTGTGAGCTGGGGTTTTGCTAAGAAGATTCGCCAGCAGCAACTGGCCACGGGGCAGAAAGAACGACCGGTGCAGCAGCGCCATGGTCCGATCAGCCGGATCAATGAGGGGATGCAGGAGAAGTTGCGCGTGTGGCTGCGGGAACAACCGGACTTGACCGAAGCTGAATTGCAAGAACGGTTATCGAGTCAGGGTGTGCAGGTAGTCAAGAGCCGGGTAGGACAAGTGTTGCGGCAGATGGGCTTGCGGCGAAAAAAAATCGCTGCAGGCAAGCGAGCGCGAGCGCGCAGAAAACCAGCAGCGGCGTGAAGAATTTCTAGCTCACATCGCGACGATTCCCGCGGAGAAGTTGATCTTCCTCGACGAAAGCGGAGTCACGACGGGAATGACACGTTTGTGGGGACGAGCGCCCAGGGGCCAGCGCATCCGGGAAGCTACGCCGCAGGGCCACTGGCAAGTCCTGACCACGCTGGGAGCTATGAGTCAACGTGGCATCGAGGCGGTCATGACCATTGCCTCACCCACCGATGGCGATGTTTTCATGGCCTATGTGCAGCAGGTGCTGAGTCCCAAGCTCCGAGCCGGCGACGTTGTGGTGATGGACAATTTGTCGGCCCACAAAGTAACCGGCATCCGTGAGTTGATCGAAGCGCGTGGTGCGCAACTGCTCTATTTGCCACCCTACTCGCCGGACCTGAACCCGATTGAGCTGGCCTGGTCGAAATTCAAACAGTATTTGCGTACTGCCAAATCGCGCACGGCTGAAGCTTTGGATCAGGCTGTCACCGAAGCTCTTCAAACCATCACCGCTGGCAATGCTGCCGCTT
>DASTCT010000032.1:0-1636 GCA_035710845.1 Candidatus Angelobacter sp.
GGATTCGCTGCTCCCACCCGGTTCGCGCGAAGGTAAAACTGGGCTGAGAGCTTTGAGCAACGACGTTTCCGACATGAATCGGCTCAGAGAAGAGTTGTCTACCTATATTCAGCAGACCGCGGCTTCGATGGAGAGCAAAAATGCTCAGCTAGTGTCTTCGGATAGTCGATCTCCGAAAAGAGTCATTGTTGACGACAACATCCCGGAGAAGCCCTTGCCCAAGAAACGCCGCCCGTCCAATCAGTAAAGCAGTTCAGATTTTGCGAACGGCTTGACCGGAACACCTGAGTCTAGCTTGGTGAAAAATAGGTCACGCTGTTTTGTTCGGTTTTGGATGGCGGGGCTTCTCTTCGACACGCAGGAGATCATACAGGTGATCTCTGAGTTCTTTGAATTTCTCCGGGTCTTGCTCCTCGGGGATGAGTTTCAAAAGACGATACATCTGGTCTTTTTCCTCTGGAGTCACGACTGCAACGCCCCGGCGCGGAAGTTTATCAAACTCCCTGATGGAGCGGAAGCAGGTGTGTCCCATACAGAAAATCCGCTATCTCTCTAGAGGAAATTCAGGATACTGAGGGCTGCTGATGCATGTTACAAGGACTGTGGGTTTTCATGTGCGCACGTGCATGCAGGGCTTGGGACGAGCCTAGACGCTGTTAATTGGGCATCTCCCAAGCCCGCTCTCCGCCCCGCCACCTTCGACTTTTTTGTTCGGCTCTGCCCGGATACCCTTTGGCCCTTTCTATAGTGTTCTATGCGCTAGTGGAGGCTAATAGATGAATATCCTCATCGCGGACGACAAACCGCAGATTCGTCGCATTATGCGCGCCATGCTCGAAGCTCATCCCGGTTGGGAGGTCTGCGCAGAAGCGGAGGATGGTGTACAGGCAGTCGCCCAAGCAAAACAATGTAAGCCGGACATGATCCTCCTCGACCTCGCGATACCTGAAATGAACGGTTTTGAAGCTGCTCGCCAGATTTCCACTGCGCTTCCGGGCATACCCATCTTGTTTAATACTCTCTACGCATCACCTCAAGTCGAAAAGGAAGCTGAAAAGGTAGGAGTGCTGGGGGTCATATCAAAGTTGGAACAGTATCGGCTCATTCCGGCCATCGAAGAGGCGTTCGCCGCCCTACCCGCTCAGCACGAACGCTTTCTCTGAATGTACGCTCTCCGACTGCTTCACTTTTGCCGGTACCGTCGGTCTAGCTTCTGCTGCTGCTCGACATGTCTTTGCCGCAGCTGCTGCGTTTGCTGTTGGTGCCTCTGCTCCATCTGCTGCTGCCTCGGTGGGTTGGCATTGGCCTGCGTCCGCTGATGCTCCTGGTCTTGCCGCTGCTGTAACCGCTGCCGTTCCTGGTTTTGGCGGTTTAGCAATTTTTCCTGTTGCTGCTGATATTTCTGATCCTGTTTTGAATTGCCGGTGTTGGGATGTTGCGGGCGTTCTATGGGCGGAAGATCATTCGGATGAATCGGAGCGCCGCCACGATTCTCGGGAGCACGAGTCGCCGCATTACGATTTGCCGCACCGCGATTCGCTGGAGGACGATATTCTCCTCCGGCCTGACGTGCTGGGACTGCCCGGCCTCCACGAAGCTCTCCCGGCCGCACCGTCGCCGCAACCGGCGGCTTGCC
>DASTCT010000033.1:0-14748 GCA_035710845.1 Candidatus Angelobacter sp.
GGCCCAATGTTGCCATTGGTTTGCGCGGCAAAGGTTGATGCGGTACTGGTGTTGTTGGAAGTTTCAGCCGTTAGGGTAGTGCTGGCTTTAAAGGCAGTGCCAGCAAGTGCCGGCATGGACAACAAAATGGAAAAGAACACAACCCAAATCTGGTGGCGCATACGTCCCCCTAAGGCTCATTCGCAAGATCGCGAGGGAGCTAAGTCTTCAATCAGCGAAAAATTTTGATTTTTTTATTGCTTGATTTGAGGGGATTCTAGGGCCATGTGGTCTTAACCCCCATCAGAGAAAGCGCTAGCTTCCACCGATGATTTACCTTAGCGAGTTACGGAGAATGGCTGGGCAGTGCTAATTAAGCGTATAGTACACGTCCTAAGGGTCATGGGGAGATCAGCAGCACGGGACAACGTGCCGGGCAAGATTTGCTTCTAACTCTCTGAGATATAGGATTGGTATTTTTGTGCCTTTACAAAACACTCACGAGGAAAATCATATGAGCGCGCAGCCGAAAATGGAGTCTACGCCCAGGATTCCTGCGGAAATCAATACCAAGCTACGAGCTCTGGCGCATGACCTCAGCAACTCAGTGGAAACGATTATGCAGGCTTCATACCTGCTGGCCCAGTCAAAGCTGGATGACAACACCAAGAAGTGGGCAGACCTGATTGATAAGGCCAGCCGCGACTGCGCCAAGATCAACCGCGAAATAAGGGACATCCTGCGCGCCAGCGCCTAAGATTTGGTCAGTTGATCCCCGGCAAGTCAGGCTACACGAATGGACCGCGAGACGTGCGCCCGCAAATAATCCTGGGCGTTATGGTAGCCCTCCAGCGTTCCTACATCCATATAGGTTTCACCGGAAAATTTTCCCTGGACTACATTGCCTGCAGCAATAAAGGCATTCAGCAGCTCACCCAGATACTGATCATTGCGATGGCGGGAATCCCAGAGCAGCCTGAGCCGGTGAAAAGCTTCGCCGGTTGAGGTCACAGCGCCCCAAATCCAGTTGGAGCGGGCATTCTGCCTTTTGACCTGGACTTCCTCCACAAAGCCAAGATCGTCACAAATCACAGCGTCAAAGAGCGAAGGATCATCAACCGGAAACAAGACCAGATTGCAGTCGGCTTCGCGTGAGGCCAGGGCTGGGAGATAGGCATTCTCGGGGAACCAGATAGTATCCGGCAGGCCGATCAGCACGCGCTCATGGTGGCAGGCAAAAGGCTCGGCGCGAAACAGCGCATCACACAGGCCGCGCGGTGTTTGCTGCACAACATAAAAAATTTCTGCCGCGTAGTCTCGGGCCGCATAGTACTCAATAATGTCAGTCTTCTCAGCGGAGATGACCATGCAAATCTGGTCAGCGCCGGCGGCAATCATCCGCTCCACAAGGTATTCAGAGACTGCCTTGGGACGCTCCACTCCATCCACCAGCCGTGAGCCTACAGGCAACAGTTCTTTGGAGCAGCCCAGCGGCTGTATGCGCTGGCCCGCCCCGGCTGCAGGAATTATGCCGATCATTATGCCACCTCAGTTTGCATGGATTCGTGCTTTGCGGAAAAAGCTTCATCAAGGTACTTGAGCAACTGTCCGGCGCGAGCGTGGCCTGTGTGCTCGTCCAGGGTGCGCTGGCGAGCGCAAGCGGCCATGGCGTGTAAATCGCTATCCGGCATTTGCAGCGCGGCCTCAACATCTTCTGCGCACGTAACCACACGCAGGTCACGCTGGTCGAAAAACGAGTCGAGCCCTTCCCACGAGTCTGTAATTAGCGGCGTGCCGCACGCGGCGGCTTCAAAGAAGCGTCCGGAAGGGCACCAACCGTAGGTAGCCATCTCATTGCGCGTGAGGTTGAGCGTGATGCGAGAGGACGAATAAAAGCGAGCGTGATCAGCCGGAGTCACGTGCTCAATGCGCTGCACATTCTCCGGCCATTGCCACTGCCAGGGATAAAGCGAGCCTGCCAACAGAAATTGTTTGTCTGGATTTCGCCGTGCAGGTTCCAGCAGCAGCTCATTCAGCTTTTCCTGGCGGTCGGGGGAGTAGGTACCCATATAGCTCAGATCGCAGGCAAATTGCGCGTCAGGGACACAGTGCCGGTAGTCATCCGGATCAACACAGCCATAAAGAGAACGCGCCATGCGAGCGCCATATTCGTTTTCCAGAACTGTAAGAGTTTTTCCTCCGGTAAAAGAGAGCACCAGATCAAAAGCGGAAAGCTGATTGCGCCGCAGGTACTCCACGCCATCCTGCTCCATTCTGCGGAGAGTCACTGGAGTATCGAGATCGTAAAAGACGTGCACCGGGCGCGGCAGTTCAAGCAGTTCGTCATTGATCCGCTGACCTTCAGGAAGAAAACTGGCGGTGATGACTGCGTCTGATTCGGCGGCGACGGCAAGTGCTTGCGCGCGGATTGAGTTCCAATCTGAATAAAGCGTCAGGTGGCAGTAGTCACAGGAATCGAAGTCGCGGCGGGAACTGTAATAGGGTGCGTCTTTTTCAAAGAAGTGTATCTGGTGTCCCATCCGGTGCAGCGCCCGGGTAATGGCCCGATACGGCGTGGCATGACCGTTTCCCCAGGATGAAGAGATGGTCAGGCCAAAGAAGGAAAGTTTCATAGCTGCATGAGGTGAGATGTCAGCTAAAGCAGCACTGTTGCCGAGTTTATGATGCACTCTGCCGGCAATGGAGTTACACTGCCAAACATGAGCCAGCAGGACCGGGCAGAGCGTCCGTCGCAGCTTGAGAATGGCAAGCAGACTAATTCCGCAGCTGATCTCTCCAGCTATTGCCCTAATTGCGGATCAAAGATGAAAGATTCCCGCTGCAAGATGGTTTGCAAAACCTGCGGCTTTTTCCTGAGCTGCAGCGATTTCTACTAACATCTACCACTGAGACACGGAGGCACGGAGAAGATCACCAGTCCGGCTGACAATCAATACTTTTCCCTGGGCCGTGAGCGCGATTGCGCTGTGCTGCAACTGGTCTCTGCCGACGGTACTAACATTCTTAGCATGGCGCGCGTAGCGGCCCTGCATGCCGCGGTTGAGGAATTATGCGCAGAAGCCGGCGCTTTGAAAGCCCTCATCATTACCGGCAATGAAAAGTTTTTCTCCGTTGGCGCTGACTTAAACGAGATCTCCAAGCTTAGCGGCCCTGCAGCTTTTGAGTTTTCCCGGCGAGGTCAAGAATTCATGCTGATGGTTGATCACTTTCCTGTTCCGGTCATCGCCGCGATTCGCGGATACTGCATGGGTGGCAGCATGGATCTAGCGCTGGCTTGCGACTATCGCATTGCCGCGCCGAATGCGATGTTTGGCCATCGCGGGGCCAGTTTGGGCGTGATTACCGGCTGGGGCGGCACGCAGAGATTGCCGCGCTTGATCGGCAAGGCACGGGCCTTACAGATGTTTCTGCTGGCAGAGATGGTTTCAGCGGAAGAGGCGTTGAGGATTGGGTTGGTGGATAAGATTGTGGAAGATCCCATCGCTGAGGTCTGCGTTGCGGTCGAGCACTGTCGAAAAACTTAGCGATAGAGACGTAGCATTTTCTACCGTTGAGATTCGCGAATTTTCCGCCTCCGATAATCAGTGAAGATCAGTGTAATCAGTGTTCTCCGTGGTAAAGGTTCTTTCGGCTCGTTTGCGTCACTTTCTCGCTCTCATTTAATCTAACTGGTTTGCCTTACTTCTATGGCCGATCAGATACCCAAGCTTCCCAGCAAAATAGACGCAACAACTGCCCGCTTTGAAAAGAACATGCGCGCCATGGCCGGACTTGTCTCTGAGATTCGGACAGAAGAAGAGCAGATTCGCCAGGGCGGCGGCGAGAGGGGAATTGAGTCGCAGCACGCCAAGAAACGCCTGACTGCGCGCGAGCGCATCAACCTGCTGATCGACCGCGATACGGAATTGTTTGAGCTTGGACTCTACGCTGCCTATGAGATGTATGAAGAGTGGGGCGGCGCGCCGTCGGCTGGCGTGGTGACAGGGTTGGGGCGTATCCACGGTCGGCTTTTCATGCTGATCGTGAACGATGCCACGGTCAAGGCAGGCGCATTCTTTCCCATGACGGCCAAGAAGGTAATCAGGGCGCAAAACATCGCGATAGAAAACCATATTCCCACGATTTACCTGGTGGATTCCGCAGGAGTTTTTTTGCCGCTGCAGGAAGATGTGTTTCCTGACACCGATGATTTTGGCCGGGTCTTTCGCAATAACGCAGTGATGTCCGCCATGGGAATTCCGCAGATCACGGCCATCATGGGCATGTGCGTGGCCGGGGGAGCGTACCTGCCGGTAATGTGCGACACCATATTAATGACCGAAGGCAGCGGACTTTTCCTGGCTGGTCCGGCGCTGGTGCAGGCTGCCATCGGCGCAAAGTATTCGGCGGAAGAGCTGGGCGGCGCGCAGATGCATGCGCAGATCGCTGGGACAGTCGACTATCGCGAGCCCAACGATCATATCTGCATTGAGCGCATTCGATCAGTTGTAAGCAAGCTGGGACATAAGCCGACCGCTCCATTTAACCGCATCAAAGCTGAAGCGCCGGCCTATGCTGCGGAAGAAATTTACGGCGTTTTTGAAGCCGACGGCATGAAGCCGTATGACGTGAAAGAGATCATCGCGCGCGTGGTGGATGGCGGAAAGTTTGATGAATACAAGGCCGAATATGGCAAGACGGTGGTCTGCGGGCTGGCGCGCATTGGCGGCTTTGCTGTGGGGATTGTGGCCAATCAAGCGTTGCCGATGCAGCAGACCGATCCACAATCGGGCGAGAAGCGCATGGAATTTGGGCGCGTGATTTATACGGAAAGCGCCGAGAAGGCCGCGCGCTTCATCATGGATTGCAACCAGAACCTGGTGCCGCTGGTCTTTCTCCACGACGTGAATGGATTTATGGTGGGCCGCGATGCGGAGTGGAGCGGGATCATCAAGGCCGGGGCGAAGATGGTGAATGCGGTTTCCAATTCGGTGGTGCCGAAGATTGCGGTGATTATCGGCGGCTCATTTGGCGCGGGACATTATGCCATGTGCGGCAAAGCGTATGATCCGCGCTTTGTCTTTGCCTGGCCTTCCGCGCGATATGCGGTGATGAGCGGCGCGGCTGCGGCGGGTACGCTGGTAGAGATCAAGATCAAGCAACTGGAGCGCGGAGGCAAGAAGCTGAGCGAACAGGAGCGCCAGGAGCTTTATAGCTCGGTCAAGGCGACGTACGATCACCAAAGCGATCCGCGTTATGGTGCAGCCAGATTGTGGATCGACAAGATTATCGATCCAATGGAGACGCGCCAAACGCTGATTACGGCGCTTGAGGCGGCAAGTTTGAACCCAGAAGTGAAGGAGTTTAAGGTGGGAGTGCTGCAAACTTAGTTTGTGTAATCCCTCGCGAAGCGAGGGAACCCTACCTTATCTATGATGTGGAGGTCTACATTAAGGTGCTCGTGATTATAGGGATCTCTCGCTGCGCTCGAGATTTCAGAAAGAGCTCCGTGCCTCCGTGTCTCCGTGGTGGATTTTGAATGTCGAACAAAGTAAAGCTCATCGAATGTCCCCGTGATGCCTGGCAGGGCCTCAAGGGGCAGATCCCTGCGGCGATGAAGGTGCAGTATCTGCGCGCGCTGATTGGGGTAGGGTTTAAGCATATTGATGCCGTTTCATTCGTCTCGCCCAAGGCCGTCCCCCAGATGGCGGACTCGGAAGAAGTCCTCAAGCAGCTTGATCCACCGGATGACGTGGAGATCATTGGCATTGTAGTGAATCAAAAGGGCGCAGAACGCGCGATTGCCACCGAGGCCGTGCAGACGCTCGGCTTTCCGTATTCTGTCTCGCCGACATTTCTGGAGCGCAACCAGCATCAGACGCTGGAAGCTGCCGCCGAAGAGTTGGAGCAGATCAAACTGAAAGCCGACGCCGCGGGCCTGGACGTTGTCGCGTATATCTCGATGGCTTTTGGCAATCCGTATGGCGACCTTTGGAACCCGGAAGAAGTAGTTGAAGCCGTAGGCATTCTGGCTGATATGAACATCCATCAAATATCGCTGGCGGATACAGTAGGACTGGCGACACCGGCACAAGTTGGAGAACTGATTTCTGCCGTGACCAGCGCTTACGATTACCTGGAGATCGGCGCGCATCTGCACAGCACGAAAGCTGGCGCAGCGGCGAAAATTATTGCTGCCTATGATGCAGGCTGCTGGCGCTTTGATTCTGCGATCGGCGGGCTGGGGGGCTGTCCGTTTGCGCAGGATGAGATGATCGGCAACATACCGACGGAGATTGCCGTGCAGGCGCTGGCGGGGCATGGCGCGAAGGTGCCACTGAAGAAGCCGCTGGATGCAGTGATCGGAATGTCGGCTGACATTGCGAAGAAACATACAACGATTCAATGACAAGCGACTACAAGACCGTTCTTTATTCCAAGGCGCAGAGCATCGCCACCATCACGCTTAACCGTCCGGACAAGCGGAACGCCATCAGCTACGAGTTGATTGATGATCTGACGGCTGCGTTGAAGCAGGCCGCTGGTTCCGCGGCGCAAATTGTGATCCTGACCGGCGCTGGAAAAGCATTTTGTTCCGGCATGGACCTGGATAATTTGAAGCAGCTTACAGGCCGCACGCATGAACAGAACCTGAAAGATTCAGAGACTATGGCTTCGCTGTTCCGGTCTTTATATGACTTCCCTAAGCCAACCATTGCGGCCGTGAACGGGCCTGCCATCGCCGGTGGCACAGGGTTGGCCACGCTTTGCGATTTTACGCTGGCAAGCCCGGAAGCGAAGTTTGGCTACACGGAAGTCCGCATCGGTTTTGTGCCGGCCATCGTCTCCAGTTTTCTGATTGCCAATATCGGAGAGAAACGAGCACGCGATCTGCTGCTTACAGGCCGCATTTTTGGCGCTGAGGAGGCACATAAGCTGGGACTGGTGAATGAGATTGTTGCTGCGGAGCAGCTTATGTCGCGTGCCCTGGAACTGGCGCAGCAACTGATGGAAAACAGTCCGGCATCGCTACAGGCCACCAAGAAGCTGCTCTCTGGTTACACTCGTGAACAACTTGATCGCCAGGTGGCGCAGGCTGTGGAGGCGAATGCGGCCATAAGAAAGACAGCCGATTTCAAAGAAGGCATCACATCATTTCTGGAGAAGCGCAAACCAACTTGGACAGGGAAATAGTGGACGCGAATAGGAAGATCAGCGGCGAAACATCCCTGCGCGTGCGCTACGCCGAAACCGACCGCATGGGCATTGTCTATCACGCAAACTTTGTCATATGGTTTGAAGTTGGGCGCGTGGAGTTGCTGCGGCAGCTTGGCTTCCAATACAGCGAGATGGAGCAGCAGGACAATTGCCATATTCCTGTCGTCGACCTGCGCGTGCGTTACAAAGCGCCTGCCCAGTATGATGATGAGATCGTGGTGCGAACGGAGTTGAAGAACGTCCGCTCGTCGCTGCTGCACTTTTCGTATGAAGTTTTTCGCCAGGCTGACCGAACGCTGCTGGCGACGGGCGAAACCATGCATATTATTGTGGACGACAAATTTGACCGCTGCCCGCTGCCAGAGAAGTACCTGAAAGCCTTTACAGGACACACAGAGAATTCATGACCTCGCTGGAAATCAACGGCAACGACCTTTCTTTCGATGAGCTCCGCCAGGTGGTCTATGAGCGACGCGAGGTCGCGCTGGCTGCGGCGGCACGAACCAAAGTTGCCGTCGCGCGCGGAGTAGTGGACAAGTTGCTGCGGGAAAATCGCGTGGCTTACGCCATCAACACTGGCGTGGGCAAGCTGAGCGATGTCCATATTGAGCCAGCGCAGAACCGTCAGCTCCAGGTAAACCTGATCCGCTCTCATTCTGCCGGCGTGGGCGAGCCGCTTGCTCAGGAAGAAACGCGGGCCATGATGCTGTTGCGCGCCAACTCGCTAGCCAAAGGATTTTCCGGCGTGCGAGCGGAGGTGATTGACCTGATCTGCGCCATGCTGAATCACGGCGTGCATCCGGTGGTGCCATCGCAGGGGAGCGTGGGCGCAAGCGGCGATCTTGCCCCATTGGCGCACCTGGCGCTGGCGATGATCGGCGAAGGCGAGGTCTGGGCAGAGAAGGGACAAGCACCTGCCGCAGAGGCGCTGAAGCGTGCAGCAATCAAGCCGCTTATTCCTGAAGCAAAGGAAGCGATTTCACTCATCAACGGCACACAGGCCATGCTGGCGGTGGGGAGCCTGGCTTTGCTAAAGGCGGAGACGCTGGCCGAGACGGCTGATGTGCTGGGCGCGATGTCACTCGACGCCTTGCATGGGACTGACGTGGCATTTGACGAGCGCATTCATGCAGCGCGCCCGCACGCCGGGCAAATGAAGGTGGCGGCCAATTTGCGTAGGCTGATTGCCGGGAGCGAGATCCGCGAGTCACATAAAGATTGCGGCCGCGTACAGGATGCGTACTCACTGCGTTGCATCCCGCAAGTGCACGGCGCAGTCCGCGACACGCTGGAGTTCTGTCGCAAGACGTTTACCATTGAGATGAACTCAGCGGTCGATAATCCGCTGGTGTTTGTGAGCAATGGTGCTGAGAGCGACATAATCTCCGGCGGCAACTTTCACGGTGAGCCGCTGGCTTTTGCACTGGATTACATGGCCATTGCTCTGAGCGCTTTGGCAGGAATCTCTGAGCGCAGGATTGAGCGGCTGGTGAATCCGGCATTGAATGAAGGCTTGCCGCCATTTCTCGCGGGCGATGCCGGTATCAATTCCGGCTTCATGATGCCGCAGGTAACGGCAGCGGCGCTGGCCAGCGAGAACAAGGTGCTGGCGCATCCCGCGTCTGTCGATTCCATTACAACTTCAGGCAATAAAGAGGATTATGTCTCCATGGGGATGGCAGCAGCCATCAAGCTGAAGAAAGTTGTGGCCAATACCACTCATGTGCTGGCGATTGAGGCGTGTGCTGCGGCGCAGGCGCTGGATTTTCTGGCGCCGCTTAAGAGCACCCCGGCATTGCAGCGCGCACATGCGGCGATCCGCAAGGTTAGCCCGAAGATTGAAAAGGACAGAGTTTTTGCCGAGGATTTTGTGCGCATCGCTGAACTGATACGCACTGGCGATCTGGCGCAATAACTCTGTGCCGCACCGCTCTGATCTATCCAAACGGAACCGCGGTTCCTGTGTCAAAAAATAAACCGGGAACTATTTTCCTGCATCGCGGTATAACCCAGCAGGGCGACCCTTTTCGCCGATAAAAGGAGACACAGATGCTGGCAAACATCCTTCAGGATCTTCGTTATGAACTGCGCACGCTGCTCAAGTCGCCTCGCTTCACAACGATTGCATTGCTTACGCTGGTGCTGGGAATTGCGGCCAATGTGGCGATCTTTACTTTTGTTGACGCGACATTGATCCGGCCGCTGCCGTATCGCGACGCATCGCGGCTTGCGCGGGTGTATGGCATGCGCGGCATGTGGCCTGAAGATCGCTCCGATGTTTCGTATCCTGATTATCTGGACTGGCGCGCCCAGCAGGAAAGTTTTGATAGCTTGGCCGCTTACGCTCGCAATGAGATGCTTTTGCGCGGCAACACCGTTCCTGAGCTGGTGCCGGTGGCCATGGTGACTGACAATTTCTTTCAGACCATCGGCGTGCAGCCCGCTGCCGGACGCGACTTCCGCGCCGGTGAAGACTTGGCCAGCGCGCCGCGCACGGTGATGATCAGCTACAGCTGGTGGCAAAAGCATTTTGGCGGCAAAAACGTGATTGGCCAGTCGCTTTCGCTCGATGAAGAACAAAATACCATTGTCGGCGTGCTGCCGGCTGATTTTCATTTTGCTCCTGTCGGCGACCCGGATGTGTGGGTCACGCTGCATGCTGAAGGCCCTTTTCTGCGCCGCAATCTTTACTGGCTCGGTGTGCTCGGCCATCTGAAGCCCGGCATCTCGCGTGAGTCCGCCACCACGGCCATGAACGTGATCGCCGCGCGGCTGGAGAAGGCATATCCGTCATCGAATGACAAACTGCGGACGGCGATTGTTCCACTCAATGAAGTCATTGTCGGCCAGATACGCCCGATCCTGCTGGTGTTGCTTGGGGCCGTGGCGCTGCTGTTGCTGATTGCGTGTGCGAACGTCGCAAATCTTTTGCTTGCGCGATCACTGGCCCGCCGCAATGAAATGGCCATTCGCACGGCGCTGGGCGCAAGCCACGGGCGGCTGATTGCACTTATGCTGACCGAAGGGCTCATGCTTTCTTGCGCCGGCACTGCGCTGGGGCTGGGCGTGGCGTACTGGACGGTGAAAGCATTCGTTGCCATGATCCCCGCCGCGCGCCTTGACGCCATGCCGTATCTGAAACATATGAGCATTGATTCCTCTGTGCTGATCTTTGCTTTTCTGCTTGCTGCCGTCATCGGCGTGGTGTTTGCGCTGGCGCCGGCTCTGCAGACCGCCAACGCCAATGTTCAAAGCGCGCTGAAAGACGGCGCACGCGGATCGCATTCAGATTCTTGGCGCCGGCTGGCTTCTACGCTGGTCATCGGCGAAGTAGCGCTGGCTATGGTGCTGCTTGCCGGTTCCGGATTGCTCGTCAAAAGCCTTTATCGCGTGCTCACCGTCTATCCAGGATTTGATCAGCACAACCTGCTTGGCGTGAGCGTGGGGCTTTCACAATCTCGTTTTCCGCTCAGCGCGCCCAATCTCCGCCTGCAGGCGTATCAGCAATTGCAGGACCGCATACGCGCGCTGCCTGGCGTAACGTCAGTGGGCATTGCCGATATTCTGCCTGTCTCCGGCGGCGGCAATACCAGCAATCTGCTTGTTGTGGGGCAGCCCTCAGCGCTGAAAGAAGGCTTTGACGCCAACAGCCGCACCGTGAACCGAACGTATTTTCAAACGCTGGGCGCCGAGTTGGCGCAGGGAAGCTGGTTCACTGAGGCTGATAACGCGACTGGCCCGCAGCGCGTTATCGTGAACCAGACGCTGGTTGACCAGTACATGCGTGGCCTTGATCCGCTCAAGCAGCAGATCGTCTTCACTTATTCTGACAAGGAAAAGCCCCGCCAGATCGTGGGCGTGGTGCGTGACGTGAAAGAAGGCCCGCTCGACCGGCCGGCGCATCCGGCCATTTATACGCCCCTGGAAGCCTCGCCGCATCTTTACTTCAGCCTCATCATTCGCACGCAGCAGCGGCCAGACGCGCTGGTGACCGAGATAAAGAATGCTGTGCGCCAGGTTGATGCTGATGCCGTGACCTATGAAGTGCAGACTATGGAAGACCGCATCCAGCGTTCGCCGGCGGCGTTTCTGCACCGGTATCCGGCGGTGCTGGCCGGAGTGTTTGCCGGCCTGGCCTTGCTGCTGGGAACCATTGGGCTTTACGGGCTTGTTGCCTATTCCGTAAGCCAGCGGACGCAGGAAATTGGCATACGTATGGCTCTGGGCGCGCAACGCAGCAACGTGCTGCAAATGGTGCTGGCACAAGGAGTACGGCTCATCGTGCCGGGAGTGGCTATCGGTATTGTTATAGCGCTGTTGGCTGCTTATCTGATGCGCAGCATGTTGTTTGGAGTGGAGACCTGGGACCCGGCGATTTTTGCGCTGGTCACGGCCCTGCTGGCGATTGTGACCCTTGCAGCCAGTTACATTCCAGCACGCGCAGCGACCAAGGTTGATCCCATGGTGGCGCTGAGATACGAGTGAGAGAATCGCGTGATCGCGCGTGATCGCTGTGATCGAAAGGCAAGACTCACCAGGAGACGCAGAGGCGCGGAGAAAAGCAGGGCTAGTTTGCCGCTGATTTACGCAGATGGGCGCTGATAAAGAATTTGGAATAAATTTCTTATTTTGATCTCCGTTCATCAGCGTAGATCTGCGGCCAATTTTGCTTTCTTCGCGTCTTGCGGTGCGATTTTCGTTCCAGATATTAGGCAGAGCTGCCCGCCAGCCCCAACTCTCCGGCAATCCCCTTCATCGCTTCAATGCAAAACGCAATGTGCTCTTCCAGATCGACGCCGAGATCGGCGGCGCCATTGATGATGTCATCGCGATTCACGCTGCGGGCGAAGGCTTTGTCCTTCATTTTTTTGCGGACTGACTTGGCCTCAACTTCAGCCAGCGATTTGTTGGGCTTGACCAGCGCGCTGGCGGTGATGAAGCCGGAGATTTCATCGCATGCATAGAGCGCCTTTTCCATCTGGCTCTCGCGTTTTACGCCGCTGTAATCGGCGTGGGAGAGGATAGCGCGGCGAACGTCTTCGGGATAGCCGCGCTCTTCCAGAATCTTGTTGCCCACGAATGGATGCTCCGCCGGCGTGGGGTACTTTTCATAATCAAAGTCATGCAGCAGGCCGGTGATGCCCCACTTGTTTTCATCTTCGCCGAACTTGCGGGCGTAAGCGCGCATGCAGGCTTCCACGGCCAGCATGTGCTTGCGCAGGCTTTCTGACTGGGTGTATTCGCATAGCAGGCTCCAGGCCTGGGATCGATCAAGGCTAGGTTGGGTCAACATGGTTTTTCTATCTTAGCTTCTCCGTGGAGTGCGATGTGGTTCATCGCTTGCGCGATAACATCTTTCGGTATCCCATCGCGCCAAACCCAAGCGCGTCGGGACGCAGTGAAGGCCCGCGATCCGCGAGGATTGCTAGAGGCTGACACGGTTATTAGATCAGTTTTTCAACTGACCTATTGCCTGTTTCTCCGTCCGTTCTCTGGTTTTATACCGTTAATTCAGGTTTTTACCTAAATTTTCCTGTTGACAAGTGTGAGTTCATGCCTGAGACTACGTGAGTTAAGGGCCCCGTAAGCAGTTAATTTTTTTGAGTTTGAGGACAGCAGTACGATTTTTGGAAGTTGCCTGCTCTGGCACTCCGAAATCATCATGGCAACAGCACTGGCGCCGGTCGATTCCCGGGAAGTGGTCCGATGTGACCACTGTCATCTGGTCCAATTCAGGACCACCAACAATCTTTGCAGAAAATGCCGTACATCGCTGGACGAGGATGAGCCGGAACCAATTCTGGCCCCACCGCCAGTTGAGGAGACACCTGCCAACGGAAACCATTCCCAGCTCCAGGTTGCTGCAGCCATCCGTATGCTAAGGCAAAAATCAGGGCTGAGCCAGCGCCAGCTTGCGCTGCGCATGCAGGTGCCGCGCACGTATGTCTCAAAGATTGAAAATGAAAAGGCCATGCCCACGCTGTCATCATTGCAGCGGCTGGCTACCGCGCTGGAAGTTTCCATGGGCGATCTGCTGAAAGGATCGTGCCGCACGCTGCAAGATGAGATCGCCGACCTGATGCATGACGAGTTTATTGCTGAGGTGGTGGAGTACCTGGACAAGCTGGATGTGACGCAGCGCTCAACCCTGCTGGCGCAGGTGCGCGACCTGAGCATACGTCCACGCCGCAGCGCCTGAAAAATTCTTTCCTCAAAAACAATCGCCGGGGACGAAGGTCTCCGGCGTTTTGTCTGTAGCTATCAGCAAACAGCCATCAGCGATCAGCTGAGCTAAAGCAGAACGATGCAGATCTGGCTAAAGGCCAAAAGCTAAAGGCCAAAGACCATTTTGCTGATTCTTGATGGCCGCTTGCTGATTGCTGATGGCCGTTTGCTGATAGCGTTCTCTAGCAACTCTATCCGGCTTCTCGCACTCCAAATACAAAAGCACGACTGGAGGGGAGCCGTGATTACCATTCTGCTGATAATCCTTGTCCTATTGTTAATTGGCGCTTTACCGGCCTGGCCACACAGCCGCAACTGGGGCTATCGGCCAAGCGGAGGGCTGGGGCTGATCCTGCTGATCGTCCTAATCCTCGCTCTTTTGGGATATCTATGAGACTGATTATTTTTATTGCGTTCGCTGCTTCACTGGCGCTGAGCGCCGGCTGCGGCCAGCAGGACACTGAGAAGACTCGCCAGGAAGCCGCCCAGGCCACGCAAAAGATCAAAGAAGGAAGCAAAGTGGCGGCGGTGGAATTGAAGAAGGACGCAAAGGAAGCTGCGCAACAAACCAAAGCCGCTGCTCAAGGCGTAAAGGATGGCCTGCAAAGCCCGGATGCCGCAGTGAACGTGAATACCGCTTCAAAAGCTCAACTGCAGACCTTGCCTGGGCTTGATGAAGAGATGGCCGATCGCATTATTGCGGGCCGTCCTTATCACACCGTGGACGAGGTTGGAACCAAAGGTGTGGTTTCACCGGAAGAATTCCAGGCCATCAAACGCAAGATTGTGGTGAAGTAAACGTTTTTAAAATCTCTTTTTTATACGCCATCTTCCCACACATTTATCTTTCAGACTGAAGCGGGCATCAACAGTTGTCCAAGTAGCGGGCAAGGCTCCCCTCGCCCGTGCAAATGGAAAGTTCCTCTGTACGAGCGAGGGATTTAATTTTTGGTTCTGATAATTTTAGGTATTAATGCTGCGTTGCCGATCAGAGTTTTTTGATTCTGCCATCGCCAGCACCAGGCACGACAAGATTTCCCCCGTGGTCCGCCTGCGTCTATCTGTTTGGGGGCAGAGAAAAGCGAGTGTTTCGGTAGAGCTCCCTGATGCGGCATAGCAGAAGGAAGCATTCTCGGGATGTTTCGACTTCGTCCTCGCTCTCCCGCTATGCGGGATCGTTCGGGCCTTCGCTCCCAATGAACAAGCGGCTTATGAAGCAAGCGGTACGAGCTGAAAGCCAAACTCCTTCGCCTGGCGGCGCAGCCGGTTTTCGATATGGGTACGGCGACGCTGTTCGTCGGCAGCAAAAACGCTTTCATCATAGGC
>DASTCT010000034.1:0-1511 GCA_035710845.1 Candidatus Angelobacter sp.
TGGAGTGGCCCCCAAAAGTGAGACACGGGAATCTGCTACAGTTTGCCGGGAAAGGCGCCTGGCAGTGGACAAGAAACGCAATGGGCACTATACGCCCGAGTTCCGAGAAATGGCGGTGCAGCGCATGTTGACTTCCTCCGACGTGAGCGGGTTAGCGAAGGAGCTTGGGGTGCACCGAGTCACGCTATATCGTTGGGCAGAAGGCAAACTGCACCCTGCGGTGGAGAGTTGGCCCGATGAGGATGCGGACAAACAGAGGCTGCAAGCCGAACTAAAGCAAACCCAACAACGGTTGGCCGAGAAGATTCTAGAACTGGATTTTCTCAAAGGTGCCTTGCGCAGAGTCGAGGCGCGACGCCAACAGAGCGCAAGCTCTGGCGAGACAACATCTACGGAGAAATCCGAGAAATGAAGTCACGGCAAGACACCTTGACAGTAGAGCGCATGTGTCAGTTGGCCCAAGTGAGCCGGGCTGGTTTTTATCGCTTCTTGGAACCACGCCAGACGGTGGAAGAAGATATGACAGTTCGCTCTTTGATTCAGCAGATCGTGCTGGAGCATAAGCGGCGTTATGGCTGTTGGCGGGTGAAGAAAGAATTAGAAGGGCGTGGCTGGGTGGTGAACCACAAACGCATTGCCCGCATCATGCGAGAGGATAACCTGTTGTGTCTACGCCGCCGCAAGTTCGTGGCCACCACCGATTCACGGCACCCACTGCAGGTCTATCTGAATCTGGCGCGACACCTCAAACTGACGGGCATCAATCAGCTGTGGGTGGCAGACATCACCTACATTCGGCTGCAACAGGAGTTTGTTTTTATGGCCGTGATCCTGGACGCCTTCTCCCGCAAAGCGGTAGGCCGAGCTGTGGATCGCAGCATGACAACGGAGCTGATCCTGACGGCTTTGCGCCAAGCCATCGTCCAACGCCAGCCTTGCCCCGGTTTGGTGCATCATTCTGATCGCGGGCTGCAGTATGCCAGTGCTGAGTACGTGCGGGTCCTGCGCCAGCACGGGATGGAAATCAGTATGAGTCGCGCCGGCAATCCCTACGATAACGCTACCTGTGAAAGTTTTATCAAGACTCTCAAGGTGGAAGAGATTTATGTAAACCAGTACCGCGATTTGGAGGATCTGCGCGCTCATGTGGAAGAATTCGAGCAGTATTACAATCAACGACGGTTGCATTCGGCTCTGAACTATCGTTCGCCGGAAAAGTTCGAACAAGAACTAGCCGCTGCTTCCGGCATCGGTGCCGCCGCGATTCTGAGTTTTTCGGGGCATGGGGCAATCTTTCAATGCAATGGGGAGCAGCCCCGAGGCCACTCCCCGACTCATTGCCTTGATGAGTCGCCAGCTGGCTATTCCTGGGCGGGTTGCTCTCCAGCAGAGCCCGCTTGCGCTTCACCAGCCGACGAAATCATCTTCGGAAAGGGAAAGTTTGAATAGTAAAAATCATCCAACGGCGAAGTGTAGCAGCCATTCGTGTCTCACCTGAAGGGGCCGCTCCA
>DASTCT010000035.1:0-4121 GCA_035710845.1 Candidatus Angelobacter sp.
GAGATCATCTTTACTTTTTGCACGGTAAAGGTGGGCTGTGATCCAGAAGCGCCTGCGCCTGAAGAGCCAGCGCCCGTGGAAGAAGCAGATGAGCCGGACGCGCCGCTTGAGCTGCCGGATGCTGCACCGCTGCCTTCAGATCCAGTGAGGCGGACATCGTGTCCAACATGTTCAGTTAATTTGGAAGTATCGCCAGCCAGTTGCCAGGTTTTTCCGGTGGTATCAGTCAGCGTGTAGCTTCCCGCTGAGCCGCTCAGGCAGCCTTCAATGGAAGAGCCGTTGGTGGAAGTTTGAGTTGTATCCGTAGTTGTAGTTTGCGTCGTGGTGGTGCTCTGTGATGGAGACGTTGTGGATGGGCTGGATTGATCCGTTGTTGACGGTGTTGACGGCTGTTGTGTGCTGCTGCTGGGTGTAGACTGCGCCATGAGCCAAACGCTCGATAGCAGCAGGATTGCTGTGATCAGGTAACCCTTTCTCATTTAAATTCCTCCTAGTACTTCCGGTCCGCACAAACGCGGCCATTGAGTAGTTGGAAGCAGCGCTACGGAGTTAGAGAGCCAGAATTAAGCAGGGTTTGCCTCATGCATGAAGGTTGAAGCTGGATAAACAGAGCTGCTGCTGGAGAGAGTTGCTGGCCAGAGTTGATGCTCAAGAAAAATTAGGGCAAGCAGAGTTGCTGTTGCAGGATCAAATTTGAGATTGGGTCAGTTTCAGCGAGGTTTGGCAGTGCCAACCTGCTTTTCTGCAGAAACAGGATTCTCTGGATTCACCAGCATTTGATACGCCTGTGCGATGGTGAGATCGTTACTCACGCGGCGAAAGTCAGTGAGGCGTTGCATTTGTTTCACATTGATGGTCTTGAAAATAATGGCATGGCCGCTCATCTTTACATCAAGTGACACAACTTCCCAATGATCATCGCCGACCCTGCGCTGAATAACAGAGAATGTGCCTCCTTTATTCAGCCGTCCCAGCAATCCCCAGCCAAAGGTGACGTCTTCAAATAAAGTTCCATCCATGCGGGCCAGTCGGCCGGCAGCGCGGTCAATCCACATTTTGCCGCTAAGCGCTTTGAAAACCTGCAACTCACGATTGGGTGCTTCATAATGCGGGTTGGGGAAAAATGTGAGGCGTATCTGCCCGTTCTCCTCGCCGTCATATTTAAAGATGAAAGCATCCGGGATGGCCTTGAACATCTGTTCCACACGGTCACTGTCATCTTTAAGGCGCTTTTCCCGTTTGGCCCGGTCTGATGCATCTTGCACCAGCTTTTTCATTCGGGCATCGTCATTCGCGCGGTCCTGCGGCGTCAGTGGGCGGCCATTGATAAGCAGCGTGCGCGCAATCTGCCCATCTTTGGTTTCGATAACATCACGGTCCTGGCTGCCTTTATCGTCTTCGCGATGAATACGGTAACGCCAGTGTGAGTGGTCGGTAGCGTCAGCATTCAGCTCGTTCTTTACGATTCCTCTTATGTACTGATTAGCATCCGGGGGTAACGGAGGGAGCGGAGTCTCTGCAGGAGTGTGGCTTATCTGCTGAGCGAATACCAGGTTCGCTGAATACAAAAATACCACTAGTGACCACAGAAGCCTGCGCAAATTCATAAATTTTTTTACTAGCAGATACTTACTTAGACGCTGCAAAACCAGCAGCTAGTTGCATTTTACATCTGGCCCCAGACGAAAGCTCCCAAGCGGTTAAGCACATTTGCCAAAGCCCCTCGATTTTGATGCGGCTTAGGCACTAAACAAATGGCTTCTGAGTCAAGGGAGAAAAGAAAAATAGAGGCGGCTTTGCAGCCGCCTCTTTCTTCATCGACCTCTTCGGAAGGCAGTCCCATTGGCTCGATAGTCGCGACACTGAATCAGAACCGCTGTTCCCCTGGTTTTCGGTCCCGCTCGCTGTCACGACATTCCGGTTCCGGTCGATGCATTACTTATGTGCAAACAAAAGGCCAAACTGGCCAGGGTCTCTCAATTTAGAGATGCTTATTAAACGTATAAAATAAAGGACTTATCGGATTCTACGTAAAAGTAATCAAAGAGTTAATATTTACTTTAATGTAAACACGAAAAACTGGGCATGCAAATGCTCCCAATAAGCACCAGATTACCTTTCAGGTGCACACCTAGAGTAACTACTTCATTTTCTCAACCGGCAGTAAACTAGCGGGCAAATCCTGATTGATCTGCGACAGGCGTTCTAAAAAATCGTACGTCAATTTTGAATTTCTCTAAGAGAGCAAACTAAAGAAGAGGTGCCGACATGTGGAAACCACGTCCTGAGGACAATAAACCCATGAGCATGAACCCGACCCAGCCTGCGCAGCCCGCACCCCCCCTCGCTGCAGCACCAACCACACCGTCTATGCCCGCAACACCGGCTCCGCAGAAGGAAACGTCGAAAGTTAGTGAACCACATCGCGGCGATGTCGGTCACATCGGCAAATCGGTGCACATTCGCGGCGAGCTTACCGGCAGTGAAGACCTCTATCTGGATGGAGAGATTGAAGGCACCATTGATCTGCGCGACCACAGCCTGATCATTGGTCCCAATGGCAAAATTAAAGCCACCATTACAGCGCGAGATCTGGTAGTGCATGGAAAAGTGGAAGGCAACATAAACGCCAGCGGCCGCGTGGAATTGCGCAAATCCTGCACTCTGATTGGCGATGTAGGCACACAGCGCATCGTGATTGAAGATGGAGCGTTCTTTAAAGGCGCCATCGATATCCGCGAAAGAGATTCCAAGTCAGAGAGCCGCAAGCCCATGGCAGTAGCGGCAAGCGCTGGATCGGGCATGAGTTCCGGTTCTGGTTCCAGTTCCGGCCCTATCAGCTATAACGCTGCTTCGGATACGCAAGGTTCCTTTTTAGATCCCAAATAAGGTAAATTAGAGGGGCTTTGAGCTCCTCTGGTCATAATTTAAAGAAATGGTTCCGCGGCGCAGATGCTCCCCAAGCCAAGTCGGCTGGGCCAAGCAAGTCTGCGCCACGGGTCAGCCGCCGCTGCATTGGCCTGGGCGAATTGCTGCGTAATCTCAAGAGCACTGGCGAGCAAAAGATATGCGTGCTCGACCTTGGTCCGACCTCACCTTCCAACATAGCTTTCCTCACTGAAATGGGTGCGCGGGTCTTTAATGAAGACATTCTGCACGAGTCCCAGGACCCCAGCTACACCATGAAGCAGGAAGATGGCTCCATGCAGATTGATCCGGGTAAATTTTTCGCGGAGAACCTGGATTATCCTGCCGATCAGTTTGACGCTGTCCTGTGCTGGGATGTACCGGATTACCTTCCTGAGAGCTTGGTAAAGCCTTTGGTGGAGCGGCTACAGGTGATGCTGAAAGCCAGGGGCAATCTGCTGGCTTTCTTCCATACCAAGGATGCAGGGCCGGAATCCCTATACTCTCGGCATCACATTGTGCCGCCTGATGTGCTGGAACTTGAGCCTATTGAAGGGTTTAGCCTGCAGCGGATCTTCAATAACCGCCATATTGAAAATCTCTTCAAAGATTTTGCCTCACGCAAGTTCTTCTTGGGCCGTGATAACATTCGTGAAGTTCTAATGGTTCGGTAGGATCGTTCCGCAACGGCTAGCTACCTAAACCCATTATGTTTCTCAGGTCTCGGTAAATTTTACGTGGACGGTGCAAGTTGCGTGGGTTGATAGATCGCCATAAGTGGTACCAAAATACCCACAATTAGATCAAAGTAGCCCGATCATCTCTCAATTTTGGATTAGACGTTTCTGAGATTAGTTTTCTTTCCTGAATTAGTCTTTTAAAATCAATAACTTAAATTTCATTGCAAAACTTCATAGATGCCTACGTTCTTTGGGCAAGAGGATTGCTCTATTCATGGCTTCGATTGTCAGGTAAAAAACTGGACCCTCCAGATTTGGGCCGAAAAGGTAGGTTTAAAAATGTCTAGCAGCTTGGGTGTAATGAGCAATTTGGGAATCCTGATTTCCTCCGCTAAAAGCGGAGCAGCAGAGTACAGCACTATTTACAACGAACACTGCCATAGGATTTATTCCCTTGCTTTCTGGATGACAGACAACGAGCTTGCGGCAGAAGAATTGTCCACCAACGTTTTCCTGCGTGCGTTTGCCCGCAGC
>DASTCT010000036.1:0-2059 GCA_035710845.1 Candidatus Angelobacter sp.
TGCCGGTGTAACGCTGCCCGGCTATACCTTTACCCAGGAATCCTCAGATTTTTGAAAAGAAGATTTTTGAACAGAAGACGTTTGAAAGAAGACTTTTGAAAAGACCCGCCGGATGATTGAAAAAATCATTGCAGCTTTAGCCGGATTCATCATCGCCGTGATCTCCAAGACCGGCTATCTGGGCGTGCTCCTGCTCATGACGATTGAGTCGGCCTGTATCCCTTTGCCTTCAGAAATCATCATGCCGTTTGCCGGTGCGCTGACTATAACAAGCGTGGCAGCGCGATACGGTCATGGGCCGCTCTGGCTTTTGGGAGTGGTCACCGTGGGCGCTTTGGGCTGCAATCTAGGTTCGGTGATTGCCTATGAGATTGGCTGTTACGGCGGGCGCCCGCTGGTGGAGCGCTATGGCTCGCATATTTTCCTGGGCAGGCATGAACTGGAATTAGCTGAACGCTTTTTCAAACGTTTTGGCGCTGTCGCAGTTTTCTTTGGACGGCTGCTCCCCGTGATCAGGACTTTCATCGCGCTTCCCGCCGGCATCGCCCGGATGCCGCGCCTGCGCTTCCATATCTATACATTCGCAGGTTCATGGCCGTGGTGCTTTGCGCTGGCCTGGATTGGAAGGAAGCTGGGAGAGCGATGGGAGACAGATCCGCGCCTGAAACAGTGGTTTCATCGAATGGATGCAGTGATTGTTTTAATTCTGCTGGCGGGCATTATCTGGTTCGTGTGGTCGCACTGGAAGGGCCGGGTGCGCGTGACGGCCTGAGTCTTTAACCATAGAACTAAGTTTACAAACGCCTCTCAATACGAGAAGATTATAGGTTTGCACTCACCTTAAGGACGGTTCCGTATTAATGGCATCATCTGACAAGTCGAATTCAACCAAAATCGCTCCCGCCAAAGGCAAGCTGGGGATCATGATTCCCGGCATGGGCGCCGTGGCCACAACTTTTATGGCCGGCGTGGAGGCCGTGCGCAAGGGTATCGCCGAGCCCATCGGCTCACTGACACAGATGGGAACCATCCGTCTGGGTAAGCGTACGGAAGGGCGATCGCCAAAGATCAAGAAGTTTGTCCCGCTGGCCGATCTGGATGACTTGGTATTCACGGGCTGGGACCTCTTTGAAGAGGATGCGTATGAATCCGCCATGCACGCTGGCGTGCTGGAGAAAGAGTTGCTCAACCAGATCAAGCCATTCCTGCGCTCCATTAAGCCACGCAAGGCCGTATTTGACCGCAATTACGTGAAGAAGCTTGATGGCAAGCACGTGAAAAAAGGGAAGAACAAACGCGATCTGGCAGAGCAGTTGCGGGCTGATATTCGCGATTTCAGAAAGAAGTCTGGTGCTGACCGGCTGGCAATGATCTGGTGCGGCTCAACTGAAATTTTCCTGAAGCAGACCGCTGTGCATGAGTCGATTGAATCGTTTGAGCGTGGCTTGGAAAAGAACGATGAGAACATTGCCCCCTCAATGATTTATGCCTATGCGGCCCTCTCTGAAGGTGTGCCATTCGCCAATGGCGCTCCAAATCTCACCGTGGATATTCCGGTGATGCATGAACTATCCAAGAAAAATGAAGCGCCAATCGCCGGGAAGGACTTTAAGACCGGGCAAACGCTGATCAAGACGATTCTGGCTCCGGGCTTTAAGGCGCGCATGATCGGCCTGCACGGCTGGTTTTCTACCAACATCCTTGGCAATCGCGATGGCGAGGTGCTGGATGATCCTGGTTCATTCAAAACCAAGGAAGAATCCAAGCTTTCAGTGCTGGAACATATTCTCCAACCCAAGCTCTATCCCAAGCTGTACGGAAACATTCACCATAAGGTCCGTATCAACTACTATCCGCCGCGAGGGGACAACAAAGAGGGCTGGGACAATATCGATATTTTCGGTTGGCTCGGTTACCCAATGCAGATCAAAGTGGACTTCCTTTGCCGCGACTCCATTTTGGCTGCGCCCATTGTGCTTGATCTGGTGCTCTTTCTTGATCTGGCCAAGCGCAGCGAGCAGTTGCGCGGCCTGGGCGTGCAGGAGTGGCTGAGCTTCTA
>DASTCT010000037.1:0-8643 GCA_035710845.1 Candidatus Angelobacter sp.
TAGGTGACGTCACCCAGGTTGAGCAGAATTTTTTTCTGCCCTTTGCCGACGAGATCGCGGATGGTATCGCGCAGAATCACGCTGCCTTCTCCCAGGGTGATGCGGCCGCTCATATCCACAATGGTCACGCCGTCCAGTTGCCGATTACTTGCTTTCATGGTCACTGTGCTTCCTCCTCCTTGGCATTCGCCGCGTTGCGGCCGGTATGCTTGATAAGTGTGATTTCCGTACCTGGGTTCGTGTTGCGTATCTTGACCTCATCCATAAATGACCGGATCAAAAAAATCCCGCGGCCGGAGCCCTTCATGAGGTTCTCCGGGGCCAGCGGATCAGGAATGGATTCCGGATCAAGTCCCTTACCCTGGTCAGTGATGGTAATTACCAGCGACTCGCGCGTGGTTTCATAAGCCACCACAAATCTTTTGCCCGGATCGTAAGCGTTGCCGTGCAGTACCGCGTTTACCGCGGCTTCACGCACCGCCATGGCCACCTGGTATTGCTCGTCTTCAGCCAACCCCGCCCGGGCAGCGGCTTCTGAGGCGGTCTGCTCTGCATGGTTCACGCTCTCTAACGTTGACTCCAACGTATACGAGACCCGGTTTGTCATGGGGTGGTTCACGAATTGTCTGTTTTTTAGACAGCCTGGGCGACGCACTTACTAGGGCGAAACGTTTAGTGTGCCTATGCAGACAGCATATTGTCAAACCCGCACAATGGCAAACTGGCGCAAATCGGGAAACAAGCTATGGCGGGACAAACTTGTAACAATCCTGCTGTAATTTTCAGCTTGCCGCTCCCGGTGCGAACTGCAGGACCATCAGCGCCTGATCGTCCAGCCGTGGAGAGCCGGCGCGGAAGCCCTGAATGGCCTTCAGGCATTTTTCCACCAGCTCCTGCGATGGCAGCTCACGGCAGCCCTGAAGCAGCTTTTCCAAGGACGAACTGCCGTACTGCGAGCCGTCAGGGCTCTCAGCTTCAGAGATTCCGTCGGTATAGATGACTAGTCTGTCTCCAGGCGTGACGCGGAGAGTGGAACTGGAGAACTTCTGGTCGCAGAACAAACCTACCGGGACTGTAGCTGCCTGAATCGCTGTTACGTGGTCTGATCCAACATGAAACGGCGCTGGATGGCCGCCATTGCAGATTTCCACGTTACCAAACTCATCGGCCTTGCCGATCACCAGCGTTGCATACTGTGTGGGCAGCGTGCTCTCACAGAAGAGGCGGTTGGCGCGCTCCACCAACTGCTCCAACGGAAGGCCAGTCGGGATCAGCACGCGGAACATGGCATGTAAGTTAGCCATGAGCATGGCTGCAGCCACGCCTTTGCCGGCGACATCGCCCACCATGAAATAAAGATCACGGCCCTGCTGAATCAGGTCGCAATAGTCGACACTGACCTGCCCGGCAGGTTCGTAGTGGTAAGCCGTTTTCCAGCCGGAAGCGCAGAAATCGCGTTTAGGCAGCAGCCCGGCCTGGATTTTTGCCGCCAGCAGCAGGTCCTGCTCCAGCGCGCGCTGTTCAGCGGGCTTTAGACAGTCAAGGCAAAGCTGAGTGAGCGGATCGGCAAAGAGGCGTTCTGCTTCTACGGTGCCTTTACAGTCCTCACAGACGCCATAAGTGCCGTGGTCAACGCGCTCCAGCGCGCGATCCACCTGTTCCAGAAGTTGAAGCAGGTTGGCGGTCTGCGTCCGGGCTACGGCGGTTTCCAGCTTCTGCCGCCGGACCACAAGCTGATCACGCAGCAGGTGCAGATCAGTTACCTGAATACCCATGGAGAAAACTCCTTCAGTAAAGGATCGTTTTGCTGGCGTTAAGATTCATTATTTCGCCAGCCTTTCAATACGATATTCGTCGATCAAAGGCCTTGGCACTCCGCTTTTTGCGGCGAAATTCTACGCGCATTGTGTAGTGCACGTTCAATGAATGACGATTCAGCAACAAGATTTTCCTGAGACTCTGGATATTTTTCACTGTTACTTTTATTTCACACAGCAGCTAAGTTGCTGATCAATCAGCCGTATAAGCGTGTACTCCGGTTGGCATCATGTTTGCTATCTCCTTCTGTGAGGTGACATATGAAAGCTGCGGTGTTTTGTGGGGTATTGCTTGCCAGTATGACTCTGCTGGCAAAGGACGGCCCGTCGTATCAATCGGGCACGCTCAAAGAAATGAGTTCGGTGGAGTGCGGATTTGAGCAGAAGAGTGCGAAGGGGCTGATGGGCGAACTAGTCGGGACCGATGACAGCCATAGCAAGACGCAGAAGACTTTCTGCCAGGAATACGTGCTTGAAACCAATCATGTGGTCTATCACATCCGTCCGCGTGAAGAGAAACATCCCGCGCTTCTGCCCGTGGGCGAAAAAGCGCTGTTCCGGATGAAGAAGGAACTTATGGTGCTGAAGGTCCCCGAGGGCGATGACAAGGAGCGGGAATACGACGTGGTCTCCATGCTTCCTATCCAGGCGAATGACGGCTCCAGCACCGGCCGCACCATACTGCCGACCGCGACTGCTACGAAGCAACAACCTGCACCTCCTCCGAGCGCCAAGTAATCTCCTCTCGATCCAGAGTGAAGGACGGATTTTCATCCGTCCTTTTTGTTTTTGGCATCTCACAACACACATAAAATTCTGGCCAGACCAGAATAAGATTCTGTATTCTGCATTACAGGGACATTCATGCAGGAAGAAGTCGCACTTTCGAGCATTCTTGGCGCGTCTGTTTATGACAGCTCCGGCGCGTTCGCCGGACACGTGCGCGAAGTGGCTATTTGTCCCCAGCACGACCCTAATCGCATCTCTGATTTTGTGGTTAAGACCCGCGAAGGCGACCGCCTGCTGCCGGCGCGGCAGGTAAAGACCGTGATTGGCTCATCGATCCAGGTGACCGGCAGCCCGCATGACTGGCATCCGCTGACCAGCTCTGAAGGCCTGTTGCTGCTGGAGCGTGACCTGCTCGATCAGCAGATTATTGATGTTTCCGGGCGCAAAGTGGTACGCGTCAACGATGTTGATTTTCTTCGCGAATCCACCAATGGCACGGTCAAGCTGAAGGTCGGGCGGGTGGATATTGGGCTGCGTGGCGCCATTCGCCGCCTACTCAAGGGCATGGCCCCCAGCCGCGCGATAGAGGCGCTGGCCACGCGCATGCCGGAAAAATCGATTCCCTGGGAAGCCGTTGACTTGATTGAGACTGATCCGGCGCGCCGCGTGCACCTCAAGCTGGAATACGAACGGCTCTCCAAACTCCACCCGGCAGATATCGCCGACATTCTGGAAGAGCTGGCTCCGGCAGAACGCGAAGCCGTTTTCGGATCGCTGGATGAAGAGGTGGCGGCCGAGGCCCTGGAAGAGATTGATCCTAAGATGCAGGTCGAGCTGATGCGGTCAATTGAATCTGACCGCGCAGCGGACATTGTGGAAGAAATGGACCCCGATGCCGCCGCCGATCTGCTTGGCGACTTGCCGGAAGAGACTTCAGAAGAAATCCTGGAAGAGATGGAACCGGAAGAGCGGCAGGAAGTCTCAGAGCTGCTGGCCTTCCATGAGAACACCGCAGCCGGGCGCATGACCACCGACTTTATTGCGCTCTCACCGGAGCACACGGTGGGAGATGCCATTGATCGCCTGCGCTCTTTTGAAGGCCCGGTGGAAACCATCAGCAGCATTTACCTGGTGGACGCGCAGGAAAAGCTGGTAGGCTCCGTGCCGCTGGTTTCACTGGTGCTGGCTTCAGGCGGCACGCGCCTGGGCACTCTTTCTCCTGAACACGTGATCTATGCTGAAGCCAATGCCTCAGATAAAGATGTGGCCGAGATGTTTGACAAATATAACCTCGCCACACTGCCGGTAGTCGATGAAGAGCAGCGCCTGGCGGGAATCATTACTGCGGATGACATTATCAGCCTGCTGCGCGACCGAATTTAAGCATCGCGGCAAACAGTGGCAGATATGCGGACAAACCTCGATATCCACAAAATTAAATTCTCTAATCTGGCTTTAATTGCTCTATAAGGCGGAAGCCTTATATATACTGTGCTTTTGCAGCCCACCCCCAAAGCGGGGTTCCGGTGCGTCCGGGACCCCGAGGAGTTTTTTGCATGGCCGGAGAACTGAACGAAACTGTCTGGATCACCCTGATGCACGAGATGCAAAGCTTTGTCCGGCAAAACCTGGAACAGCCGCACGTGATGGCCGAGCTGCGCAACCTGATTGGACCTCAGCCGATTAGAAAGGGCATTCCTCGCCAGGAAAACAAAGCTGACCTTATTCGCGCATTTGAGCTGCTTGCGCCAGGGTTGCTGGTGGATTTTCTTGAGGCCAACAAAGAAATCCTGAACAAGTACGCTCTGCGCATCTGGGCCGCCGAGCGCGAAGGCCTGTTTGACGCCGCACCGGCCAAAGTTTCTTAGTTTTCTGTCGCTCCGCTCCAAACTGCTTAAGAGCTTGACGCAATCTTTGAGAGTTCCGTGCTCCTGATGCGGCGCCGCTCGGCGCGTGGTAGGCTTCTCACCCCATCACGAGAAAAGCGCGCACTGCTATCTCAGAATTGCGCAACAGCGGCGCAATCCGAGCCCTCGCTCTGGGGATCCCGCACCGCGCTTGTTTCGGCTTCTTTCGGTTCGCCCTATTCATTTTTCTTCCGCTTCACCGCAACCACCGAGCCAGCCGACTCGATGACGTTAAGATCGTTTTTCAGCCACTGCCGGATCTCGGCGAAGGCTTCCTGCCACTCCGCGGCATCCTTAAGTCGATAAACCTTTTGTCCGCCCTTAAGCGTCTTGGTTTCCAACTCGCCCGGCACCATGCGCTTGAGCGTTGTGTGAATCGATGCCAGCGGATTGGCCTTATAGTTCTCAAAGGGGTAGCCCATGTTCTTGAGTGCGTCGCGAATGTCGACAGGAGTGAGCCATTCTTTGCCGGAGATGTTTGCGATTCCCGGCACGCTCGCCTCTTTCAAGTTCTGCAAGCCGGTGGTCTGGGTAGCGGTAAAACAGGCGCGGATGGCCAGTGACAGCCCCGGCGGGCGCTGCTCAATGCGCTCAAAGACTGGCTCGTAACGGGCAATCTGTTCCGGCGGAATCATGTTCATCGTGGCGCGGATCAGCTCTGAGAGGCGCGATATCTCGCGGATGGCTTTGTCGCGCTGGCTCAACCATTTCTGCCGCTCTTCCATCAGGTCCAGCAGCATCTGCATGTAGTCGATAGGCACAAGGGGAAGTGTAAGACGGATGTCTAACATAGTCAATTGAAGCTGATGCTTGGAGTTTTGCATGACAGTGAAGTTGAATCGATTGTCGCAAAGAGCGAGCCGGGGATTTCATGCTTTTCGCGGAGCGGCAAAGCCGTATCCTGATGCCAGGTGATGAGCCAGTTGGCGTCAGGAGATTTGTCGAACAGCGTCGCGCGGAACGGGAAGGCATCACGTCCAAGAACAGATTGAGCGATACGGAGCAGGCGAGAATCGTTTGCGATTTGGGCGATGGCAGGATGGCTGAGCAGGTGGCGAATGCCGGCCCGGCTGCGCGGAAGGTCAGCGGTTTCCAATTTGAGAGCTAATTCTTGAACTTCTTCAGAAAAGAAGATCGCCGGGACAATGGCGTAGCCATTTTGCTCAATCTGCGGATTAGTAGCTTCCGAATCTCCGATCACCCAATCACGCGCGATCAACAGATCACCCGATTCTTCTACCCTCCCAACTTCTCAAAGAACGTGATGATGCTCTCAATCCCTCGATAGAAGTTAGGGATGTGGAATTTTTCATTCGGGGCATGCAGGTTGTCATCGGGCAAGCCGAAGCCCATCATCACGCTGGGAATTTTGAGCACGTCTTGGAAATCGGTGACGATAGGAATCGATCCGCCGGAGCGGATGAAGACCGTTTCTTTTTTAAAGACATCGTGCAGAGCTTCCGTAGCGGCTTTGATATAGGGATTGTTCGTTGCCACCACGCAGGCCGGCCCTTTGCTGAAAACTTTTATGTTGGTCTCAATTCCCTTGGGAGTGAGCTTTTTTACAAACTTGGTGTACTTCTTGAGGACGTCGTCAGGATTCTGGTTGGGCACCAGGCGCATGGAGACCTTGGCAAAGGCGCGAGCGGGAATCACGGTCTTTGCGCCGGGAGCAGTAAAGCCGCCGGGCATACCGTGGACTTCCAATGTGGGCCGCGCCCAGGTGCGATAGAGAACTGAGAAGCCGGGCTCGCCGGTGAGGACTTTTGAGCCGACCTCAGTCTTGCGATAGTGATCTTCATTGAAGGGCAGGCGCTTCCAGGCTTTGAGCTCGTCTTTGCTGGGGGCCTTCACGCCTTTATAAAAGCCGGGGATCAGAATTTTGCCTTTGGAATCTTTCAGCTTGCTGATGATCTCGATGAGAGCGAAGAACGGATTGGGCGCAGCGCCGCCATACATGCCGGAATGCAGGTCGGTCTTTGCGCCCACGGCTTCGATTTCGGTATAGACAAGCCCGCGCAGGCCGACGCAGAGAGTAGGGAGGTTTGGAGCAAACAGCTCCGTATCGCACACGAGCGCGAAGTCAGCTTTGAGCTTGGGTTTTTGCGCGCGGATGTAGGCAGCGATGGATTCGCCGCCAACTTCTTCTTCGCCTTCAAAGATGCACTTTACGTTCACCGGCAGCTTGCCGCCGTGGCCACGCATGAGCGCTTCCAGGGCCTTGATCTCCATCCAGAGCTGGCCTTTATCATCGACCGCGCCGCGAGCGTAGATATTCTGGTTGCGCTCGGTGGGTTCAAAGGGCGGCGTGACCCATTCATTGAGCGGGTCGGGCGGCTGAACGTCATAATGCGCGTAGCAGAGCACGGTGGGTTTGCCCGGCGCGTGCAGCCAGTCGCCATAGACCAAAGGATGTCCCTGAGTAGGAATGACCTCAACATTTTCCATGCCGATGCGGCGCAGCTCGTCGGCGACGAAGATGGCGGCGCGGCGGACATCTTCTTTATGCTCCGGCGCGGTGCTCACGCTGGGAATGCGGAGCAGGTCTTTCAATTCGCCTAAAAACTTCTGCTGGTTTTCACGGGCAAAACTGACTGCGGATGAGGCCATACGGAATCCTCCCAGACATAGAAATGAACTAATAAGTATAACTTGCCGTTCCGGTACTATTTCAAATCGGGGAGGAGCACGTGGCGAGTTGGCAAAAACACTGGCGGCAGGCATGGCGCTCATTGGTCCTGCATTCTTGGGACTGTACGGCGTCGGTTCCAGGCTAGTCTGGCTGCCGCTGTCAATGGTCTCGCTCACCAACAGCACAGCGCGACGATATTCCCCCGGCTGACTGCGCAGCAAGTCAATGCCGAAGCTGAGCGCGTCAAGAATGGCCGCGCCCTCATCGCCTTCCTGCAATGAGGCGATGGCCAGCGCCGCCGCATCAGTACTGGTAGTGAAATCGTGTTCGACGCGAGGCCCGCTGTCAAAGCCGACCACGGCAACGCGATGCCGGACGCCGCCAATCACGGCATCCAGAATCGGCCCAAGGTTGCAATAGTCCTTGAGGTGTGATGCTCCCAGGCCGCCGGGTTGCACAATCACAACCAGGGCGAGAGGCTGCGACAGGGTGCCGGGCTCCATCCGCAATGGCTGCGGAACACCGTCATCGGTGAGGATGAAATCGTCCGCGTTGAGCGAAAAGACAAGCTTCGTTTTCGATGATGGCTAAAGGAATGTGAGTGGTGGGCGCCTGAAGCTTCCCGTCGGCGGCATGGGCCATGACTTGATCTCATTCAGATTGAGCTTGGCGTTGCAGGTAATCCGACACTGCAGATTGCTGGGCTTTATCGAGACCCGCCACCCCGACTCTGGTTTGGCTGGTGACAGGATCAAAGGCGAGAATTCCCAGCCTTTTTTCGTTAGTGGATTGCTCTATCCACAAAATCATGAGGTAAGCCAGCGGCCCCGCGTCAACCTGCTGACGGAGCTGTTCCAGAACATCTTTGTCCAGGACCGTGACGATGACCGAGCGCGGCGCGACAGAATGCTGCCCATCCACCAGCAGTTCCTTACCCTGAGCATCGAGCTCATAGCTGCCCATCACAACCTCTATTCTGGATGCGCCGGGAGTTTTTGCAACATCTATGAGTTGGTCAATCAAGTCGAGAAACAGGGTGCTTGCTGGGTTTCTATCAGACATTGCTTCTGCCATTTTACTAACGTCCTCAATTCTCTGGTAGGAGCAACAGCGACCTCCTAGACCGACGACCAAACGGCTGAAAGCGAAATTTAAAAGATCATTCGTCCCGCTAAAAGCGGGACTCTGTTTAAAACTCAATCTTCCCGGCACTTGTCCCTCGTTCGCGATGCTCGCTTCGGGGCCGTACCGGGCTATTCTCAGCCGCGCCTTGCGGCGCTGGGTCATAGCTGAGGGCGGCTGTGCCACACGAGTCAAGCATAGCCAGTGCCTGTGCCCACAAAGGAAAAAGCAGCCACCCAAAATCGCCGAAATTGACAAAATTGACAGTTTAAAGACCAAACCAAGACCACAGCCGAGCGGCTGTCTGTTTTGTCAAGGGCAGAAAGTTTGTGGAAAAGACGGCGGCAAGGCCGCCTTGGAAAACGCTGTGCGTTTCCCACTTTCCCCCAACCCGGCGGCTACGGCTATACCACTCAAACAGCCGAAACTGCAGTCG
>DASTCT010000038.1:0-18528 GCA_035710845.1 Candidatus Angelobacter sp.
GGCTGGTCCATCCCAAGCAGCGGCGTAAGCGCAGAGAAAAGCGCGAACAACAAGGCTTAGAATAAACTGGTACTGTTCAGTTCTTGCGCGGATATCTGTTCCGCGCCTGAGGCTGGGCAATCCCTGTGGTGTAAGGAGCGCAGTGTGATTTTGCGTGCACGCACTGGTTGGCCGGTATTGGTTCTTGCCTTGACCGTTCTTGGCTGCTCAAAGGACAAAGCAAGTTCTTCTCCTAACGAAGCGTCGGCGTCTGAGCCTGCTCAGTCCTCGGCGGCTCCTCAAATCAAGGAACCGGTGGGGCCGGTGATGCATGTTGATGCTGCGCGCGCCATGCAATACACCAAGGAGATTGTCGCCTTTGGCCCGCGTCCAGACACGAGCAAAGCCATCGAAAAGGTCCGCTCTTATATCAAGAATAAGCTCAAAGGCGATCAGGTGGAAGAAGACTCGTTTGTGGCTGAAACCTCGGTCGGCAAAATTCCTATGGCCAACATCGTGGCCAAGTTCCCTGGCACAAAAGACGGCATCATCGTTCTGGCTTCACATTACGAGACAAACTATTGGCTAAAAGATACAAGCTTTGTCGGCGCCAATGACGGCGCTTGCACCTCGGCGCTCTTGCTGGCCATTGCAGATCAGCTGCGCGGCAAAAAGCTGGAAGGGAACAGCGTTTGGCTGGCATTCCTGGATGGTGAAGAATCCATGAAGAAGCAGTGGGTTACCAATGATGCGCTGTGGGGCAGCCGCCATCTGGCGCACAAATGGCAGGGCGATGGCATCAGCAAAAAAATCAAAGCATTTCTGCTGCTGGATATGATCGGCGATGCTGATCTGAACATCTCTCGGGCTGAGAACGGTACGCCCTGGGTTGAAGATCTGGTTTTGCAGGCAGCTACCCGCCTGGGATATCAATCATTTTTCTTTGCGGATTCGCTGCCAGTTGAAGATGACCATCTTCCGTTTCTCCACATTGGCGTTCCAGTGGCCGACATCATTGACATCAACTATGGCTACAATGACAGTTTTCACCACACCACGGAAGATACGGTGGATAAACTCAGCGTAAAGAGCTTGCAGGTGAGCGGAGACGTGGTTCTGGAGGCCATTCGGCTGATCAATGGCATGGGGGAGAGTTCTCCACCGGCTCCGCAAAAATAACCGCCATAGCAACAGAAGATTGCGCAAATTACTGCTTGTTGTACGTTCAAGTTAAGGTTGAAGTTCGGCCAAATCTGCCACTAAATTTTGGAAATAATGGAGTCAATATCCAATGAAGCACTTGCTTATCCGCCTGGGGCTTACCGCTCTAGTGCTGGGCCAGATTGCCATTGCCCAGCAGCAACAGCCCGCAACTACGATTGTCCTTGTTCGTCACGCTGAAAAAGCTTCCAACGATCCCGATGCTCAATTGAGTCCTCAAGGCCAGCAGCGCGCTGAATGCCTTGCCCATGTGCTGAAGGACGCGGGCATCAAGCGGATTTATGTTTCTGATACCAAGCGGACGCAGCAAACGGCTGAACCATTGGCCAAAGCGCTTGGCATTAAGCCGGTTGTGGTCCCGGCAAAAGATCCCAACACCCTGATCAAAGATGTGTTTTATGGCTCTGGTGGCAACGCTTTGGTAGTGGGTCACAGCAATACGCTGCCTTTTGTGATTCAGCGCTCGCAGGCGGGCACAATTCCGCCTATCGGAGAAAACGAGTATGACGGCCTTTACGTGCTCACCGTGCTTGAAGGCAGCAGTACGCCGGTGCTCAAGCTGCGCTATTGTGCTGCTTCTCCCGCATCTGCCGCTCCAGCGAACATGGCTCCGGCCAAGAGCCCAACTCCGGCCAAGAAAAAATAGCCAGCAGCTCACCCGCTATAATCTCCGCATGAGAACTCTCAGAGCTTTAGGGCTGTTGTTGCTGGCGTCGTACGCCGCTGCACAAGTGCCTGCCGGTAAGCTGATTGCGGAAGGGCAGCAGTCGCCTACGCTGGAAAAAAACCTGCGCGCTCTTACGGATGAGATCGGCGGCCGCATCCCCGGTACACCAGCCATGGATCGCGCAGTGCAATGGGGCGTTGATGCTTTCAAAGCCGCCGGCGGCGAGAATGTCCATGCTGAGCCTGCGGAACTTGCCGCCTCATGGACTGAGGGCAACACTCAGGTGGATGTCGTGAGCCCCGTACGCTTCCACGTCCGTGCGGTTTCGCTTACTTGGACCGCTCCCGCAACCTCGCCCGCCGCTGGCCTGCCCGTGGTTGATGTCGGCTTTGGCAAAGCTGAAGACTTTGAGAAAGCTGGCAATCTTCACGGCGCTATTGCCCTGGTCCACTCCAATAACATGAAGACCTGGGACGATCTTTTTGAAGAGTATCTGACCCAGGCAGCAAAGCTGAGCGCCGCTCACAAAGCCGGTGCCACGGCTATTGCGTTCATCTCCACACGCAATCAAGACCTTCTCTATCGGCATATTGGCAGCTTCAATGATCACATTAATAATTACCCGCAGATGCTCTTGGCACGGGAAGATGGCGAGCGCGTTGCCCGTCTGTTGGCCGCGGGAGAGAAAGTTCGCATGAAGTACTCCATCCCTAACCATGTAGGTGGGCCGATCAAGGCTTACAACGTGGTGGCGGAGATCCGCGGACGGGAGAAGCCCAACGAGTTTGTGGTGATTGGCGCGCATCTTGATTCCTGGGAACTCGGCACCGGCGCACTCGATAACGGGTGCAACGCTGCTTTGGTGATTGAGGCTTTGCGCGCGATTAAAGCTGCCGGCCTGCAACCGCGTCGCACCATTCGCTTTGTGTTGTTTACCGGTGAAGAAGAGCTCAACATCGGCTCTTTTGCTTATACTCGCGCTCACCAGGCAGAGCTTGATAACACCGTGGCCATGCTTACCTGGGACGAAGGCACAGGCAAGACTACCGGCTTCTCGCTCGGCGGGCGTAAACACTTGGTCGATCCGGTTACGCGCCTGCTGGAACCCATCAAGCAGTTCGGCGCTACAACCTTGACCACCGATGCTTTCGTCGGAACAGACAATATGGATTTTCTGCTGGAAGGCGTGCCGAATCTGGTGGCCAATCAAGAGGAAGCCAATTATCTGATCAACTATCACGCCGAGTCTGACACCTACGATAAAGTTGATCTGCCCCAACTCAGAACGCACATTGCCATCGCGGCGTATCTGACCTATGCCATCGCCGATAATCCCGAGCGTCTTGGTCCGCGCCAGGACCGCAAACAGATTGAGTCCTTGATCCAGGAAACCCATCTCGACGATCAGTTGAAAGCATTTGATCTATGGTCAGCCTGGGTTCATGGAAAGCGCGGCCGCACACACTAACACCCTTCTCATGCAAATCGGATTCTGGATTGTCTTTAATGCGGTGATTTTGGCTCTGCTCTTTTTTGATCTGGGAGTCTTGAGCCGCGGTCATCGCGCCATCGCTTTTAAAAAGGCGCTGCTCCTGTGCGCGTTTTGGATCGGGCTGGCCGCCGCCTTTGGCATCTTTATATGGCAGTGGATGGGACCAATCAAAGCGCTGGAGTTCGCCACCGGCTACCTGCTGGAAGAAGCGCTTAGCGTTGATAATCTTTTTGTTTTCATATTGTTGTTTGCTTACTTTAAGGTTCCAGCGGAAGAAGAAAAGACGGTTCTTTTCTGGGGGATTATTGGCGCGCTTATCATGCGCGGCATATTTATTGTCGCGGGCGTGGCTCTCGTCCGGCGCTTTCACTGGATTCTCTATGTCTTTGGCGTCTTCCTGATTTACACCGGGATCCAGTTGATGCGGGGCGGCGACGAAGAGAGCGATCCTTCACGCAACGTTGTTCTCAAGTTCTGCCGCAGGTTTCTGCCCATTAGTGATAGCTACGAAGGCGGAAAGTTCATCACCCGGCGGGAAGGAAAGCTCTTTTTCACGCCGCTTTTGGTTGTGCTGCTGGTGGTAGAAACCACTGACGTCATGTTTGCCACTGACTCAATTCCTGCTATCTTGGCTATCACGCGGGATTCTTTCATCGTGTACACCTCAAACGTCTTCGCCATACTCGGCCTGCGTTCGCTCTATTTTGCCCTGGCAGGCATGATGAAGCTCTTCCATTACCTGAATTATGGTTTGTCTGTGGTGCTGATTTTTATTGGCGTCAAGATGCTGCTGCCGGAACGGTATCACGTGCCTACATGGGCCGCGCTGGCAGTGATTGCAGGTGTGTTGGCAATTGCGGTGGTGGCCTCGCTTCTGTTTCCGCAGAAGGAAAAAGAAGAGGGAGCCTAGTTCGGAAGAGCCCCAGGCTTAAGCGACATCAACAGAGCAAACTGCTGCTCCGGCGTCAATCCAGTAGAGTTCCGGCGGCGCGCTGCCCCCTTTTTCTCCTGAGGAAGCATTCCGGCACGGTCCATATCCTCATTGGAGAGGTCTAGCTCGCGCAACCCCCAAAAACGCGTCCGCACGGCGCGCTTATGCTCATTCAAATAGCCAAGCTCATGCTCGGTAATCATGCTCAGAGCTTTTTCGTATGCATCTTCAGCCGTGTCGGCAAATATTACACGGGTTTTTTTATGAACAATGTTGAGCGGATCGCCTTCAAGAGTAACTTCTTCCGTCAATTCAGCTACATACCAGCGTGAAGCTTCTGGGGAGTTCGCCATGTCCATCCTTTTCAACAATTTACACTCAGCCCTTATATGGACTAACAGCTTCCCTGCTTTTATCTTCTCTGCCTATACTGAGGAGAAGGATTACCCTATAAAGGGTAGATTTATATGCTGAAAAATAGAGTTGTTTTAAATTATTTTTTTTAATACTTCATTTTGCTTAATTAAAGAGATAGCCGCTGGACTTCCAGGCTGGCCGCCTGCTGAAGATTGCTTTTGAATAACAAACCTGAGGCTGGCTCGATCAGCGGCTATATGGCTTCCTGTAGATCCATCGACCAGCAATAAACCCCTTTTGAGAATGGGCTTTCAAACGATCCGATCCAATTATTTGGCTCCCAGGGTCGTAATACTCTGGTAACTTGCCGCCATATCATGTATCGTTAGACGATATATACAACACTTTTGGCTCTGCTGCGTATGTCGGAGTCAAAACAGCATCAATTATTAGCGTGATTCTCCATCTGGTAAGGGCCTTGGCGAAAGCCAGGGCCCTTAATTTTTCTACATCCCGAGCGTAGCGAGGGATCGCTATAGCAACCACAATTTTTAGAAATGCGTATCAGCCCGCGCATTTTGGGTAACTTATCGCACTGGGCTTGAGAAGAAATCCAGCTAACAGTGATCTCTCGCTCCGCTCGAGATTTCAGAAAAAAGCTGATCGCTGCTAGCTGATTGTTGCTACACAAACTTCACTCCCTTTTCCCCGACAATCGAGTGCTTCTTGAATCTGGCATCATCGTGCTCAGGGTAGTCCGTTCGATAGTGAGCGCCACGGCTTTCCAGTCGCGCCAGAGCGGAGCGCGTAATCAGCAGCGCAGCAGTGTGTATGTTACCGGCTTCACCTTTCCGGCGGGAGGTTGTCGGCGGAACCCGGCTGCCCGCTTCTTGCAGGACCTTCAGCGCTTCACTCAGACTCTGGCGTGTGCGTACAATGCCAACATTGTTCCACATAAGCTGCTGAATCTCGCGAATAAATCGTTCTGTCTCAGCTTCCGAAGTCGTGTTGGCAAGATGCTCAGTTGTGGCTAAGGCTGGCACAGGATTATTTTTCTCTTCACGCATGGCCTGGCCTGCGCGCGACCCAAATACCAGCCCTTCAAGCAGGGAATTGCTGGCCAGGCGATTGGCGCCGTGGACACCGGTGCAAGCCGCTTCTCCAGCCGCATACAAACCGGGCAGGCTGGTACGGCCCTGCAGGTCAGTGCGGATGCCACCCATTAGATAATGCGCTGCCGGGCGGATGGGAATCTGGTCAACGGTGATATCTACATTATGTTTCAGGCAGGTTTGATAAATGCGCGGGAATCGGGCCTTGATGTGCGCTTCCTTAAGATGGGTCAGGTCCAGGTAAACCACCGGATCTTTCAATCGGCAGACCTCTAACTCGTGCGCGATGGCCCGTGCCACCACGTCGCGTGGGGCTAGTTCGCCGGCCTTATGGTACTTCGCCATGAAACGATGCAGCTCTGCGTTGCGCAACACACCGCCTTCACCACGCAGGGCTTCTGATAACAAAAATCGCGGTGCATTGTTCACATAAAGAGCCGTTGGATGGAACTGCACAAACTCCATATCGCTGATCTCAGCACCGGCGCGGAACGCCATGGCTACGCCGTCAGCGGTTGCGACTGCGGGATTTGTCGTATTGCTGTAAACGTGCCCTGCTCCGCCCGTCGCCAGCAGGACTGCATTGCTGGTCACTGTTTGCGCTCCACCCGCTGCATTGATCAGCTTCACTCCGCAGACGCGCCTGCCTTCGCTATGGAGTCCGGCTGTAAATTCAAATTCGGAAAATAAAATGTTTTTGAGCGTGGCAGCTTTGGCGTAAAGCGCGCGTCCAATCTCGCGGCCGGTGGAATCGCCATGTGCATGAAGAATCCGGTCGCGGCTGTGAGCTGCTTCACGCGTGAACGTCAGGCGGGTACCCTTGCGATCAAACTGTGTGCCCCAGTCAATCAGCTCTTGTATGCGGTCTGGACCTTCCTCCACCAGCACGTGCGCGGCATCGGGATTTACGATTCCATCGCCTGCATTGATCGTGTCCTGCAGATGGAGGCTGATTTCATCTTCATCGCTTAGCGCAACGGCAATTCCACCCTGAGCGTATTGCGTAGCTGATTCGGTAAGCTCCTGCTTGGCCAGTACCAACACCTTGCCTGCCGCGGCCAGTTCAATGGCTGCACGCAAGCCGGCCACACCGGCTCCCACAACAATGAAATCCACCTGGGCAGGAAGCTTTTTCATGAAGCCAAGATGGTAACAAAGAACAGCAATTGGCGGGTCTTCTACTTTTCTACTTAACGATCCACGATTTCCGCCGATATCTAATGACGATCATCAGGTAATCACCCTTCCTCTGCCGATCATTTATCATCGTTATCGCGTGCATACCATTCGGGTCCGAACCAAGCCGGAGAGCTATAACGTGCTGATCGGCGCAGGCCTTCTGCGACGTACGGGGCGCGAACTGCGGCGTTTGCTGCCCTCGCCGGCTAGCCGTGTTTTTGTTATCACTTCACCCAATGTGCGACGGCACTGGGGTGAAAAACTGGAAACTTCGTTGCGTCAGGCCCGGCTGCCCTATGAAGTGCTGGAAATGCACGATGGCGAACCCGCCAAGCGACTGCATACGATCGAGCAACTGGCGGAGCAGCTAGTGGATGCACGCGCAGACCGCAAGTCTCTGCTGGTTGCTTTTGGTGGTGGTGTTGTGGGTGACAGTGCAGGGTTTCTGGCTGCGATTTTTATGCGCGGCATTCCCGTCGTGCAGATCCCCACAACCGTTGTGGCCCAGGTGGATGCCAGCATCGGCGGCAAAACCGGAGTCAACCTGCGCGCGGGGAAAAATCTGGTTGGATCATTTCATCAGCCCAGAGCAGTACTGGTGGATCCTGAACTTTTGCAGACGCTTGACCAGCGCGAATTTCGCTCCGGGCTGTTTGAATCGCTCAAGTGCGGCGTGATCCGCGACCGTGCGTTGTTTGATTTTATGCAGCGCCACGCACAAAAAATCCTGGCGCGCGGTCCTAAAGCATTGCAGCGGATCATTACTGATTCTGTTCGCGTAAAAGCTGCAGTGGTCTCAGCCGATGAAAAAGAGTCTGGCCTGCGCCGCATCCTCAACTTTGGGCACACCGTTGGCCACGCGCTTGAAGCTGCCACCGGCTATACGCATCTTCTCCACGGAGAAGCCGTGGCCTGGGGCATGATTGCCGCAGCCGCCATCGCACGCGATGCAGGATTTTGCCACGCTGAAACCGCTAAGCAGATCCACGAGTCTGTTCTGGCTTATGGTCCGCTGCCAACTGCGCCGTGGACTGTTGATGATGTACTCAGCCGCCTGCAATCAGACAAAAAAACGGTGGCTGGAGCAGTGCACTTCATCCTGCCGCAGAAAATCGGCAAGGTTAAAATCTCAAGCGAAGTTCCCGCGCACGTGGTTCGCGCTGCGGTGGAGATGATAAGAAACCATGCCTGAGCAGGCCCGGACTCCCATATCAAATAGTCCCGGCTCAGCTTCCAGCGGAGCCGTAGGCACCACGCCTGCCGGAGCGACTGATGAGTGCTCCGCAGCCCAGGCCGTGCGCCAGATGTTTGATGAGATTGCGCCGCGCTATGATCTGGCCAACCACGTGCTCTCCATGAATATTGACCGGCTGTGGTGGAATCGCACAGCCCGTTTCTTTTCGCACATTCTCTCGCGCAGTGATGCTCGCGTGCTCGATCTGTGCGCCGGTACTGGAGATTTGTCCGTGGCGCTGCGGGCTGTTGCAGAAAAGAAAAATAGTGAAGCCACGATCTGCGCTCTTGATTTCTCCCACCAGATGCTGCGTCACGGTCAAAACAAGTACGGCGTAAAAAAAATCCAGCCACTGGAAGCCGATGCCTTGCAGTTGCCCTTGGCCGACAACAGCTTTGACCTTGTGGTTTCCGCGTTCGGCTTCCGCAATCTTGCCAACTATGATGCCGGGCTGCAGGACATTCTGCGCGTGCTTAAGAGCGGTGGCGAGGTTGGAATTCTGGATTTCAGCGAACCCGGCGGCCTGCTGGGAAAACTTTATGGCTTTTATTTTCGCAGAGTCCTGCCGCGCATTGGCGCGCTGATCTCCGGTGTGCGCGGCCCTTACGAGTACCTTCCGGCATCTGTCCACAAATTCCCAACGCCGCATCAGATGCTGGCGCGCATGGAAGCTGTGGGCTTTAAAGATGCAACGTGGACGCCTTATACGTTTGGGATTGCAGGATTGTATCGAGCTAGAAAGTAGAGCCGTTTTGCGGGCGTGAGCGAACTGCAAGTGAGCGGGAGTCCGCAGGCGAAATCCTGAGCGTAGCGAAGGATCTCTAAAGCGGCTGCAAATCAGCGATCTTCATCATCTACTTCATCACCGGGCTGGCAATGATGTCTTGCGGCCTCTCTGTTGGAAAGCCGGCTTCGCGCACCTTCATGGCGACCTGCGCCCAGTGGTGGACGCTATGCAGCGTGGCTTGCGCCAGGATCTTTCGGTTTGAGGCCGTTACCGGACCCATCGTTCGCATCTTCTCCAATTGCTCTTCATTTTGCGGACCCAATATAACGTGTGAGATTTTCGTGCGCCTCCCGGTGCATGCGCTCCAGCTCTCCCAGGTCCTTGGCCTCCATCTGCGCCGGACGTCCTGTAGGTTTCATGTCTTCCTGGAATAAGAATCTTGAGAAGAATTCCTCCACCTGGAAGATATGCGTGACTAGATCACGTAGTGTCGGAGTTCTCCCGCCCACGCCGATCTCGAGCGCCTTCGCGTTCTGCCGGAAATAATTGAGCCAGCGTTGGGCGAGGTAATCCGTATAAACGAGCAGCTCGCGAAAGGAGAGGGAGGGTTCATTCATGGCTTGAGTCTATCGCGACGTTGAAAATTTCACCACGGATAGAAGCCCTTAGCTTTTAGCCGAAGGAATTGTCATTCAAGGTCAGATGCTAAAGGCTAAGCGCTAATGGCTAAGGGCTAATCGCTCCTGTATAAATTGCCATCCCTACAACGGCATCTACGCCGATCGTATTCAGTGCGTCCACCTCAACCTGCGACCGGATGCCGCCGGCAACGATCAATTTCTTTTTGGTGAGCTGAGCCAGCTCGCGAGCGACACTCATAGGAAAGCCGGTCATGGTGCCTTCAGTATCAATATGTGTATAGAGGAATGCGCTGCAATAGGGATCGAGAGCGCGGATCATCTCTGCGGGAAGCACGCTCGTTTCTTCCTTCCAGCCTTTAATCGCGACTTTGCCTTGGCGTGAGTCAATGGCAAACGTTAAATGCTCGGTTCCCAGGTTTCTTGCCGCTTCTTCGGCCAATCCGGTATTGATCGCGCCATTCTTGAGCAGCGCCGAGCCAAAGATAACGCGCTTCGCTCCCAGAGCTAAAAGTTCGCGGGCACGCTCAATGCTGCGAATGCCGCCACCAGTCTGACAGGGAAGCTGTTTGCAGATCATGGCGACTAGATCGTTGTTTTCGCCCTTGCCCATCGCTGCATCAAGGTCGATCAACTGCACCAGCGGATATGCCGAGAAGCGCTTGATCCAGTGATTGAAATCGTCAAACTCCAGCGCCTTGTGCTCGCCCTGCACAAGCTGCACAATCTTGCCGCCCATCAGATCAATAGACGGGATCAGCACGGCCACCTCATGGGAATGCCTGCGTTGAGCAGCGTTTGCTTGAGTTCAGCGACAGCGTGCGTGCCGAAATGAAAAATTGACGCCGCCAGCGCGGCGTCTGCGCGACCGGCAGAGAAGACCTCCACAAAATGCGCCGCACTGCCCGCGCCGCCGGAGGCGATCACCGGAATAGAGACTGAACCAGCCACGGCCGCGGTGAGCTCACAATCAAAGCCTGCTCCTGTTCCGTCGCGATCCATGGAAGTCAATAGAATTTCGCCTGCGCCTCGCTCTTCAGCCTCGCGCGCCCATGCCAGCGCTTTTTTGCCGGTGGCAGTGCGGCCTCCAGCGACAAAAACCTCCGTTGCCTCAACCGGATCATCGCCACGCCGGGCATCAATAGCAACGATCACGGCTTGCGAGCCAAAGCGGTTAGCAATCTCGCCGATAAGATTTGGATTCGCAACCGCAGCCGAGTTAATGCTGACCTTGTCCGCTCCGGCATCGAAAATTTTGGCTGCATCTTCCAGCGTGCGCACGCCGCCGCCAACTGTGAATGGCACAAACAACTCGCGGGCCGTTCGGCGGACGGTCTCGACCAGCGTTTTGCGGCCAGCAGAGGTTGCTGTGATGTCGAGCAGAACAATCTCATCCGCTCCAGCTTCAGCGTGAGCGCGCGCCAGCTCTGCCGGATCGCCGGCATCGCGCAGCTGTTGGAACCGGATGCCCTTTACCACGCGCCCAGCGTCAACATCCAGGCAGGCGATGATTCGCTTGGCCAGGTGATCAGAGGGCACAGAAGTTCTCCAGGATTTTCAGCCCCGTCGCAGCGGATTTTTCCGGATGAAATTGCACGCCAAAAACATTGTCGCGCTCCACTGCAGCGGAAAATGCTCCGCCGTATTGCGTGCAGGCTACGGTACCTTCCACCACCGGCGCGCGAAAAGAGTGTGTGTAATAGACAAAAGAACCGTTTTCAACATCGCGGAACAGCCGCGAGCCGCTGCTGACCTCAATCTGGTTCCAGCCGACGTGCGGCGACTTGACCGAAGCAGGGAAGCGCGAGCACTCTCCAGCAAAGAGTGCTGCGCCGGGCGTTTCCGGCGCTTCTGTGCTGCCTTGAAACAGCCACTGCATGCCCACGCAGATTCCCAGAAACGGTTTGCCGCTGGAAATACCTTCAAGCACTGAGCCCCGCAGCTTCTCATTCAATGACTGGCAACGGCTGAAGTGGCCAACTCCAGGCACAACGATTTTTTCAGCTGTGGCAATCACCATCGGATCGCAGGTCACTTGTGACTCAGCGCCCAGATGCTCCAGTGCTTTCTTCACTGAGCTGATGTTGCCAGCGCCATAATCAACAATGGCGATCATAGAAGTCCCTTGGTGCTGGGCAGCATCTTGGCCAACTGACGGTCACGCGAACAGGCCACACGTAACGCGCGAGCAAAAGCCTTAAACAGCGCTTCAACTTTGTGATGATTAGAGCGACCGTAAATGATCTTGAGATGAACGTTGGCCCGCGCACCGCGGGCAAAGCCTTCAAAGAAATCGTCTACCAGCTCAGATTGCAGATCGCCCACTAGACGCACCTTAACTTGGGTATAGACCACGGCAGCAGCTCGCCCGCTAAAATCTACGGCTGCCAGGCCGAGAGTCTCATCCATCGGCATCAGGAAATATCCTGCGCGCATGATGCCGCGCTTATTGCCCAGAGCGCTGCTGAAGGCCTCGCCCAGCGCGATTCCAACATCTTCTACGGTGTGATGCTGGTCCACGTCGAGATCACCATTAGCTTTGAGTTTTAAATCAAACGCACCGTGACGAGCGAAAAGCTCCAGCATGTGATCGAGGAACCGGATGCCTGTGGAGATGTCATAGCGCCCCTGGCCTTCAATCGTCAGCGCCAGTTCAATATCGGTCTCTTTAGTCGTCCGGCGCAGCTTGGCTTTTCTCATCGCACTACCTGTTGCGTGGCAGGGATCGTCGCCAGCACCTGCTTCAGTTCGGCAATCACTAGTTGCATCTCCTCCGGTTTGCCGATGGTGATGCGAACGCAGCCTTCACAATCCGGGCGATCACGCAGAGCAATTCCGCGTGCGCGCAGAGCTTCCAGAATGGTTTTCTTCGACTCGCCAAAGCGGCACAGTATGAAATTCGCCTGGCTGGGCCAGCACTTAAAACCCAACTGCTCCAGTTCATGTTGCAGCCATTCGCGGCCTGCACGCACCTGGTTCACGTAAGCATTTACAAATTCGCGATCGGCCAACGCTTCGGTTAGGCACTCCATGGCAAAGGTATTGATGTTGAACGGCGACGCCATGCGCCGCAGCACAGAGATCTGCTCTTCGTCGCCGGCCATTACGCCCAGGCGCAGCCCGGCCAGCCCATAAGCTTTGGAGAACGTGCGAGCGACGAATAAATTTGGCAGCTTGCCAATCTGGTCCATCATGGTCTGGCCATAGAAATCAAAATAAGCTTCGTCCAGCAGGATGGCAGCTTCAGGCGCAGCCTCAATTATCTTGATAATGCTCGCTCGCGGCACGGCCAGTCCGGTGGGATTGTTGGGATTGCAGATCACAACAATTCTGGTTTGCAGTGAGATGGCATCAAGCAGCTTTTGCTCAGGAAAACTGAATTCCGGCCCTGTGGGTACGCGCACTACTCGGGCGTCCTCAGTCTGGGCAAAGACCTCATACATAGCAAAGGCAGGCGTTACCACCACGATCTCGCTTCCGGGATTCAGATAAGCGCGGCAGAGCAGGTCAATGCCTTCATCGGCGCCATTGGTAAGAAAGATTTGTTCCGGCCTGACGCCCAGAAAATCCGCCACCAACTTTTCTCCCGGCTCTCGCCTGGGATAAAGGGCGAGCGTTCGCGCATCCAGCGATTTCAGCTTTGCCAGCACGCGCGGTGAGCATCCGGTGGTGTTCTCATTCATGTCAAGCCGCAGATTGATTGTGGGACCGCTCAGGGGAGAGTGATACTCGCGCATTTCACGGACACATCTACGGGCCTTAAGCATGGGAACACCTCACTCGAATGGATTCAGCATGGGCTTTTAACCCTTCAGCCTCTGCCAGCGTAATCACCGCGCTGCCGATGCGATCAAGGCCATCACGCGAGAGCTGCTGGACAGAGATGATCTTCACAAAGTCATGCACGCTCAACCCGCCGCGGAAGCGTGCTACAGCCCCGGTGGGCAAAACGTGGTTTGGGCCGGCAGCGTAGTCGCCTGCGGCTTGCGGAGAATAATCCCCAACAAAGATTGATCCTGCGTTTGTGATGCGGGGCAGGTCTTCTTCGTTAATAGTAAGGTGTTCGGCGGCGATCCGGTTGGCAAATTCCAGTGCCTGCTCATGAGATGCGGCCAGCAGAATTGCGCCGTTGTTCTTGAGCGAAGTTCGCGCAATCTCATTCGCTGCTGCAGCGGTCTTTACTTCTCGCGCAACGCTCTCTGCCAGCACTTCTGTTGATGTGATGAAAACGGCAAGCGCGTCTGGATCATGCTCGGCTTGCGCCACCAGATCGGCGGCGATAAAGCGAGCATCACCGCGCTCGCTCACGATGGCCACTTCTGTGGGACCGGCGAGGAAGTCAATTCCACAATCAAACGCAACGAGCTTTTTGGCAGAGGTCACAAATAGATTTCCCGGGCCGACAATTTTATCCACTTTTGGGATAGACATGGTTCCATATGCCAGCGCGGCCACGGCTTGTGCGCCACCGACTCGGTAGAACTCTCGTACTCCAAGAAAATAAGCAGTGGCCAGAGTCTCTGCGGCAGGACGCGGAGAGACCACACGCACCTGTTGAACTCCAGCTACCTGCGCGGGAATCGCAGTCATCAGCATGGTAGAAGGCAGAGGATAGCGTCCGCCGGGCATATAACAGCCTACTGATTGCAGGGGCCGCACCACCTGGCCAACCTGAATTCCGGGAGAGACAGCATTGCGCCACGGTTGCGGCATCTGCCATTCACAGTACTGGCGAATATTCGCCGCCGCAGTCTTCAGCGCCTGTTTGAAGTTTTCTGGAACTGAGTTCCACGCGGTTTCAAGCTCGGCAGCGACCACGCGCAGCGCCTGCTTGTTCTTGAGTCCGTCCCATTTCATGGCGTAGCGTCGCAAAGCAGAATCACCGTTCTTGCGCACGTCGGCCACAATCCGGTGAACCTGCTTTTCCACTTTGGCCAGGTCGGTTGCACCACGCTGTTCCAGAGCGCGCACTCGGGTTTCTGCGGCACGTCCGCGCAGCACGCGCATCATTACAGCACCACCTTGTTCAGCGGATATTCAACAATGCCTTCCGCCTTCGCGGCCTTCAGCTGCGGCATAATTTTCCACGCTGTGGTTTCTTCAATAATGGTATTCACGGCCACCCATTCGCCATCACTCAGGGTTGAAATAGTGGGCTTTTGCAGCGCAGGCAGCACGGCCAGAACTCCCGGCAAATCCGCTTTGCGGACATTCAGCATCAGGCCCACGCGCCCTTGCGCGTAGATGGCTCCGCAGAGCATAAGGGCAAGATTCTGGATCTTGCGGCGTTTTTGCTCATCCGCCCAGGCCGTTTTGTTGGCGATGAGCTGCGTGCTCGATTCCATAACGGTTTCAATAATACGCAGGCGGTTGGCCCGTAGCGAACTGCCGGTTTCCGTGATCTCAACAATGGCGTCGGCCAACGTGGGCGGCTTGATTTCCGTTGCGCCCCAGGAAAACTCCACCTTTACCGGAACATTGCGCGCAGCGAAATAATTTTTTGTTACATTCACAAGCTCAGTGGCAATGATCTTCCCAGCCAGGTCTTCTGCCTTTTGAAAAGCCGAGTCTTCAGGCACAGCCAGCACCCATCGCACCTTGCCCAGGCTCTGCTTGGCATAGACCAGCTCGGCTGCTGTTTCCAACTCAAGACCACTTTCTACGACCCAGTCCTTGCCGGTAAGGCCGCAGTCGAGAGCGCCATGATCCACGTAGCGCGCCATTTCCTGGGCGCGAATCAGCATGCACTCAATCTCAGGATCGTCTGTCCCCGCAAAATAGGAGCGGCTGCTGGTGTACACGTTCAGGCCAGCGCGCTTGAACAGCGCAATGGTTGATTCCTGCAGGCTTCCTTTGGGTATTCCCACGCGCAGCTTCATGGTTGCGCCTCCGCTTTGGCAATCTCCAGCGGCTCAGTGAAGCAGGATTTTGTGCCAGTGTGGCAGACCAGACCGTCTCCTTCCACAAAGACGCGAAACAGAACCGTGTCACGGTCGCAATCGGTCAGCGCAGAGATCACGCGCAGGCGATTGCCGGAAGTTTCTCCCTTCATCCATAGCTTCTGGCGCGTACGGGAATAGAAAGTCACGTAGCCGGTTTCCGCCGTGCGGGCGTAGGCCTCAGGATTCATAAAGCCCACCATCAGCACCTCTCCGGTGGAATCTTCCTGAACGATGGCCGGGGCCAGGCCATCCATTTTGTCAAAGTCTATTTTCATGTCGCTTCGCTCCAAACTTCAATTCTGTCGCTTCGCTCCAAACCGCTTACGCGATCTTCCTTAAGCTGGAATTCTTCTGCCCTTGCATCGGGCCGCTCGGCATGTCCGGGCCTCGCGGCTTGTGGTTTCAAAAGGCTGTCGCTTCGCTCCAACCCGCTTTTGCGGTCTTCACTTAAGCTGGAATTCTTCTGCCTTGCATCGATCCGCTCGGCGCCACACGGGCCTCGCGGCTTCTGGTTTCAAAAACTATCGCTTCGCTCCAAACCGCTTTACGCAATCCTCTTTTATAAATTTTCTGCGCCTGTAGCAAGCCGCTCGGCATGTCCGGCCCTCGCGGCTTGTGGGTTTTCAAGACAAAAACAAAAAGCCCGCCAGTTATCGGCGGGCCTTAAATCCTATGATTGCTCTGTACTTAGCTCCTATAGGCCTCCGCCGACACTTTTGCGTGCATGATGGTGGTGATGGCGATGGCTCAGGATCGAAGAAATCATTGCGGGTTTTATGCTAGCCAAGCCAGAGAGAGGTGTCAATCAAAAAGCACACCTTTTCCGCCTAAAGCCTGCTAGAAACACTCAATCGTTATAGCCTCGGACGCGGCGTCCTTCCAAAATGTGCCTGATGGATTTGATTAGATCGGCAGGCGAATCGCTCAGAACAAAGTCCGCGCCAGGAATTTCCGGCGAATGAAAGCACATTTCCAAAATAGGCAGGCCAGGGAAGTATTGATTGATTGCGCGGGCAATCTTTCGTTTTTCCACTCCCTTAAATCCGTGGCCGATTAGCGCAAGGTCCACTTTTTCAGTCTGCGCCAGCATTTCCACTTCATTCAGGGTCACTGCTGAACAAACTGAATGTCCTTGGTGCTCCAGCAACAGTTGGCGGGTTGTTTTCAGAGCCTCGCTGGAAGCCACTGAGAGGATTTTGGCCATGGGTCCCTAAAATAAGTTTGTTGGTGTTGCCGGGATTATACCGTAGAAGTCTGATTTGACAAGTAAACGCGGCTTTGCCTAAAAACTCAGGCTTGCCTAATAATTTCCTGCCCTGCCCAAAAAATAGGTTCAATCCCCAATTCGTGCGTTTCGTGGATGAGGACAACAAGGTTATGACACAGCACCTTGCACAAAGCCTCATTCACCATAGCAGTGTGCGTCTTGCTCCGCAAGGAATCGCCAAACTTGCGCTTGAGCATCGAAAAGGTACTCTCGACATTGCTGCGCTTGTGGTAGCACTGCAAGAACTCTTCTTTCTTGAATTGGAAGTAGTGGAACATCTGCTGGAAAAGGCCAGCGGTTTTAGCCTTCGTGTTGATCTTAAAAGCGATGAATGGCGTTCCGTTGTGAGCAGTAACAGCAGCCATGTTGACCGTGCTGCTGTAAGCCGCATCTGCCGAAACCTCAGAGATCGTAAACGCCTTTGCAGTAGTGTTGACAAGGGCAGGCATGGCCGGACTGTCGCCAGAATATTCTTGCCCGATTTCCACGGCGGTAATGACGTTCGTTTTCACTCCGCACATGATATGGGCTTTGACCCATTGCGCCTTTTCCCGCATCCTGCCGTACTTGTGGTCATACCAGCGGTGATACCGGGAAGTTCCGAAGCCGGAAGAATCGACAGCAAACTCAACTTCCACGCTGGCCAGTGGCAAGCTGCTCTGCCTTACCAGTTCGTACAGGATTGGCGTCAATCCTTCATCCTCAAGGTAATTGAAAATCGAGTTGTAGCAGGGAACGCGAGAGATCATTCCGCGTTTGTGAGATTCGCGGAGATCGCTCATAAACCTACGGCCAGAGAAACCGGAATAAACCTTGAAGGCAGAAGCGAACACGGCATCGCACAAGGGCAGGCTAGGACGGCCACGGCGCGGTGCGACTGGTTCCTCAATACCGGAGCAGAGATCGCGCAGCAATTCTTGGAATCTGTCTTGTTCGCTTACTTGCGCACGATTGTAGGCAGGCCAGTTTTGCGGATACGTCTTTCTTTGCGTAACCGCCACGGTTTCGGTAACTGTGGTGCTGCCGTCTGGATTTGTTTCGTGCACGACGAAATAAGCAACGGCGTAGATGTGTTTGCAGGGCATCTGCCGTTCTTCAAAGTCAGGGCACGTACAAACCGGCTCATCAACATTGGCGAGATTGACCAAATAGCTGCCATTGCTGGACTGCGATGGAACCAGCCATTCAGTCTGCTTGCGCTTGAAAACCTTACCGGCTTCTGCAATCTGCTTTCCGCGTTCTTCTCTGAGGTTCATAGTCCCGGCCCCTCCAAAAGGGCGTTGAAGTCGAGGCGGGGACTAGCGGATAATGAAAGTGTGCCTGACATTGCGGCTATCCCCGCGATGTTTGGTTCAGCCCTAGCGCTGGTTCCAGCCAGTGTTAGGGCGCTTAGTTGGGGTGAGGGGCGGGGATTGAACCCGATTCAGCCACCTTACCAAAGGGGCTGGTGTCGCCAAACACTCCCCTCACCACAAGTGGGCATTTGCAACCTTCACGTTGCGAATGCCCAAGCAACTTCTCTAGGGCACAAGCGCAATCAAATTCCGTGCAACCTCTTGCGCTCGTGCCATTCCCTGGTTCGTCAAACGATAGCGGCTTGCGCGTCCCGAGCCGATCTTGATAATCAGTCCCTCGTTTGCCAACTTCTCCAGCCGCCAATCCACGCGGCCAACATTCAAACCAGATTGCCGCAATCCATCGGTGAGTTCGCTACCCGTAACGCTGTCGTTGTTCCTGAAGGTGCGCTGGCCGAGCAGTGTGAGCATCAGCGCATCTTCAATA
>DASTCT010000039.1:0-4273 GCA_035710845.1 Candidatus Angelobacter sp.
TAAAATTTGGATTTTGCAGTCCTACAGTAATTGCACGTTTTCTGCTTGCCACCCTTTTGGACCTTTGACGACGTTGAACTGAACCGGCTGGCCTTCTTTCAAGCTGCGGAAGCCATTCGCCTGAATGGCGGAGAAGTGTACGAACACATCCTCACCATTTTCCCTGGAAATAAAGCCATAACCTTTCGCGTCATTGAACCACTTCACTGTTCCTTGTTCCATGTGAGTTACACGCATTCCTTGTTTCTGAAATTTGCGCCTTTCTGAGAGGGTAGTGCAGGCAGGTTGCAGGTGCAGGGCTGCTGTACAACACTTCTGAAACAACGCGGGGACATTATACCCTTGAAAAACCTGAGTTGTCTCTTAAGAAAATTAGAATAACCTTAGGATCCAAAACGAAGGATATGGTACCTTGGGAGAACCGCGCAAATGATTGTAGGCACAGGAGTTGACATCGCTGAAGTCCATCGGATAAAAGCTGCTTTGGAGCGGTTTGGCAAGCGATTTCTTAGCCGGGTTTTCACCCCGCAAGAGACACAATACTGCCTAAGCAAAGCCAATGCCGCCGAGCGTCTGGCTGTCCGTTTTGCCGCCAAAGAGGCTGGCATGAAAGCCATCGGTACCGGGCTGCGGCATGGGGTCACCTGGCACGATGTTGAGGTCATCCGGCTGCCGGGGCAGCGGCCGACTCTCCGGTTCAGCGGCAAGGCGGCTGAGTTCGCAGCCCGACTGGGCTGCAAGCGGGTACACCTCTCGCTGAGCCACACCAAAGAGCAGGCGATAGCGTATGTGATTTTGGAAGGTGAGTAGGTTAGGTTTGTTCCCAACCGTTAAAAGAGGAATGCGATGTTACGCCAACCGGCACCTCAAATGCCTGGAATGCGTTCGAGACGAGGGAGACTATCCACGTCAACTCCGCGTTCTATGAGAATCCTTATTCTGGTGTTGCCGTCTGCAACTGTGCCATCCGGGTACACCGTCAGAGGTGATGCAGAACCTTGGCTTCGAGCGAGTTCGACGGCTGATGTAAGGTAATCTCGCAAATGGTATTTGCTCTCGATGTCCTGCAACATTCGGCTTAACACCTGAACGGGGGACGCCTTATCTGCGTCGGTCGTGTAGGCGATTAGCTGGTTCGCCAACGTGTGGTGAATCTCATTCAGACCGTGAAGAATTTCTTCAACACGCTGCTCTTTTCCCAACGTCCTGTCCGGCAAGAACAGCTCACGCGCATTGACAGTCAATCTCAAGTAAATCACTGACAACGCACTGATCCTTGCCTGTAAAGACAGACCGGAAAGCCATTCAGCAAACGGTTCCAAATCCATTTCATCGCTCCTTTGTACCGCATCCGACTGTAACACTCGCGGTCTACAACTGACGCAATGAGGCGCTTACGCTCAGAAACGGGTCGTAAACGTGGAGATAGGGGTTCCCGACTGGTGTCGGGATCAGCATACCCAGCTAGGCAAACTTCTCCGCCTGTGAGAACCTTAATCGTTTATGGCCCAATCCACCGTCGCTGCTGAGCCGCAGGTTTCTCTCCAAAGCACTTCGCGAACAATTGTCTTTGCCGTCGCCCTGGTCAGCTTTGCCAGCCTGCTGCTGGAGCTTTCTCTTACCCGGCTGTTCAGCGTGGTGCTCTTCTATCACTTTGCGTTTTTTGCCATTTCGGTGGCGCTGCTGGGGCTGGGATCAGGAGGCGTATTTGCCCATATCTGGCGTGAATGGCTGGAGCGCTTTGAGGTCCGTGCGCTTGGAGCAAAGCTCTGCCTGCTGAACTCGGTCTTCATCTTTGCTTCCGTTGAGGTGGTGCTGCACACGCCTGTGTCACTGGCAGTTACGGGCCGTAACTTCGGCAAGTTAACCATTATCTACCTGGCGGCAGCGGTGCCGTTCTTTCTGACTGGGCTGTTGTTCTCGGTCCTCTTTGCGCGTTCCACCAAAGATATTTCCCAGCTCTATGGCGCCGATTTGGCGGGAGGCGCAGGAGCGTGCCTGGCCGTGGTGCCGCTGCTGAACCTGATTGGCGCTCCCAACGCGCTTCTGCTGGCGTCTGCTGCCATGGCCCTGGCAGCCTCGCTTTGGTCTGCCGATCTTAAGCTGCGCAAAGTTGCTTATGGGGTCGCCGGGGCGTTCGTGCTGCTGATCGCTGCCAACTACTCTGGAAAACTGGTCGATGTGATCTACGCCAAGGGCGTGTATCGCGATCCCAAATGGGTGGAGTACACACGCTGGAACGCAATCTCGCGGATCGAGGTCAACACGCAGCTTGGCGGCAAATATGTGGTGATTGACGCCGACGCCACCACAGCCATCATGAATGCCGATCCGGCGCATTGGGACCAGGACGGCTCTCCGACGCCCACCAATACCGGCTTGCCTGCCGAATCCGGCTTCAACTGGAAGAAGAGCCTCATGTCGGCTGCGCCCTCAGTGGCAAATGTGCTGCGCCCGCACGGCGAGTTCGCCATCATCGGGCCGGGCGGCGGCGTGGATGTGATGCGCGCCGTGGCCAACGGCAGCCCCAATGTCACCGGGATTGAAATTAATCCGATCATCGTAAATAACGTGATGCGTGGCTACTACGCCGGCTATTCCTACCATCTATATGACCTGCCGCAAGTCCACATTCACATTCAAGACGGCCGGTCTTATATTCGCAGCTCACCCGATAAATATGATGTGGTGCAGATGACGCTGGTGGATACATGGGCCTCCACTGCAGCCGGCGCGTTTGCCTTGAGTGAAAACAATCTCTATACGGTTGAAGCCTTCCGCGAATACTTTGACCATCTGAAGCCGGATGGCATGATCGCCATCACGCGCTGGGAATTCAAGCAGCCGCGTGAAGCCTTGCGCGTGGCCTCGCAGGCGATTGAAGCCCTGCATCAGATTGGCGTCGCAAACCCTAAAGATCACTTTGTGATCATCGCTGACGGCGGCCTGGATGAGGACGGCCGCCCGGTGCTGGTGCTGGCAAAGAAATCACCCTTCACATTGGCGGAATACAACGCGATCGATGATCACATCCGGGCGAACCTCAACCTAGTTTGGCTCAATCCCCCGCTGATGGCTGAACCTTGCATGCCTGACGCAAACGTGCCTTGCAAGGTCCCTGAAGATCCAAGAAGGTTTATTCGGAACCATCCATCTTTCAATTCGCCCGCCGCCCAGGCATTTCAAAAACTAATCGCTTCAAATGATCCTCGCGCCTTCGCGCGCAATTACCCTTACAATGTGGCTCCGGTAAGTGATAGCGCGCCCTTTTTCTTCTTCACGCTGAAAACCGGGTACGTGATCAAAAATATTCTCGCCGGTACCGGTCACGGTATGGACTGGCGCATCAACCTCGGCGTTGTGGTCTTGGGAATGCTCCTGGTGATTTCCGCGGTGGCGGTTTTAGTGTTTTTGATTTTGCCTTTGGCGTTGCATCGCCGCAGCAATGCCGGTGGACGCAAGACCGGCCTGATTGCGCTGCTTTATTTCATCGCCGTAGGCTTTGGTTACATCCTGGTTGAGATCTCTCTGATACAGCGCTTCGTGCTCTTCCTTGGCCATCCCACGTATGCGCTTACCGTTGTGGTTTTTCTCCTATTGCTTTCCAGCGGAGCAGGCAGCGTGGCAGCGCGCCGGCGGATCACCAGCGCCAACAAAATCCTGGCGCTGCTTGGGGTAATTGCCGGCTTGATCGTGCTTAACGTGCTGGTGCTGCCCTGGCTGCTCTCCGCCGCAGTCGGCTTGCCGTTCGCAATCAAATTGTGCATCAGCGCATTGGTGCTGGCGCCGCTTGGATTCCTGATGGGCATGCCGTTCCCCACCGGACTTCGTCTGGTGCCAACTGTGGAATGGGCGTGGGCGCTGAATGCCGCAGCCAGCGTCCTGGGATCGGTGATGGCCATGGTGATTGCGATTGAGTTTGGCTTGACCATCACGCTTTTGAGCGCAGCAGTTGCGTATTCATTGGCAGGGCTGTTTTCGCGCACCTGGCGCGGCTCCGTGATCGCATAAACGCTTCAAATACCAGCCTGGATTCATGTTGCCGGCAATGGATATCCGACTTCATCGCTATTGCAATGAACATCTGCTAATGTTGGCGCGATTTCGCCCTGCCACCCGAGCCGGTCAAGGACGTATCTATACCAAAAACTGTTTGGTTCTAGTGGCTTACAAACACATCTGCTATGATTTTCGCGTAGGACTACATACAACTTGCCGAGCCAAAAGCAACTCAGGTGGTCTGAACTTAGGGTCGGAATAACCGTAATTGTAG
>DASTCT010000040.1:0-4804 GCA_035710845.1 Candidatus Angelobacter sp.
CTCAATGCATATTTTATCGGCGTGCTTGAAACTGTTGGCGGCATCCTGCTTGCACTCGGCTTAGGTTCGCGCCTGATTTCTCTGCTGCTGGCCGGAGACATGTTTGTAGCGTTTGTAACTGCTGATCGTGATGCCCTGCTCTCCGCTTTTTCCGATACTGACAAGTTTTATGGCGCTGCGCCTTACACCTTTTTGTTTGCTTGCCTGATCATCTTCATCTTTGGCCCCGGAAAACTGGCGCTCGATACCCTGATCGCCAGGCGCAAAAAACAAAAGCCTGCCGTCGCCAGCACGTAGCCCGGAGCAAATGTTAGTCTTTCAATATGCGCTGTGGCCGCTTCAGCTATCTTCTTTTGCCGGTTTTTCTGGTCCTTGTATTGCCCAAGCATGGCCGTACCGAAGATCGCGATCCTGACGCGGTTGCAGTCCATGTGCAGGGCAGCACCATTGACGTAAGTCTGCCCGACGAGACCATGAAGCTAAAAAAACAGGACCTGCTGAACTGGGTAAAAGCTTCAGCCAACGCTGTGGCGGCATATTATGGGCACTTCCCTGTCCCGCACCTCACGCTGAAGATCCGTGGCAGCAACGGCTCCGGCATTCGTCACGGTGTTACATATGCGACCGACGGCGGCTTGATCCTGATTAGCGTGGGACGCGATACCGAAGTGGATGAAACGAAAGATGACTGGGTGCTGGTCCATGAGATGATCCATCTGGCTTTTCCTTCCATGCCAGACGATCAGCACTGGATTGAAGAAGGCATATCCACTTACGTTGAGCCCGTGGCCCGCGTGCACGCGGGATTGATGTCATTGGACGAATTCTGGCGGACATTCATTCGCGACATGCCAAAAGGCGAACCTGCCACAGGCGATGAAGGCCTGGACAATACCCATACATGGGGACGCACCTACTGGGGCGGCGCCATGTTCTGCATGCTGGCGGACGTGCGCATACGCGAGCGCACCGGCAATCGCAAGAGCCTGCAAGATGCTTTGCGCGGTGTCCTGAACGGTGGCGGCGACATCACCAAAGACTGGGAGATCGAAAAAACTTTCGCTCTGGGCGACAAGGCGACCGGCACAACAGTTTTGCGCGATCTCTATAAAGAAATGCGGGACAAACCTGCTCCAGCCGATCTGGACGCGCTCTGGAAGAAATTAGGCGTTGAGGTGAAAGACAAAGCTGTCACCTTCAACGACAAAGCGCCGGAAGCCAATATTCGCAAGGCCATGGCTGTGCCCCCATCGTCTGCACCATCTCAGGCAAACTGATGGGATGAACAAAACGACGTTCATCCCCAATCGCTGAGCACTGCCAGTCTAGTAGTGGAACCTGTACTTTAACTGTACAGCCACCATCCTTGGATCGCTCACGTGCGAGCCGCCAAAGCTGTTGGTAAGGTCGATGAAATATCTTCTGTCAGCAAGATTGGTAGCGGTAATTTTCGCGGACCAATTCTCGCCAAAAGAGCGTCCCAGCGCCAAATCAACAGTGGCATAGGCCGGCAGATGTCCCGGGCCATCTCCATCAAGAAAACCGGAGCCCGCGTACACGTTGCCGGAGAGCCAGAACTTGTACGGAAGTGTTGATGTGAAGCCGGTGCTGACCGTTTGGCGCTGATCGTGATCGAGGAAGAAAAACCCTGCAGCCGGAGGCGCAAAGTCAGTCAAGCCGCCGGTGACAGCGCCTGAGCCTTCCACCGATTGATGCGAATAAGCCAGATGGAAATTAATCCTCTTAAACAGCTTGGGAGAACGCGCCGTGGCTTCATAGCCCACAATGCGCGCGCCTTGAATCGTTAACGGGATGAACAGGCTGGAATTGCCCAGCGCGTCGTGATCAAAGTAATTGTGTGCGCCGGTGCGGAAATAATCAAAATCAAGCGTCCAGCCACGGGCGGGGATGGTTAAGCCGATCTCGTGTTGTTCATCACGCTCGCCACGCAGCGGGAGAAAGGCTGAGAGCGGATCAACAGCGGTGAAGATATTGTTGGCAACGGTATCCAGCGGCGGAGCTTGATAGTAACGGCTGTATGCGCCGCGTAGCACCCAGTGCAGGTGCGGCAATTGAATGGCCGCTCCAAGACGCGGGCTGGCGGCGGTCTCACTCAGCAATCCTGAGAAGTGCGTCACGCGTACGCCTCCGGTTAATGAGAGCCAGGACGCCGCCTTGTACTGGTCTTCCACCCAGAACGCACTTAACTGCGCATCTGCTTTGTTCCTTGTGCCCGGAACATTCACCGGAGTCACCGTGGCAGGATCAGTGCTGTCATCAACGCTGTTGCCGGTAAGCCCGATTAACGTATTGTCATGCTGATAAAAGCCGTATGCGCCAGCTTTGGCATTGTGCTTTCCCTTTACAACACTCAAAGAAGCCTGGCCGCCGATATAGGAAGAAGCGCGATTGTCCGTGGTAACCACGCGATTGTCCGCATCCCCCAGCCCTTCAAAAGCCGCGCGATTGAAGTGGTACGAAGGTGAAAGCGTGAAGACAATACCTGAACCAATCGTGTGCACCCAGGAAAAGCTGCCGAAGATGTCCTGCTCGCGTTCGCGATCGCGTATGCCGGCAAGCTGCTGGTCAGGATCGTTGGGCACCTGGAAGTAATCCGTCCTGCCGGAGCCTACAAAGCGCAACTGATCGTTGGGCGTGACGTTGTAAATCAGTGATGTGAACGCTCCACCGCCATCAGCCTGGTTATGCAGATTGTTCGTTGTAGGGGTCTCCAGGCCATGGTCGGTGCGATTGCCGTTCAAGCTGAAGTAATAAGCGGAGCGGTCACTGTGATCGCCAAAGCTCAACTGATTGTCAGTGGTATTGTTGCTGCCGTAGCTGGTAACCAACTCGCCCTGGCGTGAGCGCTCAAATCCTGAACGCGTGACCACGTTGAATACGCCATACGTGCGATCGCCTGACTCAGAGGAAAGACTGCCGCGCTCCACCTCCATGTAGTCCACGTCTTTGGGATCAAACTGCGGCCCCACGTTGGTGGCAATATTTGTGTTGGGAACAGGCACGCCATCAATGGCCCACGTAACCTGATGTCCGCCGCGCACGTGGAGCTGGTCATGCACCATGGCCGCGCCGGGAACAAAATCCGTGATCATTGACATAGCGTTGGTGCGATCAGCGCCGGGAGTCTGCTCAATTTCACTGCGGTTCACCAGTGTCTCCGGTGTGGCCGATTCAGGATTGACGGTTTCTGGCGCTCCGGAAACTTCCACCGTCTCCTGGTGCTGGGCCACAGCCAGCGCGAAGTGGGGCTCTTGTACGTTTCCTGAACTTACAGTTATTGCCTGCTCTGCTTCAGCAAAACCGGGAGAAGTAACTGTGATGTCATATTCGCCCACGGGAACGTTCAATACCGTGGCGATTCCATCTTCATTTGTAACCGCTGAGGTTTTGAAGGCAGACGTGCGGCTCTGTACTTCCACCTGCGCGCCTTGTACCGGACGGTGTTGCGGATCATGCACAATGGCTTTGACTGTTCCAAACACTGAAGCAAATACCGGCACAGACGCAAACAGCGCCGACATAGTAATAAATTTTAAAAATCGTTTTAGCATCGTTTCCCCGAAAGAACCTTCTTGGTTCCGTCTTAAGCACTACCAACCAAACTGACCATGTTCCTCAACTCAAAGCATTTAAATGACACACGCAGAGAAACCGGAGTGCGCGTGGCGTCAATAAGCTTGAATTGGGTGAAATATCAGCAGAAAACTTGGAGAATTAAAGATTAAAGAGTCGCAGTCTCACGTCTCTGCTTGGCGCCGCGAATTAGGCGCTAGGTGGTCCGCGATCAGTATGTAAAGAAAAACCGGCGCTGATGAAATGGACCGGTACCACGTGCACGTTCTGGTCACTGATCGCCAGTGGGGGAAGAAGTGAGGGAGAGTAAGCTACTGAGGCACTTGTCCGATGCCCGGGAATACAGCAATCCATAGGGCATTTTTCATCACTGTCGGCTGTGGTGATGGAATTTGAAGCAGGAGTTTCAGCAGCCGCGTGGTGATGATGCTCATGCCGGTCACAGTGTGAAGCTGCCATGGAATGGCAGGAAACGGCCTTCCCTGTTCCTGTGCATGTTGCCGCCATAATGGGCGACGTCATGGTGAAAAGCAGGGCCAAAACCGTCGTGATGGACAAAAATCGCCGCATGTTACAAACAAAACTATATCTTCATTTTCGTCGCAAACGCACCCTGAAACCAAGTACCTGGACATTAAATTAGCTAATCTTGCTGTCACCAAAGGCCAGCGTACATTCGGGGAGGACTCTCTATTCATTCTAGAGTATTAGAACCAGCAGCAGGTTACATGCTGAGAGAATTTCGTAAAAACTGCGCCGCAGGCACCCCCCCTTATTCAGATGGATGGCGTTGCTCACCAACGCGATGCTTTCCCAGATAAAAATATACGGCCGGCGTAACGATCAGCGACAGCACCATCGAAACCAAAATTCCGCCAATCACAGCAATCGCCAGCGGTTGCAGCATTTCTGAGCCGGCGCCCAGCGCAAATGCCAGCGGCAACATGCCTGCCATGGTCGCCAGCGCGGTCATAAAGATCGGACGCAAGCGGCGACGGCCAGCCTGCACCATGGCTTCTTCCGGCTCGAAGTTTGCATGCGCGAATTTCTGGTTCGCGTCCAGCAGCAGAATTCCGTTCTTGGCCACAATGCCGATCACCATAATCAGTCCCATGAACGACGAGAGATTGAACGTCGTCTTGGTGATCAGCAGCGCCAGAAATACACCCGACGTGGAGAGCAGCGCCGAAGAAAGCACCGCGATGGGCGC
>DASTCT010000041.1:0-7909 GCA_035710845.1 Candidatus Angelobacter sp.
ATCGGCTCGCGCCTTTGCTCCACGCTTCTTTCAGACTTCGCCTCGCGACGACGTCCTTGCGCTTCACTATCACTTCACCTCCATCAGGTTGTGAAGAGGACTTTCACCTCCTAGCTGTCGAACATGCTCGGCACACAAAAATAGGGCGGCTCATCGCCGCCCATGGTTGGAGTTCTCGCAAGTAATAGAGCTTAACTTGGCCGGTTATCTGCCCTGCGTCTGCGGCCATACCGCATGGCAATGTTCATAAACACGTTGCCGCTGTCGGTATCAAAACACATCACCAGCGCTTCCTGCTCTTCGCTGCTTTTTTCGCCCACATCTTCGGCATGCACTACCGGCGGAAAAATCTTGAAGTGAAAGCCCTGGTCATTGAGCGCCGTTACGGCGCTTCCGATCACCATGTTGGCCAGTTCGCACACGGTTTCGCGCGCAACCTCTTCGCTCTCCGGCATCGGCGATCCCGCCAGATAACTGGCGACTTTGGCTGCGGTGGGACTATCAATATCGAAGATGATCCGGCCTTCGATATCGCCCTTGATCGTCACCAGTGAAGCCACGCCTTTGCGCCGGTACGCTTCTTCTTCCATGGTGACGTCGCCAATGCGCGTTGGCGATTTCAGCGTCTCCGCTAGCACCGCGTCTGCCGCGTTGATGAAAGGTTGAATCAACTCGATCTTCATTGTGTTAGTGCCCCTGGACGGCGGGCGTAGCTACGGCCGCGTCGTCGCCCATCACGTACTTGATCACCTCATACAGAATTTCCGACTTCACCGGCTTCTGCACAAAGTGGCGTGCGCCTTTTTGCAGCGCAGCAACAATGTTTTCCTGGTAGCCCACGGAAGAGACCATAACGATGCGCGCCTCTGGATGCGACCGGACAATGCGCTCAGCCGCTTCAATGCCTTCCATTTGCGGCATGGTGATGTCCATCAATACCATGTCCGGCATGGTGCGGTCATATTCCGTGATGGCGGTGCAGCCATCGCCGGCTTCGCCGGCAATTTCGCCGCCAAAGGACTCCACCATTTTTGCCACGTTTTTGCGGGCAAAAACCGAATCGTCCACCACCAGATAGCGGATCGGTTTTTGGTCTTTGCGAAGCAGTGTAGGAAACGTATCCATAATCATTGTTCTCCTTGCGACTCCAACTAAACTTTTGCCGTGCGCGCAATCTTTTCCGGATTGCACTGCATGACCAATGTGTTCGCCAGCATGTCCAGCGGCACCACGCGCATGGCGTGCCCGCGTTCGATTGCCGCTTTGGGCATGCCAAAAACGGTGCAGGACTCCTCGCTCTGTGCGATGGTCAGCCCGCCAGCATCTTTGATCAAGCCAAGTCCATGCGCGCCGTCGTCACCCATGCCGGTCATCAATATGCCCATAGCGCGGCTGCCAAATTCCATGGCCACAGAGCGAAACAAAACATCCACTGAAGGCCGGTGCCCATTCATGCGTGGCTCGTCTGAGAGCACCACTGTATTTCCCAGCGGCATGCGCCGTACCTTAATGTGGCGATCTCCGGGGCAAACCAGCGCGCGGCCTGCAATCAGCAGATCGCCGGACTGCGCCTCTTTTACATCGATAGCACACGATTCATCCAGCCGACGGGCAAACATCTCAGTAAAGCCTTCAGGCATATGCTGTACCACAACAATGCTTCCCGGGAAGTCACCAGGCAGTTGCGCCAGTAAGTACTGCAACGCATTTGGCCCTCCCGTAGAAATCCCAATGGCGACAATCTTGGTGGCTTCGCGGCGCAGGCGCATCGCTGGCTTGTTCGGCTTGGGACGGTCCACTATCACCGGCGGCGTGGTATTACGCATCTTGCTCTTGGCCGCGACCTTAATTTTGTCGATCAGGTCCGCAGCAATATCATCCATGTGCGCCGACGCTGCATCGCGCGGCTTGGCTACGAAATCAAACGCCCCCATGGCCAACGCTTTGAATGTCGCGCTGGCGCCATCAGTAGTAAGCGCGCTCACCACAATCACCGGCACGCGAAAACGGCGCGTAATCTGGCGTAGCGTCTCCATGCCATCCATGCGCGGCATCTCCAGGTCCAGCGTTACCACGTCTGGCCGGAGGTCTTCGATTTTTTTCAGCCCAAAAGCGCCATCCATGGCCGTGCCTACAACTTCAATTTCGCTGTCCCGCGCCAAAATCTGCGGAATCAGCTTGCGCATCAGCGCCGAGTCGTCGACCACAAGAACCCGTAATTTTTGACTCATGCAGTGGCCCCCACCATCTGTAACCTGCCGAGCTTTGCAACAACACTTGAGAGATTCAGGATCAACACCACAGTACCGTCCCCGAGGATCGAAGCACCACTGACTAGGTCAGTTGCCACCAGATGATCGTCCATCGCTTTGATCACCAGTTCTTCCTCGCCCACTAACTGGTCCACCACCAATCCAAACTTGCGTTCATTGGCTGAGATCACCACTACGAACATCTTCTGCGTCTCCACTGCCTGGTTCGCCAGCTTGCTCAAATGAAGAAGCGGCAGGACCTCATTACGCAGTTGCATCACATCGTGATTGTCCACTCGATGCAACGCGGATTGATTTGTGCGCGTAATCTCCACCACGGCCGCCAAAGGCACCGCATACAAGCGATCACCCACGCGGAAAAGCAGAGCGTTAATGATGGCCAGCGTAAGCGGAACTTTGAGATAGAACGTGGTTCCCTTGCCCGGCGTAGTCTTGATGCTGACTGTACCTTTCAGCTTCTCTAAAACGGTCTTCACCACGTCCATACCCACGCCGCGCCCGGAAATTGCCGTAACTTGTTCCGCCGTGCTCAGGCCGGGATGGAAGATCAACTCATGGATGTCGGTTTCGCCAAGCAGTGCAGCGTCACTTGCCTTCAGCAAGCCGCGTTCAATGGCCTTGGCGGTAATCTTGTCGCGATCAATCCCGCGCCCGTCGTCGGTTACTTCAATCACAATCTGGTTGCCCTGGTGATAAGCATCCAGTGTCACCGTGCCGTGCGCCGGCTTGCCATCATTAATGCGCTCAGCCGGCGATTCAATTCCATGATCCACCGCGTTGCGCACAAGATGCGCCAGCGGCTCCGCCAACATGTCCAGAATGCTCTTGTCGAGATCAGTGTCCTGCCCGGTAATAACTAAATTTACTTCTTTACCGCATGACTTCGCCACGTCTCGAACGACGCGCGGGAAGCGCCGGAACAACTGTTCCACCGGCACCATGCGGATCTTCATCACCGATTTCTGCAGATCATTCATGATGCGTGCTTGGAAAGCCATGGCATCAGAAAAGCGCATCTTCAGCGGATCTTTGGGATAGCGCCGGTCAAATTCATTGATGGCCTGGTGCAACATGCTCTTGGCGATGATCAGCTCGCCCACCAGGTTCAACACAGAATCAATCCGCTCCGCATCCACGCGCAAAAGCGTTTCCGATAAATTGGCAAAGCTGGTTGTCTGCCCGTCTATATTCGCGGTGTTGGCCGGTTTGGAGTTTTCTGCCGGAGCTTCCGCTACTGCAGGCGCTGGCACAGACATTTCTGCCGCGCTGATCGCAGGCTCAGACTCATCTTCAACCGGAGCGGTCACATGCTGCACAATGTCGAGCACATCGTCAGCCTGTTCTTCTTGCTTGCCTGCGCGTTGCACCAGCAGGTCAGCCACCACGGCAGGAATGCGGCACTTCTTTTCAATCCAGCTCTGGGCGTGGTCGCTTGCGACCGCTGCTTCCACCACATCCAGATCCTCGCTCAACGTGCTCTGGTCTGGCGCAACCGCCAGCAGGCGTCCGCAATCCTGCAGCACGTTGCGAATCAGCTGCATGGCAGCGCCGCGCATGGGGCACTGGGGCTCAATAGAAAACGCAATGTTGTAAACCGTATCGCCACGGCCTAACGCATCCGCCACCACGATCTGTTCATATTCGCTCCAGGCAAAACGCGCTTGGAGCTTGTACGGCACGCTGCCGGAACGTTTTCTCGTGAGTGAGATAATCTGGTGCCGCAGCTCTTCCCCAGCCGGCGGCTGCAGATTGCCGCGATAAGCCGAGAGCATGGAGCTGAACGTATCGGCTGCAATCAACACCACCTCAGCCAGCGCATGTTGACTGTTGGCGGCCACTTCTGGCCGCAACACCTCTTCCAGCGCGTGAGCCAATTCACTCAGCTCGCTGTAACCGCAGGCTGCGGAATCACCTTTCAGCGTGTGCACGGTGCGGCGCACCTGGCGCAGAACCTCTTCGTCTTGAGGACGCTTCTCCAGCTCCAGCCCCTCTTCATTGAGCGTCTGCAACAGTTCCGTTGCCGACTCAAAAAAGAGTTCGCGGAGTTCAGAGGCGCGATCGTCTGGGAAGAAGTTCAACTCGCCACCTCAATGCGTTGATATGCCGTGCCGTTGTTTTGGTGCAGCATCTTGTATTTATCAGAGAGACCAAAGAGGCTCTCCGCATGGCCTATGAACAGATATCCTTCCGGGTTCAAACAGCGATACAGCTTTTCCACCAGCCGCTTCTGCTCGGCTTCATCAAAATAGATCATCACGTTGCGGCAAAAGATCACGTCATTGCGCTGGGGTAAAAACTCAGTTTTCAAATTGTGGAAGTCAAAATGGACCAAGTCTTTCAATCCCTTCTTGACTGCGTAACGTTCTCCGACTTTGTCGAAGTAGCGCAGGCGGAAAGCGTAATCCACCGGCTCCATCTGCAACTCCGGATAAACGCCTTCCTGCGCTGTCCGCAGAACGGAGTAGTTAATATCAGAGGCAAGTATCTCCACCTTCCACGGCGGTGGAATCAGCGGCTTAGGGCTGGGCATATCAAACGGCAGCGGATTGCGCAGATAGTAGTAAGCCAGCGCATCGCATACCTGCATGGCCATGGTGTACGGCTCCTGCCCGGTCGAGCATCCGGCGCTCCACAGTCGCAGGCTCCAGTCGCGGCGGTCTTGTTTGCGTTTTAACAGATCTTCAAGAACGTTCTTTTGAAAGAGATCGAGTTGCGGCTTGTTGCGGAAAAAACTGGTCTCATTGACAGTCAGGTTTTCTACCAGCGCGGTCAGCTCAGCTTTGCCCTGGTGGCTGGTAAGCAGGCGATAGTACGCATAAAACGTATCCAGCCCGCAGATTTTCAACCGCCGTTGCAGGCGGTCCTGCAGGAAATGCGCCCGCCGCTCGTCAAAGTACATGCCGCATTCCTGGTAAACAAGCGTCTGCAACAGCTTGTACTCTGGTTCACTTATCTGGATTTGCACGCCTGATGTGGCCATCGGTCCCCGCTGTGGTCTTGTTGCCGCTTAAACAATGGCAGCGGCCGCCTGGTTTTCAGCCATCTCACCCAGCCGCCGCAATTCGCCCTTCTGCAGAATCTTGTTCAGGTCAATCAATATGATCAACCGGCCATTCAGCTTGCCGACGCCGGTCACGTAGTTGCCTTCGCCCTGATCAAAAACAGGCGGCAGCTCAATCTCAGCTTCGGGGATCTTCAGGACTTCTGAAGCGCTATCAACAATAAGCCCCACCAGCTTGCCGCCGACTTCGGTGACCAGAATGCGGTTCTTCTTATTCGTCTTGATCTCTTTTTCCCCGAATCGTCGCCGCAGATCGACCACGGAGACAATCTTGCCGCGCAGGTTAATAACTCCCTGGACGCAGCCTGGAGAATCCGGTACTGAGGTGATCTCCGGCACACGCACAATCTCGTGCACTAGGGCGATAGGCACGCCAAACACCTCTCGTCCCACGCGGAAACCGACAATGTGCATTTCTTTTGACATGAGGGTCCCTCCGCTAGTTGTAGCGTGCTCCCGCTGTGGCATACTGCGCCGCAAGGTTGCGATCGTCAGAGCGGCGCATGCTGTTGCCGTTCTGTGGCGTCATGTTTTCCAGGACAAACCGGTCCATGGCTTCGAGCATCGAGCGTGACATCTTGGACATCTGCTCGGCTGAAGCCGCCAGCTCGGTTGAACCGGAAGACGAGCGCTGCACCAGTTCGCGCATCTTTTCCATTGCGCGAACCACAGCCTGCGCTCCTGACGCCTGTTCTTCTACGGAGGAGTTGATCTCATGTGTGATTTCATTCAGCCGCGTGGTGGCTTTGGCGATCTGTGAAGAACCGTGCGACTGTTCATTGGTGGCCGCGCCAATCTCCTGCGCGAACTTATAGACTTCAGACACGACGCTCGAAATCTTCTTCAACGCGCCGCTCAGGTCACCACCCAGTGAAATACCTTCATTCACAATGCTCGTGGATTTTTCCATGTTGTCCACGGCCTTGCGCGCTTCTTTCTGGATGCTCTGGATCAGCTCAGAGATTTCGCGCGTGGATTGTGCGGATTTTTCTGCCAGCTTGCGGACTTCATCTGCGACCACGGCAAAGCCCAGGCCATGCTCACCAGCGCGGGCCGCTTCGATTGCTGCGTTTAGCGCCAGCAGGTTCGTCTGCTCGGCAAGGTCGTCAATCACTTCAATGATCTTGCCGATATCATCCGCGCGCTGCCCCAGCGCAGAAATGATCTCAGCGGAAGAGCCGATGGCGGCGTTAATACGGCTCAGACCATCAGTGGCTTTTTCCATGGTGCTGATGCCGTTGTGGACTTCGTCGCGCGAACGCTGGGAGATATCAAGCAGGACCTTTGCCGTATCTGCTACGCGCTGGATGGAAGCCACCATCTGGTCAATGGAAGCTGAAGTCTCACTCACGTTAGAAGCCTGCATCTGCGTGCTCTTCACCATGTTCTGCACGTTGATGCTCATCTCATGCATGGTGCTGGTAACTTCATCAATAGCGGAAGCCGCCTGCACGCTGATCTTGGCTGATTCATCTGAGGCCGAAGCAACTTGATTGGAGCCGCTGGCCACCTGAGCTGCGCTGTCGCGCACATTCTTTACCAGGCTGCGCAGACCTAATGTCATCTCGCGGAAGGCCCTGCCCAGCGTGTCGCGTCCGGAGCGCGGATTGATTTCTACTGAAAGATCGCCACCGGCAACCGATTCTGAAATCCCTGCCATCTCGCGCAGGTACTGCACCATGTTGTTAAACGTTCGCGCCAGTTGCGCGACTTCATCTTCGCCAGTGATCTCGACTTTTTGCTCCAAATCTCCGGCATTGCCAATCTGCCCGGCCACGGTAATCAGCTGCGAGAGAGGCACGGTGATTGATTTGGCTACACGCCAGGAAATCGTGGCAGAAAGGATAATCACCAACACCATCCCGCCCAGAGTCACAACTGTGATGATCATGACAGCCTGGTTATCAGATGCTGCGGCCCTTTGATTGGCCTGTTTGATAATTCCATCAAGTTGGACCAGCGGCAGTTCCGCACGTTGCTTTTGTTCCGGTGTCGGTGTGGCTTGCAGATATGCGATCTGCAGTTCAGCCACTGTGGCGCTGCCGGTATCCACCTGCCGGCGCTTCTCCATGAGCGGATCGGCAAAGTTCCTCGCCCACTCTCTTTCCGATCCCGCCAACTGGTCCAGCAACTGCTGGACGTTGTTGCCGTCAACCCCAAGCGAATTGGCCGTTTCTTTGATCTGGCTGATCAAACCATCCAACTCACTCTGGCCGCGAGCCAATGAATCAGCTTCACGCCGGTCGCCATTGAGAAGAAAGTTCCGCAGATACAGCTGGTTCTCACTCCGCTTCTTGTCCAGCTGCGACAGGCTCTCAACCATTGAGATGGAGTCTTTGTAGAGCGCCCTGGTGCTTTGCTCGTGCCGTACTGCAATCCAGTTCACGACAAACGCGAACACCACGGTCACCATGATCAGGCCAAAACCCAGATAGAGTTTGCCGTCAATGCTTTTGTTCATTTGCATGTTTTCAGAACCTCTACGCGCCGCCTTGCTTGTAAGCGCAGCTCGTGTTCTTTTTTAAATCCCCGGCTTCCGGCCAAACCGGTTGCCGAATTTCAAGCCAATCTTCCA
>DASTCT010000042.1:0-11539 GCA_035710845.1 Candidatus Angelobacter sp.
GCTGAGAATGAGCAACGCGTTCTGCATGCTTTCACGCAGTGAAGGATTCAGCAATGCCCTGCTGGAAGCCATGGCCTGCGGCATTCCTCCCGTGGTCACAAGCGTAGGCGGCAATCCTGAAGCCATCAAAGATAGCGAAGACGGGTTTCTTGTACCTTCAGAAGACCACCAGGCTGCTGCCGACCGTCTTCTGTACCTGTTGCGCAATCCAGCCAATGCGACGCTCATGGGTGAAGCCGCGCGTACAACCGCTCAAACACGATTCAGCGCGCAAACCATGATCAAACAGTTGATTGAGGTCTATCGGGAAATGATGGCTGAGAGAAAACCGCGATCGAAAAATTGCTTATAGAGTCGTAGCCGACTTTGTGTCCGGTGGGACCAGCCATGCCTGCATCTTGCGGCGAATTTTCATCATGCGATTGGAGATCGTCTGCTTCAGCAAGCCCTTTGCAGCACTCCAAATCACTGCGTATTCAAACGTGAGCGGTGAAAAGTTGTCTTTGGCATCCACCAGGTGATACTCGCAGACATTGACGCGCGGGATCAGATAGGGATCACAGCTCTTTGTCCAAATGCCTGGCTGCTGATTTAGAAAAGCAAATTTGTAACCGGCCTGCTGCACAAGATCGCGCACCTCTTCAGAGCAATCTCCATTGGGATAAGAAAAAAGCCGGCATGGCGCACCCAGTTTTTCTTCAACATGTTCACGCGATGTCGCAATCTCTTCTTCAGCTTCGGCTAGCGGGATGGTTGTAAGGATTTCATGCATGCAAGTGTGTGAGCCAAAAATCACGCCGCCGCGATGCAGTTGCGCTACCTGTTCCCAAGTCATGGTCTGGTCCACCGCAGAAGATGACTGCGTATTCGGATGCTCGGCTGCCATCAGCTCGATTCGCTGGTTACGTTCGCTTGCCGGAAGTTTTTTGAGTTCTTCAATCGTTTGCTCTATGTGGCTTCGGCTCTTGCCCTGCTCTGCTGAAGCAAGCGTTGCATCAAGCGCAGAAACCGCGCGTTCAGGCCAAAAAGGCAAAGTCTCTCCCAATTTATCCGTCACGATAAAAATGACCATCGGCGCCTGATGCTTGCGGGCGACGTGATAGGCGATAGAAGCATTGTCAGACCAGCCATCATCAAAAGTGACTGCCAGCTTGAGCCTAGAGCATGGCTGCCAGTCTGGGTCACGGGAAAGATCAATAAGCTCGCATTTCTTAGCGGCGTAATCCAGGAAATCGGCAAATGTTTTCTCGCGGACGACCATGCCCAGCATGGAAGCCGTCTGCTTTAAATCGTCATCGGTGAGCACGCGATGAAAGGTCAAGACCAACGCGCCCTTGCGGCGCACCCATCTTTTTGCCAGCGGCAAAATTCCGGATACACGCAGCAGACCGGCCCAGAGCGCCTTGATCCGAGCCCTTGATTCCGATCTTGTCAGCAAGCTTGTTTGCATTTTTTAAATTGCGCGCAGCCCACGGCGTCTGAACTCCCGCGCTTCTTCACGTTTGGGAAATGTAAAGTAGCTCCCCTGCGCGTGGTCCATGGGGATTGCGACTGCCTCGTTGGCCTGAATGCTACGAATCACCTTGGCCATGCAATGCGCTCCATGGCGTTTGGAGCGGCGAATCGATTCATGCAGTGATTCTCCCGGATTTACCTGCAGCGATTCCTGCAGCAGCGCGTCGCCTTCATCCACTTTGGCCGCCATGTAATGGATGGTAACGCCCAACTGCTGCTCACCGTGATAGAGCTGCCAGAAAGTCGGCATCATGCCCTTGTAACGCGGCAGAGGCGCATGGTGAATGTTGATGCAGCCGCGCGCGGGAATGCCCAGAATTTTTTCTTTCAAAATGTAAGGGCACGCCACTGAGATCAATAGCTCTGGTGAGCGTTGCCGCAAAGCGTCAGTAAACTCAGGTTGATTAGGATTTGCCACCGGCTCATAGGGAATGCCATAAGCCTTGGCCAACTGGGCGATCGAATAATGGCGGACAGCCGAGCGTCCGCGCGGCACCATTGAGAGCGCTTTTGCCGCAGCCGCCTGAGCCAGCAACTTGCTCAGCCCAGCAAAACCATAGAGCCACTGCAGCTCCTGCAATAGCTGCACCCGAGAGCGCTTACCCATGGCGCGGCAGCAGGAGATCCTTGTAATCTCAAATTCGCCGGCGTAGTTACGCAGAAATTCTTCAAAAAATGGCAGAATATAGAGCGAGTCTTCTTGTGTCAGGAATTCAATCTTCATCGCCTGGCCCTCACAGTCTGCCAGGTTACGTATTTGCGCCCGCGGCAAATTTCAATCATGCTCACCAGTGCGGCGGCGTTGAGCGTACAGAAGAACAGTGGGATCCCTAGCGGTTTCCACTTGCGATGCAGTGGAACCAGCAGGTTCACGAGGGCAGCGCCATATAGTGATAACTGTGCAGCCAGCGCCACACGATAGAGCGGCGAGTCGAGCAGCAAGAGGTTGGATGCAAACAGCGCGATCAGGAAGAGCGGGACCATCCAACGCAGCACTTTGTGTGACCACAGTTGAAACGCAGGCCAGAAAAACTTCCACGGCCCAAGCAGATCAGAGACGCTCAGCAATCCGCGCATGGCCCGCGTGACCACGCGCACGCGCATAGCAAACTCTTCTGCCGTGGATTGCGTGGTTTCTTCATAAGCCAGCGCGCGATCCTCAAAAACTACTCGATAGCCTTTCCTGATGGCCTGCAGCGGCTGTACAAGATCGCTGATCACATCGTCTGCCAGATCGGTATAAGCGGCTTTGCGTACGGAGTAAATGCAGCCGCAGCATCCGGTAATGGTTTTGACCTTGGATTGCAATTTCTTGATGAGATTTTCGTAGTTCCAGAAAGCCACGCTGCCCAGGCCTGTGGGAGACTGATCACCGGGATCAAAGTACTGGTAGCGTCCGCTGGCTGCGCCAACAGATTGGTCCTGATAGTTACAGGCAAGGTAAGCGAGAGCCTTAGGGTGATAGATGGCGGTCGCGTCGGAGAAAATAACCACCTCGCCGCTGGCCTGCTTTATGCCCTGGTTCTGCGCGTGGGTTTTGCCGCGACGTTCCGCCATCCTCACCAGGCGCACGCGCGAATCCGGAAAAGCCTTCACAATCTCATCTGTGCGGTCAGTTGAGCAATCTGAAAGAACCAGTATCTCGACTTTGTCTGCGGGATATTCGAGCGCGAATGTTTGTCGGAGCTTGCGCTCAATGGCGGCCTCTTCGTTATAGGCCGCGATCAAAATAGAAATTGAGGGGGAGTAGCCGGGTTCCGGACGCTGCCGGCGCACAAACAAGCCAATCAGCGCCAGCAAAAGTGGATATCCGGCGTAAACATAAAACAGCAAGAATCCAGCAAGCCAGAATACGATTCTGGCCGCTGCGGCCACGTTGCCGATCTCCTGCATTAGAAAAACTCCCGTCACTTCTTCTCCTAGCGAATTGAAATCACGTCCGCTTTTTTTGCGGCCGGGCCAGCAGGGACCATCGGCTTCCGCCTTGCCATGCCCACAGCTTCTTCCAAGACCGATTCTCCCGATTGCTTATCAAAGTACATGCGCTGCCAGACCTCGATCATCAACAACGCCCAGATTTTTAGCGCGTTGTCGCGGCGGTTCTCCGCGTGCTGGCGAAGGAGCGCCTGCACCGCTTCAGGACGGAAAAGGCCCCGCCGCTCCACCGCTTCAGGCGAGAGAAACTGCCGGATTACCGGCTGCAGTTCGCCATTGATCCACTGCGGCAACGGCGGATTGAATCCCATCTTCTTCTTTTCCAGCACCTCTCTGGGCAAGATGTTGCGCAGGGCCTGACGGGTAATCCATTTGGTTGTTGACCGCCGCACCTTCATGTTTCCCGGCACCTGCATAGCGAATTCAAGCAAGCGATAATCGGTAAAGGGCGCGCGCACCTCAAGCGAGTTGGCCATGGACATGCGATCCGCATACTCCAGGCAGTTGCAGCACAGGAATGAAGCGGAATCCACATAGCCAAGACGGCTTACCGGATCCAGTTGCGCGCCACGGCGGAAGAACTGACGGAGGAAATCGCTGGAGTCGCAGCCTTTGACCGATGCGGCAAAATCAGGCGCATACAGTTCGCGCTTCTCGCCTTCAGAGAAATAGCCGACCCAATCCAGATACATATCTTCTTCCGCTTGCCAGGCAGATTGGGCAAACTCACGCACACGGCGAAAGCCGTGGCGACCGTCAGTAGCGTCATTCATCAATCCAGAAAGGCGTGAAACCAGCCCCTTGGTAACAAAGCGCGGCAAGCGGCGATAGTACCGGGCCAGCGCCGCACCGGAATAGCGAACGTATCCGCCAAAAAGCTCGTCGCCGCCATCGCCGGAGATGGCCACGGTCACGTGCTTGCGCATGAGCTTAGTAATGATGTATTCCAAGATCGCTGTGGGATTGCCGAATGGTTCATCAAAGTGGCGAACCACCGTGGTCATATAGTCAGCGCAGGCCTCATCCGCCTGCAAAACGTGATGTTCCGTCTGGAATTTCTGCGCCACCAGATTGGCCACAGGAAGCTCGTCATAGAATTTACTGTTGGCAAAGCCGATAGTGAACGTCTTTACCCGCTCCGCACTGTGTTTGGAAGCAAAGGCTGTAATAGCGCTGGAATCAAGGCCGCCGCTGAGAAAAAGCCCGAGCGGAACATCGCTCACCAGACGGAGCTTTACGGCTTCTTCCATCAGTTCACGTGCACGCTCAATGGTGTCGCGCTCAGAAAGCCCCAACGAAGAGCCTGCTACCTGGGCAGCGTCCCAATATTTCCATACAAGCTGGCGCAACTCGCCATCAGCACCCACCTGGATTTCCATGGCTGAACCTGGAGCCATTTTTCGCACATGCCTGTACGCGGTTGCTGGATAAGGGAAGTAGAGATAAGTCAGGTAATCGTGCAAGGCAGCCGGGTCAAGCTCCGCAGGCACACCGGCTTGCAAAATGGCCTTGATCTCTGAGGCAAAGACCAGCTTGCGGCTGGCAAATGAATAGAACAACGGTTTCTTGCCCAGGTGATCTACTGCCAGGAGCATCTTGCGCAAGCGCTGGTTCCACAGGGCAAAGGCAAACATACCGCGCAGCTTGCGCACTACGTCATTGCCCCACTGCTCGTATCCGTGAATGATCACCTCAGTGTCAGTGTTGGAGCGGAAACGATGCCCGGCAGCCACAAGCTCCGCGCGCAGCTCCTGAAAGTTGTAAATCTCGCCGTTAAAGGTGATCCAGATGGATTCATCTTCATTACACATGGGCTGGTGGCCGGCGGAAGAGAGATCAATGATTGAAAGCCGCCGGTGCTGCAAGCTCACCCAGACCGTGCTCTGCGACAGGGCAAAATACTTCAGCCCGCCATCGTCTGGGCCGCGATGGTAGAGTTCCATGCCGCATTTCTCACCTGCGGGCGAGCTACCGATTTGTCCGAATATTCCACACATAGAAAAATTAAGTCAGTGCTTACAATCTTTGTCTGCGTTTCAGGCCAGTACTGGTTCTTCCTCCGCAAATTGCGGTTCGGAAGGAACATCTGCTGTACCGGTTGCCCCAGCTTCCGCTAAACGCTGGTTTTCTATCATTTGCCCGCGCACCACACAGGCCAGCAACACCCACAAAAAGCCGTTTACCTCCACATAAAGCCAACGATCGCCGAAGAAATTGACCACAAAAACACAGGCCATCAGCAAGGCAAATCCCAAGCCGATCGACTTCAGGAACGGGTCCTGCGCGCTTTTCCACAACTTAAGCCCCAGCCGCGTGGCTTTGGCCAGCAGGAATAGAAAGAACAGCAGGCCAATGGCGCCCATTTCTACCAACACTTTCAGGAAGTAATTGTGCGTGTCAGTGTAAATGCTCACGCGATGCTGGAACCGATACGTATCAAACCCGTCTCCGAACACCGGATCCTGTTCAAAGAGATACATGGCGTCGTTCCAAATTTTCACACGGTCTTCCGCTGAGGAGTCAAGCTGCTGGTCAGTCTTGTCATAGGTCATGTCAACGCGCTCTTTGACAGCCGTAGGAACAAACGATTGCCAACTGAACAGGAAGACAGCAAGAGGAATCAGCAACCATCGTTGTTTCAGCAGACCCAGGAATAGCAGACCGATCAGGATCCCCGCGTAAGCTTCACGAGAAAAAGAAATCATCAGGCAATAACCACTGAAGGCGACAAGCACCCACATTCCCATCTTGAGCGACTTGCGTTTCTGGTAAGCTGCCACGCCAAGCAGGAAGATCATGAACTCCGCTTCAAAAGTTGCCACACCATTTACGCCAGCGTAACCGAGCGGACCGCCATCGCGGACTTCATAAGAAAAGTGGCTGATATCGCGGTCGCTCATGGTGCTGTAATATCCCTTGTCCACAGCGAGAACGGAGAGACACATCAGCACAACCAATATCTGAATCTGCTTCACATTTTTGATCACGTTCACCACAACAACAAAAATGATGAACATGACCATATAGTTTTTCCAGTTGGAAAAACGTGGGTCGCTGATGGAAAGCGGCGGGTCTACCTTTAAGTAGAAAGCGCCGCGCCAGAGTTCCACGTAGCAAAAAATGCCGAAGAGAAGCAGAAACTTGTTCATCGGCGTCTTTTCAAAGCGGTAGCCTTTGAAAATTGCGCCCAGAATAACGCCCAGCAGCAGCATGTCAATCAGCTTGTTGCCCAGCGGCAGATCAATAATGCGATAGCGAATGGTCTGAAGAGGCAGCAACGGAACCAGGAAATACAGACCCACCTGCGGCCGCCAGAACAAAGACAGCAGAAAGACGACCATTGCGCAGAAGTAAAGCGCCAGAGGCACGTATTGTTCAAGGCCAAAATGCACTGTTTACGTCCTCTCCGAAGCTGCGGGCAACGGCTCAATGGCCGTTTCACGCGGTTGATGAAGATGGCTAACCGCGAAGGCCCAGATTTTGCTGAACAGCGCGCGCACGCGTGAATCGATCAGACAGAGAATTCCAGCATAAAGTACAACGATCAAGCTTGCTTTTGCAGCCGCCGCAAGCAACGGATTCTCAATTGGCAGTTGCGCCGCCAGCCATGCCACCGCTGCACCGACCACGGCGTAGCGCAGGTAGGCCACTAACTCCAGCTTAAAAGACAAAACACGCAGCGATTCAAAACCAAGAAACACAACGATGCCGGCATAGCTCACCGCGGTGGCAATGGCAGCCCCAATCAGACCGATGCGCGGCAAAAGCACAACGTTGAGAGCGATGTTCAAAATGCTGGCGTAAAACGTTGCGGTAGCGATCTTGGAAGCGCGTTTGTAAATCAGCAGGCCGGGCCGGAAGTAGATGGTAACGGCAGACAGCACCAGGCCGATGACCAGAAACGGCAGCAGCGTATGCGCCTCTTGAAATTTCTTTGATGCCAGCACCACGATGACATCGCGCGAGGTGACCATGGCCACGCTTACCACCAGAACTGCCACCAGCATGAACTGATCCAGGCTGCGGCTTAGGAAAGCCTGCGCAGCTTGCTTGCCTTCACTGTTCCAGAGCTTCATGCAGATGGGGAAAAGCGAAAGCTGCAGGGGAACCATGAGGACATCCTGAAGATAGATCGCTATCCCATAAGCCGCTGCATAAAAGCCGAGCGACTGTGCGCCCAGATAATGCTGAATGAAGAAGCGATCGCCTGAATCCAGCACGACCCAGGAGATTTCGGCGATCATGAGCGGAAAAGAAAAAGCCAGCGCGCCGCGCAGGAACGTCGTGTCAAACATTCCCGGGGAGATCAATCTTCTCCGAGCCAACACCGGCATGTATTGCAGAAGGATCACGCCTTCCACGGCGACCAAGCCCAGGAAGAAGGCAAAGATCGTTTTCTTCCAGAAAAAAATCAGCAGGCAGATGAGCGCAATGGTCGCGGCTTTCTGCAGGATGTCCATGCCGTTGTACAGCTTGGTTTTATTTTCCATCTGCATCAGGTTCATCTGCATGGAGCGGAGAGAACGAACCATGATGAGCGCGCAAGCCAGCAGCAAGGTGCTGGTTGCGGTGATGCCAAGGAAATGGCCAAAGCCTAAGAACACAGATCCTGCAAAGCCGAGTGAAAGAACAATCGCAATCAGCGCCGTACCATAAAACAGTGTGGAGTAGTAGCGCCGCACGGTGTTTGGATCGGGCGAAGAGGCGCTTTCAGGATAGTAGCGCTGTACGGCGTGCTGGAAACCAAATTTGGAAATTACCGTAAGCAGCAGAACGGTATTTACGATCAGGTTGATGGCGCCATAATCAGCAACGGAAAAAACCCGGGTAAAGAGCGGAAAGGAGACAAATCCCAAGAGCATAACGGCGACTCGCCCACCAAGATAGTGGGACGAGTGCCGATAGAGTGTCTTGAGCGCGCTCATGGGAATAGGGTCCTCGAATTTTCCGTGCCAGTCCGGGGGGGCCGGGTTTTTGCGTTGCCATAGGGCTGCCGCATTGTTCCTTCATTACAAAATCGGATGCAGCTTAATGTACAAGCCAGCCTCCAGGGCACAGCCAATCAACGAGATCAGGACCGCAACCACAGCAAAGCGAATCGCGCGTCTGCGGTCTGCCCCGCTCTGCAGCCTAGGCACTGCCGCCAGCAAGGGAACGTTGGCGGGCAGGATTCCTTTCAGTTCACGCTCAATTTTGAGCGTTCCGTTCAGCATGTCTGTCAAATAAACCAGCCCCAGCGAAAGGGCCAGCGCCCCAACAAATGCAGCCAGCAACATAAGACCGCGCTTGGGTTTGAATGGCTTTTCCGGAACCTGAGCCAGATCAAGAATGGTGAAGTGTTCCGACTGCTGTTTGCGCTCAAGATCGGCAGCCATGCTGGCAGAAAATGTTTTATCCAGCAGTGACTGGTAGTGATCTTTGGAAACGCCATAATTGCGATTCAGATCGGCCATTTGCTGCTCAACCACCGGAACCGCATCCACTTTTGCGCGATACGCGCTCATCTGATCGGAAAGATGTTTCTGTTCATCGTTCAGGCGCTTGGTTTCGCGATCGATGATTTGCAGCCTGACGGTCACAGCGGTGTTATCTGGCGCAGCAGCAACGACCGGTGGATCAGGAGGAAGCGCTTTCAGCCTGTCCTCAACCCGCTGCAGACGGCCTGAAACGTCAACCACTTCAGGGTGTGCGCTGGTGTAACGGCTCTGCAGGTCCTGGAGCTGGTTCTTGAGCTGTTGGCGTTCAGCTTCCAACTTGGCGCGTTCCGTGACTGGAGCGGTCTTAACCACTCCACCGTTTGCGTTCTCCAGACCGCGAGATAGCAGCGTGCGTTCCACTTCCAGACGGTTCAGCGATTCAACGTTGGCCTGGAACTGAGTCTGCAACTGCGAGACCGCTTGTAAATTTGCTGTCTGCTGCTCCGGCATTTCGCCCAGATGGCGCATCTTGAATGCGCTTACCTTGGCTTCCTGCTCTTCCAGGTTTTGTTTTGCATCGTTCAACTGCGAGTCCAGAAACTCCGTTGTGTCCTGGGCCTGCTGCTCACGGCTCTTCACTTCCCACTGAATAAAGCTGGCAGCCAACTGATTGGCAACCAGTGCAACGGTCTCCCGCCGGCGGCCTTCATATTCAATAGTGAAGGCGCTCAACCCAGCAGAGGAACCTTGCTTCACCGTGATGGTGATGTCCTTGCGCATCAGCTCGATCACTTCTTCCCGCGACATCTTGCCGCGCAGCTCAGGGTAAAGCTGCATATCATCAATGATCTGCTGAAGGCGCGAGGAGCTGAGCACCTGCTGCGTGATTGTGTTAAGGCGCTGACCCGGATCAGAGCTGACGGTTGGGCTTACATACTTTTCCGGCACTTTCTGCGGATCTACAAGGATGGTGGTGGTGGCCTTGTAGTGGTCCGGCATCAGCAGGACAAAGGTAAACCCAGCCAGCGAGAACAACACTGTTCCAAGAAAAATCCAGCCGCGATAATGCCACACCGTATTCCAAAAGGCCATCAGCTGGTCTGTAGCGCCGTTGTTGGTTGCCTGGTTCATTGATCCTCCCTGATTCATCCCTTAGTTACCAGAAGCGCAGCGGCGCCGGATAAAACTCCACGCCAACCGTGGCATAGCTCACGCTGCCACTCACCAGGTCTCCACCGCTTCCTTTGAATACGCGATAGCCGGCGGTAAAACCGAGAGCATTGGTAACCTTCAAACGCGCGCGAGGCGCAATGAAATATCCATGGTAAGCAGGTATGACATTGGTGATCGAGGTGCCGCGCAGGTAACCAGCATCAGTCGTGAGAGTAACGCGGCTGATGCCCTTGGAGAAGCCGACCGTCGCATTGTCTTCCCAACGGCTGTCCACCGTAGCAAACGTGGTGAACTGGCGATTGACTGAGGCGTAGATCCGGTCGCGGCTGCCAAAGTTCTTCACCAGGCTAGCGGAGAAGTTGGCCGACTGCGGCGAGCCGCAATTGGCATTCGACCATTGCGGGCCGCCAGCGATATCGAATACAACCGAATGGCTCAACCTGGCACTTAGCCCAACACCGACGCCATACGTATTGCAAGTGGGGCCAGTCAGGACCGTGTCGGCTTCGCCGAAGCCGCGTATGTCAACGCGCTGCGTCAGCGAGCGATCGTATTCCAGCTTGGCGCCAATGGAGTTGGCATGTGATCCCACTGGCTGCGCTGTATCAGATTGAATACCGGTGTAAGTATGGAACGTGCTGAGTACAAAGCGATCACGACGGCTCCTGAGCCAGCCAAGCGAAAGACGGTTTTCCCAGAAAGCCACGTTATTGGCGTTCAAAAGCACCGCATCCGATGTTGTATCGGCAACCGGCGTTGCCGAGACCACCAGGAAGCTGAGCGGCCCCTGCAAACGAGCAGCTTCCGATCCATAGCTACCGCTGGTGGAAATGCCCCAGAACAAACGTGGACTAAAAGAACCCATTCCGCTCAAAGTGATCGTGTGAAACGCCTGGGGATCACCGCCCTGGGTATCAGTCGGGGTGATGACGCCGGAGTACTGGGCCAGAAAACGGCCAGTATGAGTCGGCATAAAGAGCGCGACATAAGGCTCAATCGCAGTTGAATACAGGTCATTGCTGACGCCGGGAGTCGTGTTGCCTACGTTGTTGGTATAGACAGACTCGATTGCGCCACCATAAAAGAACTGGTATCTATAGTCGCGGCGAGCAGAAGGGGGTTGCGCTCCTTCAGCATATTCGCCGCTGGACATGGACTGATCAGTGCGCATCTGCGGATACAGACTGATGAGCTGTCCTGTGCCCAGAGAAACCGAGTAAGCGCCATCAGTGTTGGCGTACCACGGGTTATCGGGCGGAGCCTGGGTGCTGCTGTCAGCAGGCACAGTCTGTGGCGGGTTGTTGCTGTCTGCCGGAACTGCCTGGTTGTTACCGTTTGTAGGGGCAGCCTGATTGTTACTATCTGACGCATTCTGGGCCAATGCCGCTGGACCAGCCAGCAGGCACGCCATCGCCAGAAAAATCAGGGCCCGGTTAATCATGCGTTTGTTTTTCATGGGACCACCACCGTATCTCCTGGATGTAGAGCAATGTTTTGCT
>DASTCT010000043.1:0-14776 GCA_035710845.1 Candidatus Angelobacter sp.
TATTGTCCCTCGCACCAGCGAGGGTTTATGCTCTCAAGGCCAGCAGAGGCGGCACCCAAGGACAGGGCGCGGTACCCAAGTGGTAAGGGAGAGGTCTGCAAAACCTTTATGCGTCGGTTCGATTCCGACCCGCGCCTCCAAAGCTTCAATCGCACATTACGGTCGGCTCCAGTTAGGAGACGACCGCACAGTGCCCTTCAGCTCACACGCAATCATCTTCACGAAAACGTCATAATCGGACGCACCTCAATGGTGCCGAACCGCGCTCCTGGGATTTTTGCAGCCATCTTCGCAGCCTCATCGATGCTGCCTGCCTCCACAAGATAGAAGCCGCCAAGCTGCTCTTTTGTTTCCGCGAACGGTCCGTCCGTGGTAGCCGTCTTGCCATTGCGCACGCGGACTGACTTCGCCGTGCTCGTCGCCTGCAACGCATTGCCGCCCTTGATGTTCTTGGCAAATTCCTTGCCAAAAGCCTGATATTCGCCCATCTCAGCTGCGTCATATCCCTTGCTGAAGCGCTTCTCGTTCTCGTAAATCAACAGTAGATATTGCATGTTTTCCTCCGCCTGTACGACGTATGTAAAACCTCAAATCGACATTACGACAAGAATTTTTGCAAGGGCGGTCGGTGTTGGCAGTAAGGAAGTCTTAGGGTGGGGCACTGCCGTTGCCACCAGCAGCCAGACAAAAAGACTGCTCTTTTTCCTGATTGATTGGTCACAAAGAAGATCTTTTCTTGCGCTGCATGGCCGGCGATTTCAATACTTCAATGTTTGCCACCAGCGCATCACAAATCGCCAGGCAGTTGTCGCGCATCTCCGCTTTTGCGCGCCGGTCGCGGGCCACGCTCAGCAGGTTGGCCGTGCCGTGGATCAAAAGAAACAGCGCATAGTAGGCAGAAATATATTCTTCCGGCTGCCCCCCAAAGCGCGCAGCAAACTTTTCCAGCAGCCATGCCTTGATGGGTCTCGGACGCCCGGGCTTCAGCACTTCTGACCACGCCGGTCCCCACAGCAGCTTGTATTCGTGCGGATGTCTCTCTGCAAAGCGAAGAAAGCGGCGGTATGCATCCTCAATTGTGGCGGCTGAAGTGGTGGTGGCCGTGATCTTTATCTGCACCAGCTCCGCCAGCGCCAGAAGCAGCGCTTCTTTATTGCGAAAGCGCTTGTAGACCGTGGTGGTGGTTGTGCCGGCCGCGTGCGCCACAGAGCGCAGCGTCAAGCCCTTAGCTCCGCGAAGTCGCCACAGTTTATGCGCTGCCTGCGTGATTCTGGCTTCAAGATACTGGTCGGCAACTCGAGGCATCCATCACTCCGGTAGCGCTACAGGATTACTTGCACAGTGTTACACTAACGTAGTATTATTTATTTGTCATCCCCTGTTGGGTGTTTGACCCCCGGCAGGGGATTTTTCTTGTCCAAGTGAATCCTTGGTGGACTGCCTAAGTCCCAGAGTACAGGATTCTCCTGCCTTTATCACGGCGCCAGTGACGCTATTTTGCTGACGAGGTTGTATGGAGTATCTGGAGTACACAGCTTTCACCAGGGCTGATCGCGCCCTGGCGTGGAAGCTCTTTTCTGATTTTCGTTTTTGGCCTGCATTTTCTGACATCTATGGCGATATCCGCTGGACCGTGGGAAAACCATGGGCGCCGGGCAGCCGCCTGCGAATTGAGATTCTGCGCCCGGTCAAGACGGTAGTTGATCACGTAATAACAATCTGCTCGCCGGGCGAGCATGTTGCCTGGATTGACCATTCGCTTGGCGACACCTTGGTGCAGTGGGTCACGTTCGAATCTGTTGCAGATGGCAGAACGCGCGTGCACACCTGGGCCGAACTTACTGGCCCCACAAAGGTGATTGACGGTTACAATCTTAGCGAGTTTCTGCGTAGCTTTGTCCACGGCTGGTATGAAAGCTTCTGCAAAGCATGTGACGAGTTGGCTGAAGGCCAGATGGTTTGCGTTTGACGTTCTTTTTCGCGACATCGCTAGGGATGCCGCGAAAAGATCGATCATCCACGCATGGCTAGCGCTTCTATTGTTCCTGGGAATGTTCAGTGTCTCGCTCGTGGCCCAATCTCCGCCGCGCACCGTACACGTGTTTGTTGCGCTGGCCGATAACAAAAACCAGGGCATCGTTCCTGTCGCTGCTCGCCTCGGCAACGGCGAAGATCCTGCTAACAACCTTTACTGGGGCTCGGCCTATGGCGTGAAGAGCTACTTTGCCCGTAGTGCGGACTGGCAGTTGCTCGTTGCCGGACACGGGCCAAAGCCGGAGATATTGGAACGATGCATCTTCAAGCATCGCCGCAAGGACATTTACCTGATCGCGGATGCGTATGAGGGCAGCAAGATCAAACAGGCAATCGTCGATTTTCTTGAAGTTGCGTCCGACGGCGAACCGGAAACGATCTCCGTGAAGACCAACGGTAAGGACGTGGCGTTGGCCGCTCGCGGCGGAGCTGACTTGGTGGCTTATGCCGGCCACGATGGCCTGATGGACTTCCAACTTCCCACTCTTCCGCCAAAAAATGACAGTCGCCATCGCGACGCAATCATTCTCGCCTGCATCAGCAAGTCTTATTTTGCCCCGCTTCTTCGTCCTACTGGCGCCTATCCTCTCATCTGGACCACGGGCCTGATGGCGCCAGAAGCGTACACGCTCAAGAGCGCCATAGATGGCTGGATACTGCATGAGAGCCCGGAACTGATACGCGAGCGCGCTGCCGCTGCTTATGACAGATATCAAAAATGCGGGCTAAAGGGCGCGCGCAGGCTGCTGGTCACCGGCTGGTGATGGTCGCTACGAAGGCAGCTTTTTGGCCAAAAAGTCTTTCACAACCACTGCTGCATCTTTCTTTTCTCCATCCACGGCGTAATTCATCTGCCGCATCTCCTGCGCGGTGATCCGGCCGCTCAGTTGCTGCAGCGCTTGCCCAATCTCCGAATGTCGCTGCAAGGTCTCACGTCGCACAATTGGCACGGCATCATAAGGCGGGAAATAATGCTTGTCGTCCTCAAGCACAACCAAGTCCAACGCGGCGATCAACCCATCGGTATTTGATCCTGCTGCCATATCAATTTGATTATTCTCCAGCGCGCGATAGAGCAGTCCCAGGTCCATTACACGCGGCGCTTCTTTGAATTTAAGTCCATACGTGCTGACCAGTCCTTTGTATCCATCGGCACGCTCCATGAATTCGTACCCCACACCCAGGCGGAGTTGCGGCGCGACTTTTGCAGCATCGGAGAGAGTCTTCAAGTTGAGTCGCCTTGCGTCCGCTCCGCGCATTACCATTGCAAAGGTGTTGTTGAATCCGAGCGAAGGAAAAACTTCCAGACCAAACTTGCTTGCGTACAGGCTTTTTACCGTGTTGAAAACCGCTGCATGATCTGACGACGGCGGCTGTTTCAGGATCGCCACCAGCGCAGTGCCTGTGTACTCAACATACATATCAATCCGTCCTGAGAGGAGCGCCTGCTGGCAGATATATGTGCCCGCGAGATAAAACCTTTTCTCAATCGGCAGAGGAGTGAAACGGCCAAGGTATTGCGCCAGCAGCTCTCCCAGAACCAGTTGTTCAGTGAAATTTTTTGAGCCAATGGAAAGCTCAGCCGATTTTTTGGTGCATCCGGCCAGCAGCAAGGCCATTCCGGCAACAAAGTGGCGGCGATCCATCTTAGTGCCGCACCCGCACCAGAGAGCGTTGCAATAGCCCGAGCAGAAGGTCGGCGAAGAGCGCCATGAGCGCAGCGGGAATCGCTCCGGCCAGAATCACGCTGTTATCCACCATAGCCAGGCCGCGAAAAATAAATTCACCCAACCCGCCTGCGCCGATGGCAGCGGCAATGGTAGCCACACCCACGGTGATAACAGTCGCCGTGCGAATGCCCGCCAAAATAATTGGCGAAGCCAGCGGCAACTCCACATGCCACAGCATCTGCCACGGCGTCAGTCCCATGCCAACCGCAGCTTCACGCACCGGAGCATCAACGCCGGTAATCCCCGTGTAAGTATTTCGTACCACAGGCAACAAAGCGTACAGGCTCAATGCCAGGATCGCCAATCGGTCTGCACGCGCTCCGAGCCACGGCATCGGCAGGAGCAAGCCAAAGAGCGCGAGGCTGGGAATGGTTTGAATGACGTTGGTGCTTCCCAGAACAATCCCTCTCCATCCTGGCCTCCGGCTGAGCAGAATTCCCAAAGGCACGCCAACAGCCACAACGATCAACATGGAGATACCAACCAACCACAAATGCTCTCCGGTCAAGGTGGCGAGTTGCCGCCTGTCGACGGAAAAAAATGCGATTACCGGCATAAACCCGAGCCTCCTGAGTTGAAGATTTGCTGTGCCTCGCGAAAAGCGTTTACATAGGGCTGAACGGCATCGTCTGTTGAGCGCAGGAATTCCGCAGGTGTAAAAACGCCTTTGAGGTTCCCGGAATCCATCAAGGCAATGCGATCGCCCAGCATCAGAGCTTCCGCTACGTCATGGGTCACAAACACCACGGTCTTGCTCAGCCGTTGCTTGAGTTGACGGAATTCCCGCTGCAATTCAGCGCGGGTAATGGGATCCAGTGCGCCAAAAGGCTCATCCATTAGAAGGATTGGCGGATCGGCTGCCAGCGCGCGTGCCAAGCCAACACGCTGTCTTTGCCCGCCGGAGAGTTGGTCGGGATATCGATCAGCAAATTGATCAAAAGGCAGCCCCACAAGCTGCAGAACTTCCTGTACCCGAGAGCGAACGCGCGCCGTTTCCCAGCCCTCAAGGCTTGGGATCAAAGCTACATTTTTCTCCACTGTGTAATGCGGAAAGAGGCCCGCTTCCTGGATGGCATAGCCAATGTGCCGGCGCAGCCGGATCGCGTCCCACTCTGCAGTGGAACGTCCATCTACGCGAACCTCGCCCTGGCTGGCGTTCAGAATCCGGTTGATGAGCTTGAGCGTGGTAGTCTTGCCTGAGCCGCTGCGGCCCAGCAGCATGAGCGTTTCACCGCGATGCACGGTAAGGTTCAGCCTGGAGATGAGTTCACGGCTACCGTTGGTGCGGTAGTGAACGTTGACGAATTCGATCGCTACTGCGTCTGAATCGTTCATCGCCGGCAAACGCGCGGCCCATGCGGCGCACAAAGCGCCGTGGCACGTGCGTGATTGACGCTTGCGACTCTAGCCTATCAGACGCCGCTGCTGGCGGCGAACTCTTGCGCCACTGAAGAATGTTGTATCCGTAGATGGCGATGCAAAACAGGTTGGCGGGAATAAACCCGGTCTGCGCTGTCCGTACTCCAATCACACTGATGACGAGGCTGTTGACACCGGCTACAATCCAGCCCTGCCATTTTCGCCGGCCAATCAATACTGTGGACGCGATGGTCAACAGGCAGGAAAGATAATCAAGCCGCAACATTCAGTCACCGGTACTCCGTTAATACTATGAATACGGCAAACCTCTGTAAGAATGTATCCGTCAGACCCTCTAGTCTGGGTAAGGTATTACCTGAGAGAGGTAACAATCACCAAAGGCGCTTGCATTCGGCGATTTTTTTTGCCGCGTAAAAGAATGACCTCCAATGAGAACCCCCTGTGACGAAGCCGTAATGCAATCTGCTCGCGTGGATGCTCCCTGCGCGGCAAGCACGCAGCGATGGATCCTGCTGGCTGCCATCCTCGGTTCCAGCATGGCATTCATTGACAGCACGGTAGTGAACGTTGCATTGCCTGCATTGCAGACCGGTCTGAATGCCAGCGTCGTCGATGTGCAATGGGTGGTAGAAGCTTATTCGCTTCTGCTGGGCGCTTTGATTCTTGTCGGTGGATCGCTGGGCGATCTGCTTGGCCGCCGCAAAGTATTTCTCGTCGGTATAGCGATTTTTGCTGCGGCCTCGCTTGCCTGCGGTCTCGCTGTGAGCGTGCGCCTGTTGATCGTGTCTCGCGCGATTCAAGGTATTGGCGCAGCGCTTCTAACGCCGGGAAGCCTGGCCCTGATCGGCGCATCATTTGCCGGTGAAGAGCGCGGCAAAGCAATTGGTCTTTGGTCCGGATTCACCGCCATCACCACTGGTCTTGGCCCTGTTTTTGGAGGCTGGCTCATTCAGCACGCATCATGGCGATGGGCTTTTTTTATCAACCTGCCTTTGGCAGCTGTCGTTATCGTTATCTCTTTGTGGCATGTTCCGGAGAGTCGCCGTCCGGGTGTTGACCGAATCGACTGGCTCGGCGCTGTGCTCGCCACTGTTGGTCTCGGCGGCGTGGTTTTTGGCATGATTGAATCGCCTGCGCTTGGCTGGAGCCATCCGCAAGTCTATGTTCCATTGATGGCTGGCGTGCTGGGTCTGGCGGCTTTCTTTTGGGCAGAAACACGCGCGGTCTCGCCCATGGTTCCGTTTGCGCTGTTTCAGTCAAAGACCTTTACCGGAGCCAATCTGCTCACCCTATTTCTCTATGCAGCCATCGGAATTTTCTTTTTTTTGCTGCCGCTGAACCTGATCCAGGTGCAAGGATACTCGCCCGCGGAGGCCGGGGCCGCCGGACTGCCGTTCATCCTTCTTATGTTCTCGCTCTCGCGATGGTCTGGCGGATTGGTGGAACGCTACGGCGCACGCAGGCCGCTGATTATTGGCCCTCTGCTATCTGCCGTGGGCTTAGCGATGTTTGCTCTTCCCTCTGTTGCCGGCAGCTACTGGATCACGTTTTTTCCTGCCTATGTAGTGCTTGGATTGGGAATGGCTGTCACTGTGCCGCCGCTTACTACTGCGGTGATGCAGGCGGTTGATACCGGACACACAGGCGCAGCTTCCGGCATCAACAACGCTGTTGCCCGGGTTGCCGGATTGCTGGCAATCGCAGTGCTGGGTGTTGTGATGCTGGCAGCCTTCCGTTCTAATTTGCATCGGGCTCTGGAAAAACTTGCGCTGCCGCAAAATGCATTGGAGGCGATCCACAAAGATGAGATCAAATTGGCGGCGCTTCCTGTGCCCAACAACTTAGACCCTGCCTCCTCAGCTAAATTGAAAGCTTCCATCGACCATGCGTTTGTGTTTGGTTTTCGCGTGGTGATTCTGATCTGCGCCGGACTCGCCATCATCAGCGCAATATTTGCGCGAATTCTGATTGAATGAAGCGAGGTTTACGAAGACACTTACGTTAGCATCTATAGCTAGGCTGCAGCCCGCTGATCGTTAACCTTAAGCACTACCATGGTGATGTCGTCCGGTTGCGCCGCATCGCCACACCAGTCTTCAATGCCCCGGAAAATTTCGTCCCGCGCCTTGATGGCCGGCAGGTGCGCCTTGGATTTCACCAGCTTGAGCAGCCGTTCTTCGCCAAATTCTTCCCCCGCAGTATTGACGGCATCAATTGCGCCATCCGTGTAGGCAAAGAGAAAATCTCCTGATCGCAACTGGAATGAATTTTCCTGCACCGGACAATCCTGGAACAGCCCCAGCATCGGTCCGCCTGATTCCAGCTTCATCACTCCATTTGAATTGGCCGCAGTCGCCATTTCGCCCGTCGCCGGATCAGCATGAAGAACAAATGGAGGATTGTGGCCGGCGTTTACAAAGTTCAACCGTCCGGAGTTCTCGTCATAGGCGGCGTAAAACAGCGTGACATAGCTGGCGCTGCTGGTAGAAGCAAAGAGCAGCCGGTTGAGTGACGTCGCCAATTGCGAGAGTGACACGCGGTAGGCCGAACCTGGCACTCCGGTCAGGGACTGGCTACGCAGGAATGCATGGATCATGAAGGTGAGCAGCGCAGCAGAGAAGCCTTTGCCGGCAACGTCAGCCACGGCCATTCCAATCTGGCCGTCATCCAGTTGCATAAAGTCGTAATAGTCGCCGCCTACAAATCCTGCCGGCTTGCAGTACCCGCTGATCTGAACCACCGGCGACTTCGGCGCATCTACAGGGAAGAGATGTTTCTGCACAGAAGCAGCCAGCGCCATTTCATGCAGCATCTTTTCCTGGTCTACAATGCGCTCAATCAGGTTTGAATTGTCAATCACCAGAGCCAACTGCTCGCCAATCGACATCAGCGTCTTTAAGTCCTTGTCGCCAAAATCAAAACCGGAGTGGCGTGGCCCAAGCGACAGGATCCCGGTAAGCTGGGCTTTGTTCCTGATCTGCACCAGCAGGCGTGAATTCAGTTCTTGCAATACGCGCCGCTCGGCTTCGCGCTTGGGATTGTTCATGCCTTGAATAAATCCAGAAGCGCGCTGCCACACGTCCAGGTCTTCGCTTTCAATCCGCATGGGCGCGGAAAGCTTGTTCAACCGTCGCACCACAAACGCATCCTGCGAAAGCACCAGCAGCTTCGGCTGCGCGGGAGTATCGCCGGAATCAGAACTCTCTGCTTTTTGAGCTGACGAACTGCGCAGCACAAAGTTGCCGCTCTCCTGGTCGCGCACCAGGACGGAGACGTTGTCCACTTCCAGCGCCCGGCCTACCGTGTTCACACTGAACTTATAGACATCCGCTAGATTGTTGGAGTGCCGGGCTGCATCGCCTAATTCCAGCAGAATGCGCTGATAGTCATACTCCATTGGCGAAGCTCGCTTGCGCAGATAGGGAAGAATGCGGCTCACAAAAAGGAAATGAGACGCTGCCACGGCGCAGGCCAGCAACACAACGAACATGGCGTCTGCTCGTGAATGAATACTATCGAGGAATGCGCCGCGCCGTCCCGTCAGCATAAAAGCAAGGATCAGCACTGCCAGCAGCAACTCCAACAGCAACACTGATTCGGCGGACGGAATGCGGGGGCCCTTGCGGCGTTTGCGCTTGCGCACCCACATCATTAACGAATTCCAAAGGTAAAATCGCATGTCTTAATGATTCTTTGCCGACAAGGCCAGCCGCTGTTCTGGTTCATTAACCAGTTGCTCCGACCAGGAGTAAATTGCCTTGTCCGTCTGCCATAGCATAAGGGTCAGCAGACGTTTTTGCCAATGGGCAGGGCGATCATATGTGAAGATATCTTAAAGCCCTGTAAGAAGCTGCTGTTCCAGCGTCTATACCTCGGCATTTTGTCCCTGAGTTCTGATAACACTAGAATAAAGATGCCGTCTAAGTAGTAAAGGTTATGGATTTACGGTTCGACCAGGATCATCAGGAGTGGACTACGCTGGCCCAGGTCAGCCCGGCGCGCCGGTGGTGCTGGTTGTCTTCACTGACCGCTTCATTTGGCATTCACTTGGCGATTTTGGCAATCCTATGTTTGCCCGCTGCCCCCATTTTTGTCAGGCCAACACTGCTTGCCCACGGCAAAGGCGGCAGTGCCACTCCAACTTCAATAATGCTTTACTTGCCCAACTATATTCAGCTTGCTGCGCAAAACACGCAGGCCCTGCTCTCATTGCCGGCGCAGCCACATAAGAAGCCGCAGAAATCCCGGGCCAGGAAGCGCACCAATACCCTGGAAGTAGAAAAACCTTCCAATCCGCTTGAGGCTGGTTCAGAACTCGGCTCCGGTTATGACGGAGAAACCAGCGGCGATGAGATCAAACCCGCACTACCTGACATTTTCCCGGACCTGAAGATTCCACAATCTGAGCTGGGAGGCGTAACAGGCGATGTAGTGGTTGAAGTCACGATTGACACTCAAGGCGCAGTCGTCCAAGAAAAATTGCTTCAAGGTCTGGGCCACGGCGTGGATGAAAGAGTGATTGCGGTTTTGCATGATTGGCATTTCCGCCCTGCCACAAGAAACGGCGTGCCTATCGCTTCCAAGCACGACGTCTATTTTCACTTTCCCAGCTAATATATCTCTCCCGCAAGAAACAGAATAAAGAGCTGACTCCAATTGACGTCCATTTCTAGGAAAGCGAAACTATGAAAACAGTTGCACCGCCTGCTCTTCAGCCTTGATGCTAAAACGATAGTTTCAATGAAATCCAGCTATAGTTAAGCCATATTGATCCAGCGAGAAGAGAGCTTTTTGGGGGATGCGAAACGGTTCGCTGTTTTTCTGTGCAGACCGGCAGAAAGGGCTTATTACCTGTGCTAAGCCACCCTTTTATGCGGCCAGCCGCTCTGGATTATCTGTGCTCAAGTGTAATTATCGCAATGTGAGCAAAGCATAACAAGACTAGCGGCATCTACTTACATCCCTGCATGGCTCAGCAAGAAAGACTCTATACATTCTTTTGAAGGCTTCAATTGGCAAAGGAAATAAAGAAATTGGGCCTGTAAACTTAATAGTCTCCAGCTCTCCTCTATGGCTTAAGAATTGCCTTCATAGCTAGCTAAAATGTGAATGAAACTATTCCTCGCATGGAAGAAATTACCAGGCTATTTCATCTTGCGGGTTATGTGCTTCACTGGTAGCATTGCTTGCGGAAGGAGCTATATGGATACACAGCAGATTATCACCGAGCTAGAAGCAGAAAGGGACCGTTTAGACCAGGCTATTACGGCTCTTCGCGGTTCCATGAGAGGCCGCCGCGGGCCAGGCGGTTTCGGCAAAGGCAGGCGCGGGCGTCGTCGTTTGACCGCGGCTGCTAAACGGCGCATATCAGAGATGATGAAAAAGCGCTGGGCGGAAAGGAAAAGAGCTGCTAAAGCAGCCTGAAGAGCAACAGCAAGGTAAAAGGAAAAGGTATAAAGCGGGCCGCTCTAACAGGCGGCCCGCTTTATTTGCTTTCAGCGCAGGTGCAGCATAAGCTCAAAAGGCGGAAGTGGGAAGATTTCGTTGCTGACGTTGGCAACTGAGGGGTTGAATGGTCCAGAAGCTGGTCCCAGTTTTTTTGTTGCTGTTGTTCTTTGCCTGCGCTGCCACCTTGCGTGCCCAGGACAACTATGAGATCCAGGTCTATTCTGCTGATACGGTAGAGCCTCTTTCCACCATGGTTGAGTTCCACACAAACTTTACAGCACAGGGTGAAAAGAATGTGATAGACGGCGTGCAGCCGACCAATCACGCAATCCACGAAACCATTGAGATCACACAGGGCTTTACCGATTGGTTTGAAACTGGTTTCTACATTTTTACCAGTGCCCGCTCCGGCGATGGCTGGGATTGGGTGGGTGACCACATTCGCCCGCGCTTCCGCGTGCCGGAAAAATGGCACTGGCCGGTGGGCGTGAGCCTTTCCAATGAAATCGGCTATCAGCGAAGAGCATTTTCCCAGGATACCTGGACCTGGGAGATGCGTCCGATTGTGGACAAAAAGATCGAACGCTGGTACCTGTCATTCAATCCCACGATCGATAAATCTCTTCATGGTGAAAACGTGAGCCAGGGTTTTGAATTCTCGCCTAACGCCAAAGTGTCCTATGATTTTTCAAAAGTCGTCAGCGGCGGCCTTGAGTATTACGGCTCGCTGGGGCCGGTCACCAGCTTTGACCCGCTCGCGGAACAGCAACAACAGATTTTTCCGGCTATTGATTTGAATGTTTCGCCGGAATGGGAAATCAATTTCGGCGTGGGCGTGGGCGTTACGCGCTCCACAGATCATCTGATTATCAAAGGCATCATCGGGAGAAGGTTCAACTGGAAGAGGCATCACTAAGGCCCAGCGCTCGACTATAATTCTTTCGCTTGGCGCAGACTCTTGCGGTGAGGTTCAGATTGCGACACGAAATGCTTCTGCTCTCCTTCTTGTTTCTCGGTATGGCTTATAACGCTGCTACTCAAGACCGCTCGTATGGCCGTTCTGTTGTGATGACGGACCGGGGAATCGTTGCCACCAGCCATTACCTGGCCTCGCAAGCTGGTGCTCAGGTTCTAGCTCAGGGTGGTTCGGCCATGGATGCAGCGATCGCAGCTAATGCCACGCTCGGCGTAACCGAGCCAATGATGAACGGCATCGGCGGCGATCTTTTCCTTATTTATTGGGACGCCAAGACCGGCAAGCTTTATGGCCTGAATGCCAGCGGATGGGCCCCCCACAAGCTGACCATTGAATTTCTTGCCCAGCACGGAATCACTACCATGCCGCATGACGGCATTCAGACAGTGACCGTTCCCGGTGCGGTAGATGGCTGGAGCCAGGCGCACAAACGCTTTGGACGTCTCCCCTGGAAAGATTTGTTCACGCCCGCCATTTATTATGCCGAGCATGGCTATGCAGTGCCGGAGATCATCCATGATTACTGGGTTGAAGCTGAACCTAAACTACAGAAGACCGGCGAGGCGCGCCGCGTATTTCTTCCTGGCGGCAATGTGCCCGAACTGGGCGCCAGGTTCACCAATCCTGACATTGCTAAAGCGTTGCGCCTGATCGCGGAAAAAGGCCGCGACGCATTTTACAAAGGCGAGATTGCCCAGGCCATTGTTCACACATCAACTGAGTTCGGCGGAACAATGCAGTTGGATGATCTAGCCGACTTTTCTGCTGAGTGGGTTGAACCTATCTCCACCGACTATCGCGGTTGGAAAGTCTATGAGCTTCCACCCAATGTGCAAGGCATGGCTGCGCTGGAAATGCTCAACATCATGGAAACTTTTCAGCCGGGGAAAGACGGCCCAAAAGGCACTGCTGAAGTGCACAAAAGGATTGAGGCGATGAAGCTGGCCTACGCTGACCTTTATCGCTATAACGCTGATCCCCGCTTTGCGAAAGTTCCTGTCGCCGGCCTGCTCGATAAAAATTACGCAAAACAGCGTGCCGCAAAGATCAATCCAGATAAGGCAGATTGTGACCCTGGCGCTGGAAGTCCACCGGCAAGTGACACCACATATCTTGCGGCGGTCGATAAAGATGGCAACATCGCTTCACTGATTCAGAGTAATTATTCGGCTTTTGGCTCGGGAATCGTTGTCAATGGAATGGGATTTGCTCTGCAGAATCGTGGCGCGCTGTTTACGCTTGACGCTTCGCATCCTAACGCTCTCCAGCCGCGCAAGCGTCCGTTCCACACGATCATTCCGGCTTTCATGGAGCGCGGAGATGTGCATATCGGCTTTGGAATTATGGGCGGCGCCAACCAGCCCTTGGCGCACGCGCAATTTGTTTCCAACTTTGTCGATTACGCAATGAACATCCAGGGCGCGCTTGAGGCCCCTCGTTTTACTGTTACCGACAACAAAGTGAGCTGCGACATTTTGATTGAGTCGCGTGTTCCCGCTGATGTATTGCAGGCCCTTCGTCAAAAAGGACACAACCTGATTGTGCGCGGCGACTACACTGCGCTCATGGGCCGTGGCCAGGTGGTGGTGCACAACTCAAAAACGGGCATGAACTCCGCCGCTTCCGATCCGCGCGCTGACGGCGTGGCCGAGCCGGAACCGATCCATTAATGGCTTGTCCCGAACGCAGCGAGGGATCGCTACCCGCTTGCGAATCTTGGCCCAGAAAAGCTCGAGCCAACTACTAAATACTAAGTACTGGTTTTTACACGTGTTCTTCCACCGGCGAGATCATCGGCATCAGCAGTACCGGTGCGCGCATGAACTCAAATCGGTCTATAGCCTCTATCGCACGGTTGACCGTTGTTTCCAGCGTTGGTTCCAGCGTAATCACAAATGAGAGCCGGTCTTTATTCATGTGCGGCTCCTGGACTACCGAGTCAATATTGATTCCTTCGCGGGCAATTACCTCGGCGGTGCGGGCAAGAATTCCCGGCTGATCGTTCACGGTCATCCTGAGAAACCAACCTACGGGAGCGCTGCGCGGCGTCGGCTGCAAGGGCTGTGTGTTGTTGAATCCTGCCAAAAGGCTGGTTGAAGTTTGCCCGCGCGCAATCTGCCGCGCGATCTGCAAAACATCAGAGAGAACGGCCGTGCCGGTAGCTCCGCCACCTGCTCCGCGCCCATAGAGCATCTGCGTTCCCACTTTTTCTCCAGCGATGAAGATGGCGTTGTTCGCCCCCGCGGCTTTGGCCAGCATGGAATCCCTTGGCTCCAGCCACGGCTGCACCGCAATGTGAATGCCCGTTTCTGTGCGTTCGGCTGAGGCGACTAATCGAATGGTTGAGTTCAGCCGGTGGGCGTAATGAAAATCAGTTGCGGTGATGTTGCGGATGCCCGTGACCGGAATTTCCGCTGCGCGAACCCCATGGCCGAACGCGATGCGGGCCAGGATGGCAATTTTGTCGCGCGCATCCAGGCCATCGATATCAAGGCTCGCATTTGCCTCTGCGTAGCCCGCTGCCTGCGCCTGTTCCAGCGCGTGCGCAAAGTCAATGCCGTGCTGCTCCATCTGCGTAAGGATGTAATTGCACGTGCCGTTCACAATTCCATAGACAGCCTGAATGCGGTCGGCTGCAAGGGCCTCAGAGATGGCCCGAATCACCGGCACTCCTCCGGCGACTGTGGCTTCAATGCCGATGGGCAAATTTTTCTCCCGCGCCAGGGTAAATAAAGCTTCTCCATGCAGCGCGATCAGCGCTTTGTTCGCCGTAACAACAGGTTTGCCGTTTGCCAGGCCGCTGCGGACAACGTCCAGCGCCACAGTTGTCCCGCCAATTGCCTCCACTACGATATCCACGTCGTCTGCGTTTACCACCTGTCGCCAGTCGCTAAAGATTGGCACGCCATTCACTCCCGGCTCATGAGCATTGGCTTTCCGCCGGCAGATGCGCGTGACCACCACAGCCACGCCGCCAGTGCGCTCGCGGATCTCCGCTGCATGGCTCTGCAGGATTTCTGCGGTGGCGCGCCCTACGGTGCCATAACCGACAATCCCGATCCGCACCTGCTGTGAGGGCCGGGCAGGAGTTATTTTTTCCGTTTCTCTTTCTTCAATGCCGCGCATAAATCTGCTCCAGTGTCTTGACCACCGTGTCGCTGTCAGGCTCCATCGGCCCTAGCAAGTTTTGTCCTGGCGCTTGCTTCAT